>NZ_JOCT01000012.1 GCF_000717875.1 Streptomyces sp. NRRL S-455
CTCCCGCCCCACAAGGCCCCCTGGTCCCGCCACCACCGCGAGGCGTACCGCGGGCACCTGCTGCCCGCCGTCATGGCCGAGCCCCCCGTCCGCCTGGCACGGCTCGCGCCCCTGGTGGCAGCGGCGGCCCGGCACGCCGAGGACCCGGTCGCCCTGGCCATCCTCGACGAGGCCGCGGACCATCTCACCGAGACGGTACGGGCGCTGGACCCCGGCCCCGGCGAACGCCTCGTCGCCACCGGCGGGCTGCTCGGCCCCGACGGCCCCCTCACCACCCGCCTGGAAGCCCGTCTCCACACCCTCGGCCTCACCCTCGACTGGGTCCCCGACGGCCGCCGGGGCGCCGTGGCCCTGGCCCGCCTCGCTCTCGGCGGCCGCACGTGACCACCACCCGGCAGGACACGCCCCTGTACCGCGACCCCGCCGCTGCCGTCGACGCGCGCGTCCGCGACCTGCTCTCCCGGATGACCCTGCGCGAGAAGGCCGGCCAGCTGAACCAGCGGATGTACGGCTGGGACGCCTACCGCCGCACCCCCGGCGGCGGCTTCGAACTCACCGACGCCCTGTACGCCGAGACCGAGCGCTTCGCCGGACTCGGCGCGCTGTACGGGCTGCTGCGCGCCGACGCCTGGTCCGGCGTCGACCACGCCACCGGACCAGGCGCCCGGGACGGCGCCGAACTGGCCCACCTCGTCCAGCGCCACGTCGTCGAACGCAGCCGGCTCGGCATCCCGGCCCTGTTCGTCGAGGAGATGCCGCACGGGCACATGGCCCTCGACGGCACGGTCCTGCCCGTCAACCTGGCCGTCGGCGCCGGCTGGGACCCCGCCCTGTACGAGCGAGCCGCCGCCCACGCGGCAGCGGAACTGCGGGCCCGTGGCGGACACGTCGCCCTGGTCTCCGCCCTGGACATCGCCCGCGATCCGCGCTGGGGCCGGACCGAGGAGTGCTTCGGCGAGGACCCGTACCTGGCCGCCCGGCTCACCGAGGCGCTGGTGCGCGGTATGCAGGGCGAGCAGGAGCCGGGCGGGCTCTTCGCCCCGGACCGGGCCCCCGTCGTCCTCAAGCACTTCGCCGGGCAGGGCGCCACCGTCGGCGGCCGCAACTCCGCCGAGTCCGAACTCGGGCTCCGGGAACTGCACGAGATCCACCTCCCCGCCGCCCACGCCGGAGTCCGCGCCGGGGCCGCCGCCGTCATGGCCGCGTACAACGAAGTCGACGGCATGCCGTGCTGCGGCAACCGGGCCCTGCTCACCGGAGTGCTGCGCGACCGCTGGGGTTTCGACGGACTCGTCATGGCGGACGGGCTGGCCGTGGACCGGCTGGCCCGCGTCACCGGCGACGTCGTCTCGGCCGGTGCGCTCGCCCTGAACGCCGGGGTCGACATCAGCCTGTGGGACGAGGGCTTCACGCGGCTGGAGGAGGCGGTCGAGCGGGGGCTGGTGAGCGAGCGGGTCCTGGACGCGGCCGTCGCCCGGGTGCTGCGGCTCAAGTTCCGCCTCGGCCTGTTCGAACAGCCCTGCGGCGCGGTCCCGCCGCCGTCCCCGGCCGCCGGACGCGGTCTGAGCACCGCCCTGGCCCGGACCGCCGTCACCCTGCTCCACAACGACCACGGTGTGCTGCCCCTGCCGGCCCCGTCCCGGATCGCCGTCCTGGGGCCGCACGCCGGCACCGTCGCCCACCACCTGGGCGACTACACCGCCCCACAGCGCCCCGGCACCGGCACCAGCGTCCTCGACGCGCTGCGACGCACCGGCGTCGACGTACGCCACGTCCGGGGATGCGCCCTCACCGGCGACGACCTGTCCGGCATTCCCGAGGCGATCGCCGAGGCGGCCGCCTGTGACGTCGCCGTGCTGGTGCTCGGCGGCAGCAGCGCCCGCACGCCGGACACGGAGTTCGACGCCAACGGGGCCGCACGCACGGCCGTGTCCGAGATGACCTGCGGAGAGGGAGCCGACCTCGCGGGACTGCGGCTCGGCGGCGCCCAGCACGCCCTGCTCGACGCCGTCACCGCGACCGGCACACCCACGGTCGTCGTCCTGGTCCAGGGGCGTCCGCACGCCGTTCCCGAGGCCGCCGAGCGGGCCGCCGCGCTGCTCACCGCCTGGTACCCCGGCCCATGGGGTGGTGAGGCCATCGCGGACGTGCTGCTCGGCCGGGCCGAGCCGATGGGCCGGCTGCCCGTCTCCGTGCCGCGCTCGGCGGGTCAACTGCCCGTCCACTACAACCACAAGGAGACCGAGTACGGCGGCTATGCCGACGACAGCGCCGAACCGCTGTACTCCTTCGGGCACGGGCTGTCGTACACGAGCTTCGCCTACGGGACGCCACGGCTGTCGGGGCGGACCGTCGAGGCCGACGTCACCAACACCGGGGAGCGGCGTGGGCGTTCCGTCGCGCAGCTGTACATCCGCCGGCTCGTCACCCCCGTCTGGCCCCGCACCCTCGAACTCCGGGGCTTCCAGGCCCTCGACCTGGCCCCCGGAGAGCGCCGCACCGTCGTGTTTCCCCTCGGGGCCGAGCAACTCGCCCAGGTCGGAACGGACTTGGCGACGGCGGTCCTGCCCGGCACGGTCGAGATCCGCGTCGCGGAGTCGGCGCGCCGGGCACTGACCGCCGTACCGGTCGTGCTCCGGGTCGGTCAGAGCTTCACGGCACCGGACGAGACGCCCTTGTAGAACCACCGCTGGGTGATGACGAACAGCACCAGCACGGGAATCACGGAGATCACCGAACCCGCCATCACCATCCGCTGGTCGTAGCCGAAGGACGAGGTCTGCAGCCGCGCCAGACCCAGCGTCAGCGTGAAGTGGTCCTCGGTGCGCAGCACGATCAGCGGCCACAGGAAGTCGTCCCAGGCGCTGATGAAGGTGTTGATGGTGACGACGAGGATCGCACCGTAGGCGGACGGCAGGTACAGGTACCGGAAGCGTTTCCACTCGCCCGCCCCGTCCAGCATCGCAGCGTCCTCGATCTCGCGCGGCACGGCGAGGAACGCGGCCCGCATGATGAGGACGTTGATCGCGGCGACGAAGCCGGGCAGCCAGACGCCGACCAGGTGGTCGACCAGGCCCAGGTCCCGGATGCTGAGGAACAGCGACACCATGATCGACTCGAAGGGGAACATCATGGACGCCAGCAGCACCACCCAGACCAGCTTGCGGCCCTTCCAGCCGGGCTTGGACAGCATGTAGCCGGCGAGGGTGGAGAAGACCAGCTGGCTGGCGATGGACAGCACGGCGACGAACACGCTGTTCCTGATGTACGTCCACACCGGCACCTGGTCGAAGACCTCCCGGTACGCCCGCAGCGACGGGTGACGGGGGATCAGGGAGGCGCCCGCGCCGAAGACGTCCTCGCCCGCGCCCTTGAGGGAGGACAGCAGCTGCCACAGCAGCGGGCCGACGGTGATGAACAGGACGAACAGCAACAGCAGGTAGCGGACGACCAGTTCGCGCGGGCGGCCGTGGTCGCGCCAGCGGGGCATCACACGGCGGCGCTTGTCGACGGCGGTCGTCATCGGGTTCCTCCGTGGATACCCCGGCCTTCAGGCTGGGGAGGAAACGGACTCCTGCGAAGCAGGGCAAAAAACGGAATTCCGCCCTCAGGGCACAGGGCCGTAGGCTCGCTGTGCTGGTTCGGGGCGATAACCAAGTCCTGAACCGGTCTACCGCCGGGCTGGCGGGACGTCAGGTCTGTGGAGCCTGTGCAAGACCGATGGTTGGTACACCAACCCTGGCCGTTGATTCGGGTCGGCAACGGGCTGTGAAGCAGAAAGTTCAACCTGCGAGGGTTGAATCCCCCTGCTTCAGCTGGGGGAGAAGTCAAGCCTCGTCCTCCTTCGTCAGGCGCTGGGCGAGCAGCGTGAGGCCAAGGGTGAGTGCGAACAGGGCGACGCTGACGGCGGCGCCGTAACCGGCGTTGCCGGTGAGCGGGTCGAGACCGACGTCGCGGATGTAGAAGGGGAGCGTGCGGTCGGCGCCGCCGGGGCCGCCGGTGGCGCCGCCCAGCATGTAGATCTCCGTGAACACCCGCAGCGAGCCGATGCCGGTGAGGGTGCCGACCAGCATCATCGAGGTGCGCACGCCGGGCACGGTGACGTGCCAGAAGCGGCGGACGACACCCGCGCCGTCCACGGCCGCCGCCTCGTGCAGTTCCCGGGGGACGTTCCCGAGAGCCGCCAGATAGAAGATCATGTACCAGCCGAGGCCCTTCCACAGCGTCAGGCCCATCGCCGACAGCAGGATCAGCCACGAGTCCGACAGGAACGGGATGGCCTCCCGGATGATGTGGGCCTTCTGGAGCCAGGTGTTGACCAGCCCCTGGTCGCTCAGCAGCCACTGCCAGCTCAGGCCCACGACCACGCTGGAGGCGAGCACCGGCGTGTAGAAGGCGGAGCGGAAGAAGCCGATGCCCGGCAGGTTCTTCTCCACGAGAAGGGCGAGCAGCAGCGGCAGCAGCACCATCAGCGGGACGACGATCAGCGCGTACAGCAGGCTGTTGCGGGTGGCGAGCCAGAAGTCCGGATCGCCCAGCATCCGGCGGTAGTTGTCCAGGCCGACGACGTTGTAGGCCCCGCCGAGCGGCTTGGCGTCGGTGAAGGAGACGACGACCGTGTTGAGGAACGGGAAGACCCCGAACACGGTCGCGCCGATGATCGCGGGCGTCATCCACAGCCAGGGCAGCCACCAGCGGCGGTGGAGCGCGGCGCCCCCCGCGTCGGCGCTCGGACCGGGCGTGACGAAGCGGAGGGCGCGGCGCAGCGGCCCCGGCGGCCGGGAGGCGGGGGAAGCGCCGCCGGGGCGTCGGGCGCCCGCCCCCGGGGGAGCGGGGGCGGGCGCCGGGTGGACGGTCGGCTGGGTCATCCTCAGCTGCCCTGTTCGATCAGCCGGTTGGCCTTGGCCTGAGCGTCCTTCAGAGCGTCCTCGGCGCTCTTCTTGCCCTGCATGGCCAGCTGGATCTGGGCCGAGATGGCGTTGAGCTCACCGGGTGTCAGGGCGATCTCGTCGGCCGTGGCGGTCTTGCGGTCACTGGCGACGATCTTCCGGGCCTCGGCGAAGGGGTCGTCTCCCTTGACCGACTGGAAGAACGGGTCGTTCAGGGAGGCGGTGGTGGAGGGGAAGATGACGACGTTGGGGTCCTTGGCCCAGGCGAGCTGGTTCTCGGCGTTCGTCAGGAACCGCGCGAAGGCCAGCGCGGTGGCGGCGTTCTTGCTGGTGGACGCCACGCCGATGTACTGCGGTGCGCCGACGGTGTGGCCGAGGGCGTCCAGCATGAAGGGGGCGACACCGGTCTTCTTGTAGACGCTCGGGTTGTTCTGCTGGATGAAGCGCAGGAAGTTGGGGTTGGTGGGGCCGTAGACCAGCTTGCCCTGGCCGTAGACGTTGGCGGGGTCCTGAGTGGAGGACAGGGAGTCCCTCGGCATGCCACCGGCCTTGTAGAGCCTGGTCATGGCCTCGACCCACCGGGCCGTCTTCGGGTCGTCGGCGAAGGTGAACTTCTTGCCGTCGGGGGAGAGGATCTTGATGTCCATCTGCTGCCAGTCGGCGGGGATGCGCAGCTGCGGGTTGGCGAGGAACGCGTAGTACTTGCCGCCGGAGGCCTTGGCTATCTTCTCCGCGTCGTCGAAGAGGCCGAGCACGGTCGTCGGAGGTCTGTCCGGGTCCAGGCCCGCCTTCTTCATCAGGTCGGTGTTGAAGGTCTGCACGATGCCGCCGGAGTACCAGGGCAGCACGCTGTGCACCTTCTTTCCGTCCGCGTCGGTGTACACGCTGGACTTCCACATCGCCGGCGTGAACGGTTTGCCCGCGTCGGGCGCCTTGTCGTCCAGGTTGAGCAGATAGCCGTTCTTCGTCAGCGCCACCGCCGTGTTGACGTTGATGTTCACCACGTCGGGCAGCGTGCAGCCCTGCGCGTCGGCGACCAGGCGCTGGGTGAAGGTGGCGTCGCCCGGGTCGTCGATCCAGTTGACCTCGGTGCCCGGGTGGGCCTGCTCGAAGGCGCCGATGACGCCGTTGAAGTACTTCCCGAAGTCCTTCTTCAGGTTGGTCGTCTGGAAGGTGATCTTCCCCTTGACCTCGCCGGAGAGCTTGCCGGATCCGACGTTGCCCTGGTCGACCTTGCAGCCGCCGGCCGTGGCGTCGCCGCCGTCCGAACCGCCGCCGGAGAGGCCGCAGCCGGCGGCCGTCAGGGTCAGGACGACCAGACAGGTCAGGGATCCGGTGAGTCTTCTTGCGCGCATTGCTGCCCTCCTGGGACCAGTCGTCGCTGGATCAAATCACCAAGTTGGACTTCGATTGATGAAAATGTGGACCAGAATTCATCGGAGGTCAATGGTTTGCCGTGTTGCTGTTGGGTTGCGCCCGGCGATCAGTGACGGTGTTCGTGGTCCGGGTGGGAGGGGTCGCCGGGGTGCTCGTGGCCTGTGGCGTACTCGACGTCCTCGCGGGCCTGGTCGAGCCAGTTGAAGAACGCGCGTCGGGTGGCGGCCCGGCGCAGTTGCTGTTCGATGTCGTCGCGGACGTCGTCGTAGGGGGCGACGTCCGACGGTTCCGCTGCGGTGAACGGGTCGACGCCGCGTCGGAGCGCCTCCGGGGTGAGGAAGCGGTCCCGGTTGCGGTCGTAGTAGTCGCGTACGGCCGTTTCCCCGACCTCTTGTTCGCGTTCCAGGTCTTCGAGCAGGGCTCGGGCGGCCGGGGAGTGGGCGAGGGCTGCCGCGACGATGCTGCCCAGGTCGGCGACGTCGGTTTCGGGGATGGTGAGCAGTTGCATCGGCAGGACGTCGCTCGGTGGGGCGAGGCCCCGTTCCGCGCAGGTGCGGTGGGCCAGTTCGTGGATGAGGACGATCTGGGTCGCCCAGCGTCGTTGTTGGCGGTGTCGTCTTGCGGGTGCGGCGTCATGGTGGCTGGTCGCGCAGTTCCCCGCGCCCCTGGGGAGTCCGGTGCTCAGGAACTCGTCCACGTGCCGCTTCGGGATCGTGTTGCCGTGGACGCGCGCCGCGTAGTCCTCGGTCATGGCGTCACCTCCAGCTCCACGGCCCTCGTGTACGCCACGCAGCCGTGCCACGCGGACTTCGCCATCAGCCAGTACGACCCGGGGGGAATCGCGTCGCCGTCCACCTCGATCGCGCACTCCAGTTGCTCCCCGCCGGGGACGGTGAAGCCCTGGCAGCCGGGAACGACTCCTGGCCAGGTGCCCCAGGAGGAGACGGCCCAGAGCGTGCCGTTGACGCGGCCCCGCGTGGTGTTCCGCAGGGTCACGGGGATCCTGGCCCGTTCGCCCCGGCGGACGGTCACTCGCTCGACCGTCAGATCGGTGACCAGGGTCGGGCCCGTATGCCCGTCCGGCACGTCCAGCGCCACCGCGTCCTCGTACGTCTGGCCGCCGTACGACAGCCGTGCGGCGAGCCAGTGCCTGCCGGGGGGCGCGTCCGGGGGTGGTGTCACCGTGACGTCGGTGAGGGTGAAGCCGCCGGGGGCGAGTGCGTAAGGGAGTTCGGCGGGCTCGGTGGTCCAGCCCGGGGGGACCTCGAAGGTCACCGTGCCCGACACGGGCGCGTCGGTCAGCTCCGAGCCGACCCTGACCGTCGCGGTGACCGGGCCGTCGACGGTGAGCGTGGTGGGGGAGACGTACACCGCGACCGGCATGTTGCCGCGTGGGGCGGGGCCGGAGTTGTGCAGCCAGTAGCGGGTGGCGACCGGCTGGGAGGGCTCGTGGGCGTCGGTGCCCGGCCCGGACGCGAGGCCGGGCGCGTCGGCCGGTGTGGCCAGGAGGGTGGCGACCTCGAAGCCGGTCAGGTCGGCTTCGAGGCCGCCGGTCTCGTCCGGGGTGAGGGACACCCCCGGGGTCTCCAGGACGTCGGCGCGGGTGCCCGACGTCCAGGCCGACGGGCCGGACACCCGTGCTCGCACCGGCCGTCCGTTGACTTCGTGCACGCGGACCACGACGCCCTGCCCCGGGTCCACCCGCGCCTCGCTCCCCCGGGCCAGCGGGGAGCCGGCCGGCTTCAGCGCGTCCAGCAGGACCTCGCCGGCCGGTTCGAGGGACAGCAGGGAAGCCGAGCGAGGCAGCAGCCCGGCCTCGGAGCCGGTGCGTACCCGGGCCGTCAGCGGATGGTTGTACGCGTGTCCGGCCCGCGGCAGCCGCAGTGCGCGCCAGTCGCCCGTGCCCGCGACCACCGCGTACTCGAACGTGTGCGACCAGCGCTGGAGCTGGAACGCCGAGCCGTCGGGGGCGGTCCGGCGCGGTGGGTCCACCCAGATCCCGGACGGCCAGCCCGTGCAGGAGCGCATCAGGGACATGTAGAGGTCGCCCGAGGAGGTGACCACACAGCCGGGTGTGCCACGGTTCAGGACGGCGAAGCTGCGTCCGTCCCAGGCGTCACCGGGCGGCAGCGCCTCACCGCCGCCGGCGGCGGTGGCCGTCACCGTGAAGTCGGCCAGGCCGGCGACGACCGCGTCGACCGCCCTGGCGTCGTCCTCGGGGCGGGACCCCGCGACCACGAGCAGCGGCAGGCGTTCCAGATCGCGCAGATCGGCCCCGGGGATCCACTCCTCGCGCAGGCAGGCGCGCGGCGCGACCCAGACGGTGGCCACGCCCCGCTCGGCCAGTTGGCGCTTCAGCTCCCGGCCGGCCGCCGGGTCCCAGCCGAGTGCCTCGGCGACCACGGCGTTGCGGTCCGGGCCGCCGACGGCGATCCGCAGGTCCGGGAGGTTGGAGTCGACCTCCAGGTCGCCGTAGCGGGGGCCGCCCGCGATGGTCGAGGTCGCTGTGACCCCGGCACGGACCAGGGCCGCCGCGAGCGGAGTGCCGAGGTCGCCCGCGGTGTCCCAGTCGGGGTACACGAGTTCGGCGACGCCGATCGCGCGGTGTCCGAGGAGCGCGCCGGCCTCGTCGTGCACGGCGACCCGGGCGGTGGAGGAGAGGGCGAACCAGGTGTTCGCCGGGTTGTCCAGCGTCCACGGGAACCGTTCGCTGTCCACCTCCACGAAGCCGAAGCCGCGCCCGATCACCGCGTCCGCCACCTCGTGCACCGGCAGACCGCCCCGCACGTCCGAGGGCCAGCGCACCCGGATCAGCCGGTCGGCACCGTCGTACCCGTCGACGGTGGTGGTGACGTCGAGCCGGTCGACGCCCTTCCAGAGCGTCAACCGCTGGGTGTAGCGGAAGAGGCCGAGGTCGGCGGTGACGGTGACGCGGGAACCGGCGGGGGAGTGCTCGACGTTCACCTCGGCGGTCACGTCCCGGCCGCGGGCCGCGGTCGTGCCGGTCGGGGTGAGGTGCCAGGGGCCCTCGCCGAAGCGCGGGTGCCTCGGGTACTCCTCCTGGACGACGATCTCGTTGCCGATGTCACCGGGGCGCAGCAGCTCCCGGCCGCCCTCGGCGAGCGCGCGGAGACTGCTGACGCCGCCGCCGCGTGCCGGGTCGACGGTCACCTCGTAGAACTCGTTCCGGACGGTGAGGCCCTCGCCGCGCTCCC
Source organism: Streptomyces sp. NRRL S-455 (assembly GCF_000717875.1). Taxonomy (GTDB): domain Bacteria; phylum Actinomycetota; class Actinomycetes; order Streptomycetales; family Streptomycetaceae; genus Streptomyces. The sequence continues at coordinate 9,482 of NZ_JOCT01000012.1, forward strand.
ACCCGGGGGCGGAACCCTCGGCGAGCGGGAGCGCCTCCAGGCCCATGCCGGGCACCTCCGGGACGACGACGTGGAGCCGGCCGTCCTCGCGGACCGCGGGGAGACCTTCGGGGACGAGGCCCGGGTCGTCGACCGTCAGCACGTCCCGCCGCGCCCAGGTGGCCGAGTTGAACACGACCAGGTCGGGGCCGCCGCCCGGGGCCACCCGGCCGGCCAGGGCCTGGGTCGCGTCGGCGTGCACGCTCTCCGCCAGGTCGTGCAGTTCCCGCCAGCCGGTCATCAGGTCGATGTACACCTGGTCCGACTCCGAACCGGTGATGGCGTCGTGGTGGGCGCCGTAGACGAGTTGCCGCCACGCCTTGTCGAGGGCCGCGTCCGGGTACGGGTGGCCGGTGACGAGGGAGGCGAGCGTCGCCCAGGCCTCGGCGTCGGCGAGGCGGGTCTCGCCGTGGCGCTGGGCCTGCTTGGTGTCGATGTAGGAGACGTCCTTGCCGGTGTAGACCGGGTTCATGTCGCGCGTCTGCGGGGAGGCCGTGCGGCCCTCCGCCGCCAACTGCGCGCGGACCGCGGCGAAGAAGTCCCGTGGTACGGCGCTGATGAACCGGGGCCAGACGTACCGGGCGTTCCAGTCGCGGTGGATGTCCATGACCCAGCGGCAGGGCGGCGCGTAGTCACCGCCGACCGGCAGCAGCACGTTGCGGGTGAGCGCGACCTTCTTGAGCCCCTGGAACAGCTTGAGCGCGGCGGCCTCCGCCTCGGGCAGGGTGGGCGCGTTGTCGATCGCCCAGCCGGCGCCGTAGTGGTTGACCATGTACGCGGTCAGCAGCCCGCGTCCCGACGGGGCGATCCAGTTGAACTCGGCCGGGAACTGCATCCGCCCGGGGTCGCGTGGTTCCTCGCCGAACACCGACAGCGTGGGTCCCCACTGGTGGAACGGGCCGCGCGCCCATGAACTGGAGCTGACCCCGGCGTCCGCCATCAGTCCCGGGAACTGCGGGTCGTGCCCGAACGCGTCGAGCTGCCAGGCCGTCTCCGGCGCGGCCCCGATGATCCCGCGCTGGAAGCCGTCGCCGTACAGGGCGTTGCGGATCGTCGCCTCGGCGCCGGTGAGGTTGGTGTTGGGCTCGTTGTAGGTGCCGCCCATGATCTCGACGCGGCCGGTGCGGATCAGCTGCCGCAGGAAGGCGCGCTCCTCGGGGAAGGCGTCCCAGTAGGGCTTGAGGTAGTCGACCTCCGCGAGCACGAAGGTGTACGCCGGGTCGCGGCGGGCCAGATCGCAGTGGGCGCGGACCAGGCTCATGCCGGACCGGCCGCGCGAGTCGAAGGTGCGGGCGGGCAGTCCGCCGGCCGCCGGGTCGTCGGCGATGTCCCAGGTCTCGGTGTAGGCGCCCTGGGTGTTCCACCAGACGGGGTCGTAGTGGAAGTGGCTGACCATGAACATGGTCCAGCCGGGTTCGGCGGCCGTGAACTCGCCGGTGCGGGTGGTGCTCTCGTCCCCGTCCCGGGCGGTGACCGTGATCTCGCGGCGGTCGCCGGGGGCCAGGCTGTCGCCGGTGACGGGGATCTCGGCGCGGGCGGTGCCGTCCTCGCCGACGGCGGTCTCCGCGGTGCCGGTGAGGCCCGGACCCTCCAGGGTGAGCCGGACGGTCCGGCCCGGAGCGTGGCTCAGCTCGACGGCCACCACTTGGCGCGGCTGCTCGGTGGTCCCGGTGAAGAGCTCGGTCGACTCGACAGAGGTGACGCGCATGGGACTCCTACGAGGTGCTCTGGGGAGCCCCATCCTGCACGGCAGGAGTGATTCAAACAACCACCTTCGAACCAACTTGGTGGTTCATCCATACGACGCCGACAAGGTTCACCTGGCGCGCCGGGACTTCACCGCGTGCTGTCCGGCGATGTGGTCGGTCAGCGCCAGCGAGGCGCTCGCGCGCTGGTAGGACAGCTGGGCGACGCGGACGTAGAGGCAGTCGACGAGCATCAGGACGGAGTGCCGGCTGCTGATGCTCTCGGCGCGGAAGCTGGTCTCGGCGGATGACGAGATGAGCCGGATGTCGGCGGCCCTGGACAAGGGTGAACGTGGGTCCGTGGTGAGGGCGATGGTGGTGGCGCCGCGCTCCCTGGCCATCTCGAACGGCTCGAGGGTCTCCCGGGTCGCCCCGGAGTGGGAGATGCCGATGGCCACGTCCGCGGGCGTCAGCAGGGCGGCGGAGGTGGCCGCGGCGTGCACCTCGGTCCAGCCGCGGACCGAGCAGCCGATGCGGAACAGCCGCGTCTCGGTCTCATGGGCCACCGCGCCGCTGCCCCCGACGCCGTAGACGTCGATCCGCCTGGCCTTGGCCAGGGCCTGGGCGGCGCGTTCCAGCGCGTCGAGGTCGATCCGGTCGATGGTCTGCTGGATGGCCCGCAGGTCCGCCGCGCCGACGACCTGCACCACACGCTCCAGGCTGTCGTCGGGCGAGATGTCCGGGCCGATCTCGGCGGTCCCCCAGTCGGAGACCTCGCCCCGGCCCCGCTCCTGGGCCAGTTCGATCAGCAGATGCTGGTAGGAGTCCAGTCCGATGGCCCGGCAGAAACGGGTCACCGTCGCCTGCGAGGTCCCGGTGCGGCGGCCCAGCTCGGCGGCCGAGCAATGGGTGACGGCGGCCGGATCCTCCAGGATCAGCTCGCCGACCTTCCGCAGGGAGCCCGCCAGCCGGGGCAGCTCGGTGCGGATCAGTGTGGTGACGTCTGTGGGAGGCATGCTGAGAAGGTACCAGCCACCCTTACGGGCGCGGATTGAATACCAGGACCCGATTAGCAGCGGACAGCACCTGTGATGTATTGATTCACCGCTGGTGAAGTGTAGGGTGATTCAATCCATCAGTGGGGAGTGTGTCGCGTGTCCGTCGAGTCTGTGAGCGCCCAGGGGTTCGCGCGGGAGAGCCTCGCCGTCCTCCAGCACGTCATCGAGTCCGCCCGCGACGACGTGGCCGCCGCCGCGGACCTGGTCGCCGAGTGCGTACGCGCGGACGGTGTCGTCCAGGCCTTCGGCACCGGCCATTCACAGGCGCTCGTCCTCGAACTCGCAGGCCGCGCCGGCGGGCTGGTCCCCACCAACCGGCTGAGCATCGCCGACCTCGTCCTCTACGGCGGCGAGGACCCGTCCGTCCTCGACGACCCGCTCCTGGAACGCCGGGCCGGGGTCGCCGCCCGGATCTACGACCTCGCCGAACCGAACCCCCAGGACCTGTTCGTCGTCATCTCCAACTCGGGCGTCAACAACGTCATCGTGGAGATGGCCCTGCACGCCAAGGAACGCGGCCACCGCGTCCTCGCCCTCACCTCCCTCACCCACACCCGCGCCGTCCCCGCCGCCCACCCCAGCGGCCGGAAGCTGGCCGACATCGCCGACGTCGTCCTCGACAACGCGGCCCCACGCGGCGACTCCCTGCTCGAACTCCCCGGCGGCGGCTCGGTCTGCGCCCTGTCCACACTCACCGGCGTGATGCTGGTGCAGATGACGGTCGCCGAGACGGCCGGCCGCCTCCTCGCCGCCGGCGAGCGCCCCCCGGTCTACGTCTCGGCCAACGTACCGGGCGGCTTCGAGGGCAACCTGGAGCTGGAGAAGAAGTACGCGGGCCGGATCCGCCGCACGGCGAGCTGAGCCGGACCGTACGAACGGCCGGAGCCCTCGCAGGGTCCCGGCCGCTCCCGTCTCACCGGGCGGGTGCGGATCCGTCGGAAGTCGGTTCCGCCCGGGCCGTTGACGCCGCCCGCCGTTCCCCTCTTCATGCCCTGCGCAAGCAGCTCCTCGAAGGCCACGCCGGCGGCGTACGTGCACCCGCACTTGGGCCGCTGGCCCGCGATCACCACGCACCGCCACGGCGCCGGCCGCATCACCTACGGCGGCACCCTGCCCGACCCCGTCCTCGCTCGCGCCCTGTTCGACGGGTTCGCCCCGGACGACGCCTGGCGCCCCGCCCACCCGAGCGTCACCGCCACCTCGGCGACCGCCCGGGACGGCCGCCGCGTGCGCTTCCTGCACCACTGGTCGTGGGAGGAGGCCGTCCGTGCCGGTGCCCGCGGCCGTGCGGGACGTGCTGTCCGGCACCGTGTACGCCGAGGCGGTGCCGCTCGGCCCTGGGACGTGAAGGTGCTTCAGGAAGAGGCGCCGTAGCAACCACCCTTTCCGGCCGGGGAGTTCCGGCCGCCCCTTCGCTGGGCATCGTCTCAGGGGCGTGGGCCGCGCCGCACCGGTGGGGGAGCGGGCGGGCCGTGTCGGCAGGGCGAAGGGATGGGAGAGCCATGACGTCACCGCTGCCCCCGGGAGAGACGCTGCCACAGTCGGTCACGAACCCACCGGCGTCGGTCGCGGTGTTCCTGGTCGCCACGATCGACCCCGGCGGGGAAGCCGTCGTACGGGAGGTGCTGGGCTCCCTCGCGGGTCTGGTGCGGTCCGTCGGCTTCCCCAGCCCCGACGGCGGGCTCGGCTGCGTCGCCGGCATCGGATCCCGGGCCTGGAGCCGGCTCTTCGGCGGCCCCAGGCCCGCCGAACTGCACCCGTTCCGCGAACTGGCCGGCCCCCGGCACCACGCCCCGGCCACCCCGGGCGACCTGTTCCTGCACATCAAGGCCGCCCGCACCGACCTGTGCTTCGCCCTGGCCGCCGAACTCGTCCGGCGGCTGCGCGGCACCATCACCGTACGGGACGAGACACAGGCGTTCTCGTACTTCGACTCGCGCAACGTGCTCGGCTTCGTCGACGGCACCGAGAACCCCGTCGGGCAGGCCGCTGCCGACGCGGCCCTCGTCGGGGACGAGGATCCCGGGTTCCGGGGCGGCAGTTACGCGCTCGTGCAGAAGTACCTGCACGACGTGGACGCCTGGGAGGCCCTCGCCGTCGAGGCGCAGGAGAAGGTGATCGGCCGCACCAAGCTCACCAACCTCGAACTCGACGCGCCCGGCTCCCACAAGGACGTCAACACCGTCCTGGGCCCGGACGGCTCGGAACAGAAGATCCTGCGCTCCGCGATGCCGTTCGGCAGGCCCGGCCACGGCGAGTTCGGCACCTACTTCGTGGCCTACGCGCGCACGCCGGAGATACCCGAGACGATGCTGCGCAAGATGTTCCTCGGCGGGCCGGGCTCGGGGCCCGACCCGCTGCTGGACTACTCACGGGCCGTCACCGGCAGCGTGTTCTTCGTGCCGCCGGCGGGGTTCCTGGAGGCGCTGCCGGAGGTGTGACCGGCTCGTCAGACGCGCTCCAGCGGCCGGTGCGGTTCGGCCGGCAGCCGCACCTCGACGGTGTCGCCCGGCCGCACCACCCCGCCCTCCCGCACGACGCTCATGATGCCGGCCTTGTGCACCACCCGGCCGGCCTCGTCGCGGCCGACGACCTGCTTCAGCAGTCCGTCCTGGAAGGCGTCGATCTGGATACAGGGGTTGCGCAGGCCGGTCACCTCCACCACCGCGGTGTCACCGATCCGCAGCAGCGTGCCGACCGGCAGGCCCAGCAGGTCGATGCCGCGCGTGGTGATGTTCTCCCCGAGCTGGCCGGGCGTCACCCTGAACCCGGCCTCGGCGACCTCCGCGAACAGCTCCTCGTGGATGAGGTGCACCTGACGCAGATTCGGCTGGGTGGGGTCCTGCGCGACGCGTGAACGGTGCTTGACCGTCACGCCCGCGTGGACGTCGCCCTCCACACCGAGCCCTTCGAGCAGGGTGATGCTGTCCCTATTGGGCTTGGTGAACGAGTACTCGCCGTTGCTGCTGACCGCCGTTACCGTGGCGTTCATGCCGTCGGCCCCCTTCCGTTCGGCAGTGATCCGTTCAGGAGCCTAACCCGCCGCGGCCACGGCTGTCCGTTGTCCGGCCACCGGGAAGCCCGCCGACCGCAGGACCCGCCGCCCGGCGTCCACCGCGAAGACCTCACAGCCCTCCCGCGCCGCCGCCCACTCGACGCCCTCGGCGCCCAGCGCGAAGGCCGCCGTCGCGACCGTGTCGGCCTCGGTGAGGGTGGGGGCCACGACCGTGAGGCTGAGCAGCCCGGTCGCGGGGCGGCCCGTGCGGCCGTCGAGGATGTGGTCGCCGCGCTCGTAGCGGGCGGAGGTCGCGACGGCCCGGTCGGTGAGGTCCAGCACCGCGCACAGCCGGTCGGCGTGCTCGGGATGCCGCACCCCGACGCGCCAGGGGCCGCCGGCGGCGATCACGTCACCGCCCGCGTTGAGGCAGAACCGCCGCGCCCCGGCCGCTCTCAGCAGTTCGGCGCCCTTCTGCACCGACCAGCCCTTGACCACCGCGCAGGGATCGAGGCCGCGGCCGGGCAGGCGGACGTCGAAGGCGCCCGCGGTCGCGATCCGGTACTCCTCGCACAGGTCCAGGACCTCCCGCAGCCCGGGGCTGGGGTCGCGCACCTCGCCCCGGTCCAGCCGTGACACCTCGCTGTCCGGCCGGAACGGGCTGAACCGGGCGTCGACCTCGTGCAGCCAGTCGAAGAGGCCGTCCACCGCTGCCTCGGGGACGTCCTCGTCGTCGATCCGGACCGACACCGGGAACCCCATGACGTGCTCGACGCGCCGCATCCCCTCAGCCCTTCGCGTCGACGGCGGCCTGGAGGGACTCCTTGTAGCCGTCGCTGGTGATCGTGGCGCCGGAGACGGTGTCGATGTCGGCGCTCTGCGCCTGGAGCGTCTCCTCGATCAGCCGGGGCACCGCGGCCGTGGTCTGCGGGTGGTCCGGCTGCTGGAGCATCCGCACCGAGGAGATCTTCTCGCCCTCGAAGGTGACCTCGACCTGCACCGGGCCCTTCTCGGTCTTGATGACCGACCCCGACACGACCGTCGACGTGGTACCGCCCGACGCCGAGGACGAGGGTGTCGACGCCGGTGCCGCGGCCTCCGTGACGGTCGACGACGGACCGGTGTCGGGTGACGGCGCGTACCGCCAGACCGGGATCAGACCGGCGACACTCAGGACGAGGACGGGTATGGCTCGCTTCACGACAGTCTCCTCGTCATCCGGCCAGGCTGAAGCGTTCGAAGTGGATCTGCTGCTTGGGCACGCCCAGCTCGCGCAGACTGCCGAGCACGGCGTTCATCATCGGCGGCGGCCCGCAGAGATAGACGTCCCGCCCGGCGATGTCCGGCACGAGACGGGCCAGTTCCCCGGGCGCCAGCCGGTCCGGCACGGGCGGCCCCGTCACCAGGTGCAGTTCGGCGCCCCTGGCGAGCGCGAGGTCGCGCAGTTCGTCGTGGAGGACGGCGTCCCGGTCCGTGGCCACCCGGTAGATCACGACCGCGTGGCCGTGCAGTTCCTCCAGCAGGGCCCGGATGGGCGTCACACCGACGCCGCCGGCGATGAGTACGGCGTCCGGGCGGGTGCGGTGCAGGGTGGTGAAGGCGCCGTAGGGGCCCTCGGCGAACACGCGCGTGCCCACCTTCAGGTGCCGCAGGGCCGCGCTGCCGTCGCCCGCCCGCTTGGCGGTCAGGCGCAGGGTGCGGCCGTCCGGGGCGGCCGACAGCGAGAACGGGTTCGCCTGCCACCAGCGGTCCTTCGTCAGGAACCGCCACAGGAAGAACTGTCCGGCACGGGCGGGCAGGCGGTCCAGGTCGCGGCCCGTGACGTAGATGGAGACGACGTCGTCGTTCTCCGGGACGACGGCGGTCACGCGGAGCCGGTGGCGGAGGTTCCGCCACAGCGGCAGCACGAGCCGCCCGGCGAACACCGCGGCCAGGGCCGTGCCCCACACCGCCGACCAGTACGTCCGCGCCACGGACGACGTGGTGAACGTCGTCCCGGCCGCCACCTGGTGCGTGAACGCCAGCACCACCGCGACGTAGGTGTACAGGTGGATGAAGTGCCAGGTCTCGTAGGCCAGCCGGCGACGGGCGTAGCGGGCCGAGACCGCCCCCACCACGATGATGATCCCCAGGGCGACGATCGCCCGCAGCACGCCCTCGACGGTCCCGGCGAGGTCCACCAGCTGGCTCACCGGGTCCAGGGAGGAGGCCTGGGCGTAGCCGAACACGATGAACACGGCGTGCGCCAGGAGCAGCCACAGCACCGAGAAGCCGGTCCAGCGGTGCCAGGAGGTCAGCCGGTCCATGCCGATCCGCCGGTCGAACCACGGCAGCCGGGCCACCAGCAGCAGTTGGAACGCCATGAGCAGCGCCCCGTACAGCCCGGCCAGCCGGCCGAGCACGATGAGCGCGTTCGAGGCGAACCCGGCCTGGACGAAGAACACGGTCACCACGACCGCGTTGGCGAGCAGCACCGCGTAGAGGCCGGTGCGGCCCACGACTCTCGGGCGCACGCCCGGCCGTGGCGCTGTGGGGGGTCGTTGGAGGGTCGTCACGGTCGGCAGCTCCTTGATCGGATCCTGGGACACCGAGCTTGTCGCGGGGGAGCTGTCGGAATACTGTCGCTCAACTTTCAAGTCTTTATCGATCCCGCGGCGGAGGGGCGGACGGCTATGGAGGCGCGGGACAGGTGAAGCACTATGAGCGAGTGGAGAAAGTACGACTGCTCGTCGTCGACGACGACCCGCCCATCGCCGATCTCGTCGCGACCGTCGCCCGCTACGAGGGCTGGGAGGCGGCCACGGCGTACTCCGGCGAGGACGCGCTGCGGCGGGCCGCCGACTTCCACCCCGACATCGTGGTGCTGGACCTGATGCTGCCCGGCGTGGACGGCTTCGGCGTCCTGGACCGGCTGCGCGCCTCCGGCACGATGGTGCCGGTGGTGTTCCTCACCGCGCGCGACGGCGTCGCCGACCGGGTCGCGGGCCTGACCCGGGGCGGCGACGACTACCTGGTCAAGCCGTTCGCCGTGGAGGAGCTGATGGCCCGGCTGCGGACCGTGCTGCGGCGCAGCGCCGGTCCCTCCTTCCATCGGTCCGTGCTCCAGGTCGGCGACCTGACGATGGACGAGGACACCCGGGAGGTGCGGCGCGGCGAGCGGCTGCTGTCGCTCACCCCGACCGAGTACGAGGTGCTGCGCTACCTCATGCGCAAGTCGCCCACCGTGCTCACCAAGGCGCAGATCCTCGACCACGTGTGGGAGTACGGCTTCGGCGGCCGGTCCAACGTCGTCGAGCTCGTCGTCAGCCGGCTGCGCCGCAAGCTCGACGAGACGGAGGAGGGCGGCACGCCGCTGATCCACACCGTGCGCGGCTTCGGCTACGTCCTGCGACAGGCCCCCGAGTGATCGCCCGGCTGCGGCGGAGCTACCGCGGGATGCGCCTGGGCACCCGGCTGGCCCTGGGCCTCGGCGCCCTGGCGCTGGTCGTGTTCGCCGTCGTCGGCACGGCCCTGACCACCTACATGCGGGACTACCTGTCGGCCCAGCTCAACGACCAGCTCAAACTCGCCCAGATCGCCCAGTCCAAGAGCATCGAGGACCACGGCACGCTCCAGGGAAAGAAGTACTACCGCTGGTACTACGCCGTGTACGACGTGTCGGACGGCACCCCCGAACTGCGCGAGCCGGAAACCCCCGGCGACGTGCCGCGGGACGTCGACGACTTCACCGCTCTGGCCCGGGCCCAGGCCGCCACGCACGAGGAACTGCTGCGCACCGAGCACCTCAGGGGCGAGGGCACCTACCGGCTGCGCGCCTGCGAGGTCGAACCCGGGGTGGTGCTGGTGAGCGCCGCGCCGATGGACGACATCGAGGACACGGTCGAGCGGCTCATCACGATCCAGGTCGTCGCCTTCGGGCTGGCGCTGCTGGCACTGGTCGTCTTCGGCCGCCGGATGCTGCGCCGCGGCCTGAAACCGCTCAGCGACATGGCGTCCACCGCGCACGGCATCGCCTCGCACGACCTGACGGAGTCGGCGGCCCGGCTGCCGCTGCGCGCCGACGGGCGGGACGGCGGGCCGGAGGTGGACGAGCTGCGGACCGCCTTCAACACCATGCTGGAGCACATCGACGACTCCCTCGCGGTGCGCGCGGAAGCCGAGCAGCGGCTGCGCCGGTTCGTCGCCGACGCCTCGCACGAGCTGCGCACCCCGCTGATGTCGGTACGCGGCTACGCCGACCTGTTCCAGTACGCCGCCGCCAACGCCCCCGACGAACGCGACCGGCACCTCGCCCGGCTGCGTGCCGAGGCCGCCCGCATGGGTGTCCTCCTGGACGACCTGCTGCTGCTCGCCCGGCTGGACGCGGCGGAGGTGGAGGCGCCGCTGCGGCTGCGGGACGCCGACCTGGTGGAGCTGGTGCGCCAGGCCGCGGACGCCTTCCGCGCGGGCCGCCCCGACCATCCGCTGACCGGGCCTGCGGGGCCGGGCCCGGTCTGGCTGCGGATGGACCCGCTGCGCATCCGGCAGGTCGTCGACAACCTGCTGACCAACGCCGCCGTGCACACGCCCGCCGGTACCGAGGTGTCCGTGGAGGTGTGCGTCGCGTCCGACGCGGCCGAGATACGGGTAGGCGACACCGGCCCCGGCATCCCGCCCGACGACCGGGCCCGGGTCTTCGACCGCTTCTACCGCGTCGACAAGGCCCGCAGCCGCGACCGCGGCGGCAGCGGCCTGGGCCTCGCGGTCGCCCAGTCCCTGGTCCGCGCCCACGGTGGCCGTATCGAGTTGAACGGCGAGCCGGGGGCGACGGTGTTCACCGTGCGCCTGCCGCTGAACGCGGGGCACGGGCTTCCGGCCGCCCCGGGGCCGGAAACGACCGCCGTCTAGACTCGACCGGCGACAGCCCGTACGACCATGGCCAACAATCTCCGCCAACCCGAAGGGCCCCGGCGTCTTGATACGGATGGATTCAGTCACCAAGCGGTACCCGGACGGCACGGTGGCGGTCGACCGGCTCTCGCTGGAGATACCCGACCGCTCGATCACCGTCCTCGTCGGACCGTCGGGCTGCGGCAAGACGACCACCCTGCGGATGATCAACAGGATGGTCGAACCGAGCGAGGGAACGATCCTCCTCGACGGGGAGGACATCCAGCGACAGCCCGTCACCACCCTGCGCCGGTCCATGGGGTACGTCATCCAGAACGCCGGCCTCTTCCAGCACCGCACGATCGTCGACAACATCGCGACCGTGCCCCGGATGCTCGGCTGGGGCAAGCAGAAGGCCCGGGCCCGCGCCGCCGAGCTGATGGAACGCGTGGGCCTCGACGCCGCGCTCGCCAAGCGGTACCCGTACCAGCTCTCCGGCGGCCAGCAGCAGCGCGTCGGCGTGGCCCGGGCGCTCGCCGCGGACCCGCCGGTGCTGCTCATGGACGAGCCGTTCTCGGCGGTCGACCCCGTGGTGCGCAAGGGACTCCAGGACGAACTGCTGCGCATCCAGGAAGAGCTGGGCAAGACCATCGTCTTCGTCACCCACGACATCGACGAGGCCATCAAACTCGGCACCATGGTCGCCGTGCTGCGCACCGGCGGTCACCTCGCCCAGTACGCACCGCCCGCCGAACTGCTGGCCGGCCCCGCCGACGCCTTCGTCGAGGACTTCCTCGGCGGCGACCGCGGCATCCGGCGGCTGTCGTTCTTCCCCTCCGGGCGTCTCGAGTTGACGACCGGCCCGGTGATCCCGCTCGACGCGACCGCCGAGCAGATCGCCGCACCCGACGCCCCCTACCTCCTGGTCACCGACGCGGACGGCAGACCGCTCGGCTGGAGCGAGCCGCGCGACCTGACGGCCGGGGACATCAGGCCCGACCGGCTGCTGTCCCACGGGCGGCCGTTCGTGCCCGGCACCGACTCCCTGCGCGTCGCCCTCGACTGCGCGGTGCTCTCCCCGACCGGCTGGGCCGTCGCCGTGGACACCGACGGCAAGGTGACCGGAGTCGTCTCGCAGCAGACCATCGGCGAGGCGATCCGCAGCGCCCACGCGGCCGGACGCGACGACGAGAAGGTCGCCGGATGAGCGACTACCTCCACGACTTCTTCGACATCCCCAGCGACCTCCAGCACAGCTGGTTCGGGCTGATCGGGCTGCACCTGAGGGAGGCCCTGCTGCCGGTCGCCGCCGGACTGCTCCTCGCGCTGCCCGTCGCCCAGCTGTGCGTGCGCTTCCGCTGGCTGTACCCGCCCGTCCTCGGCGTCACGACCGTGCTGTACGCCATCCCGTCGCTGGCGTTCTTCGTCGTGCTCATCGACTACACCGGGCAGACCGAACTCACCGTGATGATCCCGCTGGCCGTGTACAGCCTGGTGGTGCTCGTCCCGGCGATCGTCGACGGGGTGCGGTCGGTGTCCGAGGAGACCCTGGCCGCCGCCACCGCCATGGGCTTCGGGCCCGTACGGCGCTACTTCCAGGTGCAGTTGCCGATCGCGGTGCCGGCGATCATCGCAGGCCTGCGGGTGGCGACCGTGTCGAGCATCTCCCTGGTCAGCGTCGGCATGCTCATCGGCAACCAGGGCGCCCTCGGCAACCTGCTGCACGACGCGCAGATCTACAACCGGCCCGAACTGACCTGGAACTCCGTGATCACCACGGCCCTGCTGGCGATCCTCGTCGACGCCCTGCTGGTCCTCGTCCGCGTGCTGCTGACGCCCTGGATGCCCAACGGCCCGGCCCGCCGCAAGCCGGCGCCCGTCCTCGAGGACGCGGCCCGGTGAACGTACTCAACTTCGTCAACGCCTTCTTCAGCGACAGCGCCCACTGGCACGGCTACGACGGCATCCCCGCCCGCCTCGGGGAACACGTGCGGTACACCCTGCAGGCGCTGCTCCTCGCCGCCGCGATCGGACTGCCGGTCGGCCTGGTCACCGGTCACTACGGCCGGGGCGGCAACGCCCTGTCCCTCGTCGCCACCGCCGGGCGGGCCCTGCCCAGCTTCGGGCTGCTGGTGCTGATGACCACCCTGCTGGGGTTCGGGATGCTGCCCGTGATGATCCCGCTGGTCGTCCTCGCCGTCCCGCCGATCCTGGTCACCACCTACGAGGCGATGCGCTCCGTCGACCCCTCACCGGTGGACGCGGCCCGCGGCATGGGCATGCACGAGTCACGCATCCTCTTCCAGGTGGAACTCCCGGCCGCGCTGCCGCTGATCCTGAGCGGACTGCGCTCGGCGGCCATCCAGATCGTCTCGACGGCGACCATCGCCGCGTACGTCAGCCTGGGCGGCCTCGGACGGTACATCGTCGACGGGCTGTACCAGCGCGACTACGAGAAGGTGGTGGGTGGCGCGACGCTGGTGGCCGTCCTGGCACTGGTCACCCTCACACTGTTCTGGGCGGTGGCGCGGGTCGCGGTGTCGCCGGGGGTGCGCAGGAGATGAGGAGATGAGACGCGGGTATCGCAATCCCACGCGAATCGACGCCGATTGGTGACCAGGCCGCTCTTGACTGACCGAATATCCGCTGGCTTGGATCAATGGGTGACTACTACGGCGAAGAGCAGCACCCGGTCCATCACCAGGCACCCCGGCGCGGCGGCGGTCGCGCTGGCCGCGGCAGTGGCGCTCCTCGCGGGCTGTTCCTCCGGCGGCACGTCCGACGACCCGCTGAAGGGCGGCGGGGCGGAGGCCGGCACCGTCGTCGTCGGCTCCAACAACTTCGCCGAGAGCATCCTGCTCGCCGACATCTACGGCGAAGCCCTCAAGGCCAAGGGCATCAAGGTCACCTACAAGCCCAACATCGGCAGCCGCGAGACCACGTACGGCCTGATGAAGAACGGCGGCATCACCGTGCTGCCGGAGTACAACGGCTCCCTGCTGGCGTACCTCGACGCCAAGGCCAAGCCGAAGACGGTCGAGGAGACCACCACCGCCATCAACGGCAAGCTGGACTCCAAGCTGGAGCTGCTGAAGCCGTCGGCCGCGCAGAACAAGGACTCCGTGACAATCAACGCGGAGACCGCGAAGAAGTACAAGCTGACCTCGGACTCCTCCATAGCCGACCTCAAGGACGTCGCCAAGGACCTGGTCTTCGGCGGCTCGCCGGAGTTCCAGACCCGGCACCAGGGCCTGGTGGGCCTGAAGTCCGTGTACGGGCTGGAGTTCAAGACCTTCAAGTCCCTCGACGCGGGCGGGCCGCTGACCCAGGCGGCGCTGAAGAAGAACACCGTGCAGGCCGCGGACGTCTTCACGACCGACCCGACCATCGCCCGGGAGGGGTTCGTCGTCCTGAAGGACCCGGAGAACCTCTTCGGCTTCCAGAACGTGCAGCCGCTGGTCCGCAAGGGCGAGCTGTCCAAGGAGGGCGCCGAGGCCCTGAACGCCGTCTCGGCCAAGCTCGACACGAAGGCACTCCTCGACCTGGACGCGCAGGTGCAGCTGGAGAAGAAGGACCCGCTGGACGTGGCCAAGGCCTGGCTGAAGTCGGCCGGACTGGACTGACCAGGGGGCTTCTGATGGATCTCCGCGGCGTCGCCGGAGATCCATCAGAAGCCCCCTAGCCCCGGACCGCCGACGCGATCAGCTGGTCGATCAGGGCGATCAGCACGTCGCGACAGGACTCACGGTCCCGGGCGTCGCACAGCAGCACCTTGACGTCCTCCGCCAGCGCGAGTGCGTCTCGGATGTCCTCGGCCGGGTACGGGTGATCCCCGTAGAAGCCGTTGACCCCGACGACGAACGGGATGCGCCGGCGTTCGAAGAAGTCGATGGCGGCGAAGCTGGACTCGGGTCTGCGCACGTCGACCAGGACCACGGCGCCGAGCGCGCCGAGGGCCAGGTCGTTCCACATGAACCAGAACCGCTGCTGTCCCGGCGTGCCGAACAGGTACAGCACCAGCTCCCGGCTGATGGTGATCCGGCCGAAGTCCAGGGCCACGGTGGTGGCCCGCTTCTCCTCGATGCCGTCGAGGTCGTCGATGTCCAGACCGGCCATGGTCAGGGGTTCCTCGGTGCGCAGCGGGGCGATCTCGCTGACCGACCCGACCATGGTGGTCTTGCCGACGCCGAAGCCCCCGGCGATGAGGATCTTGACCGTGTCGGGTGCCGAGGGCGCTTCTGTGGTGGAGTCAGAGCCGGCCAAGGCCGTCCCTCACTTTCTGCAGCAGGTCCAGGTCCGGAGTGGTGCGGGAAACGAGACGCGGCGGATGGACGGTGATCCGGCCCGCCTCCAGCAGGTCGCAGAGCAGGATCACGACCACGCTCACCGGAAGGTCGAGCCGGGCGGCCACTTCGGCCACGGCGACGGGCTCGGCGCACAGCCGGAGGATCCGGGTGTGCTCGGGCTGGCAGCGGGCCGCCGTGGCGGGCTGCGGATCGACCGCGGTCACCGTCGCGATGAGTGTGAAGTCGGCACGGCTGGGCCGGGTCCGGCCACCGGTGAGAGTGAACGGCCGGACGAGCCGGCCCGCCGAGTCGCCTCCGCCCACCTCACACGCCGGGGTCGACGACGGGTCCGGCCATGCCCCGCGGTGCCGCGCTGAGGTGCTCGCCGATCTTCTTCACCAGCATGTTCATCTGGTAGGCCACCACGCCGACGTCCGCGCCGGGCCCGGTGAGCACGACCAGATGAGCTCCGGGACCGGCGGAGGTCAGGATCAGGTAGCTGTTGGCCATCTCGATGAGCGCTTGGCGCACCGGACCGCCCCGGAAGTCCATGCTGACGCCCTTGCTGAGGCTCATCAGCCCGGACGCGGTGGCCGCGAGCCGCTCGGCGTCGTCGCGCAGGAAGCCGGTGGACTTGCTCACCACCAGGCCGTCCTCGGAGAGCACCACGGCCTGGTGCACGTCGGCGACCCGCTCCACGAGTCCGGTCAGCAGCTGGTCGAGCTGGGTGTGGGTGGCGGGGATGGGGCGTGTCATCGCGGTGTCCTTCGTCAGCGGTCGGCGGTCGGAGTCGAGGGGACGGGGCCGGCGGCGGCTTGCCGGTGTGCGGCCGGCTCCTCGCCGTACGGCGGCTCGGCGTCGTCGTCACGGGCCCGGAGCGTGCCGCGCTGGAAGCCCGCCAGGGAGGACGCGGCCGCTTCCGCGGTGAACTCGTCGAAGGAGGCGTCTTCTTCGGGGGCGGACTCCTCACGCAGTTCCTCCACCAGGCTGGTCTGCGGCACCCGGCGGGGGAGCGGGGCGAGGCCGTCCCGGCGGGGGAGCGTCTCGCGGGCGGCGGGGGCCGGGGCGGCGGCGGTCCGCGCGGAGCCGAGGGGGCGGGGCTCGCGGCGGGTTGCGGCGGTGCCGCCGGCTGCCTGCGGGGCGTCGCCTCCCTGCGGCGCCCCGGTGCCCTGGGACACCTCGTCCCGCTCGGAGTCCGTGGCATCCCGTCCGGCGGCCACCGGGACCCGCTCGTCCTCCGGAGCGTCGCCGTCCTTCGCACCGCCGCCCGCGCCTTCCGGGCCGGCCGGGGCCACCACGCCGTTCACGCCGGCTCCGCCGCCGTTCCTGGCGTCCGGCGTCCCGCCGCCCGCGGTCTCCCGCACCACGATCTCGTGCGGTACCAGCACGATCGCCGTGGTCCCGCCGTACGGCGACGCGCGCAGGGTGACGGCGATGCCGTGCCGGTGGGCCAGCCGGCCGATCACGAACATGCCGAGCCGCAGGTCGTCGGCGAGCGCCACCACGTCGAACTGCGGGGGAACCGCGAGCTGTTCGTTGAAGGACGTGTAGTCCTCCTCGGACATGCCGAGACCGCGGTCCTCGACCTCGACGGCCAGGCCCTTGGCCACCATCTGGGTACGCACCGTGACGGGGCTCGGGGCGGGGGAGTACGCCGTCGCGTTGTCGATGAGCTCCGCCAGCAGATGGATGACGTCGGCCACCGCGGGCGGGGCGACGTACACCTCCTCCTCGGTCTGCACCTCCACCCGCTGGTACTCGGCGACCTCGCCGACCGCGCTGCGCAGGATGTCGATCAGCGCCACCGGCTCGGACCAGCTGCGGCCGGGCCGTTCGCCGCTCACGATGACGAGGTTCTCCTCGTAGCGGCGCAACTGACTGGCGGAGGAGTCCAGTTCGTACAGGCCCTTGAGGACGTTCGGGTCGGTGTGCTCGCGTTCCAGCGCGTCGAGCTTGCTGAGCTGGAGGTTGACCAGGTTCTGGCTCTGCCGGGCGATGCCCAGGATGATCTTCTGGAAACCGCGCCGGGTGTCGGCGAGTTCGACCGCGGTGTGCACGGCCGTGCGCTGGGCGGTGTTGAACGCCTGAGCCACCTGGCCGAGTTCGTCGTGGCCGTAGTCCAGCGGTTGCGCCGCCGACTCCGGATCGACCTTCTCGCCCCGCTCCAGCCGCGCCACCACATCGGGCAGCCGCTCCTGCGCGAGGCTGACGGCGGCCCGGCGCAGGCCGCGCAGCCGCCGGGACAGCGAGCGGGTGATCCGCCACGACATGCCGACGCACACCAGCAGCGCGAGGAGCCCGCCGGCGCTCAGGGACGCCGCCTTGATGAGCAGCCCGTCCGCCTTGTCGGCGCTGCGCTCGAGCAGCCCCGTGGTCTGCTGCCGGATGAGGGCCGCGTAATGGTCGGACAGCTTGTCCATGGTGGCGTTCCACCGCTTCCGGGCGTCCGGCAGTGCGATCCGGTCCGCTTCCGCGCCGGAGTTGCGGGCCGCCAGCACCTGGTTCTCGATCGACTGCAGCGTCTGCCACTCCGGGCTCGCCAGGATCCGCTCGGTCTGCGTCTTGGCGGTGCCCGTCAGCTGGGGCACGACCTGGTCCTTGACCAGCCAGCGGCGGGTGTTCACCAGCTCCGTGAACTGCACCCGGTCCTCGTCGTTCAGATGCCCCGTCGGCCAGGCCAGGGTGAGCTGCGCGTCCTCCCGGGAGACCAGCTCCGCCGCGTGCTCCAGCGCGACCAGCGGACCGGCCTGCGAGGTGAGGTCGCCGTCGTCGAACTGGGAGAGCTCCTGGAAGGCGTGGATCTGGTCGTCGATGATCGAGGTGTACTGGGCGAGCGCCTGCTGCGCGGTGATGTCGGTGGGGTTGTCCACCTGGTCCCGGTAGTACTCCAGGCTGCCCACCGACCCCAGCACCGAGTACAGCCGGTCCGATATGCGGGAGGGCGCCTCCTCGATCGCGTCCGCCTGCCCGACCAGCTTCGCGACCGCCTTGTCGGTCTCCTCGCGCTGCGCGTCGAGAGCCGCCCTGGACCCGTGCGGCGAGGCGAGCCAGGCCGCCGACAGGCTCCGCTCCCGCTGCAGCGCGAGCGTCGCGTCGGTTCCCATGGCACCGGTCGACCGGCTCAGCTCCGTCTGGTCACGCAGCCGGAGCCCCTCCGAGAACATCTGGATCGTCGTCACGCCCCACATGGCGGCGAGGGTGACGCTGGGCACCAGGGCCAGAAGCACCAACGAGAGGCGTATGGAACCGAGACGGCGCCGGGCTCCTGTCCGTCGAGACATCGTCGTCCTAGGGCGATCAGCGGGGAGGGCGGAACGGGGAGGCGGAACGGTGGGGGAGGAGGGGGGACGGGCGCGGGAGTGGGGGCGTGCCGCGCACGGCACATGGGATGGGCTGGATGTTATCCGTACAAGTGACCGTACGAACCGGACCTGACCGAATCTTTGGCGACACCGTCACAGGAAGTGTCCGTCACCGGGTCCCGGCGGCGGCGAACCGGGCCACCGAGGAAACGTTCGACCTGGTCACGAACGCCGGACCGGTGAGCACCGGCGCTGCCCCGCCGCCGCTGACGTTGCCGTTGGTCCGGTACAGCCAGAGGGCGTCCACCGCGAGGTAGCCCTGCAGATAGGGCTGCTGGTCCACGGCGAACCGCACTTCGCCGCCCTGGACCGCCTTGACCAGGTCCTTGTTGAGGTCGAAGGTGGCGACCTCGGCTCCGCTGCCGGCCTGTCGCACGGCCTCGACGGCGGCCAGCGCGAACTGGGCGCCGTTGGTGACCACCTCGTCGATGCTCGCGTCCTGCCGGAGCCGCGAGGCGATCATGGCGGTCACCGCGTCCATGTCGGTGCCGTCCACGTACAGGTTGTCGGTGTCGCCGCGGAACGTCTTCCTCACCCCGGCGCAGCGGGCCTCCAGCGCGACGTTGCCCCGCTCGTGCACGACGCACAGGGCGTGCTCGGCCTTCAACGCGTTCAGCTTGTCGCCGACCGCCCGGCCCGCGACGGAGTCGTCCATGCCGAAGTACTCCAGCAGTCCGGAGGGCCGCCAGGCGCCGATGCCGGAGTTGAGTCCGACGACGGGAATGCCGGCCTCCTTGGCCTGGGCGATCGGCCCCCGCATGGCCGTCGGTTTGGCCAGCGTCACGGCGATGCCGTCGACCTTGTCGCGGACCGCCTTCCGTATCAGGTCGGCCTGCGCGGCCGGGTCGGCGTCGCTGGCGTAGGTCAACTCGACGCCGTCCTTGGCGGCGGCCGTCTCGGCTCCCCTGCGCACCAGGTCCCAGAAGGCGTCGCCCTTGCCGCCGTGCGTGACCAGGGCGACCCTCATCCCGGCGTCCGGCCCGCCCGCCGCGTTCGCGTCCGGCCCGTCCTCGGTCATGCCGAGGGCGGAGCAGCCGGCCACCAGCAGACACACGGCGGACGCCAGGGCCACGGCACGGGTGAGTCGTCTCGCTGCGGTGTGCGGTGGGGGAGGAGAGTTCATGGGGGGCGGACCTCGCTGTGCGGCCGAGCAAGAGCAGGGGGAGAGCGGGGCCGTGAACGTGCACGACCCGATGACTCTCGCTGGCCACGGAGCCAACCGTGTGTGACCACCGGTCGTCAAGTGAGCGGCCACATGCAGTGAGTTGATGCCGCCGCATCGTGATGATCTGTTCGACCCGTCGAACGATGGGCGGTCCTTTGTCCTGGTCGGTCATGGCTTGCGGCCCACTACTTCGCGTATCGCGATGCCCTCGCCCCGGATCGCGCGGGCGTTCGAAACGGTTCCGTTTTCCGTACCGTCCGTGCGGTTCGGGCGCCACACGTGTGGACCTGGACGAGGCGAGAGCGGCGCGACCCCCGGTCAGCCCGTCAGGACCGGCAGCGACCGATGGCCGTGGGAGATGAACGAGTCCACCGGCCGCAGCTCGTCCGACGGTACGGCGAGGGTGAGCCCGGGGAACCGCTCGAACAGGGCGGGCAGGGCGACCCGTGCCTCCAGCCGTCCGAGCGGGGCGCCCAGGCAGTGATGGACGCCGTACCCGAAGGCCAGATGGTCCTTCGAGGCGCGGGTGACGTCGAAGGCGGCGGCGTCCGGGCCGTGCTGCTCCGGGTCGCGTCCGGCGGCGGCGTAGGCGGCGAGGATCGCCTCACCCTTGCGGATCACCGCGCCGTCCGGGCCGCCCAGTTCGCCGAGCGGGAGGTCCTCGACGGCGTACCGCAGCGGCAGGCTGGCCACCGGCGCCTCGGCCCGCAGGGTCTCCTCGATCACGTCGTCCCAGGAGGCCCGCCCGGCGCGCACGTGCGCGAGCTGACCGGGGTGGGTGAGCAGCGCGTGGACGGCGTTGTCGAGCAGGTTGACCGTCGTCTCGTGGCCCGCGCTGATCACCAGCATCAGCGTGTCGAGCAGTTCCTGCTCGCTGAGTCTTGTGCCGCTCTCCTCCTCGTGGGCCGCGATCAGCGCGGAGGTCAGATCGTCGCCGGGTGACGCCTGTTTCGCCGCGACGAGTTCACCGAGGACGGCGTAGAACCGGGTGTAGATGTCGACGACTTCCGCCGCGTCGGCCGAGGTGTGGAAGACCCCGTCCACCACGGCCCGCAGTTCTGCCCCCAGCTCCTCGGGCAGTCCGAGCAGTTCACCGATGACCTGGATGGGCAGCGGATAGCAGAACTCCTCCCGCAGATCGACCGGGTGGCCGTCGGCGCCGCCGCCGGCCCCGGCCTTGGCGACCCGGTCGAGCAGCGTCGCGGTGATCTCCTCGATCCGGGGCCGCAGCGCGGCGGTGCGTCGGGCGGTGAACGCCTTGGAGACGAGGGTGCGCAGCCGTTTGTGCTCGGTGCCGTAGGCCGTGAACATGTTCTGCACCGCGACCCAGGTGTACAGCGGCCAGTCCGGTGAGACCTGGCCGTCGATCCAGCGTTGCCAGTGCCGGCGCGGGTCCTTCGACACCCGCGGGTCGGTGAGGAGCCGCTTCAGCAGCGGGGCGCTGCTGACCGCCCAGGCCGGGACACCGTGGGGGAGTTCGACGGGGGTGACGGGGCCGCGCCCGCGGATCCGGGTGGCCTCGCCGTGGATGTCGCGGCCGGTCGGGTCGATCACTGTCGGGTCGGTGAATTCCATCGGACTCTCCCTGGGCTGACGGCTGTTCGGGTGGCGCGCGTACGCCTCGTGGGCGAACGCGCGACACGTCCAGCCAAGTGGCCGCGGCGGTGCGGCACCAGGGGGCAGCGGATCAGTGGCTTGTTTTCAGACGGTCTGGCCGGCTTCCCGCTCCAGGGGCTGTGTCACCGCCTTCGCGGCCCGCGCCTCCTTCCTGCGCCGCCGCCGGCTGACGCGTGGTTCCTGGTCCGGGAGCCAGCCGAAGGTGAGGCAGCTGCCGACGACGCCCAGGAGCAGACCCACGAAGAAGCCGCCCAGGTTCGAGGTCACCCAGGTGCCCAGGGAGACCAGGACGCCGATGACCGAGTAGAACAGGCGCTGGGCGGGGCTGAAGAGGATCAGCACGCCGCAGAGCAGCATCACGACCGGGAGCAGGTAGCCCGCCAGGCCCTGCATACCGACGTGCAGGACGACGTCGAGCGACGCCTTCAGGGTGAGCAGGATCTCCGCCCCGCCCAGGGTGAGCAGCAGCCCGCCCCAGAACGGACGGCCGGCCCGCCACCGGCGGAAGGCGGGCCGGAACTTCCCCCTCGGACCGCCGGACATCAGCAACCCGATTCGCTGAAGCCCAGCTTCAGCCCCGGCAGCCTGAACACGGCTGCTGTGGTGGCGTAGTTGGTCTGCCGCAGTTCGGTGATGCGCACGGTGTCGGACTGCTGGCTGAACACGCCCTTCGGCCCCTTCCCCAGCGGGCCGGCCTTGTTGAGCTCGCTGGCGTCGTTGCCGATCTCGATGTTGGTGAAGCGGGCGTTGCCGGACAGCTCCGTCGAGTCGGTGGTCAGGTCGCTGGCGCGGACCTTGTCCTTTCCGCCGCCCGCCTTGATGACCAGGTTCGTGCCGCCCAGGTTCACGCTCTGGCAGAGCTTGGTGAGCGTCGCCTTCTTGATCACGGACGTGACGACGACCACCTGGCCGCCGGTGTCACCCTCGTTCGGGCTGTCCTCGGCCATCTCCCGCATGCCGCCGAACTGCGCGAAGCCGTCGCCCTTCAGCTCGGTGGCGGTGACCGTGAACGGCATGCCGGAGATGGCGAACTGCACGCCCAGTGCCCCCTCGGCGGTGAGCACCGCGAGTCCGGTGGCGACCAGTGTGGCGGGCACCGCCATCACCGCGGCCCGGCGTGCCCGGACCCGCCCGCGGCGCGCGGGGGCGTCATCGGCGTCCGGCGCGGTGGCGCCGTCCGGTCTTTCGGGGGTGTGCTCGGCGGAGGAGGTCATGTCTGCTCCAGGTGCGTGTCGGTGCGGATCGGACGTCGGTGGCACGTTGCCCTGGCGCGGACACCGATCGCGTACGCACGTCTCCTCGCAACTCCCGGCGGTTGCAAGGGCTTTCCCGTGACGCCGCAGTAGCCGACTCGGAAGTTACCGGCGGTTACATGAGGGGTCAAGAGAAGTGTGGACAAAGAGTGTGGAATGTGCGCCGCATGTGAGCCGCCACTCTCCGAGAGGTCTCACCGCACACACAACTCCCCTACGGAGCCTTGACGTTGACTGACGAGTAGGTCTACAACTCTCTCGTCTCACCGGATCCGTGGCGCCGGATCCACCCACGCGGCGCCGTCCGCGTGTCCCGGACCGCCCCATCCCGTACGGGCGTCCCGCCGCCCGGTGCGCCCGCACGGGCTTTCCATTCGCCCCAGTCCGACCCGCCACGGTCCCGGCACGGCCCCTTCCCCCGGCAGCCGTGCCACCAGCCACCCCCGCCCGGCCCGGCCGGTACCGCGCCCCCGCGCGTGCCTCCGGCCGGTCACCGGCCTGCCGTGGCCGGCCCGTCACGTACGGAGAACGCGTGACAGGCCGGCCACGGCGGGCGCCGACCCACGTCCCCCTCAACTCCCCCCGCTTCAGAGAAGAGGTACACCCGCATGCGTACACGCACCCTCCTCACCCTCACCGCCGCCGTCGCCGCCCTCGGTCTCACCGCTCCGGCCTCCGCGGCCGACACCCCGGTCCTGACCACCACCGACGGCGCGGCCGTCGCGGTCGGCGACGTCCTCGACGCGTCCCTGGCGAGCGGCACCGCCGCCACCTTCTACTCCAGCGCGACCGGCACCAGCGGCATCTCGTGCAAGTCGTCGGCGTTCTCGGCCACGGTCACCGACAACCCCGCCGCTCCGGGGACCGCCACCGAGTCCCTGACCTCGCACAGCTTCGACACCAGCGGCTGCACCACCAATGTCGTCGGTGTGCTCGGCGTCAGCGGCATCACCGTCGACAACCTGCCGTACACAACCAGCGTGTCCTCCGACGGCACCGTCTCCGTGGTCCCGGCCCCGGGCTCCACCGTCCAGTCCACGGTCAAGCTGCGCACCCTGCTCGGCAGCATCACCTGCGTCTACCAGGCGCCCGGCCTGACCGGCACGGCGAGCAACGCCGACCACGGCATCGCCTTCACCAACCAGCACTTCAAGAAGGTCTCCGGTTCGTCGCTCTGCTTCGCCGACGCCTTCTTCACCGCCAAGTACGCCCCGGTGACCAAGGGAGGCGTCCCCGTCAACGTGAACTGAGCTCTTGAGGGCGTCGGTTCAGCGCCGACGCAGCCGTACCGCCAGGGCGGCGCCGCCGGTGAGCACCAGCACCCCGGCGGCGCCGCCCGCCAGCATGGGCGTGGACGGGCCCGAGGAGGAGCCGGACGCGGAGGCCGACGGGGTGCGTTGACTCCGCGGCTGCGGGCCAGGGGTGCTCGGGGCGGCGGCGCTCTCCTCCTCCTCCATCACCTCCTTCGCCCTTTCCTTCTCCTTCGCCTTGTCCTTCGTCTTCTCCTCCGGGAACACCACGTCCGAGCACGTGTAGTACGTGTCCGGCGTGCTGCTGTTCTGCCAGACCGTGTACAGCACGTGCCGCCCGGTCCGGTCGGACGGCAGTGTCGCCTCGAGGCGGTACGCGCCGTCCGTCAGCGTCGGGTCGGTCACCTCCGCGAACGGCTCACCGGGCAGGTCGGACCAGGACAGCGGCTCGGCCGGATCGTAGCCGGGCTTCGTCAGGTACATCCGGAACGTGCCGGTGTGCGGGATCGTCGACACGTACCGCATGGTCAGCTTCGCGCCGGGTATCACCCGGGTGGCCGGCCAGTCGGCGCGGGCGAGGTCGAGACCCTTGTAGGCGGGCAGGCCCCCGCTGCACAGCTTCCCGTCCGGGACGACCTCGCGGTCCCGGCCGTTCACGTTCGCCACCCGCAGGTTGTCCCACGCCGTGAAGGGTGCGCCGTTCGCGCTGACAGCCGCCCGGCACGCCGCCGAGCCGGCGTCGTCACCTCCCTCGGGGGAGCAGGCCACCACCCGGCTCACCGGGTCCGTCGGCGCACCGTGCGCCGACGCCGTACCCGCCGCGCACAGCGGCAGCAGCAGCGGGGTCACCAGGGCGGCAGCGAGTGCGGCGCGGGGTGCGGTCACGGGAGGCATCCGTCTGCGTCTCCTCGGCAGGGGCGGGAGTGGTCGAAAGTGCAGTACGGCGGAGCGGCCCGGCGCGTTCACCCGCCGCGACCCGATCGAAAACGGGCCATTCGCATCCAACTGCCCAGCACAGAGGGTTGTTTCTCAGCCGGATCGAGGGTTTCCCCCGTATCCCGATGACCTTTCCTTTGCCTATCGTTCGACCACAGCTGACCCACAGGTAACCCCGAACGGGTCCGCTCCCCACACGCCCTGGCCGGCCATCGCGTCGCTTGTCGAACCACCCCCCTCCGCTTCGACGACGAAGCGCGTCCACCGCCGCTCCGTCCAGCCCGGAGTCCGGTAACGAAAGGCAACGACAGTGCGTACCTCCCCAGAGCTCAGACGGAAGCTGATATCCGTCGCCGTCGTCTCCGCCGCCCTGCTGACCGCCGCCCCCGCCTCGGTCGCCGTCGCCCAGGAGTCCGCCCCGCAGCCCGCCGCCGTCCCGGCAGCCCAGACCGAGGCCGCCCCCGGCGCCCCGGCCGAGCGGCTCATCGTCGGCTACAAGTCCGGCGCCTCCGAGGCCAAGTCGAACAGGGCCGCTGCCGAAGACGCCGCGGCCAAGGCCGAGAAGACCGGCGAGGAGATCGACTTCCAGCGCCGCCTCGGCACCGGCGCCGCCCTCGTCGAGCTCGGCACCAACCCCACCCGCGCGGACGTCGCCGACGTCGTCGCCCAGTACCAGGCCGACCCGCAGGTCGCCTACGTCGTGCCGGACCGCCTGAACAAGCCGACGGCCGTCACGCCGAACGACACCGAGTACAGCAAGCAGTGGGACCTGTTCGAGTCGACCGCGGGCATGAACGTCCCGGCCGCCTGGGACACCACGACCGGCACCGGCGTCACCGTCGCCGTGATCGACACCGGCTACGTCACCCACTCCGACCTGGCCGCGAACATCGTCGGCGGTTACGACTTCATCTCCGACACCGCCGTGTCCGTCGACGGCAACGGCCGCGACAGCAACCCGGCCGACCCGGGCGACTGGTACAACGCCAACGAGTGTGGTGCGGGCATCCCGGCCTCCAACTCCTCCTGGCACGGCACCCACGTGGCCGGCACCATCGCCGCCGCCACCAACAACGGCAAGGGTGTCGCCGGTGTCGCCTACGGCGCCAAGATCTCCCCGATCCGTGTCCTCGGCAAGTGCGGCGGCTACGACTCCGACATCATCGACGCCATCACCTGGGCCTCCGGCGGCACCGTCTCCGGTGTGCCCGCCAACACCAACGTCGCCAAGGTCATCAACATGAGCCTCGGCGGGAGCGGCGCCTGCTCCACCGCCACCCAGAGCGCCATCAACGGCGCCGTGAACCGCGGCACCGCGGTCGTCGTCGCGGCCGGCAACGAGAACCAGAACGTCTCCAATGCCTCGCCGGCGAACTGCGGCAACGTCATCACGGTCGCCGCGACCAACCGCGCCGGCGGCCGCGCCTCGTACTCCAACTACGGTTCCCTCGTGGACATCGCGGCCCCCGGCGGCGAGACCCGCACCGCCACGGCGAACGGCATCCTCTCCACGCTGAACTCCGGAACCAAGACGCCGTCGAGCGAGAACTACGCCTACTACCAGGGCACCAGCATGGCCACGCCGCACGTCGCGGGCCTCGCCGCCCTGATGAAGTCGGCCAACACCGCCCTCACCCCGGCGCAGATCGAGTCGGCCATCAAGGCCAACGCCCGTGCGCTGCCCGGCACCTGCTCCGGCGGCTGCGGCGCGGGCCTCGCGGACGCCGCCAAGACGGTCCAGGCCGTCAAGGGCGGTTCGTCCACCGGCACGACCTTCTCCAGCACCACCGCCGTCGCCATCCCGGACAACGGATCCGCGATCGAGTCGCCGATCAGCGTCACCGGCCGCAGCGGCAACGCCCCCTCGGCCCTCCAGGTCGGTGTCGACATCACCCACACCTACCGCGGCGACCTCGTCATCGACCTGGTCGCGCCGGACGGTTCGGCGTACCGCCTGAAGTCCGCCGCCTCGGACTCCGCCGACGACGTGAAGACCACCTACACGGTCAACGCCTCCGGCGAGAGCGCGAACGGCACCTGGAAGCTCCGTGTCCAGGACACCGCGGCGCAGGACACCGGGACGCTCAACAGCTGGAAGCTGACCTTCTGATCCCGTCACGGGAACTCTGAACGGGATCGGGCCACGAGCGGGCGGGCCGGCCGGTGCGGATGGGGCACCGGCCGGCCCGCCTTTACGCGTGGCCGCACAACCCCCACAGTTAGATACCGAACGCGCCGTTTTCTTTCACCAGTTGCGATTGTTTTGCCGGATGTGCACCCGCACTCCGGCACACTGGTGTGGTGAGCGCCCCCTAAGGGTGAGTTATCGTGTACGGGCGGTAAAAACAAACGGCATGACCCGTTCATTTCCGTCCCGGGAGAGTTCAGCCGATGGCGAGGCAGTTGCGAGCCGAGCAGACCCGCTCGACGATCATCACGGCCGCCGCTGACCTGTTCGACCGTCGCGGCTACGAATCGACCAGTCTCAGCGACATCGTGGAACACGCTCAGGTCACCAAGGGTGCCCTCTACTTCCATTTCGCCGCAAAGGAGGATCTCGCTCAGGCGATCCTCGAACTCCAGTCGCACACCGCCCGACGGCTGGCGGAGGAGACCGACAACCGAGGCCACACCTCCCTGGAGGCGCTGATGCGCCTCACGTTCGGCATCACCCGCATGTCCGTCGAGGATCCGGTCCTGCGGGCCGGCCTGCGGCTCGCCACCGGCGGGATCCGGCCCCGTCCGCCGCTGAGCCACCCCTTCACGGAGTGGCTGGACATCGTCACGGCCCGGCTCGTGGCCGCGGTCAAGGAGTCCGACGTCCACCCCGAGATCGACATCGACGTCGTGGCCCACTCCCTCGTCTGCTTCTTCGTCGGCACCCGGGTCGTGGGCCGTTCCCGCGAGCCCGTCGACCGCCAGCCGCGCAGGACGGCGGAGATGTGGACCATACTCATCCGCGGCCTGGTCCCGGTGACGAGACGCGCTCGCTACCTGAGCCTGGCGGCCCGCCTGGAGCGGGAGCTCGCGCCCGTCTGAGAGGCGCGGCCGGAACACGGACCGGGCCGGCCGGGACACCGGCCGCTCGCCGGCCCACGAGGTCCGCGCGCTACGGTGAGCCGCATGCCCGACACCGCATCCGCACCCGTGCTCCTCGGCAACCAGCCGGGCTCCTTCCCCCACAGCGTGCTGGCCGAGCGGCACCCCGCGATCATCCGGCAGGTGCGCGAGGCCTTCCCGTACGAGCCCGGGCAGCACCGCGCACTCGACGAGTTGCTCGCGAACTGCACCCAGGGCGAGATCGAACCCCTCCCGGCCGACGCGCACGACCGGGACCTCTGGGAGACCTGGGGAGCGTCCGACCACGCCGGCCGGTCCTGGTTCGACGTGCCGTGGCTCTGGTCCGAGAGCTGGTTCTACCGCCGACTGCTCCAGGCCGTCGGCTACTTCGGCCCCGGCCCCTGGCAGGGCATCGACCCCTTCCGCCCCTTCAAACTGGCCGAACTCGACTCCCCTGAGACCGACGAGGAACTGGCCGCCCTCGACGACCTCGCGGACCGGCCCGCCGACGACCAGGACCGGGCCCTGCTGCACGGTTCCCTCTGGGGCAACCGGGCCGACCTCGGCTTCCGTCTCTCCGCCGAGGGCGCGCGGGACGCGGACGCCGCGCCCGGCCTGGTGGCCGACGACAGCGACCGGCTGTGGGCCCTGCTCGACGCCACCGGCACGGGCGAGGGCACGCTGTGCCTGGTCGCCGACAACGCGGGCCGCGAACTCGTCCCCGATCTCCTCCTCATCGCCCACCTCCTGGCGAGCGGCCGCATCGGACGGGCCGTCCTGCACGTCAAGCCGTACCCCTACTACGTCTCCGACGCCACCACCGCCGACGTCGTCGACGCACTGCGCCGCCTCACCCGCGCCCAGGGAGCGGCCGCCGCACACGGACGGCACCTGTGGTCCGCCCTGGCAGACGGCCGGCTCGTCCTGCGCGCCCACCCCTTCTCCGGCGCCCCGCTGCCCTACGAGGAGATGCCCGAGGACCTGCGCGCCGAGTTCGCCTCGGCCACGCTCACCATCGTCAAGGGCGACCTCAACTACCGCCGTCTGGTGGGCGACCGGCTCTGGCCCCCCACGACTCCCTTCACCGACGTCACCGCGTACTTCCCCGGCCCGGTCGCCGCCCTGCGCACCCTGAAGTCCGACGTGATCACCGGCCTCGACAGCCGTATGGAGGCCGAGCTGGTCGCGGCGGAGGACCAGCGCTGGCGCACCAGCGGCACGCACGCCCTGATCCAGGTGAGGAGCCCCCGGTAGGTCAGGCCACCCGTCCCGGGAGAACTTCCCCGCATTCGGCCGCGTTTCACGCGATGGTGTGATCATGTCCCGCCCCGTGGATGCCGCCGCGGGGCGCCGGGTAGGGCCCGGCCATGACGCAGCCGTTCGAACTCCCGCACTTCTACCTGCCGCACCCCGCGCGGCTGAACCCCCATGTCGACGAGGCCCGGGCCCACTCGACGCGGTGGGCGCGCGAGATGGGCATGCTGGAGGGATCCGGCGTCTGGGAGCAGGCCGACCTCGACGCACACGACTACGGCCTGCTGTGCGCCTACACCCACCCCGACTGCGACAGCACGGCCCTCTCCCTCATCACCGACTGGTACGTGTGGGTCTTCTTCTTCGACGACCACTTCCTGGAGATGTACAAGCGCAGCCAGGACCGCGTCGCCGGCAAGGCCCATCTGGACCGGCTGCCGCTGTTCATGCCGCTGGACCTGTCGACTCCCCTGCCGGAACCGGAGAACCCGGTGGAGGCGGGCCTCGCCGACCTGTGGGCCCGTACGGTGCCGAAGATGTCCCAGGACTGGCGCCGCCGCTTCGCCGTGGCGACCGAGCATCTGCTCAACGAGTCACTGTGGGAGCTGTCCAACATCAACGAGGGGCGGATCGCCAACCCCGTCGAGTACATCGAGATGCGCCGCAAGGTGGGCGGCGCGCCCTGGTCCGCGGGGCTCGTGGAGTACGCGACCGCCGAAGTGCCCGCCTCCGTGGCGGAGTCCAGGCCGCTGCGGGTGCTGATGGAGACGTTCTCCGACGCCGTGCACCTGCGCAACGACCTGTTCTCCTACCAGCGGGAGGTCGAGGACGAGGGCGAGAACAGCAACGGCGTGCTCGTCCTGGAGACCTTCTTCGACTGCACCGCGCAGGAGGCCGCGGACACCGTCAACGACGTCCTCACCTCCCGGCTCCAGCAGTTCGAGCACACGGCGTTCACCGAAGTGCCCGCGGTGGCCCTGGAGCAGGGCCTCACCCCGGACGAGATCGCGGCCGTGGCCGCGTACGCCAAGGGGCTTCAGGACTGGCAGTCCGGCGGCCACGAGTGGCACATGCGCTCCAGCCGCTACATGAACCGGAACGCGGCGCGCGGCGGCAGCCCGTGGCCGGGCTGCAGCGGCCCGGGCACCTCGGCCGCCGACGTACGCGCCCTGCTCACCTCGGCCGGCGCCGAGCGTCTGCGGGCGTACACGCACGTGCCGTACCAGAAGGTCGGACCGGCCCGGATCCCCGACATCCGGATGCCGTTCCCGCTGACGCTCAGCCCGCACCTCGACGCCGCCCGCCGCAACCTGAAGGGGTGGGTCGCCCGCATGGGCATCCTCGCCGAGGGCGTCTGGGACGAGGACAAGCTCCGGGCCTACGACCTGCCGCTCTGCTCCGCGGGCCTCGACCCGGACGCCACTCCCGAGGCCCTCGATCTCAGCGCGCAGTGGCTCGCCTGGGGCACCTACGGCGACGACTACTACCCCCTGGTGTACGGCCACCGCCGCGACCTGGCCGCCGCCCGCCTGACCACGGCACGCCTGTCCGGTTGCATGCCGGTCGCCGGTGAGGAGCCACTGGCCCCGGCCAACGCCATGGAGCGCGGCCTGGCCGACCTGTGGCTGCGCACCACCGCCGACATGACGCCCGCGGCGCGGCAGACCCTCAAGGACGCGATCAACGCCATGACCGAGAGCTGGGTGTGGGAGCTGTCCAACCAGCTCCAGAACCGCGTCCCCGACCCCGTCGACTACCTGGAGATGCGCCGCGCGACCTTCGGCTCCGACCTCACCCTGAGCCTCTGCCGGATGGGCCACGGCCCGGCGGTGCCGCCCGAGGTCTACCGCAGCGGACCGGTCCGCTCCCTGGAGAACGCGGCGATGGACTTCGCCTGCCTGCTCAACGACGTCTTCTCGTACCAGAAGGAGATCGAGTACGAGGGCGAGATCCACAACGCCATCCTCGTCGTGCAGTCCTTCTTCGGCTGCGACTACCCGGCCGCCCTCGGCGTCGTGCACGACCTGATGAGCCAGCGCATGCGGCAGTTCGAGCATGTGGTCGAGCACGAGCTGCCCGTCCTCTACGACGACTTCCAGCTCACGGACGAGGCGCGCGCCGCCATGGGGGAGCACGTGACGGACCTGCGCAACTGGATGGCGGGCATCCTGAACTGGCACCGCGAGGTGGACCGCTACAAGGCCGAGTGGCTGGCCCGGCGCGCCCACGGCTTCCTCCCGGACCGGCCGCCCGCCAGGCCCGTGCCGGCCCTCGGCTGAGACGGCGCGGGGCACGAAACCCCGTCGGCGCCGGTCAGTCTCACTCGTTCGTGGCCCATCGTGCGCCGATGTCCGGGGTAGAGCACCAGCGGTGATCGTTCCGCGTCCACCGGCGGCGATCCGCACCATCCGGAGGGGAGCCATGGAACAGACCGCGCTGCGACCCAAACCGATGCCGGGTCAGGAGCCCGACGGGCCCGTGCCGGCCACCCGGGCCGGACGGGGGATGCGGCCGCGCCGGCACGTGTGCCGCCGGGCCGGACGGCGGCTCCTCAACGTGCTGTTCGCGGGGTTCGTCGGCGCGGCCCTGGTCCTGTCCGGGGTCGGCCTCGGGGCGATGGGCGCCACGGTGATCGGCAAGAGCGGAGTCATCGAGCCGAGATGGCGCTCCGCGCCGTCGCTCCCCGGCTCCACGCCGCCGCTCTCCGGCCCCTCACCGTCCGCCGCCGCGGTCGTGCCCGCCACCGCGACGCTGGGCGTGCAGGTCATGGACGCCCGGAAGCCGGGAGCCCGGGTCGTCGGCGTCCATGTCCCCGGACCGGGGCACACGGCCGGCCTGGTCCGGGGCGATGTCCTGCTCGCCTTCGGCACGACCCGCATCGACACGGCCGCCGACCTGGCCCGGGCCGTCGCCCGCGCCCGGCCCGGCTCCGAGGTCAGGCTGACCGTCCGGCACCGCAGCGGTGGCTATCAGCAGCTGACGGTCGTACCGGCCGTCGTCGCGTGACCCGGCCGTCCCGGGAACCACCCCAGCCGGCCGCGCACCCGCTCGGCGCGCTCCGTCGCCCGCACAGGCATGGGTTGTCATGCTTGAGCGATCCTCCGATCTCGGGAGCCGCGCCCGGACGAAGTTCGCAGACGGCTCGCGCCGCCCCCTCCGGCCGGGCAGGATGCTGCCCGTAGCCCCTTTGTCCGTCCTGGGAGGCCCGGAATGACCGGAAGCACGGCCGCGTCCTTCACCGCCGACGACTACCGGGCCCGCATGGAGCGCGCCACGCGGACAGCCGCCGACGCCGGTCTCGCGGGCCTGCTGGTGGCCCCGGGGCCGGACCTGGTGTGGCTCACCGGCTACACACCGCCGGCGGTCACCGAACGGCTCACCCTGCTGGTCCTCGCCGCCGGCCGGGACCCCGTCCTCGTCGTCCCGGCACTGGAGGCCCCGGACGCCCGGAGAGCGGCCGGCGCGCCCGCCCTGACCCTCTGCGACTGGACCGACGGCAAGGACCCCTACGCCGCCACCGCCGCCCTGCTGGACGCCAACGGGCGGTTCGGCATCAGCGACAACGCCTGGGCCCTGCACCTGCTGGCGCTGCGGCAGGCGATGCCCGGCAGCTCCTACACCTCGCTCACCGAGGCCCTGCCGATGCTGCGCGCCGTCAAGGACGCGGCCGAGCTGGACCTCATGACGGCCGCCGGAGCCGCCGCCGACGCGACGTTCGAACAGATCCGGAAGGTCCGCTTCGCCGGCCGCCGGGAGTCCGAGGTGGCCGCGGATCTCGACCGGCTGCTGCGCGGCCACGGGCACGAGACGGTCGACTTCACCATCGTCGCCTCCGGCCCGAACGGGGCCAACCCCCACCATGAGGCGGGCGACCGCGTCATCGGACACGGCGACATGGTCGTCCTCGACTTCGGCGGCCTCAAGGACGGCTACGGCTCCGACACCTCCCGCACCGTCCACGTCGGCGAGCCCACCGACGAGGAACGCCGCGTCCACGATGTGGTGCGCGAGGCGCAGGAAGCGGGCTTCCGCGCCGTGCGGCCGGGCGCCGCCTGCCAGGACGTCGACCGGGCCGCCCGGGCGGTCATCGCCGACGCCGGTTACGGTGAGTACTTCATCCACCGCACCGGACACGGCATCGGCGTCACCACCCACGAGCCGCCCTACATGATCGAGGGCGAGGAGCAGCCCCTCGTGCCCGGCATGTGCTTCTCCGTGGAACCCGGCATCTACCTGCCCGGCCGGTTCGGGGTGCGCATCGAGGACATCGTGACCGTCACCGAGGCCGGCGGGCGGCGGCTGAACAGCACCTCCCGTGAGCTCGTCATAGTGGAGTGACGCCAGCGATGTCCCCCGCACCCCTCCCGAACGACGACGGCGCGACCATGACCCAGGCACCGACACCCAGCGCGGACACCGTCCGCAGGCTGGTCCGCTCCCTGCTCGAGGACGGCAAGGGCGGCAAGGAGACCAAGCAGGGCGACGGCCCCGACGTCCGGCCCGCCACCACGGGCGCCGAACCCGCCACCTGGTGGGTCGGCACCCGCCATGTGCTGCGCCTCGCCCCCGACCGCGAGGCCACCCTGCGCCAGCGCCGCGAACTGCGCCTGCGCGACCTCGTCCGCCCGCACATCCCGGTGACGGTGCCGGCCAGCGTGGCGCACGGCGAGTGGGCACCCGGGCTGACCTACACGCTGGACACCAAGGTGCCGGGCGGCTCGGGGGAGGAACACGACGTGTCCGCCGTCGGCGAGGCCGATCTGGCCGGACTGCTGACGGGTCTGCGCGAGGTGCCGCTCCGGCAGGCCGAGAGCATCGGCGTACCGCGGACCGCTCCGCGCTCCCTGGAGGCGTTGCGCCGGTCCGCCGTGCGCGCCGCGGAGCGCCTCACCGACGCCGACGAGTTCGACGCCGCCCGCCTGAACCAGCTCACCGCGGCCGCCGCGGCCCAGCTCGCCGCCCAGCCCGGCTCGGTGGTCCTCACCCACCACTCCCTCACGGGCGGGCACCTCGTGGTCAGCGCCGACGGGCGGGTGCGCGGCGTCCTCGGCTGGGCCGGCGCGGTCGTCGGCGACCCGGCCGAGGACATCGCGGGCCTCGCCCTCGCCGTCGGCTCGCCCGCCGCCGTACGCGCCGCCACCCTCGCCGGCTACGGCGCCCGGCCCTGCCTGCGCGGCCTGTGGCTCGCCCGCTGCGACAGCGTCGCCCATCTCGCCGAGGCCCTCACCGGCAAGGACGCCACCCGGCTCACCGCACTGCGGACGCGGCTGCGCCACGCCTGGGAGCCGATCCTGCTGGAACGCGTGACGGATCTGCGGGACACGGACGACGCCCTGTAGCGGGTCGGGCGGCAGGGCGTCGTCACGTGGGGTGGTCACCCCTGCAACAGCACCACACCCGACTCCCCGGGCACATGCACCACCCCGTCCGCCCCCGGAGTCTCCACCGGCTCCCACGCGGCCAGGACGCGTGCGTGCGGGACGCCGAGTGCCAGTGCCGCCGGTTCCCGCGCCAGGTTCACCACCACGAGGACGTCCCCGCGCCGGAAGGCGATCCAGCGGCGCTCCTCGTCGTAGGCCACCTTGGTGTCGGCGAGGTCGGGATCGGTGAGGTCGGGCTGCTCGTGGCGCAGCGCGAGGAGCTGCCGGTACCAGGCCAGCACACGCGCGTGGGGCTCGCGTTCCGGCTCCGACCAGTCGAGGCAGGAGCGGTCCCGGGTAGCCGGGTCCTGCGGGTCGGGAACGTCCTCCTCCTTCCAGCCGTGCGCCGCGAACTCCCGCCGCCTGCCCCGCCGTACCGCGTCCGCGAGCTCCGGGTCGGTGTGGTCGGTGAAGAACTGCCAGGGTGTGCTCGCCGCCCACTCCTCGCCCATGAAGAGCATCGGCGTGAACGGCGCCGTCAGGGTCAGCGTGGCCGCACAGGCCAGCAGCCCGGGGGAGAGGAGCGCCGAAAGCCGGTCCCCCTGGGCGCGGTTGCCGACCTGGTCGTGGGTCTGGGCGTAGCCGAGCAGCCGGTGCCCGGCCACCCGCGTACGGTCCAGGGGGCGCCCGTGGTGCCGCTCCCGGAAGCTCGAGTACGAACCGTCGTGGAACCAGCCCCCCGTGAGCGTCCTGGCCAGGCCGCCGAGGCCGGCCCGCGCGAAGTCGGCGTAGTAGCCCTGCGACTCCCCGGTCAGGGTGGTGTGCAGGGCGTGGTGGAAGTCGTCGTTCCACTGCGCGTGCAGCCCGAGGCCGCCCTCGGCGCGGGAGGTGATGAGCCGCGGGTCGTTCAGGTCCGACTCGGCGACCAGGAACAGCGGCCGGTCCACCTCGGCGGCCAGGGCGTCCACGGCCGTCGACAGCTCCTCCAGGAAGTGCAGCGCACGCGTGTCCACCAGCGCGTGCACCGCGTCCAGGCGCAGCCCGTCGAGCCGGTAGTCGCGCAGCCACGCCAGCGCGCTGCCGATGAGGAACGCGCGTACCTCGTCCGAGCCGGGCGCGTCCAGGTTGACCGCGGCGCCCCAGGGCGTGTGGTGGGTGTCCGTCAGGTACGGCCCGAAGACGGGAAGGTAGTTGCCCGACGGCCCGAAGTGGTTGTGCACCACGTCCAGCACCACGCCCAGCCCGAGCTCATGGGCCCGGTCGACGAAGCGTTTCAGCGCCTCGGGCCCGCCGTACGGCTCGTGCACCGCCCACAGCGAGACGCCCTCGTAGCCCCAGCCGTGCGTGCCCGGAAAGGGGCACAGCGGCATCAGTTCCACGTGTGTGACGCCCAGTTCGGCGAGATGCCCGAGCCGCTCGGCGGCCGCGTCCAGGGTGCCCTCGGGCGTGTACGTCCCCACGTGCAGCTCGTACAGCACCGCCCCCGGCAGCGGGCCCCCCCGCCACGGAGCTCGCCACGCGTACCGCTCGTGGTCGACGACCGCGCTCAGCCCGTCCGGTCCGTCCGGCTGCCGGCGCGAACGCGGATCGGGCAGCACCGGACCGTCGTCCAGCGCGAAACCGTACCGGGACCCGTCCCGCGCGTCCGCCTCACCCCACCACCACCCGGACCGTTCCGGATCGCGCTCCAACGCCCGCGTGACGCCGTCGCACTGGAGCGTCACACGGCCGGCCTGCGGTGCCCACACCTCGAACTGCACGGACGGTTCCCCTTCGTCTGCTCACCGTGACGTAGCCCGTCCATGGTGCGTCAAAAAAGATCAATCCGCCGGTGCATCCGCCCATTTGCGGCGGGTGTCGCCGGGTACGCGCCCGTGGCGGCCGTTCTCCCGTTTTCTGGACAGCCCGGCCGCGCTGCCCGACAATCACCGGGTGACGTCGTCCTTCGAGTTCAACACGTACCCCGCGCGGCTCTCCGACGCGGAGCGCGACAGGGCGCTGAAGGTGCTCCGTGACGGCGCCGCCATGGGCCGCCTGTCCCACGACACGTTCGTCCGCCGCATGGAACTGGCGCTCGCCGCCCGCCGCCCGGACGAACTCGCCGTGCTCACCGCGGACCTGCCCACGGAGAGCCGGTTCTCGCGCGTCGTCTTCGGCACCGTCGAGGCGGTCTCCGGCTTCACCGTACGGCTGCGTAGGGCCTGGCGGGCCGAGCGGCTGCCGAAGCTGCTGCTGCCCCACCCGGCGCACGGCCATCCGCTGCGCATAGGCCGCGACCCCGCCAGCGGACTGCGCCTCAACCACGAGACGGTCTCCCGGGTGCACGCCGAACTCCGCCACCAGGGCGGCATGTGGGTGCTGCGCGACCTCGGCTCCACCAACGGCACCACGGTGAACGGCAGGCGCGTCGTCGGCGCGGCCGTCGTCCGCGAGGGCGACCAGGTGGGCTTCGGGCGGATGCTGTTCCGGCTCGCGGCCGACTGACCGGAAACGAAGCCCCGCCTCAGCTCTGGCCTGGGCATTACCAACTGTCGCCTCCGCGAAGATGGCCGAAAGTCCTTTGCCATCCTCGGTGTTGACGTACCCCTGAAGTCGTGACTCACTGTGCGTACGCCATGCACAGCTGGTGAAGCGACAGCACCGCACAGGGGAGGTGTGCCCTGCCGCCACTCCCGCGCTACCCGACCGTCGACGAACTGGGCGGCCGGGCCGCCGCCCTCGTCGCCCGCCACCCACGGGACAGCCGGCTGCGCCGGGTCGGCACCTCCCGCGCCGGCACACCCATGTGGCTGCTCTCCATCGGCCACGGCAGCCGCCAGGCCCTCGTCGTCGCCGGCCCCCACGCCAACGAACCGGTCGGCGGCGCCACCGTGCTGCGCCTGGCCGAGCGGGCCCTGGCCGACCCGGCGCTCACCGAGGGCGCCGACGCCACCTGGAACCTGCTGCTGTGCCTCGACCCGGACGGGCTGCGCCGCAACGAGGGCTGGCTGACCGGCCCGTACACCCTCGGCCGGTACTTCCGGAACTTCTTCCGGCCCGGCTTCCTGGAACAGCCCGAGTGGCTGCCCGACGGCGCGGCCGGCGCCGCACTGCCCGAGACCCGCGCACTCCTCGACGTCCAGGACGAACTGCGCCCGTTCCTCCAGTGCTCCCTGCACGGCGTCGACGTCGGAGGCGGCTTCGTCGAACTCACCCACGACCTGCCCGGCCTCGCCCAGCGCCTCGCCCACACCGCCGCCCGGCTCGGCATCCCCCGCGAACTCGGCGCCTACGACGCCCTGTACTGGCCCGGCCTCGGGCCCGCCGTGTACCGGATCCCGCCACCGCGCCGGGCCGGCCTGGCCGCGGCCATCACGGAAGCCGCCGTCGAGTCGACGTGGTTCCACCCGCACCGGCACGGCACCGTCACCGCAGTCGTCGAGGCGCCCATGTGGGCCGTGGCGGCCGTGGCGGACGGCTCCCCGCCCGCGGACCGGGACGCCGTACTGCGTGCCGTGAGCCGCACCCTGCGCCACGACACGACGATCCTGCGGCACCTGCTGGCCCGGATCCGGCCGCACCTCGCCGCCGTGCCCGACGCGGCGCGGCTGCTCGCCCCGGTCGACGACTACGCACTGGTCTGCCCCGGCCTCGCCGACGCCTGGGACCCGGACACCGGCGACGGCGCGGCCCACCCCCTCCCGCCCCTGAGCACCGCCCACCTGGCCGCCCTGCGCATCTCCGGGCGGCGGCTGGCGCTGCGCACCGCCGGACTGCTGCACCAGCTCGTGCGCGCCACCGGGCACGACCCGGCCGGGGCACTGCCGGAGCTGGACCTGCTGATCGACGAGTGGAGCGCCGACTACCGCGACGGCTGCGCGGCGCGCTGGATCCCGGTGGCCCGCCAGGCGGAGTACCAGGCACGCGTGGTGCTCTCCGCCTTCGAACTGGCTCTGCGGCACCCGCCCTCGCGCGCACCCGCCGGCGAGCCGGAGCAGGGGTCCGGAGCAGCCGTGCCGTAGCGGTCGGAGACGGTCGCCTACTGCGTCTCCTCACGTGCGTGCAGCGCCGCCGCCACCACCGTGCGGGACTGGTGCTCGACCTGGTTCTCCAAGGGCACCCAACGGGCACGGAAACGCTCTGCGAAGGCATCGCTCCACGTCGCGACGAGTTCCTCGAGCCGCTTCGCCGCCCGGTCGTCGGTACCCCGCAGCACCCGCAGCAGCATGGCCGCCGCCCGCAACGGCACCCGGCGCGCGAACGCGTCCACGCTGCCGACGTACGCCCTGGTGCGGTCGGCCGGCGGCGTGCGGACCAGGTCGTCGGCCAGCCCCGGCACCAGCTCAAGACCCCACCGGGCCGCCCGCAGCAACGGCCCGTCCAGGCCGTCGAGCCGGGGCAGCGCGCCGTCGAGCACCCCCGTCACCTCCAGCGCGTCCCGGCGCAGCCGGTGCGCGAGCCGCCCGATCGCCGCCGCGGGAGCCGGATGCGGAGCCGGGTCGTCCACCAGGTCGCTCGCCCACATCGGTACCTCGACCACCGCGGTCAGACCGCCGTACCGGTGGGCGTGGTACCAGGTGCTGTGCCGTACGTCGTCCGGCAGGCTCGGGTACGCCGGTCCGACGCCCGGCGCGGGCATCACGTGCACCCCCGGCCCGGAGGCGGGCCAGCCCGCGGCGTCCGAGGCGCCGGTCTCGACCGGGATGTGCAGCTCCGCCGCCGACTTGGCGAACGGCTCCGCCAGCCCCGGCACGTCCCTCGTCAGCTGCACCCAGCTGCCGCCGAGGTCCGTGCCGTGCAGGGTCACCTGGAGGTACGGACGCAGCTCGTCGATGACGCCGGTCAGGGCCCGGGTCTCGGGGGGCAGCCGGTCCGGCGGCAGCACGGACGGCGCCCACTCCGGCTGCTCCGGGCCCGCGGGCCGGAAGAAGCCGAGGTGGTAGTCGAACAGGCTGCGGGGTGCCGGTGTCACATGCAGGCTCGCCCCGTCGGGGTCCGCGCACAGCAGGAAGTGCCAGGAGACGCCGTCGCGCAACTCCCGCTGCTCCAGCACCCGCCGGGCGACCGCGAGGAGCGTGCAGGAGCCCGTCGGCTCGTTGGCGTGGGCGCCCGCGACCACCAGCACGGCACGGCGGGCGCGGCCCACCGACAGCAGGTGCAGGGGCCGGCCCGCGCGTGAGGTACCCACCTGCCGTAAGACGCAGACGCCGGGCCGGTGGGCGGTCAACGCCCGGGCAGCACGGACCAGTTCGGTCACCGTCGGGTAGCGCAGCTCCGGCAGGACACCCACCCCCGTTACGTCCGCCCAGTCGGCAGTCGCAGTACCCCACGGCCGTGGTGCGGTGTCAAGAGCCCGGCGGGGGAGGCTCCAGGGGGCGCCCGGAAGCATGGCGTGAACTGAGCGGCAGACCTGCGGGCATGGTGAGCAGACCTGCGTACACAGTGCAAGGACCCCTTGCGCCTACTGCTGGTGCAGCGCGCGTCCCGCCAGGGTCAGGAACGCCTCGCCGACCGCCTCCGACAGGGTCGGGTGCGGGTGGATGTGCCGGGCCACGTCGGACGGTTCCGCGTCCCAGCCGACGACCAGCTGGCCCTCGGCGATCATCTCCGACACGTGCGGGCCCACCAGGTGCACGCCCAGCACGCGTCCGCCGCCCGCCTCGGTGACGACCTTCACCATGCCGCCCTGCCCGTGCACCATGCCCTTCGCGACGGCGGTCAGCGGCATGCTGTCGGCCGACACCTCGTGCCCGCGCACGCGTGCCTCTGCCTCGCTCAGACCCACGGCCGCGGTCTGCGGCGACGAGTAGGTGACCCGGGGCACGGCCGCGTAGTCCACGGGGGCGGACGGCACACCCGCCAGCGTCTCGGCCACCAGCAGCCCTTCCGCGAACGAGGCGTGGGCCAGCCCGAGCGACGGCGGCGGCAGCAGGTCGCCCACCACGTGGACACCGGGCACGGCCGTCTCCAGCCGGTCCCAGTCGGCGGGTACGGCGAAGCCGCGCTGGTCCGTGGTGAGGCCCGCGGCGGCCAGGTCCAGTCCCTCGGTGACCGGGGCCCGCCCGACGGCCACCAGCAGCCGCTCGGCCTCCACGGTGAGGGTCTCGCCCCGGGCGTTGCGCACGCGGGCGCGCACCCCGTCGTCGAGGACCTCGGAGTCCAGCAGCCGCGCGCCGGCCCGCACGTCGATGCCGCGCTTCTTCAGACCCCGCGTCAGATGACGGCTCACATCGGCGTCCTCGAGCGGCACGATCCGGTCGGCGGCCTCCACGAGGGTGACCTCGGCGCCCAGGGAGCGGTGGAACGAGGCGTACTCCACGCCGATCGCGCCGCCCCCGAGCACCAGCACGGACGCCGGGAGCCCGGGCGCGAAGAGGGCGTCGTCGCTGGTCACCACACGTCGCCCGTCGGGCACGAGCCCCGGGAGTGTGCGCGGCCGGGAGCCGGTCGCGAGCACCAGGCCCCGGCGCGCGACCCACTCGGCGCGCACCTCGTCCACCCGTACCGACCGCGGGCCCGTCAGCCGCGCGCTTCCCCTCACCACCCGCACACCCGCGTGCGCGAGATGGGCCTGAACACCGCGGTGGTTACGGGCCACGATGTCGTCGCGCGTGGCCACCAGGGCCGGCCAGTCGACGGCGTCCAGCGTCGCCTTCACGCCCCACCGCTCACGTGCCTCGGCGATGCCGTCGACGAGTTCGGCCGCGTGCAGCATGGCCTTGCTCGGAATGCAGCCGCGGTGCAGACATGTCCCGCCGACCTTGTCCCGCTCGACGAGCACGACGTCCAGACCGAGGGCCGCGGCGCGCAGGGCGGTGCTGTAGCCGCCGGTCCCGCCGCCGATGACGATCACGTCCGCTGTGTTTCTGCCGTCTGCGTTCATGTCCTCAGACTCCGCCCGGACCTTGTCATGAGTCCAAGGCAATGTTCTTGTGGAATCCATGCAGGGTGTTTATGGGTTTGGGGGAGGGCCGTGAGCCTGCGGCAGATGGAGTACTTCCTGACGGTCGTCGAGGAGGCGTCGTTCACGCGCGCGGCCGAGCTCCTGCACGTCTCGCAGCCTGCGCTGTCCCACCAGATCAAGGCCCTCGAACGGTCGGTGGGGGGCGCGCTCCTGGAGCGCATGCCGCGCGGTGTGCGCCTGACGCCCATGGGACGCGCCTTCCGGCCGCACGCCGAACTCGCCGTGCGCAGCGCGGTCCAGGCCCGTCGCGCGGCCCGCGCCGCGGCCGGCGCCGAGGGCGGCGAACTGCATGTCGCCGCCGTTCACTCCGTCGCGGTCGGCGTCCTGCCGGACATCTTCGCCCGCTGGCGCGCCGCCCATCCACGCGTGCTGCTGCACCTCCACGAGTACGCGACGTCCGAGGCCCTGGAGGAGCAGGTCGAGCGCGGCACCGCCGACCTCGCCGTGGGCCCGGCGCCCACCGGCCGGCCGGGGACCGTCGTGCCGGTCGGCGAGGAGGAGATCGTTCTCGTGGTGCCCTTCGACGACCGTTTCGCCGGCCGGACGACGGTGACCCTGCCGGAGCTCGCCGACCGTCCCTGGGTGCGCTGTGCCATGGAACCCGTCGTCGGCGGCGAACGCTTCCTCGACCGGGCGTGCGGCCGGGCCGGCTTCACTCCGCGCACCGCCGTCTTCACCGAGCACACCTCGACGGCGGTACGGATGGCCGCCGCCGGTGTCGGCGTCTGCGCCGCCCCAGCCCACCTCGTCCGCGACGCGGTCGGCGAGGACTGCGTCGTCCTCAGCCCGGACCCGCCCTGGAAGCGCACGCTGACCGTCTTCTCGCGCGTACCGCCGACGGGCGCCGCGAAGGCCTTCGTTGACCTGTTGCGGTTGGCGTGGCCGCACTCGCGTGTGGTCTCCGATCCGCCCCTGCGCGCGTACCAGGACTGTCCGGAGGACGGTACGGCGGTCGCGTAGGCAGGCGGGTGGAGAGGGGGAAAGCGGACGGGCGCACAAGCAGCGCGGGGGCCGGGGGCGGCCGACGGTCGCGCAGGCGGGCCGTGGGGCGTTCACGCATGCGTGCCCAGCCACAGGCAGCGGACATGGCGATGGCGTTCTACGGGGACCTGTTGCGACCCGCTGGCCGATTGCTGGCCGTGGGGGAGCCGCGCTACACCTCGGATGACGTGGCGCAGGGCCGCGAGCAGGAACTGCTGCTTGCATGGGTGGCGGGCGGTCGCCGAGACAGATCCGAACGTTGTGCCCCCAAGGCGGACACGCTCGCCTCTGCGCCGCGGTCCATACAGGCCGCATTGCGAGCGCTGTCGGGTTCGCGATTCTTTGCAGGGCTAAGCTTGAGATTTAACCTTCGGATTTGAACACCTCTGACCGGCGCTTTCGCGCGCGATCAACGCGCCCACGCCGGGGCCCGAATCGGATGAAAACGCCCAGTCGGCACGGCAGAGGGTCGTTTTCGAACGGCGAGGTGAACTCTCAAGCTCGCGGCGCCGACCGGATGACGAAGACCTGGCTGTCCTTCGGCCGGCACGGCTCCACCACGGCCTCGGCTCCCTCCGTGGTGTCCGCCTCACCGATGGCCACGCAGCCCCGGCCGTCGATACGCAGCGAGTACCGTCGGCTTCCGTCCGGCCCGGCCGGCGCGATCCGGAACGGGGTCGTCTTCCCGCAGTCGTCCCACGGCTCCAGCAGCCCGGAACCCGGCCCCCCGGCCAGGGCCTTCAGA
Organism: Streptomyces sp. NRRL S-455; assembly: GCF_000717875.1. Classification (GTDB taxonomy): domain Bacteria; phylum Actinomycetota; class Actinomycetes; order Streptomycetales; family Streptomycetaceae; genus Streptomyces. Next base: position 52,340 of record NZ_JOCT01000012.1, read on the forward strand.
CAGCCGGGGCCGTGATCGGGGTGGTACCAACGGATCCGGAAGGTGTTCCCGCCGAGCGGAACCAGCGTCGTCTCCTGGGGCGCGACCTCGTCGCACAGCCGCTGCACGGCGACCAGTGACTTGTACCGGTTGCTGTAACCGTCCGTCAGACAAAGGCCGTTCGCCAGGGCCGGACGGATCTGCACACGGCCCTTGGGTAGCTGGGACCGTGCGTCGGCCGCGGTGATGCCCCCGCCCCCGGCGCCCTTCGAGCCGCCGTCGTCCCGGGAGGGGACCAGAGCCCAGACGGCGGCGGCCAGGAGCGCCACCAGGACCACCGACGCCGGCAGGACGGGAACCCCGAACACCCGCGCACCGAGGCGGACGCCCCGCCTCGGATCCGCGCCTCTCTCTTCGGTGACCTCCCCTCGGGCGAGGCCGTCCCGGGCCGCCAGCCACTGCGCCGCCCGCTCACCGTCCCCGCAGGCTCGTACGAAGGCGGCCAGCAGTTCCGGACGCGGCAGGGTCCGGCCGCGCAGCACATCGGCAAGGGTGCTGCGCGGCAACACATCGCCGTGCTCGGCGGCATGCTCCTCCAACTGGCGGTACGTCAGCCCCGCCCGTTCTTTGAGCTCCCGCATGGCGGCGATGAACTCGGCGGCGTCACACGCCTGTTGGCGGCCCGCGTTCCCCCTGATCTCCATGTCGCACATCGTCGGCCCTGCTCGAACGGCCGCACAATCCCGTTTCCCGTCACGGTCCTCATGATCCGGACAAGACCCGGACAAGGCGCTGACCACGCCGGACAGTCAGTGGGCTGTCCGGGACAGCGACGGCTCTTGTCCATGTCCGGCCCACCCCCGCAGGCTCGGTGCTGCCCCGGCCGGAGCACCCACCCGACTCGTCGATCCAGGGGGATACCTCATGCCCATGCGTCAGCGCATCGCCGCGACAGCCATATCGGCCGTACTCGCGGGCGGCGCCCTCGGCCTCGCTCCGGCGGCCCAGGCACACGACATCGCGCCGGCTTCCTGCTACGGCAGCGCGAACAGCTACCTCAAGCCGGCCGGAACGTACTGGCTCCCGGCCGGTGATGTGTTCAGCACCTCAAGCGCGTGCGCCGACATCAACATCAAGCCCAACACGAACCGCTACGTGAAGGTCTGCTTCGAGACCAGCGGCCGCCTGGAGTGCCAGGCGAACTACACCCTTGCCCGCGCCGGGCAGTGGAACGTCATCGCGAGGAACGTGCAGGACGGCGCCCTGTTCGCCTTCGAGTTCCGCTCGGACGCGAAGTCCACCGGCAGCTGGGCCGCCTGACCCGCAGGCACCGACACCCACACCAGCACTGCCACCGACCACCAGGAAAACCGATGAGGTGGACGCGAACGGCCGCTACGGCCCGCTCGCGGTGGACGACACCTCCACCTCCGGTGGGGAGCCCATTTCCTGGGAGTCCAACGGGGCGGGCAGCGGGACGGTCCGTGTGTACGTCTGTCTGGGCAAGAAGTACCCGTGGGACAGCGGGTCCCGCTGCGCCTCGGACTCCATGAGCTAGATCCGTAGGAGAACAACGGGGGAACGGGGGAAACCGGGGGACGGGGGCCGGGCTGCCAGAGCAGCCCGGCCCCCGCGAGGAACTTGCCACCCACTCCACCTCTTCCGGCGACAGCGGCGCCTGAGCTTGGCGTTTAAGGTCCGCCCGTGGTCAGCTCGTTGAGCTGACCAGGGGCTTCGTCGTTCTGCAGACCGCAGGGCGGCCTTTGCGTGATCATGTCTTCTCGCTGAAGTCGACGTTCGACAAGGGCCGTGGGGCGTGAGTCTGCTGGACGGTGCGACCCACATCGAGTCCCTGACCGTGTTGTCCCGGTTCCGGACCGGCTTCCACGCCTGTCTGCCCGCCCGCACGGATGCGCTGCTCGAGTTGACCGACGCGCTGCCGTGCACGGAAGGCCCGGTCAAGACGCTCCTCCTGCCTGACCCGCGAGACCACCGCCGGGCCGCGCAGGAAGTCGCTGATGACGGTGGCGGCGACGTCTAGGTCCCTCGCGAGGGTGAATCGCGCTGACCTTCTCCTGCGGCTTGATGGGGTGCTCGACCTGGCGGCCGACCCGGCGTCTGGCTTCGTCAGCCGACCAGAGGGTCTTGCCCGGCAGGGTGAGGACCGCGGCGAACCGCTCCTGTTCCGTCAGTGTGGTCGACCCCGCCTCACGCACCCACCCGCTCCAGCAGAGCCACCGGCAACCGCCCGAACAGCTCCGCCACGCGCGCGTGCCCCGTGAACTCACGCCCCGGCTCCACGACATCCGCCCAGCGGCCAGCAGGCAGGGGCAGCCGGGTGTCGCGCCAGCCGCCCGCTTCCGCGAGCCGGAGCGACAGGCGCGTCACGGCCGTCAGGGCCTCGCCGGAGCGGACGAACGCCAGGCAGTGGCCCGCCGCCGGTCCCTCGGCCGCCAGCGGCGCGTACGTCGCCGTGTCGCCGAAGGCGTCCGGGCGCCGGGCCCGCAGCCCCAGCGCCGCGCGCGTCACCGCGAGCTTCTCCGCGGACGTCCCGCCGGACTCACCGGACTCACCGGACTCACCGGACTCACCGGGCTCGCCGGACTCCCCGGGCGGGAAGCCCACCACCCGCCGGTTGTCCGGGTCGACCAGCGCCCGGTACTCGGCCTCCGTGCCCTGGTACACGTCGGGAACGCCCGGCATCGTCAGCTGCACCAGGGCCGTGCCCAGCACGTTGGCCTGGATGTGGGGCGCCAGGGAGTCCCGGAACGCGGCGACCCGCTCGCCCGGCGCCCCGCACGGCCCGGCCGCCACGAACCGTGCCACCGCCTCCTCGTACGGCGGCTCCTGCTCGGTCCAGCTGGTGTACAGGCCCGCCTCGCGCACATGCTTCAGCAGCGCCCCCTGCACCCGGTCCTCGTCCGCTGTGCCGAGCCCGAACACCGTCTGCCAGGCCGCCCACGCGAGTTGCGCGTCCGGCACGCCCTCGCCGGTGCGCGTCACCTCGGCGAGGAGGTCCGCCCAGCGGTCGGGGCACTCGGTGAGCACGTTCAGCGCCGCCCGGACGTCGGCGCTGCGCTTGGTGTCGTGCGTGGAGACGACCGTCCCGGTCACCGGCCAGTCGCGCTGCACGCGCGCGCAGTACGCGTGGAACTCCTCCGGCGTCAGCGCCGGACCGCCCGGGTTCCCGCCCACCTCGGTCGCCGACAGCAGCGGCACGTAGCGGTAGAACGCCGTGTCCTCCACGGACTTCGCCCGCAGCGCCGACGAGGTCTGCGCGAACCGCGTCCGGAACTCGGTCTGCGCGGGCCCGTCGCCGTACCGCCCCAGCACCAGGTCGCGTACGACGTCCACCGCGCCGGCCTCCTCGGGCACGGTGAAGGCGAGCCGGGCCTCGGCGGCGGCCTCCTCGGTGACCACGGACGCGGCGTCGACCGATTCGTACGGCCGGTAGACCTCCATCCGGACCAGCAGCTCCTGCAGCGCGGTGCGCAGTGCCCAGGGCGCGCGGTCGCGCAGGGCCGGCTCCGGCGAGGTCGCGCACAGGCGGGCGGCCACCCGGGTCAGCCGGTCCGTCTCGGTGGCCAGCTCGTGCGTGAGGACCTTGTACGCCGCCCGCCGTACGGTCGCCTCCCACTGCCCGCCCCGGTCCGTCTGCGGGGCCGCGAACCGCCGGTACTGCCCCAGGAGATCCCCGAAACCGGCCGGGTCCGTGAACGCCCCGTCCACGTGCCGCAGGGCGTCGTAGCCGGTGGTGCCCGCGACGGGCCAGGAGGCCGGCAGGTGCTCGCCGTCGGCCAGGATCTTCTCCACGACCGTCCAGCGGCCGCCCGTCGCCTCGTGCAACCGCCGCAGGTAGCCGTCGGGGTCGGCGAGGCCGTCGGGGTGGTCGACGCGCAGTCCGTCGATCACGTCCTCGTGGAGCAGCTGGAGGATCTTGTCGTGGGTGGCCTCGAACACCCCGGGGTCCTCCACCCGCACCCCGATGAGCTCGGAGATGCTGAAGAACCGCCGGTAGTTGAGCTCGGTCCGGGCCAGCCGCCACCACACGGGGCGGTACCACTGCGCGTCCAGCAGGTGCGGCAGCGGCAGGTCCTCGGTGCCCTCGCGCAGCGGGAACACATGGTCGTGGTAGCGCAGCACGTCACCGTCGACGCGCAGCTCGTCGAGGACCTCGCCCAGCGGCCCGCCGAGGACCGGCAGCAGCACCTGACCGTCCTGCGCCTCCCAGTCGATGTCGAACCAGCGTGCGTACGCCGATTTCGGGCCCTCGCGCAGCACCTCCCACAGGGCGCGGTTGTGGCGAGGTGCCATGGCCATGTGGTTCGGGACGATGTCCACCACCAGGCCGAGCCCGTGCTCCCGCGCGGTGCGCGCCAGGGCCCGCAGCCCCTCCTCGCCGCCCAGCTCCTCGCGCACGCGACCGTGGTCGACGACGTCGTAGCCGTGCGCCGAACCCGGCACGGCCTCCAGGACGGGGGAGAGATGCAGGTGCGAGACGCCGAGCGAGGCCAGGTACGGCACCACGGCCGCCGCGGCCCCGAAGGGGAACTCGGGCTGCAGCTGCAGCCGGTACGTGGCCGTGGGCACCACCGGGTCAGGTCGCTCAGGTGTCATCTGGATTCCTCCGTGGATACCCCCGCCCTCAGGCGGGGGAGGAAACGGACTCCTGCGGAGCAGGGCAGGCATAGCCGATTCGCTCTCCGGGCGGATCGGTGTACATCACCAGACGTGAACATAAGGCCACAATTTGTGATGATAATTTGTGAGTCATGGCCACTCACGTGAAGCGGGCCTTCAAGTACCGCTTCTATCCGACCGATGCGCAGGCAGCCGAACTGTCGCGCACGTTCGGATGCGTGCGCAAGGTCTACAACATGGCCCTCGCCGCCCGTACCGAGGCGTGGGCGCGGCAGGAACGGGTCAGCTACAACCAGACCTCGGCCATCCTGACCGCATGGAAGAAGACCGAGGAACTGGCCTTCCTGAACGAGGTGTCCTGCGTTCCGCTGCAGCAGGCGCTGCGGCACCTGCAGAGCGCCTTCGCGAACTTCTTCGCCAAACGGGCCAAGTATCCGCGGTTCAAGGTGAAGAAGAAGTCGCGTGCGAGCGCGGAGTACACCTCGTCGGCGTTCCGGTTCCGTGAGGGGCGTCTGACGCTGGCGAAGATGGCCGACCCGCTGGACATCGTGTGGTCGCGTCTGCCCGAGGGGGCATCGCCGAGCACGGTGACGGTGAGCCGGGACAGTGCCGGGCGCTGGTTCGTCGCGCTGCTGTGCGAGGACCCGCGGGTGAAGCCGCTCGCGGCCACCGATACGGCGGTTGGTATCGACGTCGGCCTGGACCATCTGCTGACTCTTACGACCGGGGAGAAGATCGCCAACCCCCGGCACGAGCGCCGTGACCGCGTCCGCCTGGCGAGGGCGCAGCGGGAGCTGTCCCGCAAGGCCGGGGGCGATGGCGCCAACCGGCGCAAGGCGCGGGCGAAGGTGGCGAAGATCCATGCGCGGATCGCCGACCGCAGGCGGGATGTGCTGCATAAGCTGACCACTCGACTCGTGCGTGAGAACCAAACGCTCGTGATCGAGGACCTGACCGTGCGCACCATGGTCAAGAACCGGAGTCTGGCCCGCGCGATCAGTGATGCCGCGTGGGCGCAGTTCCGGAGCATGCTGGAGTACAAGGCCGGCTGGTACGGGCGGGACGTGGTCGCGGTGGACCGCTTCTTTCCCTCCTCGAAGCTGTGCTCCCATTGCGGCAGCCTCCAGCCGGAGATGCCGCTGAACGTCCGCACGTGGACGTGCGTCAGCTGTGGCACGTCCCATGACCGGGACGTGAACGCGGCGAACAACCTTCTGGCCGCCGGGCTGGCGGTGTCTGTCTGTGGAGCCGGTGTAAGACCTCAACGGAGAACTCCGGCCCCCGCCGCCGTTCGTGCCATCCCGGACGCCGGCTGCGCCGCGCGTCGCCCGGACGAGTGGCTTCCGGGCGACGCACACGCGGACAGCGCTACACCGGGCGTTGCAGCACCGTCAGGCTCCGGTCCGTGAGGGTCAGCCGGTCCCCGGCCTGCACCTTCGGGCCGGTGTCCGGCGGCACCCCTTCCGCACGGGCCGTGTCGACCACGACCTGCCACTGCCGCCCGTGGTCGACCGGCACCACGAACTCCAGCGGCTTCGGTGAGGCGTTGAACATCAGCAGGAACGAGTCGTCGGTGATGCGCTCGCCGCGTGCCCCCGGCTCCGAGATCGCGTTGCCGTTGAGGAACACCGTCAGCGCCGAGGCCTGCGCCGAGTCCCAGTCGCGCTGGGTCATCTCCCCGCCCTCCGGGGTGAACCAGGCGATGTCGGACAGGTCGTCGTGCGTGCCCTCCACGGGCCGGCCGTGGAAGAAGCGCCTCCGGCGGAAGACCGGGTGGTCCCTGCGCAGCCACACCATGGCGCGCGTGAAGGCCAGCAGTTCCCTGCCGAGTCCCCCTTCCTCCTCGTCACCCTCCGGCCACTGGACCCAGGCGATCTCGTTGTCCTGGCAGTAGGCGTTGTTGTTGCCGCGCTGGGTGCGGGCGAACTCGTCACCGTGGCTGATCATGGGCACGCCCTGGGACAGCATCAGCGTCGCGATGAAGTTCCGCATCTGCCGGGCCCGCAGTCGCAGCACGTCCGGATCGTCGGTCCCGCCCTCGGCGCCGCAGTTCCACGACCGGTTGTGGCTCTCGCCGTCCCGGTTGTCCTCGCCGTTGGCCTCGTTGTGCTTGTCGTTGTAGGCCACCAGGTCGTGCAGGGTGAAGCCGTCGTGGCAGGTCACGAAGTTGATCGAGGCGAGCGGGCGCCGCCCGTCGTCCTGGTACAGGTCGGAGGAGCCGGTCAGCCGGGAGGCGAACTCCGCGAGGGTGCGCTGCTCGCCCCGCCACAGGTCCCGCACGGTGTCCCGGTACTTGCCGTTCCACTCGGTCCACAGCGGCGGGAAATTGCCCACCTGGTAGCCGCCCTCGCCCACGTCCCACGGCTCGGCGATCAGCTTGACCTGCGAGACCACCGGATCCTGCTGCACCAGGTCGAAGAACGACGACAGCCGGTCCACCTCGTGGAACTGCCGGGCCAGCGTCGCCGCCAGGTCGAAACGGAACCCGTCGACGTGCATGTCCGTGACCCAGTAGCGCAGCGAGTCCATGATCAGCTGGAGCACGTGCGGGGACCGCATGAGCAGGGAGTTTCCGGTCCCTGTCGTGTCCATGTAGTAGCGGGGGTCGTCCGTCAGCCGGTAGTAGCGCGAGTTGTCGAGGCCCTTGAAGGACAGGGTCGGGCCCAGGTGGTTCCCCTCGGCGGTGTGGTTGTAGACCACGTCGAGGATCACCTCGATCCCCGCCTCGTGCAGCGCCTTCACCGCCGACTTGAACTCCAGCACCTGCTGGCCCCGGTCGCCCCAGGACGCGTAGGCGTTGTGCGGGGCGAAGAAACCGATCGTGTTGTAGCCCCAGTAGTTGTTCAGCCCCATGTCGACCAGTCGGTGATCGTTCACGAACTGGTGTACGGGCATCAGCTCCAGTGCCGTGACCCCGAGCTCCGTGAGGTGCTCGATGATCGCCGGGTGCGCCAGCGCCGCGTAGGTGCCGCGCAGCTCCTCCGGCAGCCCGGGATGCCGCATGGTGAGGCCCTTGACGTGGGCCTCGTAGATCACGGTGTGGTGGTACTCGGTGCGCGGCCGGCGGTCGTCGCCCCAGTCGAAGTAGGGGTTGACCACCACCGACGTCATGGTGTGCGGCGCCGAGTCCAGGTCGTTGCGCCGGTCCGGGTCGTCGAAGTGGTAGCCGTAGACCTCCTCGCCCCAGCGGATCGACCCGCTGATCGCACGCGCGTACGGGTCGAGCAGCAGCTTCGCGGAGTTGCAGCGCACCCCGTGCTCCGGTGCGTACGGGCCGTGCACGCGGAACCCGTACCGCTGACCCGGCATGATGCCCGGCACGTACGCGTGCCGCACGAACGCGTCGCTCTCCCGGAGCTCGATCGCGGTCTCCGAGCCGTCGTCGTGCAGCAGACACAGCTCTACTCGGTCCGCGGCCTCCGTGAAGACCGCGAAGTTGGTACCGGCGCCGTCGTACGTGGCACCGAGTGGATACGCCTCTCCAGGCCAGACCTGCATGGATTCGACTCTTTCAGGTGTGCGGCGCCGGTGGGGACGCCTTGGCCTCGAGTCTCCCCGAAAGTGAGGGAACCTCCTATGACTTATCTCCCTCTTTCCGAGTGACCAGTGCGTACGCGGTATGCACAAAACCATTGGGGCAGACGAATACTCCCGGGGCCATTGGGGGAGTAGGGGGAAGATGTGCGCAACATAGTGCACCGCCACCTGGGCAAGGTGGTGGCGGGTGCGGCCGTCGCGGTAGCGGGAACGGCCGTGATGATCGGGATCACCCTGCCCGGCACGGCGGGGGCGGACGACACGGGGACCCGCGCGGAGCAGCAGGCCGCGGGGCAGCGGTCCGCCGAGCAGCAGGCCGGACCGGGCCGGGCCGTCGCGCCGGGGGTGGTGGAGCGTGCACCGGCCGAGGGGGAGAAGGGCACGGGCCGCGATCCGCTCACCGACGACGAGCTGGAGCGGGTCGAGAAGATCGCTCTGAGCCGGCAGCTGTTCCAGAGCAGCGAGAGCGTCGACGGGGACCGCGGGCCGCAGCGGCTCGGCGTCGACCTCGCCGAACCGGAACCCGACGAGGTCGGCGACCCGGACGCGCCCCGGCGCGCCGACGTGACCTTCTACGACTACCGGGACGACACCCTCGTCACCCGGACCGTCGACCTCGGCACCGGCAAGGTGGTGGCGACCGGCACCCAGCGCGGCGTCCAGCCGCCCCTCAGCCGCGCCGAGAAGGCCGAGGCGGCCGGTCTCCTGATGGCCGACCCGCTGGGCGCGGGCCTCAAGGCCGACTACCAGGACGCCACCGGCAAGCAGCTCACCTCCCCGGACCAGCTCCAGCTCAGCGGCGCCGTCTACCGCGCCGCGCCGGGCGCCCAGCCCGCCGTGCTCGACGACTGCGGCGAGCACCGCTGCGTCCGGCTGTTCCCGAAGATCAAGAACGGGCCGTGGGTCGACGCCCGGTCCCTGGTGATCGACCTGAGCGCCCGCAAGGTCGCCCGGCTCGACCGCTGACCCGCCCTTTCCACTCACCCGTCCACTTCGCTCCTCCTGTCAAGGAGTCATCTCGTCATGCGCGTGAACAGAAACAACAAGGCCCGCACCCGCGCGGCCGTGGGCCTGACCGTGGCCGCGCTGGCCGCCGGCGCCACGGCCGGCGCGGGCCCGGCCACCGCCCAGCCGAAGGACGCCCCGGCACCGGCCGCGGCCTACTGCGGCGCCGCCCACCGCATCGAGCAGAAGCTCTCCACCGGTACCACCTGGCGGATGTGCTGGCGCTACGACGGCAAGGCCGGCCTCGTCCTGGAGAACATCTCCTACCAGCCCAAGGGCGAGCCCAGGCCGATCAAGGTCCTCAACAGCGCCAGGCTCGGCCAGATCCACGTCCCGTACGACGACGGCAAGGTCGAGTACGACGACCTGACCGGCTTCGACTTCGCCCAGGGGCTGATGAACCTGGCCCCCGGGGAGTGCCCCGGCGGCACCATCAAGACCGTCAAGGTGCCGGACTCCTGGAACGAGGACCCGAACGTCAAGGGCCTGTGCACCACCACCCGGTCCCGCGGCCACGCCTACCGCATGCAGGGCGACTCCGCGAACAAGGTCTTCCAGGCCGAGGGCAAGGACCTGCTCGTCTACACGGTGAACCAGGTGGGCTGGTACGAGTACATGACCGAGTGGCGCTTCCAGGACGACGGCGCGATCACCATGAACGTCGGCGCCACCGGCAGCCTGTCCTACGACGACTACGACGCCGGCGACGGCCGCGGCTGGCCCATCGGCAAGGGTGCCGCCGCCAAGGCCACCAGCCACAGCCACAACGCCTTCTGGCGGCTCGACTTCGCCCTGGACGGCTCCACCAAGAACACCGTCGAGCAGTACGACTCCACCGTCACCGCACCCACCCGCGGCCAGCGCGCCCCCACCACGAAGACGACCCGCACCAAGGTCACCAAGGAACTCGCCGGGGACAGCAAGAACTACCGCTGGTGGCGCGTCGTCAGCGCGACCGGCAAGAACAAGGACGGACACGCGCGTTCCTACGAGATCGTCCCCGGACCGACGACCAAGTACCCCGGGCGCAGCTACACCAAGCACGACCTGTACTTCACCCAGTACAACAAGTGCGAACTGTTCGCCAGCCACAACCCCGGCAACTGCGGGAGCGGCGCCGGCACCTCCGTCGACAAGTGGGTGAACGGGCAGGCCCTGAAGCACCCGGTGGCATGGGTGAACATCGGCTTCCACCACATCGCCCGGGACGAGGACCAGCAGCCCATGCCCGTCCACTGGCAGGGCTTCTCCATCGCCCCGCGCGACGTCACCGCCATGAATCCGCTCACACCGGCCGAGCTCGGCTGGCAGAACGGGCACTGGCGGCCGCGCCGTTGAGATCGATGCTGCCCATCCGGCTGCACCGCCGACCGCTCCCGGAGTACCCTTCCTTGATCGTTGACAAGGAAGGTGCTCGGGGGAGCGGAAGGCGGTGCGCGGGTGGGCTCGGGAGGGCTGGAGCTGCCCCCTGGTGACGAGGGTCACGAGGGGCACTCCACAGACGTCCCGGCCGGAGCCGTGTCCCTGGCACGGCCGATGGACGCGTCGGGTTCGATCGGTCCGGAACTGGACTGGGGCGCCGACGCCTGGCGCGAGGTGCGCACCCGGGCCCAGCGGGCCGGCCGGGCGTACATCTGGCTGAACCTCGTCGAACAGCGGCTGCGCGCGGTCGTCGCCGCCGTGCTGCGCCCCGTGTACGAGCCCGTCCACGGCGAGGACTGGGTGGTGGCGGCCGCCGGACCCGCCGGACAGGAGTGGGTGCAGCGCGCCGTCGCCGTCCGCGAGGTCAGCCGCCGCAAGGGCTATCTCCTCGACCCGGCCGACGACAACGTCCTGTCCTTCCTCACGCTGCCCCAGCTGCGCGAGCTGATGGTGCAGCACTGGCCCTGCTTCGAGCCGTACTTCGACGACCGCCGCGACGTCGAACTCGCCCTGGACGAGCTGGAGGTCACCCGCAACGTCGTCTCCCGCAACCGGGCCCTGTCCGAGGCCGTCCTGAACCAGGCCGAGCGCGCCTCGGCACGGCTGCTGGAGATGCTCGGCGCGGGCGGTGACGTGCCCTCCGCACGCCGGCTGCCCGTCGACGCCGTCGAGGACCTGGTGGGCGACCGGTACGCCGACGTGGTCGCCGTCCACTCGGACCGGGTGCGGCTGATGCGCCAGTTCCCGGCCGAGGACATCTTCGGCGGCGCCCGCCGCCTCGACGCCATCGGCATCGGGCTCAACCTGCTCGTGCAGAACTTCTCCGGCCGGCGTCTGGTGCGGCTGGCCGAGTCCGGCTGCCGGGTGCGGCTGCTGTTCCTCAACCCGGCCTCCAGCGCGGTCAAGCGACGCGAGCGCGAACTGGGCCTCAAGCGCGGCGAGCTCAGCCGGGCCGTTGAGATGAACATCCTGCACATGCGCCGGGTCCGCGCCCGGCTGCGCGACCCGGGCGCGTTCGAGATCCAGGTCTTCGACGAGACGCCCCGCTTCACGGCGTACCTGGTGGACGGAGACGGGGCCGACGGCATCGCGGTCGTCCAGAACTACCTGCGCCGGACCCGCGGCATGGAGGCACCGGTGTTCGTGCTGCGCAACGGCGGCAAGGTGGTCAAGTCGGGCGAGATCGACGAAAGCGGCCTCTTTCCCACGTACCGCGAGGAGTTCGAGGTGATGTGGGCGGATTCACGGCCGGTGTCGTGAACTGTGCCCCGGCAGGGGGCGGTTGCCGTGGTCGCCACGGCCGCGGCGGGGCGTGAGCGGAACGCGGTCCTCCGATTGTCAGTGGTGCATGCGAAGGTGGGGACCACTGGGGGAACGCACCACAAGGAGGGGGACCGCCCATGGGCTGGCACCGGGAGCTGCTGATCGGCTTCGACCTGGAGACGACGGGCACGGATCCGCGCGAGGCGCGCATCGTCACGGCGGCCGTGATCGAGGTCAGGGCCGGAGAGCCGATGGGGCGCCGGGAGTGGCTGGCCGACCCCGGGGTGCCGATCCCCGAGGACGCCGTGGCGGTGCACGGCATCAGCAACGAGCGAGCGGCGGCCGAGGGCAGACCGGCCGACCAGGTCGCGGACGCCCTGGCCGACGTCCTCACCTCCTACTGGAAGACGGGCGTGCCGGTCGTCGCCTACAACGCGGCCTTCGACCTCACCCTGCTCTCCGCCGAGTTGCGGCGGTACGGCCTGCCGTCCCTGCCCGACCGCCTCGGTGGCGTGGACCCGGCCCCGGTCATCGACCCGTACACCATCGACCGCCGGGTCGACCGCTACCGACGAGGCAAACGCAACCTCGAAGCGGTCTGCGCCGAGTACGGCGTGACCCTCGGCACCGCCCACGACGCCATGGCCGACGCCCTGGCGGCAGCCCGCCTCGCCTGCGCGATAGCCGACCGCCACCCCAAGATCGCCTCCCTCGGCCCGGCGGCCCTGCACCACCGCCAGATCGAGTGGTACGCCGAGTGGGCGGCGGACTTCCAGGGTTTCCTGCGCAAGAAGGGCGACGAGACGGCGGTGGTCGACGGGGCGTGGCCGCTGCGGGAGTTGGCCGACGAACCGGTCTGAGCCCGCCTTCCTCAGAACGGATACCACCGAACCGTCTCGTCCCCCTCCCGCAACGACGCCACTCGCCGCCTGAACTCGGCCAGCGCCTTGGGATTGCTCGGCGCGTGCTGGGCCACCCAGGCGCAACTGGCCGTCTCCCGGGCACCGCGCAGCACCGAGCATCCCTCCCACGTCCGTACATCCCAGCCGTACGCCTCCGTGAAGGACGCGTACGCGTCGTCCGGGAGTCCGTACCGGTCGTGGGAGAGGGCCATCACCACGAGGTCGTGCTCCCGCAGGTCCGCGGACACCGTCTCCAGATCCACCAGCACCGGCCCGTCCGGCCCGACATGCACATTGCGCGGCAGCGCGTCCCCGTGGATCGGCCCCGGCGGCAGATGCGGCGTCAGCGCGGCGGCCTCCGCGGCGAAACCGTCCCGCCGCTCCCGCAGGTACGCCGCGTCCGCGGGATCGATCGCGTCGCCCGCGAGCCGCAGCCAGCGTTCCACGCCGCCCAGCAGATCGCGGGGCGGCAGTTCGAAGGGGGGTGGGGGAGTGGCGTGCACGACCCGAAGCAGTTCAGCCAGATCCCGCGGCTCGGCAGGCCGTACGGCATCGGGCAGCCGGTGCCACACCGTCACCGGGTGCCCGTTGACCAGCAGAGGCTCGGGCTCGGCAGCCCGTACCGCCGGCACACCCGTCTCGGCGAGCCACAGCGCGATGTCCAGTTCGCGGTGCGCCCGGTCGAGGAGCTCGGCGTCGCGGCCCACCTTGACGACCAGGTCACCGGCGGCGAACACCGCGTTCTCGCCCAGCGCGAGCAGCCGTGCCTCGCGGGCCGCGCCGGCCTCCGTGCGGGGCAGTACCTCCGCCGCGGTCAGTACGTCCCGCGCCCGTGCCTCGTCCATCGTCCGCCTCCGTCGTCCACGTTTCGGCGTGCTCCGCCGTCCGGTTCCGGCCATCCGCCGGTCAGTGTCGCATCGGCCCGGCGCTTCCTTCCGCGTCGGTCCCGGGCCGGGCGAAAACCCGTTGTGCGTTGGCGACGGCGCCACCTAGCGTGCTGCTCGTGGGTATCAACGCGATCTGCATCTCCGGTCACTCCCTGGGCTGCGCGCACGCCGTACGGATGCGCCGCGGCCCCGGAGCCCTGACCGGCCCGGGGAGCCACGCCCGCTGAGCCTCTGAGGCCGGCGCTCCGTCCCTCCCCTTCGTCTCTCTGTCTTCCGGTCAGGGCCCTCCGCTGCCCTTTTCCCTCTCACGGAAGACAAGGACCGCAGGCCATGGCCCGCCGCCCCACCGCGACCTCCCGCGCGCTCTCGCAGAATTTCCTCGCCGACCGCGCCACCGCCGAACGCTTCGCCCGACTCGCCGTCCCGCGGGCCCGGCCCGTTCCGCTGCTGCTCGAAGTCGGCGCGGGAAAGGGAGCCTTGACCGTCCCGCTGGCCCGACGCTGCCTGGAGCTGAGGGCGTACGAGATCGACCCGAGGCTCGTGCCGCTCCTGCGCAGTCGTCTCTCCGGCAGTCCGCACGTGCGGGTCGTGGGCGGGGACTTCCTTGCCGCGTGCCCGCCGCGCACGCCTTTCTCGGTCGCGGGGAACGTGCCGTTCTCCCGGACCGCGGCCGTCGTCGACTGGTGTCTGCGCGCTCCCGCCCTCACGGACGCCACCCTGCTCACCCAGCTCGAGTACGCCCGCAAACGCACCGGGGATTACGGCAGCTGGACGCTGCTGACGGTCCGGAGCTGGCCCCGCTACGAGTGGCGGCTGCTGGGCCGGGTCGGCCGGCGCAGTTTCCGGCCCGTGCCCCGCGTGGACGCCGGGGTGCTGCGCATCGAGCGGCGTGAGACCCCACTGCTCGACGAAGCCGCGTACCGGAGCTGGCGGTGTCTGGTCGAGCTGGGTTTCTCCGGGGTCGGAGGTTCCCTGCACGCGTCACTGCGCCGGGCCCATCCGAGGCGGCGGGTCGACGCCGCGTTCCGGGCCGCAGGTGTGGCTCCCGGGGTGCTCGTCGGCGAGGTGGCGCCGGAACGGTGGCTGCGGCTGCACGAGGTGCTGACCCGCTGAACTCCCAACAGTTGCACGAGACGTCTCGTCTCGCGTACGGTCGGCGCATGACCAGTCGCGCTCACATCGCCATGTTCTCCATCGCCGCCCACGGCCACGTGAATCCGAGTCTCGAGGTGATCCGCGAGCTCGTGGCGCGCGGTCACCGGGTGACGTACGCGATCCCGCCGGTCTTCGCCGAGAAGGTCGCGGCCACCGGTGCCGAGGTGAAGCCGTGGAACTCGACGCTGCCCTCGCCCGACGACGACCCCGAGGCCTGGGGGGACACGCTGCTGGACAACGTGGAGCCCTTCCTCGACGACGCCATCCAGGCGCTGCCCCAGCTGATCGAGGCGTACGAGGGAGACGAGCCGGACCTCGTGCTGCACGACATCGCCTCGTACCCGGCCCGCGTGCTGGCCCACCGCTGGGGCGTCCCCGCGATCTCCCTGTCGCCGGCCATGGTCGCCTGGGAGGGGTACGAGGAGGAGGTCGCCGAGCCCATGTGGGCGGAGCCGAGGAAGACCGAGCGGGGCCGCGCCTACTTCGCCCGTTTCCAGGCCTGGCTGGAGGAGAACGGGATCACCCTGCACCCCGACGCGTTCGGCGGCCGGCCCGCCCGCTCCATCGTCCTCATCCCCAGGGCCCTCCAGCCGAACGCGGACCGTGTCGACGAGAACGTGTACTCCTTCGTCGGAGCGTGCCAGGGCGACCGGACCGCCGAAGGCGACTGGCAGCGGCCGGCCGGTGCCGAGAAGGTCGCGCTCGTCTCCCTCGGGTCGGCCTTCACCAAGCAGCCCGGCTTCTACCGGGAGTGCGTCAAGGCCTTCGGTGACCTGCCCGGCTGGCACCTGGTGCTCTCGATCGGACAGCACATCGACCCGGCCGAGTTCGCGGACGTCCCCGCCAATGTCGAGGTGCGGACATGGGTGCCGCAGCTGACGATCCTCAAGCAGGCCGACCTGTTCGTCACCCACGCGGGCGCGGGCGGCAGTCAGGAGGGTCTGGCCACCGCCACGCCGATGATCGCCGTACCGCAGGCCGCGGACCAGTTCGGCAACGCGGAGATGCTCCAGGGCCTCGGTGTCGCCCGGCACCTC
This sequence comes from Streptomyces sp. NRRL S-455, assembly GCF_000717875.1. Lineage (GTDB taxonomy): Bacteria > Actinomycetota > Actinomycetes > Streptomycetales > Streptomycetaceae > Streptomyces. Next base: position 68,168 of record NZ_JOCT01000012.1, read on the forward strand.
CCCACTCAGGAGGCGACCGGCCAGGCCCTGCGCGATGCCGCCCTCGACCTCGTGGGCGACCCGGAGGTCGCCCGCCGACTGAAGGTGCTCCAGGGCCAGATGGCCGAGGAGGGCGGCACACGTCGCGCGGCGGACCTCATCGAGGCCGAGCTGGCCGCAGCCGCTCACCAGGGGTAGCCGAAGCACGCCCCGCGCAGGGCAGGGCCCGTCGGCTTCCCCGGAACACGGACGGGCCCCGCACACGACCCTGGCCGGAATCCCTGGACTTCAGCCAGGGAGCACGTCAAACGTATCGGGCCCCAAGCGGGATATACCGGGCTCCTCAGCTGTGTGGATCCTGAGCAGAAGGTTGTGCCTCGCGGTGACCGGTGAGTAATTTACGGGGCCGGGCAGCTGCCCGGCCCGGCCGTCGTGCCCACCCCCACGGGGCACGACGGCCGTCCTATCGTGTCCGGATGACGACGATGTATGCGGCACTGCTGCGCGGGATCAACGTGGGCGGCAGCAAAAAGGTCCCGATGGCCGACCTGCGCACCCTCCTCTCGGGCCTCGGCTACGGGGACGTGAGCACCTACCTCCAGAGCGGACAGGCCGTGTTCTCCTCCGGCCACGGGGACGAGGAGTCGCTGGCCGCCGAGATCGCCCACGCCGTCGAGGAGCACTTCGGCTTCGGCGTCGACGTGATCGTGCGCGACCACGCCTACCTGAAGGCGGTCGCCGACGCCTGCCCCTACCCGGCCGCCGATCTGGAGCCCAAGCAGCTCCACGTCACCTACTTCTCGGCGCCCGTGAGCCCCGAGCGCTTCGCGGAGATCGACCGGGCCGCCTACCTCCCCGAGGAGTTCAGCCTCGGCGATCGCGCCCTGTACCTGTACGCCCCGAACGGCCTGGGCCGCTCAAAACTGGCCGAGCACCTGTCGAAACCCCGCATCAACAAGGGGATCGTCGCCACGACCCGCAACTGGAACACGGTCGTCAAGCTGGTGGAGCTGACGGATGACTGAGCACGGCGCGGCCGTCACGGCCGCCATCGCCGGCTAGCTGGCGCTGCTGGACCTGGAAGTGCGCCGCTCGCCCGAACGGGTCGCGGCGCTGCTGCACCCCGACTTCCACGAGTTCGGCGCCTCCGGGCGGCACGGGGGGCGGGCCGCCGTCATCGCCGCCCTGGCCGAGACCACCGACCTCGAGTCCCCGCCCGTCGTCACCTCCCGGATGCGCGGCGTACAGCTCGCCCCCGACCTCGTCCACCTCACCTTCGACACCGAGTGCGACGGAAGACGCGCGCACCGCAGTTCGCTGTGGCGGCGGACGGAAACCGGGTGGCTGCTCTACTTCCACCAGGCGACGCCGTTCGGCGAGCGGCGAGAGTGACCTTCCGGTCTCCGGCTGTTCTCTGCCCAGGGGCAGGGCCGACGGCATCGGACGTTTGGCCGAACCGCCCCCACGCGGCCCGGGGTCTTGGCACGGTAGGTGCATGACGAGCACTGATCACCAGCAGACCCCGCCCGGCCGTACGACGGCCGTCCAGGCCATGCGCGGCGCCGCGGCGCAGCTCGGCGAGCTGCTCGGCACGAGCCCGGACTCCGTCTCCGCCGTCCGCCCCACCCCGGACGGCTGGACGGCCGACGTGGAGGTCGTGGAGCTGGAGCGGGTCCCCGACACCATGACAGTCATGGCGACGTACCGCGTCATGCTGGACCCGCAGGGCCGGCTCCTCGGCTACGAGCGGGTCCGTCGCTACGCCCGAGGCCAGCTCGACCGGCAGCGCTAGCGCCGCCCTCTCTTCCCTCAACTCCCTTTCCCGGGAACCGTTTTTGGTGTTCATGTGAACACGCCCGCCACCACCCCCGTACCTACGGGCGGCACGAGAACGAATCTCGCGAGAGGAATCGCACCGTGACCGTCATGACGCAGACCGGCGGGATGCAACCCGCCGCCACCTCCAGCGGTTCGGGGACCGCCGGCCTCTTCGACATCCTCGAACTGATCCTGGACCGCGGGCTCGTCATCGACGTGTTCGTGCGAGTCTCACTGGTCGGCATCGAGATCCTGAAGATCGACGTACGCATCGTCATCGCGAGCGTCGACACCTACCTCCGCTTCGCCGAGGCCTGCAACCGGCTCGACCTGGAAGCCGGCCGCAAGGCACCCGACAAGCTCACCGACATCGTCGGCAACCTCGTCGAGAGCGGCGCCCGGGGCAAGACCAGCGGCGCGATCGGCGGCGCCATCGACGCGATCGGCGACATCTTCGACCGCGACGACAAGGACCGGGAGGACGAGCGGTGAGCGCCGTCTACGTCTACGCCGTCACCCGCGCCGACCACCCCCTCCGGCTCGACGGCCTGCGGACCGTCGGCGGGGGCGACGAGCCCCCGCGCGTCGTCGTCCACGGCCCGCTCGCCGCCGTCGTCAGCGCGGCCCCCGCCGAGCTGCGTCCCAAACGACGTGACCTCGGCGCCCACCAGGAGCTCCAGGAACGGCTCATGGCCGACGGATCGGTCCTCCCCATGCGGTTCGGCCTGCTCGCCCCGGACGACACCGCCGTCAGAACGGCCCTGGAGGAGCGGCGAGAGGACTACGCCCGACGGCTCGGCGAACTGCACGGCACCGCCGAGTTCAACCTCAAGGCCGCCCGCTCCCAGGACGACCTGCTGCGGGAGGTGCTCGACGGGTCCGAGGAGGCCCGCCGGCTCAACCAGTGCACCCGCGACGGCACCGGAACCTACGAGGACCGCCTCGCCCTCGGCGAACTGGTGGCCCGGCAGGTCGACGCCCGGCAGCGGCGACAGGCCGACGAGATCGTCGGACGGCTGTCCGGACTGGCCCGGGCCAGCGTCGTGGCCGACCCGTCCAAGGACGACTTCCTCAACGTGTCGTTCCTCGTCGAACGCGCCCGCGCCGACGAGTTCACCTCGGCCGGCCGGACCCTGGCCCACGACTACGGCGACGCCTACGACTTCCGGCTGCGCGGCCCGCTGCCCCCCTACAGCTTCGCCGTCTGACGGGACCGGTCATGGGCCTGCTCACCGGCATCCTCACCCTCCCGCTCGCACCCCTGCGCACCACCCTCTGGGCCGCCGAGCAGCTCCAGGCCGCCGCCGAGGCGCAGTACTACGACCCGGCCCCCGTGCGGCAGGCCCTGGTGGATCTGGAACGGGCCCTATTGGAAGGACGGATCGACGAGGACGAGTACGACCGCCGCGAGGACGAACTGCTGGACCGACTCGACGAGATCACCGCCCGGAGACGAGCCCCCCGACCATGACCCACTCGGCCCACTCGGCAACAGGTGGACTCACCGGAGCCTCCCGCCTTCCCTCCCCCTACGACCACGGGCCCGGCGGCCAGAGCGCCAACCTCGCGGACATCCTCGAACGGGTCCTCGACAAGGGCGTGGTCATCGCCGGCGACATCCGGATCAACCTGCTCGACATCGAACTGCTCACCATCAAGCTGCGCCTGCTCGTCGCTTCCGTCGACAAGGCGAAGGAGATGGGCATCGACTGGTGGGAACACGACCCCTCCCTCTCCTCCCGGGCCGCCCGCCCCGAGCGGTCCCTGGCCGACGAGAACGAACGACTGCGTGCCGAGATCGCCGCCCTCAAGGCGGCCGACAGGAGCCCGGAGCCATGAGCGACCCGAACCTCGTCTACGCCTACGCGGTCCTGCGCCGCACCCCCGAGGCCGCCGCGGCGGTGGCGGACCTGCGCGGGGTCGCCGGAGACCCCATCCACCTGGTGGAGCCGCATCCCAGCGGCCCCGCCCGACAGCTCGCCTTCGCCGTCGGCCACGTCCCGGCCGCCGACTACGACGAGGCACCCCTCAAGGCCCACCTCGACGACCTGGACTGGCTGGAGTCCACGGTCCGGTCCCACCACGCCGTGGTCGCCGCGCTCGTAGCCTCCGGCGCGGCCGTCCTCCCCCTGCGTCTGGCCACCGTCTACCGCGACGAGGACCGTGCCCGGCAGGCCCTCGACACCCGCCGCGAGTACTTCGCGTCCCTGCTGGACCGCCTCACGGGCCATGTGGAACTCGGCGTGAAGATCTACGCCACGCCGGACATCACGCCGCCCGAAGCCGACACCGACGCGGAGCGGGAACCGGCCACCGGCCTCGGAGTGGGCCGCGCCTACCTGGCGATCCGCCGCCGTAGACAACGCAGGAACGAGGAAGCCTGGCGCACGGTCGCCCAGGCCGCCGCGCACCTCACCGAGACGGCCGGCACCCTCGCCGTCGACCGCGTCGCACACACCCCGCAACGCGGCAGCCTGGCGGGCTCCGCCCCGGGCACCAACGTAGGCAATGACGCCTACCTCGTGCCCACCCACCGGGTCGACGCCTTCCGCTCACGCGTCCTGGCGGCCGCCGCGGAAGTCCCCGGCCTCCGCGTCGAAGTCACCGGCCCCTGGGCCCCCTACTCCTTCGCCCTCCAGCCGGAGCCGGAGCCCGCCGCATGACCGTCGCCCCCTGGGCCGACCGCCCGGTCGCCCTCATCGACCTCCTCGACCGGCTCCTCCAGGGCGGTGTCGTCCTCACCGGCGACCTCGTCCTGTCCATCGCGGACGTCGACCTGGTCCGCATCGACCTCCGCGCGGTCATCGCCCCCGTGGCCGCGTCAGCCCTTTCCCGGATCAGTGAGGCTCCATGCCCATCAGCCGTTTGACAACCGACCCGGACACGGTCGAACGCGACCTGATCAAACTGGTCCTGACGGTCGTCGAACTCCTTCGCCAGCTCATGGAACGCCAGGCCCTGCACCGCGTCGACGCCGGCGACCTCACGGAGGAGCAGGAGGAACGCGTCGGCCTGACGCTGATGCTGCTCGACGACCGGATGCGGGAACTCTGCGCGCGCTACGACCTGAGCCCGGAGGACCTCAACCTGGACCTGGGCCCGCTGGGGACGCTGCTGCCACGGGTCTGAGTCAGGCGCTCACAGCCGCCAACGCCGGCACCCGTGCCGCCTCGTACCGCTCCAGCACCACCCGCGCCACCTCCGGCGCCGGGCCCAGCACGTCGGCCAGGACATCCGCCTCCGCCGCGCCCCGGGCGATACGGTCCGGGAGGAAACCGGGGGCCAGGACGTAGGGGGCGACGGCGACCCGGGAGCAGCCGAGCGCGCGGAGTTCTCGGACGGCGTCCTCCGTACGGGGGAGAGATGCGGAGGCGAACGCAGGCCGCACGGCGCACCAACCGGTGTGCCGCCACTCCCGCGCGATTTCTGCGATCACTGCGATCGCCTCCGGGTCGGTGGATCCCGCCGAGGCCAGCACGACCCCGGTCGAGGACTTGTCGGCGGGGGTCAGACCCGCCTCGTACAGACGTCGTTCGAGGGCCTCGAGCAGGAGGGGAGAGGGGCCCAGGACCTCCGCCTGGTGGACGCGGAGCTGCGGGGGCGCGTCCGCGAGGACCGCCGGGATGTCCGCCTTCGCGTGGAACGCCCGGGTGAGGAGCAGGGGGAGGGCCACGACGTCGCGGACCCCCTGTGTCGCCAGGGACTCCAGGACGCCCTGCACGGAGGGCACGTTGAAGTCCAGGAAGCCCGTCTCCACCCGTACGTCGGGGCGCAGCGAGCGCACCCGGCGTACCAGGGCGTGCACCGTCGCGGCGTGCCGCGGGTCGCGGCTGCCGTGGGCGATGACGAGGAGAACGGGCTTGTTCGTCATGGGTCTCAGCTCTTCACCAGCAGACCGCGGTTGCGCAGCACCCACCGCTCCAGCGGGCTGAAGATCAGCAGGTCGATGGCGATGCCGACGATCAGGATGAGCAGGATGGCTTCGAAGACCATGGCCATGTCGCTGGCGTTGCGGCCGTTCTCCAGCAGCTGGCCGAGTCCGACGCCGAGGTCGGGGAAGGACGCGATGATCTCCGCGGCCATCAGGGAGCGCCAGGAGAAGGCCCAGCCCTGCTTCAGACCCGCCACATAGCCGGGCAGGGCGGCGGGCAGGACGATGTGCCAGGTGCCCTTCAGGCCGGTGGCGCCGAGGGTGCGGCCCGCGCGGAGGAACAGCGGGGGCACCTGGTCGACGCCGGACACCAGGCCGTTGGCGATGGACGGGACCGCGCCGAGCAGGATCACCGCGTACATCATCGAGTTGTTCAGGCCCAGCCAGATCACCGCCGGCGGGACCCAGGCGACCGACGGCAGCGACTGCAGGCCGGAGAGGATCGGGCCGATGGCTGCCCGGACGAACTTCACCCGGGCCACCAGCAGACCCAGCGGTGTGCCGATCAGCAGGGCGAAGCAGAACCCGAGCAGGCCGCGCGAGACGCTGGTCCAGATGTAGCCGAGCAGTTCACCCTGGAGCCACGCGGTGCGGACGACGTCCCAGACGGCGGACGGCGCGGGCAGCTTCGTCGGGTCGTCGACCACCTTGAAGGAGACGAGGGCCTGCCAGACCGCCAGCACCAGCGCGACGGCGAGGACGGGCGGCAGGATCTTCTCGGTGAAGGTCTGCCGGAACGGCGTCCGGCTGGTCTGCCGTGTCTCCAGCGCGTCGAGGCCCGCCTCCAGACCGGCGAGATCGTTGCCGTCCTTGTCGACGGTGGTCGTCGAATCAGTGCTGGCCATGACGGCGGATCTCCCCACGCAGTTCTTCGGTGATCTCGACGGACAGTTCCGCCACGGCGGTGTCCTCGATGCGGCGCGGCTGCGGGATGTCCACCCGCCACTCGCGGGCGATCCGGCCCGGGCGGGAGGACAGCAGCACCACGCGCTCCGCGAGCCGGACCGCCTCACGCACGTTGTGCGTGACGAACAGGACGGACAGCTGCGTCTCACGCCAGATGCGGGTCAGCTCGTCGTGCAGCACGTCCCGCGTGATGGCGTCCAGCGCCGCGAACGGCTCGTCCATCAGCAGCAGCTTGCTCTCCTGGCCGAGCGCCCGGGCGAGCGCGACCCGCTGCCGCATACCGCCCGACAGCTCGTGCACCCGCTTGCTGTACGCGCCCTTCAGCCGTACCAGCTCGAGCAGCTCCTCGGCCTTGCCGCGCCGCTCGGGCTTCGGAACGCCCCGCAGCTTCAGGGCGAGCTCGATGTTCTTGCCCGCGGTCAGCCACGGGAACAGCGCGTGCTCCTGGAACATCAGCGCCGGACGGCCGTCCGTGGTGATCTCGCCGGCGGAGGGCCGGTCGAGGCCCGCCACCAGGTTGAGCAGCGTCGACTTGCCGCAGCCCGAGGCCCCCAGGAGGGTGACGAACTCGCCGGGCGCGACATCGAGGGTGATGTCGTCCAGGACGAGCTGCTGCCCGGCGGGACCCGCGAACGACTTCGAGACGTGCTCGATCCGGGCGGCGTGGGTGGCCGTCTCGGTGCCGTCGGCGGCCTTGGCGAGGGTGGTGGCCATGGTCGTCACCTCCTGGGAACTCTTCACAATGCGGCTTGGGGTTGCGGGCTTACTTCGCGCCGAGACCGGCGTCGTCGACCGTGGGCTCGCCCTCGGCCTTGAGGACCTTGTTCAGCGGCGCGAGGTCGTAGATGCCCTTCAGGTCCGGCTTCTCCAGCAGCCCCGCCTTCACGGCGTGCTCCGCCTCGGTGCTGAGGGTGGAGGCCAGCGGATCGTCCGTGAACCGGATCGACTTCCACGCCGGGTCCAGCACCTCGGCGGGCAGCGCCTTGCCGGTCTCCTGCTCCAGCAGCCTGTTCGCCGCTTCCTTGGCGGCGTCCGGGTTGGCGTTGATCCACTTGTTGGTCTCGACCGAGCCCTTCAGCACGGCCTCGACGACCTTCGGGTGCTTCTTGAGGAAGTCCTGGCGCACGATGATGTTCGTGATCACGAACTTCTCGTCCGGCCAGAGCTTCGCCTCGTCCAGCAGCACCTTGCCGCCCTCGGAGACCAGCTTCGACGCGGTGGGCTCGGGCACCCAGGCGCCGTCGACGGACCCGGACTTGTAGGCGTCCGGGGTGACCTTGTTGTCGCTGCGGACGACCGTGACGTCGCCCTTGCCGCTCTGCGGGTCGACCTTCCAGCCCTGCTCGGCCGCCCAGTTGAGGAACGCCACGTCCTGCGTGTTGCCGAGCTGCGGGGTGGCGATCCGCTTGCCCTTGACGTCCTTCAGCGACTTGATCTTGTCCGGGTTCACCACGAGCTTCACGCCGCCGGACGCCGAACCGCCGATGATCCGCAGGTTCTTGCCACCGGACTTGACGTAACCGTTGATGGCGGGGGAGGGGCCGATCCAGCCGATGTCGATGGACTTGGAGTTGAGCGCCTCGATCTCGGACGGACCGGCGTTGAAGACCGCGGGTTCGACCTTGGTGGCGCCCAGGGCCTTCTGGAAGAAGCCCTTCTCCATACCCACCAGGGCGGTGCCGTGGGTGAGGTTGCCGAAGTAGCCGATCTTGACGGTGTCGAGACCGTCGATCTTCTTCGCCCCGGCGGCGATCTTGGCGGTGCCGTCGTCCTTGGCCTGGGAGCCGTAGCCGCAGGCGGCGAGCGTGAGCAGGGGAAGTGCGGCGATGACCGCGAAGCCGCGGCGCAGAGCGGATGGAGCAGGCACGGGAGGGGGTCCTCTCACCAGGCCCGGCGGTCACGGTCTCTCAGGTCGTGGCCGGGAGGTCGGCAGGTTTTCGTCTACGGCGGTGGGGGGTGAGGGCGCGCGGGCAGTGCGCGTACGTCAGCGCGCACATCGCGCCACTCCGCCCTGCCCGCTGCCGAGAGCACCGCTGCCGACGCGGCCGCCCTCCTTCGCGAACGAGGAGTAGAAGTCCGGGGAATTCATGTCAGAAGTCCCACCCGTCGTCCTCGGCCTCGTCCTTGACGGGCTCCGGGGAGGCGAAGGACTCGCCGACCATGCCCGCGGTGAGGGTCTGGCCGTCGTTCGGGTCGATCAGGATGAACGAGCCGGTACGCCGCGAGTCGGAGTAGGAGTCCACCGGCAGCGGCTCGGCGGTACGGATCTTCACCCGGCCGATGTCGTTGGCGACGAGCTGTCCCGGGTGCGGGTGCAGGGACAGGTCGTCGAGCGTGAGCCGGGACGGGATGTCCTTGACGATCGCCTTGACCGTGCGGGTGCCGTGCTTGAGCAGCACCCGGTGGCCGACGGTCAGCGGGGCGTCCGCGACATGGCAGACGGTCGCCTCGATGTCCTGTGTGGTCGCGGGCGCGTCCTTGGTCGGCACGATCAGGTCGCCGCGCGAGATGTCGATGTCGTCCTCCAGCAGGAGGGTCACCGACTGCGTCGTCCAGGCGACGTCGACGGACTCGCCCAGCAGGTCGATACCGGAGATCTTCGAGGTGCGGCCCGACGGCAGCACGGTGACGGCCTCGCCGACGCGGAACGAACCGGCGGCGATCTGACCGGCGTACCCCCGGTAGTCCGGGTGGTCCGCGCTCTGCGGCCGGATCACGTACTGCACCGGCAGCCGGGCGTGGCAGTGGCTCAGGTCGTGGCTGACCGGCACGGTCTCCAGGTGCTCCAGCACCGTCGGGCCGCCGTACCAGTCCATGTTCGCCGACGGCTCCACCACGTTGTCACCGACGAGCGCCGAGATCGGGACGGCGGTCACCTCGGGCACGCCCAGCTCGGTCGCGTACGCCGTGAACTCCTTGGCGATCGCGGCGAAGACCTTCTCCTCGTAGCCGACGAGGTCCATCTTGTTGACCGCGAGGACCACGTGCGGCACACGCAGCAGGGCGGCGATGGCGGCGTGCCGGCGGGTCTGCTCGACGACGCCGTTGCGGGCGTCGACCAGGATGACCGTCAGCTCGGCCGTCGAGGCGCCGGTGACCATGTTGCGGGTGTACTGCACATGGCCGGGGGTGTCGGCGAGGATGAACCGCCGCCGGGGCGTGGCGAAGTAGCGGTAGGCCACGTCGATGGTGATGCCCTGCTCCCGCTCGGCCCGCAGGCCGTCGGTGAGCAGCGCCAGGTCCGGCGCCTCCTGGCCCCGGCTGGCGGAGGCGCGCTCCACGGCCTCCAGCTGGTCGGCGAGGACCGACTTCGAATCGTGCAGCAGCCGGCCCACCAGGGTGGACTTGCCGTCGTCGACGGAACCGGCGGTGGCGAACCGCAGCAGGGTGGTGGCCGAGAGTTCCTCGGTCGTGATCGTGCTCATCTTTAGAAGTACCCCTCGCGCTTGCGGTCTTCCATCGCGGCCTCGGACATCTTGTCGTCGGCGCGGGTGGCGCCGCGCTCGGTGAGCCGGGAGGCGGCGATCTCGACGATCACCTTCTCGATGGTGTCGGCGTCGGAGTCCACCGCGCCGGTGCAGGACATGTCACCCACGGTCCGGTAGCGCACGAGCCGCTTCTCCACGGTCTCGCCGTCCTTCGGCCCGCCCCACTCACCGGCGGTCAGCCACATGCCGCTGCGGGAGAACACCTCGCGCTCGTGCGCGTAGTAGATCTCCGGCAGCTCGATGCCCTCACGGGCGATGTACTGCCACACGTCCAGCTCGGTCCAGTTGGACAGCGGGAACACCCGGACGTGCTCGCCGGGGGCGTGGCGGCCGTTGTACAGGTTCCACAGCTCCGGCCGCTGGCGGCGCGGGTCCCACTGGGAGAACTCGTCCCGCAGGGAGAACACCCGCTCCTTGGCCCGGGCCTTCTCCTCGTCGCGGCGCCCGCCGCCGAACACGGCGTCGAAACGCTCCTGCTGGATCTTCTCGGTCAGCGGCAGCGTCTGCAGCGGGTTGCGGGTGCCGTCCGGGCGCTCCTTGAGCACACCCCGGTCGATGTAGTCCTGCACGGAGGCGACGTGCAGCCGCAGCCCGTGCTTGGCGACCGTGCGGTCCCGGTAGTCGAGGACCTCGGGGAAGTTGTGCCCGGTGTCCACGTGCAGCAGCGAGAACGGAACCGCCGCCGGCCGGAAGGCCTTCAGCGCCAGGTGCAGCATGACGATGGAGTCCTTGCCGCCGGAGAACAGGATCACCGGCCGCTCGAACTCGCCCGCCACCTCGCGGAAGATGTGGACCGCCTCGGACTCGAGGGCGTCGAGGTGGGAGAGCGCGTACGGGCTGTCGGTCTCCTCGGAAACGTTGGCGACGGTCGTCGTCATGCCAGTCCCCTTTCGCTGAGCAGGGCGTACACCGACGCCGCGGACTCCTGCACGGTCTGGTTCTGCGACTCGATGCGCAGGTCGGGCGACTCGGGCGCCTCGTACGGGTCGTCGACGCCGGTGAGCCCCGTGAGCTCGCCCGCGGCCTGCTTGGCGTACAGGCCCTTCACGTCCCGCTCGCTGCACACCTCGACCGGCGTCGCCACGTGGATCTCCAGGTACGCGGTGCCGTTCGCCTGGTGCCGCTTGCGCACCGCCTCGCGGCTGTCCTGGTAGGGCGCGATGACCGGGACGAGGGCGAGCACGCCGTTGCGGGCGAGCAGTTCGGCGACGAAGCCGATGCGCTGCACGTTGGTGTGCCGGTCCTCGCGGGTGAAGCCGAGGCCCGCCGAGATGAACTCGCGGATCTCGTCGCCGTCGAGCACCTCGACGCGGCGGCCCTCGGCGCGCAGCCGCCCGGCCAGCTCGTGGGCGATGGTGGTCTTGCCGGCACTCGGCAGACCCGTGAGCCAGACGGTGGCTCCGGTCGTCACGTCGGTCTCCTGAATCGTCTGAGTCGTCTGAGTCGTCATCCGTGCAGCCCGCACTCGGTCTTGCTGCGGCCCGCCCAGCGGCCGGCGCGCGCGTCCTCGCCCTCCAGGACCCGGCGGGTGCAGGGGGCGCAGCCGACGGAGGCGTAGCCGTCCATCAGCAGCGGGTTCGTCAGAACGCCGTGTTCGGTGACGTAGGCGTCCACGTCGTCCTGCGTCCAGCGGGCGATCGGGGAGATCTTGACCTTCTGCCGCTTCTCGTCCCAGCCGACCACCGGGGTGTTCGCCCGGGTCGGGGACTCGTCGCGGCGCAGTCCGGTCGCCCAGGCCTGGTAGTCCTTCAGGCCCTCTTCCAGCGGCTGGACCTTGCGCAGCTTGCAGCACAGGTCCGGGTTGCGGTCGTGCAGCTTGGGGCCGTACTCGGCGTCCTGCTCGGCGACCGTCTGGCGCGGCGTGAGCGTGATGACGTTGACGTCCATCACGGCGTCGACCGCGTCGCGGGTGCCGATGGTCTCCTCGAAGTGGTAGCCGGTGTCGAGGAAGACGACGTCGACGCCGGGCATCGCGCGGGAGGCGAGGTGGGCGACGACCGCGTCCTCCATGGAGGAGGTCACGCAGAAGCGCTTGCCGAACGTCTCGGCGGCCCACTGGAGGATCTCCAGCGCGGAGGCGTTCTCCAGGTCGCGGCCCGCCTGCTCGGCGAGCGCCTTCAGGTCCTCGGTGGTGCGCTCTTCCTGAGTGGTCGTCATATCTGTGCCCCTCCGGAGTCGGATCGCTTCAGTCCCTGGGCCAGCAGCCCGAGGAACTTCAGCGAGAAGGCCCGGCTGCACGCCGCGCATTCCCACGCGCCGTGTGCCTCGGCGCTCGGACGCAGGTCCTCGTCACCGCAGTACGGGCAGTAGAAGGGGGCGGCGCGCTCGCTCACGACAGGGCCTCCTCGTCGGCCCGGGCCGCCCAGGTGGCGAACCGCTCGCCGTCCTCGCGCTCGGCCTGGAACCGCTTGAGGACCCGCTCGATGTAGTCGGGCAGCTCGTCGGACGTGACCTTCAGGCCGCGCACCTTGCGGCCGAAGCCCGCCTCCAGGCCCAGCGCGCCGCCCAGGTGCACCTGGTATCCCTCGACCTGCTCGCCCTCGCTGTTGACGACGAGCTGGCCCTTGAGACCGATGTCCGCGACCTGGATGCGGGCGCAGGCGTTCGGGCAGCCGTTGAGGTTGATGGTGAGCGGCTCGTCGAAGTCCGGCAGACGCCGCTCCAGTTCGTCGATGAGCTGCGCACCGCGCTGCTTGGTCTCGACGATCGCGAGCTTGCAGAACTCGATGCCGGTGCAGGCCATGGTGCCCCGCCGGAACGAGGACGGCCGGGCGGTCAGGTCCAGTGCCTCCAGGCCCTCGACCAGCGACTCGACCTTGTCCTCCTCGACGTCGAGGACGATCATCTTCTGCTCGACGGTGGTACGCACCCGGCCCGAGCCGTGGGCCTCGGCGAGGTCGGCGATCTTCGTGATCGTGGCGCCGTCGACGCGTCCCACGCGCGGGGCGAAGCCGACGTAGAAGCGGCCGTCCTTCTGCCGGTGCACGCCGATGTGGTCGCGCCACTGCTGCGACGGCTGCTCGGGAGCGGGGCCGTCGATCAGCTTGCGCTTCAGGTACTCGTCCTCCAGCACCTGCCGGAACTTCTCCGCGCCCCAGTCGGCGACGAGGAACTTCAGGCGGGCGCGGTTGCGCAGCCGGCGGTAGCCGTAGTCACGGAAGATCGAGATGACGCCCTCGTAGACGTCCGGGACGTCATCGATCGACACCCAGGTGCCGAGGCGCACGCCCAGCTTGGGGTTGGTGGACAGGCCGCCGCCGACCCACACGTCGAAGCCGGGGCCGTGCTCGGGGTGTTCGACGCCGACGAACGCGACGTCGTTGATCTCGTGCACCACGTCCAGCAGCGGCGAGCCCGAGATGGCCGTCTTGAACTTCCGGGGGAGGTTCGAGTACGCCGGGTTGTTCAGGACGCGGCGCTTCATCTCCTCCAGCGCCGGCGTGGCGTCGATGATCTCGTCCTCGGCGATGCCCGCCACGGGGGAGCCGATCATCACGCGCGGGGTGTCGCCGCAGGCGGTGACCGTCGACAGGCCGACGCCCTCCAGCCGGTTCCAGATCTCGGGCACGTCCTCGATCCGGATCCAGTGGTACTGCACGTTCTGCCGGTCGGTGATGTCGGCGGTGCCGCGCGCGAACTCCTGGGAGATCTCGCCGATGACCCGAAGCTGCCGGGTGGTCAGCGCGCCGCCGTCGATGCGGACGCGGAGCATGAAGTACTCGTCGTCCAGCTCCTCCGGCTCCAGGATCGCCGTCTTGCCGCCGTCGATCCCGGGGCGGCGCTGGGTGTATAGGCCCCACCAGCGCATCCGGCCGCGCAGGTCGTTCGGGTCGATCGAGTCGAAGCCCCGCTTGGAGTAGATCGTCTCAATGCGTGTCCGCACATTGAGACCGTCGTCGTCCTTCTTGAACTGCTCGTTGCCGTTGAGCGGGGTGAAGTGCCCCGCGGCCCACTGACCCTCACCGCGGTGACGGCTCACCTTGCGGCGGGGAGTCGCGGCGGCAGGGTTCTGCGGGGTGGCGGCCATGGTTGATACGTCCTTCGGACAGGCGGGAATGCGGCTCTGACCTGCGCGTGCGCACGGGTGTACGGGCGCGTCATTGCGCGGGAGGTGAGGCGAGGAAAGGGGATGCCGGGCGTGTGCTGAGTGCTCTCAGTGCGCCGGACAGATGGCGCTGGACATGCGGCCGAGGTCGACGTGCCGTCGACTCACCAAGGCGATTCCAGTTCCAGACATGACGGAAGCGTGTCATGGCGATCTGGACACAGTCCAGCTTCGTCCATGATTCGGACACTCCTGTCTCGGAATTCAAGACGTGGGTGTCCTTGGTCACATTCGGGCGCCTGGGGGTGTCCGTACAGGTCAGGCGGGGAATGCCCCAGGCCACGGTCCCGGAGCGGCGACGTCCGGCTCCTCCTCGACCTTGGTGTCGAACAGCTTGAAGCCCCGCCGCCGGTAGTTGTCCATCGCGTGCTCGCCGTCCTTGCTGCAGGTGTGCAGCCAGACCCGCTTCGTCGGCGTCAGTCCCGGCCAGCGGTCGGCGAGGTCCCAGGCGCGGGCCGTGCCGTACGACAGCAGGTGCCCGCCGATGCGCCGGCCCCGGAAGGCGGGGAGCAGCCCGAAGTAGACGATCTCCACGACCGCGTCGTCCTGGGCCTCCAGCTCCACGTATCCCGCGGGCGTGCCCCGGTCGTACGCCACCCAGGTCTCGACACCCGGGCGCTCCAGGTGCTCCAGCCACCGCGCGTACGACCAGCTCAGCCGGTCGGTCCAGAGGATGTCGCCCCCGACCGAGGCATACAGGAACCGGCTGAACTCGGGGGAGGGCACCTCGGAGCGGACGATGCGGACGTCCCCCTCCGGCGCGGCGGCCGGCAGCAGGTCGGTCGGCGCGATCTGCTCCAGGGACCAGGTGGTCACGGCGATGGTGGGCATGGAGGTCAGGAAATCATCCGGCCGGGTGTCGTGTCGACGGAGGCCGGGTGCTCGCCCCTCAGCCCAGCGCCCGGTCCACCGACGCCAGCGGCAATGCGAACAGCATGCGCCCCGACTGGGACCAGACCTCGCCGGTCTCCTCCCAGTAGGACAGGGACCCCGACCCGCCGCTCCAGCAGTGGCGCGTCTCGTCGGCCGCGCACTCCGTCGCCCGCGCGCCGCCGAGGTCCTGGCGCCACAGCGTCCCGTGCCCCTCCGCGGAGCCCGCGGCGCGGTTCAGGTACCAGCCCGAGCGGTACGACAGCACGCCCCGCACGTCGGTCGTCTTCGTCTCGTACGCGTCCACCGGGTCCGCGTGTCCGGAGGAGCCGGTGGCGAGCAGGCCGGACCGGGCCGGGTCCCGGCTCAGGGCGTAGCGCCACAGCCGGGTGCGCCGGTCACCGTCCGCCGGCACCCACTCGCTAGCGACCAGGCTGTCGGGGGCGGTGCTGCGGTCGAGGGAGACGGAGGCCGGGCGCGGCGCGTCGTCGCCGCCGGGCAGGGCGTACGAGGCGACGGCGGGCAGCACGTACCGGGACCCGTGCGCCGCCCAGCCACCCCGTACCCGGCCGACCGCGTCGGAGTCGACGGTGGCGCGCTGGATGCGGTCCATGTCGTACACGTACAGCGCGCTCCGGTCGCCCTCGCGGGTCGTCACCAGCAGCTTGTCCTGGTACCAGATCATGCCGGACAGCGAGGAGACCAGCCCCCGGTAGTCCCGCCCGCCGTCCACCGGGACGGCCAGCAGTGCCCAGGTGTACCGGAGCCGGCCGAGGTCGTTCGCGTCGACGAAGGCGACCTTGGCCAGGCCTCGCTCGGGGGCCGGGCCGTCCATGGAGCCGCCCTCACCGCCGCCGCGCGTCCAGCCGGAGAGGATCACGCGGTCCGCGCCCCAGCGGCCGTCGTCGTCCGCGTCACCCGAGGTGGTGACGGCGCCGGGCCGCCAGCCGCGGGTGTCCGTGTCACCGAAGCAGTACGCGCGGGTGGCCGCCGGTTCGATCGGCAGGGTGTGCTTCTCGGCGGTCGAGCAGTCGGCCGCCGTCCGCAGGCTGTGGTCGGCGCCGCGCAGCACCGCGCCGACACCGACGGGCCGGCCCATCCTGGAAGCGAGCCGGTCGAGCCACCGCTCCGGCACCCGCTGCTCGGCCACGGACAGCTGCCCGTCCTCTGCGGACGCGGCGATCGGCTTCAGGGCCCCGGGGGCGTCGGTGACCGTGGCCTGCGAGGCGCTGATCAGAGTGGCGGCGGCGGTGAGGGAGAGTGCCGTCCCGGCCAGGGTCGCACGCAGCACCCTGCCCCTTCTGCGCCGCCGGTGTCTGCCGCGATGCTTCATACCCGTCCTCCCGAGGCGGACCAACTGCGCCGTGTGATCCGTACGTTGACGGAGGAGCAGGTGGGGTGGCCCGTAGGGGATGCTACGGCAGGTGGGCGGGATAGCGGGCTCAGACTTCGCAAATATGCGAAAGACGCACCCCTCGGAGCCGCCGGACGACACCTCCGCGTGAAACTCAGGGCAGGGCCGCGGACGTGCGCAGCCTGCTCACCGCCGGTGCCGTCGAGTGCGGCAGCAGACCCCGCGGGTCGTCCGGGAGCAGGACCTCGACCTCCGTGTGGTCGGCGAAGCGGTAGGGCCGGTGCTCCAGGAACGCGCCGAGATAGCGCCGCACCCGGGACATCTCGGCGCGCACCGTCACCGTCCGCGCCGGGTCACCGAACAGGTCCCCGGCCAGGGCGGACGCCGTGCGGCCGGTGCGGTGGACGGCGAGGAGGTAGAGCAACTCGGCGTGCCGGGGACTCAGTTCACGGGTCCAGGAGCCCGCGCCACCGGAGACCTCCACCGTGCATCCGCGGGCCTGTCTGAGGTCCAGCACGATCTTGGTCGCGCCGCGCGGCGCCGGCTCGTCGGCGGCCGCCCGCAGCAGCCAGCCCCCGGCCAGTGGCTCCACCGCGCACGGCCCGAGCCCCGGCACCCATTTCAGGCCCGGCGACAGCGACTTCGGCAGGGCGACCCGTCGCAGGTACGGAATCCCGCTCACGGCGGCGGTCCAGCCGTCCGCGTCGACGACCAGGGCGCGCCCGCCGAGCCGGGCCAGCACGGGAGCCGCCACCGCGCGCAGCCGCTCCAGCGACTCCACGTGCATCTCCCGCAGCCGGGCCTCGGCGAGCTTGGCCACCGAGCCGACCCAGGCGAGCGTCGCCGGGTGCATCGTCTCCAGCGGCCCGCTCACGTCCACCACGCCGATCAGCCGGCCGTCCCGCGGATCCGTCAGCGGAGCGCCGGCACAGGTCCAGCCGGCCTGGGAGCGCACGAAGTGCTCGGAGGCGAAGACCTGCACGGGCCGGCGCACCACCGCCGGGGTGCCCACCCCGTTCGTGCCGACGACGTCCTCACGCCAGTCCGCGCCCAGTTCGAAGCCGAGCCCGTCGGCCTTGCGCAGCACCGGCGCGCTGCCCTCGCGCCACAGCACCCGGCCCTCCTCGTCGGCGACCACCATGATGTGGTGGGCGACGTCCGCGACCGCCAGCAGTCCCTCCCGCAGCACCGGCAGCACATGGCGCAAAGCCGACGCCTCGCGCCGCCGCTGCACCTCCTCACGGGACAGCAGGTCCGCCCGGAAGTCGTGGTCGGGATCGACCCCGCCGCGCAGCATGCGCTCCCAGGACTGCTCGATCACCCGGCGGGGCGCCACCGGAGCCGGCTGCCCGGACAGCCGGGCGGAGCGGACCTCGCTGAGCACCCGAGCCGCACGCGCGGTGTCCACGGCGGCGAGCTGCGTGACGTCCATAGGCGTGTGCCCCCCGGGCCATTTCTGACTGACCGTTTCATAGTGCCGTCTGCCCCCGGGCGGACGCGCACACTCCGCACACTGTCAGCAGCAACTTGCAACCCCCTGCAACCCTGGTGGACAGCCCGGCCGTGGCCGAAACTTGAGCAGCGCCGTCCCGAGCGGCGTTCGATGGCTCGAACGGGCCAGTGCGGCGGGGGTGGTGCCGTGTCGGCGCAGCACCACCCCCGCTTTCCCGTGCGCGCGACCGCGGCAGCGGCTCAGGACACCGGTCCGGGACGCCGGTTCAGGACACCGGCCGGGCCCGCTCCACCACCGACGCCAGGTCCAGGGTGTGCGGCAGCGTCCCGAACACCGCGCCCCCGTCACCGCCCAGCCGCGCCGCGCAGAACGCGTCCGCGACCTCCGGCGGCGCGAACCGGACGAGCAGCGACCCCTGGAGCACCAGCGCCAGCCGCTCCGCCAGCCGCCGCGCCCGCCCCTCCACGCCCTCCAGGTCGGCGAGTTCGGTCAGCAGGTTCTTGATGGCCCCGTCGAGCCGGTGATCGGCGCCGCGCGCCTGCCCGACCTCCCGCAGATACGCGTCGAGCGCCCCGGGTTCCCGCTGCAGCGCCCGCAGCACGTCCAGCGCCTGGACGTTGCCCGCGCCCTCCCAGATCGAGTTGAGCGGCGACTCCCGCACCAGCCGGGGCAGCCCGGACTCCTCGACGTACCCGTTGCCGCCCAGGCACTCCGCCGCCTCGACCGCCACCGCCGGGCACCGCTTGGTCACCCAGTACTTGGCGGTCGGCACCGCGATCCGCAGCAGCGCCCGCTCCTGCTCGCCGCCGTCGTCGTAGGCCGCCGCGAGCCGCAGCGCCAGGGTGGTCGCCGCCTCCGACTCGATCGCGAGGTCGGCGAGGACGTTGCGCATCAGCGGCTTGTCGACGAGCTTCCCGCCGAACGCCGTACGGTGGGTGCAGTGGTGCACCGCCTGCGCGACGGCCTGCCGCATCAGCCCCGCCGAGCCCAGCACACAGTCGAGCCGGGTCGCCGCCACCATCTCGATGATGGTGCGCACCCCGCGCCCCTCCTCGCCGACCCGGCGGGCCCAGGTCCCGTCGAACTCGACCTCGGCGGAGGCGTTCGACCGGTTGCCCAGCTTGTCCTTGAGCCGCTGGATCAGGAACACGTTGCGGGTGCCGTCCTCGAACACCCGCGGCACCAGGAAGCAGGTCAGCCCACCCGGGGCCTGCGCCAGCACCAGGAAGCCGTCGGACATCGGCGCCGAGCAGAACCACTTGTGCCCGGTCAGTTCGTACGTCCCGTCCTCGGCGAGCGGCCGCGCGGACGTCTGGTTCGCCCGGACGTCGCTGCCGCCCTGCTTCTCCGTCATACCCATCCCGAACAGCGCCCCGGCCTTGAGGTGCGCGGGCCGGAGGTCACGGTCGTACACCTCGGACGTCAGCCGTGGCTCCCACTCGGCGGCCAGCTCCGGGTCGGTGCGCAGGGCCGGCACCGCCGCGTGCGTCATCGACAGCGGGCAGCCGTTGCCGGCCTCGACCTGCGTCCACATCAGGAAGGCGGCGGCCCGCCGGACATGCCCGCCCGGCCGGGTC
The DNA here is from genome assembly GCF_000717875.1 of Streptomyces sp. NRRL S-455. Lineage (GTDB taxonomy): Bacteria > Actinomycetota > Actinomycetes > Streptomycetales > Streptomycetaceae > Streptomyces. Next base: position 87,649 of record NZ_JOCT01000012.1, read on the forward strand.
CAGGCCGTCGTCAGACCGGCGGATACGCCCTTTCCGAGCAGCCGGTGCCAGGACGGATGGAACTCGACCTCGTCGACGCGGTTGCCGTACCGGTCGTGCGTGCGCAGCCGTGGCGGGTTCTCGTTGGCCAGCGCCCCCCACTCCTGCACCTGGGCCGAGCCGGAGGTCCGCCCGAGCCCCGACAGCTCGCCGAGCGCCTCGTCGAGCAGACCCGGGTCCAGGTGCCGTTCCACCGCCGCCGTGAGGGCCCGGTCGGCTGCGAAGACGTCGTAGCCGACCAGCGGCGGGACCTGGTTGTTCACAGTGTGGGTGCGGCCAGTCATGGTCCGAAAGTACCCCGCGGTACCCCCTTGGTCACCAGCGAACAGGGACCGCGCGGGGAAGAGCCACCTGTGGGTGAGTGGGACCAGGCACGACGGATACCGTTAGGGGGTGCAGCCAGCAAGTGAAACCCCCGCCACACCCACCGGCCGCCTCCACCGGGCGCGGGCTCTCTACCGGAACGTCTCCAAGCGCAGGACCGCCTGGCTGTTGCTCAAGGACACCGTCAACTCCTGCATCGAGTACCGCATCCTGGGCCTGGCGGCCGAGGCGGCGTTCTTCACGCTGCTGTCGGTGCCGCCGCTGCTGCTGAGCATGATCGGGCTGCTCGGCTACGTCGACGCCTGGACCGGCGCCGACACCATCGAGAGCCTGCAGGCCAACATCCTGGAGGCCTCCCGCACGGTCCTCTCCGACCAGGGCGTCCGGGAGATCGCGGAGCCGATCCTGCACGACGTGATGAAGGGCGGCCGGCCCGACGTCATCTCCATCGGCTTCCTGTTCGCCCTGTGGTCCGGCTCCCGCGCGGTGAACGTCTTCATCGACACCATCACCGTCATGTACGGCCTCGACGGCGTCCGGGGCATCGTCAAGACCCGCCTGCTCGCCTTCGCCCTGTTCATCGTGGCCCTGCTGATCGGCTCCGTCGCCCTGCCGCTGATGGTGGCCGGGCCGGACGCGGTGGTGCGGATCCTGCCCTGGTCGACGACGGTCGTGCAGGTCCTCTACTGGCCGGTCGTGATACTGCTGTCGATCGCCTTCCTGACCACCCTCTACCACGTGTCCGTCCCGGTCCGCTCCCCGTGGATCGAGGACGTGCCCGGCGCGCTCGTCGCCCTCGGCATGTGGGTCCTCGGCAGTTTCCTGCTGCGGATCTACCTGACCAGCACCGTCGAGGGCCCGACGATCTACGGCTCGCTGGCCGCGCCCGTCGCCGTGCTGCTGTGGATCGGTGTGTCCGCGTTCGCCGTGCTCGTGGGGGCCGCGGTGAACGCCGCCATCGACCGGGTCTGGCCGGCCGCCGCGACGGCCGCGGCCCGCGAGGCCAACGAGCGGCTCCGCCAGGCGCAGGTCGCCGAGTACGTCGCCCGCGCCGCCGCCCAGGGCGGGGCCGACCCCGACATGCCCTCCGAGTTCCCGGAACGCTGGTCCCGCTTCCTCCCCCCGGAGGACGTCACGTCGCGCTTGCGCACCCACGCGAAGAGCGCCCACCCGCCGCACAAGCCGGAGGACTCCTGAATTCCCCAGGCGGGTCAGACCTTCCACGTCTCCGCCGCCGCGGCCTGACGCGCGTACTCCGAGAAGTCCCGCGGCTCGCGGCCCAGGACCCGCTGGACGCCGTCCGACAGGTGGGCGTTGCGGCCGTCGAGCAGGGACTCGAACAGCCCGACCAGCCACGCGGCCTCCTCGGCCGGAATCCCGAAGGCGGTGAGGTGCTCGCCGTACTGGCGCGGCGGCACGGGGACGTACGTCAGGTCGCGCCCGGTCACCTTCGCGATCTCCGCGACCGCCTCGCCGAAGGTCAGCAGTCGGGGCCCGGAGACCTCGACCACCTGCCCGGCGTACCGGTCGCCGCTCGTCAGCGCGGCCACCACCACGTCCGCGATGTCCCGCACGTCGACGAACGGCTCGCGCACCCCGTCCGCCGGGAACACCAGCCGCCCGCTCAGCCGCAGCTCCTCCACCAGCGGCCCCTCACTGAAGTTCTGTGCGAACCACGCGGCCCGTACGACCGTCCAGTCCGTACCCGCCTCGCGCAGCGCCTCCTCGGTGGGCCGCGCCTGCTCCTCGCCCCGCCCCGACAGCAGCACCAGCCGCCGTACGCCGAGCCCGGCCGCCTCCCGGGCGAGCGCGCCGACCGCGTCGGCGGCACCAGGGGCGCCGACGTCGGAGGGGTAGGCCAGATAGGCCGCGTCGGCGCCGCGCAGGACGTCCGCCCAGGTCGACCGGTCCTGCCAGTCGAAGCCGCTCGCCCGGGACGCTTCCCGCACCGTGAGCCCGGCCGCCCGCGCGGCCTCGGCCACCCGGCTCCCGGTACGCCCGGAGGCGCCCGTCACCACAACCGTCCCGTGTTCCGTGTTCTGTGCCATGCCCCCGAGTCAACTGCCGTACGCCGCAGGGTCCCATCGCTGAACGGCTCATTCCCATGTGCGCGCGTCTACGCTGTCCCCATGGACGTCCTCGCAGGCCTGCTGGAGGGGCCCCGCGCCCGTGGTGCGTTCATGATCCGGGCGTCTTTCGACCCGCCGTGGGCGGTGCGCGTCGAGGACCGGGCTCCGCTGACGCTGATGCTCGTGGTCCGTGGCGACGCCTGGATCCTGCCGGACGCCGGGGAGCGGGTGCGGCTGCGGGCCGGCGAGATCGCCATCGCGCGCGGCCCCGCCCCCTACACCTGCGCCGACGATCCCGCCACGGCACCGCAGGCGCTGATCCTGCCGGGCGGCGAGTGCGGCTACCCCGACGGGCGCCCCCTGAACGGTTCCATGGACCTCGGCGTGCGTACCTGGGGCAATCGGCCCGACGGCTCCACGGTGATGCTGATCGGCACGTACCTCATGCAGGGCGAGATCGGCGGCAGGCTGCTCGACGCGCTGCCGCCCCTGCTCTCCCTCACCACCGACGTGTGGGACTGCCCGCTCACCGAGCTGATCACGGAGGAGGTGGTCCGCGACGAGCCCGGTCAGGAGGTCGTCCTGGACCGCCTCCTGGACCTGCTGGTCATCGCCGCGCTGCGGGCCTGGTTCTCCCGACCGGACGCCGAGGCACCCGCCTGGTACCGGGCACTCGCGGACCCGGTCGTGGGCCGGGCCCTGCGGCTGCTGCAGGACGACCCCGCCCACCCCTGGACGGTGGCGTCCCTCGCCGCCAAGGCCGGAGTCTCCCGCGCCGCACTCGCCCGCCGCTTCACCGACCTCGTGGGCGAACCGCCGATGTCCTACCTCACCGGCTGGCGCCTCGCCCTCGCGGCGGACCGCCTGCGCGCATCCGACGACACCCTGGAGGCGATCGCCCGGCGGGTCGGCTACGGGAGCGCGTTCGCCCTGTCGACGGCGTTCAAGAGGGCGTACGGGGTGAGCCCGCGGGAGCACCGGGACGGCCGCGCCGGGTGAGGCGGGTGAGGCGCCTCTTCCCCGTCTGAGAAGATCAGAACTGCCGTACGAAATGCAGGGTGGGGGAGACATGGCCGTTCTGGTACTGCTCGGGGTTCTGGCGCTCGTCATCGGTGGGTGCGTCTGCGTGGTGTGGGCCGAGCGCGGTGGTCCGCGCTGGGTCCGTGTCGTGGCGGCCGTGACGCGTGGCGCGGGCGAGCTGCTGCACATCGCGGGGAAGGGCAGCGGGGGGAGCGGGAACCGGACCAGTGGCGACGGCGGCGACTAGGCCCTGTTCCGTGCCGCAACCGCTCTGGGTATGGGCCGAACCTGCCTGTCGAGGCGTCAGCCTCGCGCAGGAAAACGTCCCGCCAGGAACTGCTCGAACGTGACCTCACCCACGGCCCGCTCCGGCGTCAGATGCCCGCCCGCCCGGAACCCGCGGTAGGCCTTGCCGGGCAGGCGCACGTTCAGCACGGGACGGCGTCGTCCGCTTGCGCGCAGATAGGCCCGGGCCAACTCCGGAAACGTACGGATCTCGGGGCCGCCCATGTCCGGCACCCGCCCCGCGGGCGCCCCGGTTGCGAGCTCGGCCAGGTAGGCGGCGACCTCCTCCACCTCGATCGGCTGGTCGGCGACCTGCGCCGGGAGCAGCATGACCGGGAGCTTCGCCGAGCCCTGGAGGAACTGCAGCACCAGGTCGTGGAACTGCGTCGTGCGCAGCACCGTCCAGCCGAGCCCCGACTCCTCGATCAGACTTTCGACGGCAAGCTTGGTCCGGTAGTAGCCAAGCGGCACCCGGTCGATGCCGACGATCGAGATGTACGCCAGATGCCGTACCCCGGCGCGGCGGGCCGCCTCGATCAGATGGCGTGCCGCCTGCTCGTCGCCGCCGCGCGGGTTGGTCGCACAGTGCACGACCGTGTCTACGCCCGCGACGGCAGCGGCCAGCCCGGTGCCCTCGCGCAGGTCCACGGCGTACGGCCGGGAGTGCCGGCTCAGCACTCTCACCTCGTGCGCGTCCGCACGCAGCCGCTCGGTGAGGCGCCGGCCGAGCGTTCCGGTGCCGCCCGTCACCAGGATCGTGGTCATGGCAGTTGTCGTCCCTTCGGTGGGCGGGCGCTCCCCGGTGGAGCGCCCGTCACCCGCTGGGAACCGACGAGCATCCAAAAATGTGACAGCCTCCTCGTGTCTGCACTCGCACGCGGCTCACGCTCCGGGACCCATGGCGGCGAACTGGCGGCCCGCGAAGATGAGTTTGTCCGGGTTGACGACGACCCGCACCTGGGCGATGACGCCCTCGCGCAGTTCGAAGGAGGCGACGGCGATGAGCTGCTCCGCCGCGTGCGCCACCAGCGCCGGCGCCCCGTTGACCTCGGCGACCGCGAGGTCCAAGCCGGCTTGGAACCGCTGCGCGCCGCCCACCAGGAAGCGCATGACCGTCTCCCGGCCAACGAGGGGCCGCCGGGCCGCGGTGACCTTGCCGCCGCCGTCGCTCCACCAGGTGACGTCCTCGGCGAGCAGCTTCTCCAGGCCTGCCAGATCGCCCTCACGTGCCGCTGTAACGAAGGACTCGACGAGTTCGCGCTGCTGCTCGGCTGCCGGTGTGAAGCGGGCCTCGGGCGTCGCCACCCGCTGGATGGCCCTGCGGTACAACTGGCGGCAGTTGGCCTCGCTCAGGTCAACCACCCTGGCGATGTCCCGATGACCGTAGCCGAATGCCTCGCGCAGCACATAGACCGCACGCTCCGTCGGCGTGAGCCGCTCCAACAGCACCAGCAGCGCCGTCGACACGGCATCGCGCTGCTCGGCCAACTCCATCGGGCCGAGCGGCCCGTCCTGCGTGAACACCGGTTCCGGCAACCACGGCCCCACGTACTGCTCGCGCTGCACACGGGCCGAGGTGATCCGGTTGAGGCAGAGGTTGGTGACAACCCTGGCGAGCCAGGCCCCCGGGTGATCGATCACCGCACGGTCGGCGCTGCTCCAGCGCAGATACGCCTCCTGCACCACATCCTCCGCCTCCTCGGCGGAACCGAGCAACCGGTAGGCCAGGCCGAACATCCTGGGGCGGTGGGCCGTGAACTCCTCGGCGATCTCTGACGTCACGCGCCCAGCCTGCCAGAGGCGCGGGAGCATCCGGCATCCGGCAGCTGCCCCGGATGGGACATCGGCCCACGTGTGGCACCATGCGGTCATCCGGCTCCGCAGCCTCCGCCCAGCCACATGATCAGAACCAGGAACGCGCCCTAGGAGCCGGGACCCGGAGCGCCAAGGGCTCACGGGCGACCGGGCGTAGCCTTTTCCACGTGTACGCGGAGCGGGCGTCCCGGCTGGCCGGTGCCGTGGTGTGGACGAACACCCCGGCCGGCGGCGGTGCGGCACGCATCCTGCCCGACGGGTGTATGGATCTGCTCTGGAACGACGGCCGGTTGCTGGTCGCCGGTCCGGACACGCGGGCGTATGTCACCGACGGTGAGCCCCGGAGCTGGGCGGGGGTCCGCTTCTACCCGGGCACCGCGCCCGCCCTCCTCGGCGTACCCGCGCACGAGCTGCGTGACCGGCGGGTCGCCCTCTCCGACCTGTGGCCGGCCTCGGAGGTGCGGCGCCTCACGGCCCGGGTGAACGGGGCCCCGGACCCGGCGAGCGGGCTGGAGGAAGTGGCCCTGGCGTGCGCGGCGGATGCCGAGCCCCCTGACCCACTGCTCCGGCAGGTCGTCGCGGCCCTGGCCGCGGGCCGCCCGGTCGCCGCGACCGCCGACGAACTCGGCCTCGGCGTCCGGAAGTTGCACCGCCTCTCGCTGGCCGCCTTCGGCTACGGCCCCAAGACGCTGGCCCGGGTGCTGCGGATGCGGCGCGCCCTCGCACTGGCCCGGGACGGCGTGCCCCTCGCGGAGACGGCCGCCCGGGCCGGGTTCGCGGACCAGGCCCATCTCGCCCGGGACGTCAAGGAGTTGGCCGGTGTGCCGGTGCGTGCCCTACTGGGCGGCCGGTAGCGGAGCGAACAGGTCGACACCGTTGCCGTCCGGGTCGTTCACCACCGCGTACCGCTGCCCCCAGAACGCGTCCCAGGGCTTGAGCTCGCCGTGGTAGCCGGAGCCCACCAGCTCCTCGTACAGCGTGTCCACCTCCCCTGGACCGTCGCACAGGAAGGCCAGCGACGACCGGCCCCCGCCGGTGGGCGGCCGCCACCCGGTGTGGAACGAGCGGACCGTCTCCTCCGTGTCGAGCAACAGCCGCAGCCCACCGGGTAGCTCCGCCTCGGCGTGCGGCTGCTCCTCGGAGCCCGCCGGGAAGGCGAACCCGAGGCGACGGTAGAAGGTCACGGACGCGGCCATGTCGGAGACGACGAGGCCGATGGCGTTGAATCGTGCGGTCATGCGGCCACCGTAGGCAGGGCATGGCGGGCCGGTCTTGAAGGAATCGGACAGGGCTCACTCGGGGGTGATGGAGCCGTGCTCGTCCATCTGCGGGTGGATCTGCATGGGCCCGTACTCGTCGACGTCCGAGGGGCGCGGCGGCTCCGGGCCGTCGGGGCCCATCCGGAGCAGGCGTTCGACGCGGCAGATCCGGAAGAGCCGGTCGTCGACACGGAACTCGTCGGCACCGCCGAGCGCCCGGTACTCCTCGGCCGCCTCCGCGTACCGGGCTTTCTTGGCGTCGTCGTACCGGTACAGCAGTGCCCAGATCTCCGCCAGGCCGTTGTAGAGCATGCGCCGCGCGTCGTGCGGTGTGGTCATGAGCGCGCCGCACGGCTCCCAGCCGGTTCCGTCCCGCTCCACCACGCTGTAGGTGGTCGGCAGCAGCACGACCTCCGGGTGGGTGGTGACCGCCCGCTGCGAGTCCGCGCGTACGCGGGAGGGGAAACGCGCGCCCGAGTACGCGAAGTCCCGCAGCCCCAGCTTCAGCGCGCCCGCGAGCGGGCCGTCCGAGCGGGCCGGGTCGAGGACGAAGCCGACGTCGGGGGACGGGGCGTCCTTCGCCCGCTTCCCCCACGACCGCTCCCTCGGCTCGGGGTCCGTGGGCCGGGGCGGCTCGAGCCCTTCCTCGTTCATCCGCGCGAACTCGTCCCCGCGCACGACCCGGTAGCGCACCCCGCACGCTTCCACCTCGTTCACCGGCTCCCGCTCCAGCACCGCGACGGCCCCCAGCAGTCCACGCCGTACGGCCGGATCGTCGGTGCCGTCCTTCGCGGTGAACCACAGGTGCGAGTTCAGCCCGTCCCGGGCCATCTGCGGCATGCCGTCCACCACCGGCTTCAGCAGCCGCCACTCGGGCCCGGCCGCCGGATCGAGCGCGGCGATCCCGAAGACCGGCCCGCGCATCGCGAGGTGGGGATACCGCCGGGAGGCGTCCACCGCGTCGGCCTCCCGCACCCAGGCGGCGGGGTCGTCGCGGCGGACCAGCTCCTCGTGGAGCGCGTCGAGCTGTTGCTGCCAGTCATCGGTCATGCACGCATTGTCGCCGGAGGCGGGGGTGCGGTGCAGACCGAACGACTCAACAGACGGTGTTGTTGGGCAGCTTCAGGAAGGCGGTCCAGGTGGACGGGGTGACGGTGAGGTGGGGTGCGGTGGGGGTCTTCGAGTCGCGGATGTGGATGGCGGTGGGGTGGGTGGCGACCTCCAGGCATGCGCCGCCTTCACTGCCGCTGTAGCTGGACTTGAACCATTCAAGCGCGGTGCCGCTCATTGCTCTCCCAGAAGACGGTCCAGCAGGTCCCTCGAGTCCTCGGTGGTCAGGGCCTGTGTCCGCAGCATCGCATACTTCTGATTGAGGATCGCCACTTCGTTCGGGTCAGCGATCAGCTGGCTGCCGCGATGGGTTTCGGTGTACGCGAGCCGCTGATGCTCCGGGGTCTCCAGCAGGATGAACGGCCCGTCCAGCCCGGCGTGCGAGGTGCGTCCCAGTGGCAGGACCTGGAACGTGAGGCCGGGCAGTTCGGCGTACTCCCGCAGGTGCCCCAACTGTTCGACGCACACCTTCCGTCCACCCAGCCGATCCCGCAGCGCCGCCTCCCAGACCACGAAACTCACCGTCGGAGGTACCTTGCGGTGCAGGATCTCCCGCCGCTCGATGCGTGCCGTCACCAACTGCTCGATCTGGTCCTCGTCGTACACCGGCACGCGGCTGCGGAAGACCGCCCGCGCGTACGCCTCGGTCTGCAGGAGGCCCGGGATCACCTGGCTCTCGTACCAGGAGATGGCGATGGCCTCCCGCTCCCGGTCGAGGAACTCCTCGGCCCACAGCGGCACCAGATCCACCTCCGGCATGTGCTCCAGCGCAGCGACCAACGCCCCCTTCGTCTCCAGGAGTTTGTCGAGCTGCTCGGCGAGATCCGGTTTCAGCGGCCGTCTGCCCTGCTCGATCGAGGCGATCTGCTGCTCGCCCACCACGAACCGCTCGCCCAGTGACTTCTGCGTGTAGCCGGCGGCCTCACGGAAAACGGCGAGCAGGGCGCCCACCATCTTCATCGCCGAGGCGTTCCTCCGTGCCCGTCGAGTCGTGCTCATGCGGTCCAACTCCCCACCCGCGCGCGTACGTTCACCGTCGTGCACCCGTACAGAGGGGCTGTACGGGCGCACGTACTGTTCCATGATGGCCACGGAGAGTGACTCTGGTCGCGTGAACGAGGAAATCCCCCACCCGTCCCCGCGTGAACGCTTCTACCGCCGCGAACGCCAGTCCGTCCCGGCCGCCCGCGCCTTCACGCGTGAGGCGCTCGCCGACTGGGGCGCGGTGGAACGGTCGTACGACATCGTGCTGTGCGTCAGCGAACTCGCCACCAACGCCCTGGTGCACGGCGTCCCGCCGGGCCGCGGCTTCCTGCTGCGGCTGCTGCCGTTGCCGTTGCCGTACGAAGGTGGCGTGCGCGTCGAGCTGCACGACAGCGGGGCCGGCCTACCGGCCGTACCGCAGGCGGAGGGCGGGGAGCCGCGCGAGGGCGGGCGTGGGCTGCTGCTGGTGTCGGAGCTGGCGGACAAGTGGGGCGTGGGGGAGCGGGACCCCGGGAAGATCGTGTGGTGCGAGTTCGCCGGACGGTGAGTCTGCGGGCCGTTCTCGGGATTACCGCTCGTCGAGGACCCCGGGAGTTCCGTGCAGCACCACGCTCCTCTCCAGCGAAACCCGCCCCATGCGGAAGGTGTTCACCGGAGCAGCCTCATCGGCCCTGCCGAACGAGATGCCGAACAACAGCTTGAGCTCCTCGGGTACGTCCAGGAACTCGCGGACCACATCGGCGTAGAACCCGAGCATGGTCTGCGGAATGCCGTCGAGTCCCCGGGCTACCAGGGAGAGGAGGAAGTTCTGCGCGTACATGCCGATGTCACCGGCCGCACGCACTCCGTCGCCGAACACCGGCATGAAGAGAAAGGCGACATGAGGAGCGCCGAAGAACTCCAGGTTGTCGCGGGCTGCTGCCTTCCTGCGTGTCCGGTCCGAGCGCGCTATTCCCAGCGCCTCGTAGAGCGTCGCGGCATGGTCGTGCGCCCGGTCGAGGTAGACGCCGTCGCCGAAGTCGGAGTAGGAGAAGGTGAAGTCGCTGGAGAGGCGCTCCTCCTGATCGGCCTTGAGCAGTTCCTTACTCAGGGCGTTCCGCGGGGCACCGGAGACGGCTGGGTGTTGCAGTTCGACGGGGCGGTCTGGGCATCCTCCAGCACGCCCCGGATGTCCGACGGGGACAGCGGGGCGGGCAGGAACTTCCGAACGGAGCGCCGGGCCCGGACGATGTCTGTGAGGGGAGAAGCTGTACTGGGCAAAGCGATTCCTCTGCATTGGTGTCGGCCATGATGCGCCGCCGACGTCACGTGTCAGCGGTGAGCGGCGCGGTTCATCTCGACGATGTCCTCGAGTGAGGGGTGGGCCGGGAGGGCGGCAATACGTTCCGGCATGCTGTCGCGGACCTGCGTGTCCTTGACGCGGTCCGCCGCGGCCAGGGCCGCCGGCAGCTCGTCGAGGGTCAGTTCGGTGCAGTAGGCGGGGCCCATGGGCTGCTGGCGCCAGGAGTCGGCCAGCGCGCCTGCGTCGTAGGGGTCGAAGCCGGTGTCGTCCACGAGGCGCATGGCCACACGCCGTGCCTCGTCCGAGTCGGCGGCGACCGGGATGGCGATGCGGCCCGGGGTGCCCGCCGGAACGCCCTTGGTCCGCTGGGTTTCGGCCAGGGCGGCGTTCCACGCCTTGACCACGGGCCGCCCCAACTGCTCGGCGATCCACTGGCTTTCCACCTGGCCGTTGTCCACCGCCTCGATGCGGCCGTTGAGGTGCGGGTAGTAGTTGGAGGTGTCGATGACCACCGTTTCGGCGGGCACGGAGGCGAGCAGGCCTGCCAGTTCCGGGACCCGGTCGAACGGTATGGACAGGATGACCACTTCCCTGTCCTGAACGGCGGCCTCAAGGGCCGTGGCGCGGGCTCCGAACTCCAGCACGTTGTCCGGGACGGCCTCGGGGCCCCGGGCGCCTGCCACCTGGACGTCGTGACCGGCCGCGCTGAGCTTACGGGCGAGATTCCCCCCGATCGCCCCGGCGCCAATAATAGAAATTTTCATGATTTGTCCTTTCGAAGGCCGCACTGGCCTGAGGGTGGCAACGTGATGATCGATGTGCGAATGGGGCGGCCGGCCGTCGGCCGCCCGGCCACGACGGGGTGTCCTGACGGACTACCCCTCGTCGTCCCGCTTGCGGTATCCGCTTTCGATGAGCATCCGGAGACGGTCGAGCGACTGCTCGTCGGTGGCGCCGGTCCCCTTGATCCAGGCCACGGAACAAGCGGCGAGGAACAGGTCGTACCCCTTCACCGACGGGCGCACGTGTCCCGTGAGCTGAGCGGCCCGCACGTACTCGTCGGTGGTGGCGGTGAGAGTGTCGCAGGGAACGGTGAGCGGATTGTCCGGCTCATGCGCCCGGGCTGCGGCCATGAGCGGTTCCGGCAGCCCGCTGAAGGCGCTGAAGTACTCCTCCAACGCCCGCAGCCACTGCGCCAGCGCCTCGGCGGCGTCGCCGAGTCTGGCGATGTCCTCCCTGCGGGCCATCAACTCCTCGGAGCGCGTCTGCAGTACGGCCGCCAGCAGCGCCTCCCGGGTGGGAAAGTGCCGGTACAGCGTGCCGGGCCCGACGCCGGCCGCCTTGGCCACCGCCTCCAGCGACGCGCCGACGCCGTGACGCAGGAAGTGATGCTGGGCCGCTTCCAGGAGTGCTGCACGGTTGCGCTGGACATCCGCGCGAGGCCGACGCCCCTGCGGCTCCTTGGCACCCATGCGTCCTCCCGGCTCGTGCGATCCTGCGACCCCTGAAACGGAGGAAGCCTCCGCATCGACTCGAGCGTAAAGCGGAGGCGGCCTCCGGTCAAACCGCGGACCTGTCTCCCGGCGTCAGGGTCCGTGCCCGGGAAGGTCCTGTGCCCGGGAAGTTCATGTGCAGGGGGGCGCCGGACGGTGATCTCGACGCGTGTCCCCCGTCCCGGCCCCGAGCGGGGACTCGTGCTTGCGCGTCAGTCCCACGCGTTGAAAAGCACTCCGCCCAACGTGGTGACGCCGTAGAGCCGAATCTCGCGCCACTCGCCTTTGGTCAGGACCGTGGTGTCGATGTCCGTGAGCGGCAGGGTGAGCTGTGCGTGATCAAGTACTGCGAATCCCGCGTCGGTGAAGGCGTGGGCCCACGGTGGCGGTGCGAGGAACTCCTCGGTGTACCACTCCCGGCGTTCCCGGGCGAACGCGATCCAGGGGTAGTTGGCGTGACACAGGATCACCCACTCGCCGGTGCCCTTGGTGACCGTTGCCGTGTGGAACGTGCGAGGGTACGTCTGTTCCTCTATCTCGCCCGCATGGCCTTCGGCCGCCCGTGCGGCCGCATACAGGGCTGTCCGGAACGTCCGCTGGCCGGTTTCCGGTATCGGCCCGTCCTTCAGTCGGAAGAAGCCCGTGGCGCCTCGCGGTAGTGTGAACGCTGCGTCTCCGTCTGTGGCCATGTGGCTCATTCTGCCGAAGGGGTCTGAGCTGAGGGCTGTCCCGTTGGTGCCGCGCCCGACGAGGGGGACGCCGCCCTACACCCGCCGCGCCGCCGTACTCGCCCGTTCCACCAGCCGCGTCGACAACTCCGTCCGCGTGCTCTCCGGGCGGTGGCCGTCCATCATGCGCAGCAGCGAGCGCAGTGCCGTCGCCGCCATCTCCGACAGCGGCTGGCGGACCGTGGTCAGGGCGGGGGAGGCCCAGCGGGCCTCGGGCAGGTCGTCGAAGCCGACCACGCTGACATCGTCCGGGACCTTCAACCCCCGCTCGGCCAGGGCTTCGTACACCCCGAGCGCCATCCGGTCCGAGCAGACGAACACGGCCGTCGGCGGCTCCGGAAGGTCGAGCAGTTCCAGCATGCGGCGGCGGGCCTGGCTCTCGTCGAAGCCGGCGTGCCGGACGTACTCGGCGCGGTGCCGGAAGCCGGCCGACACGAGCGCCGAGCGGTAACCGGCGACCCGGGCACTGCTGCACATCGTGCGCCGGTGTCCGGCTATGACGGCGATGCGCTCGTGCCCCAGCGACAGCAGGTGCTCGGTGGCCGTCAGACCGCCCTGCCAGTTCGCCGCGCCCACCGATGCCACGCCCTCCGGTGGCTCCTGGACCGGGTCGATCATCACGAACGGGATGCGGTGCTGCTCCAGCCAGGCGTACTGGGAGTCGCTCAGCTCGGCCAGGTTGAACAGGACACCGGACGAGCCCCGGGCGACCAGCTTGTCCAGCCAGCCGCGCTCCGGCCGGCCGGCCCGGGTACGGGTCAGGGCCGCCGACACCACGACCTCCAGCCCCGCGTCGTGCGCCGCCTCCTCCACCCCGTGCAGCACCGCACCGGACCAGGAGCTTTCCAGCGAGTGCACGACCAGGTCGACCAGCCGGGGTGCCTTGCTCGCGTCGAAGCGGGGTCTGCGCACGTAACCGAGCCGGTCGAGTGCCTCGGTGACGCGGCGGCGGGTCTCCGGCGCCACGTCCTCGCGGCCGTTGACCACCTTGGACGCGGTCGGTACCGACACCCCCGCCTCGCGGGCCACGACCGCCAGCGTCGGACCGGCAGCCGCGCTCGCACTCGCCGTACGGACCATCGAAGAACCCACCTCTCCGGCCCGCCCGAGGGCCGTGGAAAGTTTCGACCAGCGCTGCTCACGGCGGTCCGGAGCCCGACCGGGCAGAAAGCGCTTCCTACTGTAAGTGCGGGCACAGGACGGCGGGTAGGTAAATGAAATTCGCTGCTTCGTTCAGGTCAAAACTTTCGAAACCCCGAACAACAAGTACAGCGAGTGACCAAGTGCAGCGAGTGCCGAATACGCCGAACAGCCCCCTCACTCGCTCGTGCGCCGGAATACCGCGCCACAATGAGTTGCTCTGATCTTCACGGTGCGCGAGCGCGGTGAGGAGGGTGGTGGACGTATGACAGCAGTCCAGGCAGATCCCGTGGTGAGCACGCCCTTCGGCGCCGTACGGGGCCGCTACGAACGCGGCGTCGCGGTCTTCCGTGGCGTTCCCTACGCGGCACCCCCCTTCGGCCCCCGCCGCTTCCGGCCGCCCGTGCCCGTGCCGCCCTGGGAAGGCGTCCGCGAGGCCGGTGACTTCGGGCCCACCTCGCCGAAGCCCCCGTACTCCGACGCGTTCGCGTACTACCTCTCGGACCCGGTGATCCCCGGCGACGACTGCCTCAACCTCAACGTCTGGACCCCTGACCCGGCCCCCGGAGCCCGCCTCCCCGTCCTCGTGTGGCTGCACGGCGGCGCCCTGACCAGGGGATCCTCCGCCGTCCCCGTCTACGACGGCAACGCCTTCGCCCGCGACGGCGTCGTCTGCGTCTCGGTCAACTACCGGCTCGGCGTCGAAGGCTACGGCCTGTTCCCGGACACGCCCCCGAACCCCGGCCTACGGGACCAGATCGCCGCCCTGACCTGGGTGCACGAGGCGATCGAGGCCTTCGGCGGCGACCCCGGCCGCATCACCCTCGCCGGCCAGTCCGCCGGGGCGATCAGCGTCGGGGCCCTCATCGCCGCACCGCAGAGCCAGGGGCTGGTTCGCCGGGCGGTCCTGCAGAGCGGGCCGCCCGAAGTGTCCGAGCGGGCCAAGGTCCGGCGGATGGTGCGCCGGATGGCCACCCGGCTGAAGATCCCGGCCACCGCCGAGGCCTTCGCCGCCGTCGACCGCGAGCTGCTGCTGCGCACCCAGGCCGAGGTGGGCCGGCTGAGCAGCCCGGTCGTCGGCGGCCCCGCCTTCGGCATCGTCATCGACGGTGACGTCGTCCCCCGCGACCCCCTGGAGGCCCTCACCGAGGGCGGCGCGGCCGCCGGAGTCGAGCTGCTCACGGGCTGGACCCGCGACGAGTACCGGCTGTGGCTGGTCCCGGGCGGCCTCCTGGAGCGCGTCGACCGCCTGGGAGCCGTGGCCCTCGCGGGGGCCATGGCCCGCTGCCGCTGCGGCAGTGAGGTGCCGCGCGGCTACCGGGCCCTGCATCCCGAGGCAGGCACGGCGGAGATCATCGGCCAGCTCGTCACCGACCACCTGCTCCGCATCCCCCTGCACCACCTGGCCGACGCCCGCCAGGAGCCGTCGTACGTCTACGAGTTCGCCTGGCCCTCGAACCTCCCCGGCCTCGGCGCCTGCCACGCGCTGGAACTCGGCTTCGTCTTCGACACCGGGGAAACCCCCGAGTCACGGAAACTGGCCGGGGAGGGCGCCCCGCAGGAACTGGCGGACGCCATGCACGCCGCCTGGGTTCGGTTCGCCACCGAGGGTGACCCGGGCTGGGAACGATGGAACGCGGCCCACCCGGTAAGGATCTTCGGCGACCGCGCACCCGAGGCCCGGGACACGGTCGCCTACACGGCGTACGGCCCCCGGGACCGCGAACTCGCCCTCTGGGAGACCGACGCCGCCACGCCCGCGGAGCCCAGCTCCGCGTCGCTCCCCACCGACGTCTCGCCCACCCGCAGAGCGGAACTGCGCTCAGCCGTAGGACGACTCCGCCGCTCCGGGGCGCTGCGTCGCCACTGAGATGCGTGGCATTCCCCTTCCGTGTGAGGAGCGGTACGGGTCCCCGGGGGAGTGGGAGGCGGAGGCTCACCGTTCCTAGAGACTGAGCGGGAGTGAGTCCTGTTGCCAGGGCTCATGCTCAGCCGGACGCCCCGAACGGTGTTGGGTGTCCTGGTTGCCCGCGTTCGCTCCGCGTCCGGCGCGCACGGATCGTGTCCGTGGTCCGGGGATGCGGGGGCGGGGTTCCTCACGCCCCGGGAAACCGGATCCGGCCTGGGCGGTCCGATGCCCCTGCTCATCACTCCGGTGAGCAGGGGGCGGTGCCGTCCGTCGCCGGATCGAGTGTCCCAGGGCGCGCCTGCCGATCGCCACGGCGGCCGCGTCGTGGCGGGTGGTGGTGCGCTTGGCGGTGGTGAGGGGTTTCTGCCAGTGCTGGGCGCCCCAGCGGGAGGTGTAGGCGGGGTCGACGGCGACGACGGTGATGCCGAGTTCGGCCGCCATGGACACCAGCCGGGCCCGCAGTCTCGCCACCGGCATGCCGGAGATCAGGTTGCGGAACTTCTTGCGGCGGCCGTGCTTCTCGCGAGTCTTCTCGGCGGTGAAGTCGAGGTCTTCAATCGCGATGGCGAGGTGGTGGCGCTGGGCGTAGTGCAGCAGGCGGATCAAGGCGTGGCGGATCTGGGCGTCGCGATGCTGTGCGGTGCCGGTCAGGTCGAAGGGGAAGCGGAGGGGCTGGCCGACGGGGTTGCCGTGCGTGTCCAGGCGCCAGGCGGCCAGGTGGTCGGCGTTGGTGTCCACACCGATCAGCCCGTTCGCGCGGGCCGCGGCCAGCGGCACCGCCTTCACTACGGGAAGCGTCCACGACGCGGCCAGGTACCAGCGGCCGCGGCTGGTGTCTTCGTGGATGCGGTAGGCGACGGCCCGGTTGGCCTGGATGCGGTCGGCCCACTGCTCACCCCGGTGCGCGAACGCCACCCGGCAGGCGAGCACGTACCGGCCGTGCGGGGCGTTGGCCAGATGCGCCAGCGGGGCGGGAAGCTTGATCGACACCTCGCCCTCAGGGGTGACACGGATGGTCTCGTTGCCGAACCGCTTGCCCGACTCGCCGTCCGCCGACAGGAACCGGCGCCCGGCCCGCCACCGCGCACGCCACTGCTCCTCGCTCAGCGCGGCAGTCTGCAGGTGGTGGCGGGTGCTCAGCAGCCGCTTCCCGCCACGCACCACACCCACGCGTCCGGCCTCCCACTCCGCCCGGGCAGTGTGGAGCCGGTCTTCGAGCACGCGCAGCCGACGCGTCTTGGCGAACCACTCCCGCCTGCTGCGGTAGCCGCCCGGAGCCCGCTTGCTGCCCGCCTCACCGACCGGCAGCGACAGCCGGTGCGCGATCGTGCGCACACTCGCATCCAGGCTCTGGATGTGCGCGAGCTGGCTGCGCCGGGCCAGCGCCCACTGATCATGCGTGGCCTTCGTGATGCTGCCCGCCCAGCGGGAGGAGGACTCCACCGTCAGAGCCCGCTTACGCTCGGCCCACAGCTCAGCGTCGTGCTCCAGCGCCGCCGCGCACCGCGCCTTCAGATCCCGCGAAGCCAGCCCGCCCAGATGATCACCGACCAGACGCAGCACCCGCTCGTCCTCGGCGCTCAGGCGCTTGAGCCGGTCACGGACCGCAACCCCCGAAGGGCCGGGCACCACGAACGGCGCCCCCACCTCCCGCGACCCACCCAATCCCCTCACCCCCGCCCCGGCCGGCCGCCCCATCCCTCAGCACGTCTCAACGACCACCACCAGCAGAGGTCACCCATTCGACCAAGGAACCTTCGTTCCCGCCGGTCAAGGCAGCACGACCCGCAACAGGGGCACTCACTCATGCGCGCTCGAACATGCCCGTGCACACTCAACCGCCAGCAGCTCACAACCCCTCCTGAGCCGTGGAGGACTGGTCGAGGTCACGGTCGCGGACCATGGTGAAGATGGCGATCGCCCCGGCGAGGGCCACGCAGGCCAGTACCACGTAGACGACGCTCCAGCCGTGCTGGAGCCCCTGCACCGCCCGGTTGACCAGGTCCTCCCCGCCGCTCGCGCGTACGGAACCCAGACGGCCCTGGACCACGTCGTCGGCCATCGCCCCACTGGCCGTGCCTCCGCCGGCCGTCCCGCCGCCGTCCGCGGACAACTGCCGACGGGTCGAGGTGAGCAGCAGCCCGCCCACACACGCCACGCCGATCGTCTCACCGGCGACCCGGAGCGTGTTGAACATGCCCGACGCCATCCCGCTGCGCTCGGGCGGCACCACGCTGACCGCCGCGTTGTCCATGACGCCGAAGGCGAGACCGATGCCGGTACCGGCCAGCAGCAGCGCCGCGTACAGCCCGGTGCGCGACGACAGCGGGTCGGTGAACGTCATCAGCAGCAGCGCGACGGCCAGCACCGCCGGTCCGACGGCCAGCAGCAGCCGAACGGACAGCAACCGCACCAGCGCGCCGGTGAAGAGCGGCAGGACGAAGACGGGCAGCGTCAGCGGCAGCAGCATCGCACCGGACATCGTCGACCCCGCGCCGCCCGCGCCCTGGAAGTAGGGCGGCAGGTAGACGAGGAGGGCCGCGAACGCGAAGACGATGCTCACCGGCTGCCAGATGATGGCGACGAACGTGGGGCGCCGCAGCAGGCTCAGGTCGAACATCGGCTCGGCGACGCGCAGTTCGACCACGACGAACAGGGCGAGGAACACCGCCGCGCCGGCGAAGGAGCCGAGCGTGACGACTCCGCCCCAGCCCTGTGAGGGCCCCTCGACGAAGCCGAGCGCGAGCAGCATCAGGGCCAGGGTGAAGGTCAGCACGCCGGGCAGGTCGATGCGCCGCGCACCGGGGTTCTTCGACTCGGGGAGCGGCCGGGCCAGGACGAGTACGACCGCACCGAGCAGGACGTTGACCAGGAACACGGCGTGCCAGGACGCCACACCCACCAGCAGCCCGGACACGAACGGCCCCATCGCCAGGCCGAAGCCGATCGAGGCGCCGAAGATGCCGAAGGCCCTGGCCCGGGCGGCCCCGCTGAACGTGTGGGCGAGCAGCGCGGAACCGCTGGTCAGCACCGCTGCCGCGCCCATGCCCTGAACGAACCGCGCCAGGTCCACGAGCAGGATGGTGGGAGCGGTGCCCGCGACGAGCGAGGCCAGCGCGAAGACGGCCGTGCCGCTCAGGAACAGCCGACGGCGCCCGAAGAGGTCGGCGGCGGAACCGGCCGCGAGCATGAAGGCGGTGAACGCCACGTTGTAGGCGTTCAGCACCCACTGGGTGGAAGCGGCCGAGGCGTGCAGCGCGCCGGACATGTCGGCGAGGGCGACTCCCGGCCCGGTGACGGAGATGGGCAGCATCACGGCGGCCAGAGCGATGGCCACCAACACGCGCGTGGGGCCGACGGCCTTGCGTCCCTCGGGCGTGGCCCGGTCTCGCGTCCCGGGTGGGGCCAGGTCGGAATCGACAAGTGACTGGGGCATCGGAACCTATCGAGGAGTTGGGGTACTGGGCAGGCACTTTCATGTGTAGCAGTTCATTGATGGACTGTAGCTCATTTTTCTACTCACGCCGTGGGGTGCACTGAGCGGTGCGGACCGCTCTTGCAGGCGACTTTTCCGTGAGGGCAGTGCGGGGCCTGACCTATTGATGTACCGTGGTACAATCAATTCGCCCGGAGGGCAGCACGATGACGTGAGAAGGCGAGGAAGCGAAGCGCATGGCATCTGAACCCGCCCGCCCCCTCGGGCGCAGAGAGCGCAGCAAGCAGCGGGTGCGGGATCGCATCTACACGTCTGCCCTGACCCTGTTCGCCGAGCAGGGGTACGACCGCACCACGATCGACCAGATCGCCGAGCACGCCGACGTGGCCCGGGGCACCTTCTTCAACTACTTCCAGCGCAAGGAAGACCTGGTCACCGCTTGGGCCGACGCCCGGAAGCGGCGACTGCAGTTGTGCATGGAAGAGTCGATGGCATCCCGGAACGACGATGTGACGGTGCACCTGGAGAGGTGCATGGCGGCGCTGGCGGAGTTCAACGAGTCCGAGCGCGAGATCACCGTTGCCATGCTCCAGGCCTGGGTGAAGGCCGGGCAGCCCCTCCTCGAGGAGCCCTACGCGGGCCAGGTCTTCGCCGACGTCATCGAAGCCGGGCGTCAGCGCGGCGAAGTGGCCTTCGACATCGACCCGATGAGGGTCGGCAACATCCTCCGTGACTCCTACCTCGGCCTGCTCTACCGCTGGTCGCAGGACCCGGACGGACGCGCACCGCTCCACATCGAACTGCGCGAGGTCCTCAGGATCGTCCTCACCGGCGTCCTGTCGTACTCCCCGCACGGGCGTGGCGTTCCGGCGTCGCAGGTGTAGCAGGCGTTCGTCCGGGGCGCCCGGGGTGCGTTCCAGGAACGTGCGGAGGGCCAGGCGGCCAAGTTCCTCGGCGGCGAGACAGCCGCGTTCGTGGCCCGGGGTCGTGGTGTGGTCCGCACGGCCGCCGAGGAACAGCACCACCCGGCGTTGGCCACGGGGGAGTCCGGGACTCCCCGGGATCGCCCTACGCCGCCCCCAGCGTCCCCGCGATCCCCGAGATCGCCTCCGGACCCACCCGGCAGCAACCGCCGATCAGCCGGGCCCCCGCCTGCTGCCAGCCCTTCACCTGGTCGGGGGCGAAGGAGGAGTGTCCGGTCCAGGCGCGAGCCTCGGCGTTCCAGGTCTCGCCGCTGTTGGGGTAGACGACGACCGGCTTGCCGGTGACCCGGGCCGCGGTCGCCACGGCGGCGTCCACGTCTTCGGGCGCGCAGCAGTTCACGCCGACCGCGATCACCTCGTCCGCGTCGGCGGCCAGGCCGAAGGCCTCCTCCAGCGGCTGGCCGGCCCGCGTACGGCCGTCGGCGACGGAGTACGTCAGCCAGGCCGGCACCCCCAGCCCGCGCACCGCCCGCAGCAGGGCCGTGGCCTCGTCGGCGTCCGGGACCGTCTCCAGGGCGAGGACGTCGGGGCGCGCCGCGGCCAGCACCTCCAGCCGCGGGCGGTGGAAACGCTCCAGCTCGTCCACCGACAGCCCGTACCGGCCCCGGTACTCCGAGCCGTCCGCGAGCATCGCCCCGTAGGGACCGGCCGAGGCCGCCACCCACAGAGGGCGGGCGGCACGTGCCCGACGTGCGGCCTCCCGAGCCAACTCCACGCTCAAGGCCATCAGTTCGGCCGCCCGGTCGTGGTCGATGCCGCGCTTGGCGAAGCCCTCGAACGTGGCCTGGTAGCTGGACGTGATCGCCACGTCCGCGCCCGCCCGGAAGTAGGCCAGGTGCGCCTCGGTGATCGCCTCCGGCCGCTCGGCGAGCAGCCGTGCCGACCACAGTTCGTCGCTCAGGTCGTGCCCGGCGGACTCGAGTTGGTTGGACAGGCCGCCGTCGAGGACGACCGTCCCGGTGGCGAGGGCTTCGGCGAGGGTGATGGTGCTGGTCATGAAGACGACGGTAGTCCAGACCCGGCGGCTCGCCCCAGCCGATTGTGTCCATTACATGAACAGGTCGACCAGCATATGGGACAGCGGGTTACGATCACGGCCTCCCCCCTCCGCTCGTACAGGAACGCTCATGACCGTCCCCAGCCCAGCCGAGCCGGCCACCGCTCCTGCCGCGGCGCCCGCTCCCCGCCGCACCTTCGGCCTCGCCGCCGCCACGGCCCTCGTCATGGGCAACATCATCGGCGGCGGCATCTTCGCCCTGCCCGCGACCGTCGCCCCCTACGGCACGATCAGCCTGCTCGCCTTCCTCGTGCTGTCGGTCGGAGCGGTCGGGCTCGCGCTGCTCTTCGGCAGGCTGGCCCGGCGCAGCCCGGTCACCGGCGGCCTGTACGTCTATCCGCGCGACGCCTTCGGCGAGTTCGCCGGGTTCCTGTCCGCATGGTCGTACTGGACGATGTGCTGGGTCAGCATCGCCGCCCTGGCCGTCGCGGTCGTCGGCTACGTCGACGTCCTGATACCCCTGCACGGCGACCACGTCCTCCAGGCCGCCGTGGCCCTGGCCGCCCTGTGGCTGCCCGCCGCGGCGAACTTCGCCGGCACGCGGTGGGTGGGCGCGGTGCAGGTCGTCTCGACGATCCTGAAGTTCGTCCCGCTGCTCCTGCTCGCCACGGTCGGCCTGTTCTTCGTCGACACCGACAACTTCGGCCCGTTCAACGCCTCCGGCCAGAGCGTCTCCGGCGCGCTGGCGGCCTCCGCCGCGCTGCTGCTGTACAGCTTCCTCGGGGTCGAGTCGGCCGCGGTCAGCGCGGGCGAGGTCCGGGACCCGGAGCGTACGGTCGGCCGGGCGAGCGTCCTCGGCACGCTGGCCTCGGCCCTGGTCTACATCCTCGGCACCGTCGCCGTGTTCGGCCTGGTCCCGCACGACCGGCTCGTCGACTCGGGCGCCCCCTTCGCCGACGCCGTGAACACGATCACCGGCGGCGGCTGGGGCGGCACCGCCATCGCCCTGGTCGCCGTCGCCTCGATCACCGGCTGCCTCAACGGCTGGATCCTCATGGCGGCGCAGATGCCGTACGCCGCCGCCCGCGACGGCCTCTTCCCGGCCCCGTTCGCCCGTGTCGGAAAGGGCGGCGTCCCCGGCTTCGGCGTCTGGGCCTGCGCCTTCCTCGGCACGCTGCTCATCGCCCTCAACTACACCGCGGGCCCGGACACCACGTTCCGTGTCCTCGTCCTGATCACCACGTTCACCGGCTGCGTGCCGTACCTGCTGTCGGCCGCCGCCCAGTTGTACTGGCTGGCCCGCGGCACCCGCGACCGAGTCCGCCCGGCAGGCCTCGCCCGCGACCTGATCGTCGCGGTCCTCTCCTTCGCCTTCTCGTTCTGGCTGATCGCGGGCGCCGGGTACGCGGCCGTCTACCAGGGAGTCCTCTTCCTGTTCGCCGGCATCCCGGTGTACGTGTGGCTGCGGGGACGCAAGGACAGGGCGGAGACGTCGGCATAGCATCGGCGGATGCCCGAGGTCGCTGCTGCGCATGCCGAAGTACGTGAGGTGCTGGGAGTCCCGGTGGACCGGGCGGTGTTCGAGCCGCTCACCCACAACCCGTTCAACGGCGTCACGGCGGGAGTGTGGCAGGTCACCGGCGGCGGGCGCACGGCCGTACTGAAGGTGCTGACGCGCACGAAGGAGACGAGCGTCAGCTGGTCGGCCTCCAACGACCCACGCCACTGGAACTTCTGGCGCCGGGAGGCCTACGTCTACCGGTCCGGCCTCGGCCGCGCCTGGTCGCCATCGCCAGGGCCAGGGTCACGGCGAGGGCGAGGCCCAGCGCGTAGGGCCACCAGCCGAGGACCCGCCGGGCCGCCGGGCCGTCGGGTCCAGGCCTGTGCGTGAGCGTGGCGCCTTGTCGCAGGGCCGGTCGGCGTGCGATGCAATCCGGCCAATTTATGACGGAAAACCAACCCTTGCCTTCACTCTTCATTCACATCTGCCACACAGGTGACCTTGGGTATGACCTCGGTGTTTGCACGTGCAGCGTGATCAGAATCGGCGCAACGGCTTTCCGTGGTCCGGCGACATCTGCGAAGTCAGCCCCTGTCGAGCCCTGTTGACCTGTGGCTAAGGTGAACGCCGCGCGCTCGCAAGGGGTCCTGACCGCCCCCGCCGTGACGCGCGCACGTCATTCGGCGGCCGGGGGGACTGTGCTGCCACGGGGGAGGGATGTATCGCCATGCCGCGATACCGGCTCACAGTGAACGCCGCAGTGGTCGGCGTCGCCTGCCGGTCCTGCACCCGTGTCGGGACGGCCGGCTGACCCGCGCGTCATCCTCCACCACCGCCTCTGCCGGCGGTCACCCCTGCCTGCCCACGTCCGCTGTGAAGGATGCACTCTTGCGCCTCAGACCAGGGTTGTTCAACCCCAGATCACGATCATCCACCCCTCTCACGACGGCCATCACCTCCGTCGCCGCCCTGGCTGTTCTCGGTGGTCTGGCTGTGCAGCCCGACGCCGTCAGCGGGAACGCCGGACCGCCCATGACGACGGTGGGCAACGACTACGACTGGTACGAGGAAACCGCCGCGGAGGAGCTGCGGCAGGACCAGTGCCTGATGTCGGACGTGCTGCGTCTGGGCGGGCCGTCGATGTCAGCCGCCGCGCAGGACGGTCTCAACCAGCCGCCGGACAGACTGCATGAGCTGGCCGACCGCCAGCACTGGCAGGACACCCCGCTGGCTCAGGCGTACAAGAAGGACCGGGCCGCCGCGGAAGGGGAGCTGGACGATCTCCATGCCCTGATGGAGACGTGGAAGAAGCCGCTCGACGGTCTTGAGACTCCGGGTGGCTTCACCGTGGCGGGGTTCCACTGGCCGCCGGGTACGTCAGCGAGTGTCGGCGACAAGGACTTCTACGACCAGACCGGTCTGACGAAGTGGGTCGCCGACCGGTTCTGGAAGAACGACAGCGACTTCTACGAGGACCCCACGCCGAAGGCGGACGAGGCGACGGTCAAGGCCGTCAAGGATCTCGGTACGCCGCTGTACGGCAAGGACCCGGTGGCCGCCGACAATCCCCACTGGAACCGGGACCTGGCCGAACACGACGGGTTCGAGCATCTGTCTGCTTGGTCCCTGGAGCCGATGGGCGCGGACAATGCCCGGATATTCCTGGGCGCTGGTGGCTTCCCGCGCACAGCGCCGCAGCCGGGGACGGCTGAGTACCGGGTCGCGGTGGAGGAGCTGAAGACCCGGTTCGCGTCCTGCGCGTGGCGCGACCCGATGGACCCGAACAAGGCCCTGGGCGACATCTCCGCCACGGCCGGGCAGGAGTGGCAGCAGGAGGTCGCCTCGCAGGCGCCCCAGCGCAACCAGCTCCTGACCGCGAGCAAGGAGGCCACCACCTCCCTCGCCTCAGGCGCGAAGACGCTGGGTGATCTGCTGGGGCACTCCTGGATCGCCGACCGCCTTGCACGCTGGCAGGACTACTGGGCTGCGGGCGGAGTGGGCTGGATCGGTGACAGCCATGTGACGATCGAGGTGCCGGGCGCCGCGGGCAGCTGCCTGGACGTTCAGGGCGGCGGCAAGACCAACGGCACGCCGGTCCAGATCTACACCTGCAACGGCGCCGCGTCCCAGCAGTGGACGCTCGAGGGCAGCGAGGACGACCTCCACCTGCGCAATGTCGGCTCGCAGAAGTGCCTGGACGTGGCCGGGAACAAGTCGGCGAACGGCACGAAGATCCAGATCCATGACTGCTACAAGTCCGAGGGGCAGTCGTGGAAGGGCGACGTCCGTGCCTCCTCGCCCCTGAAGAGCGTGTCCACGGGCAAGTGCCTGGATCTGAGCGCGTTCACCAAGAGCACGGACGCGCGGCTGTGGGACTGCAAGAACGCCGCCTCGCAGAAGTACCTGATCAAGCCGTCCGGTCACAAGGGTACGGACAGCCTGTCGTATCCGGACAAGGCGCAGTTCGACAAGGCGAAGAAGGGCGTCACCAGCACCCAGGCGGCGGCGAAGAAGCAACTGGCCGCTCTGAAGACGCAGCTGGAGAACGCCAAGAAGGCCGGCACCGCGTCGGATGCGGCCGAGCAGGCCGCGTACGGGATCGCGGATGCCGCTGGTGCGCCGCGGGGGCGTGGTCTCCTCGTGGGCCAGCAGAAGGCACAGGTCACCAAGGGCATAGTCGCCGCGCTGACGGCGATGGTGAAGGCCGGTGAGACCGCCGAAGCGGCCACCCGCGCCTCCGCTGGTGACAGCGAGACGATCGCGCAGCGCGCGCTGGCTCAGGCGGCGCAGGTCAACGCCGAGTTCCGCAAGGAGGCCGCGCACAAGGCCGAGCTGCAGGCGAAAGCGGCGGCTGACGCGGCCAAGCTGCACCGGGACAACGCGAAGAAGGACAAGGAACTCGCGGAGGCGAAGCTCGCCGTCGCGCTGAAGGCGGAGGGCGACGCGAAGGCGGCGGCCGCTGACGCGCATGCGAAGCGGCTCGCGGCCGAGGCCGAGGAGAAGACGGCCAAGGCGGAGAAGGAAACAGCCGCGGCCAAGCAGGCCGAAGCCAACCAGCACAAGAAGACCGCGCAGACCGAGGCTGAGAACGCGCAGGAGGCCAAGAAGAAGGCCGAGGCCGCCGAGGCGACCGCAGTCGCGCGGAAGGACGACGCGGTCACCGCCCGCGACAACGCCAAGGCCAAACGAGACGACGCCTGGGACGCCGAGCAGAAGGCCGACGTCGCCCGGGCCAAGGCCGACGCGAAGGGCGCCTACGCCGACTCCCTGGAGGCCGGTGACGCGGCGGACGCCGCGCGCGCCGCCGCCAACGAAGCGGACAGGCATGCGGATGATGCCGAGGCGGCCGCGGGCAGGGCGCGTGCCGCGGCGGATGCCGCGTCGAAGGCCGCGGCCGAGGCCGATGCCGCGGCCACCCGCGCCGAGGCGGCAGCCAAGCGGGCGCGCTCCAACGCGGACGGCGCCCAGGCCGCCAAGCTGAAGGCCGACGCCGCCGTCAAGACCGCGACCAGCGCCGTGGCCGACGCCATCAAGGCGTCCGAGCACGCCTCCGCCGAGGCCAAGACGGCCGTCGAGCTGGCAAACGAGGCGCAGAAACTGGCCAAGACCGCCAAGTCCGAAGCGGATGCGGCGAGCAAGGAGGCTGCCAAGGCCCTGGCCGCTTCGGCGAAGGCCGCGGGCTTCGCCTACGTCACCGCGCAGGCCGCCGTCGACGCGGGCAACGCCGCCGCCCAGGTCGCCAAGCCCGCCAACGACGCGATCCAGCTGGGCTCCCCGTACGTCACCACCGACTCGGCCGCCGGCCTGGTCGTGTTGGCCGGTCAGGCGTCGAAGTCGATCGCGGACCAGCAGAAGGCCGTCGCCGACGCCCATGCGAAGAACGCGCAGGCGGAGGCCGCCGCGGCCAAGAACCTCGCCGACCAGGCGACGGGCGACGCGAAGATCGCGTACCAGTACGCGGCCAACGCTGCCGGTCATGCCGCCAACGCCCGTACGTACTCCAAGGAGGCCCTCGGCTACGCAGCCGATGCCGCCAAGGCAGCGTCGGCGGCGTCGGCGTCACTTGCCCGCACCCTCGAGTACGACCGCCGGGCGACCGAAGACGCCGCAGCCGCGGACCAGGCGGCCGGACGCGCCGAGGGCTACGCCAAGCAGGCCCGCGATTCCGCCGACCAGGCGGCGCTCGACGCTCAGGCAGCCCGCCAGGCGGCAGCCGCGGCCGAACAGGCCGCCAAGGATGCCCGCGCAGCCGCCAACCGCGCCGACGCCGCCGCCACCGAAGCCGAACAGGCCGCCAAGGACGCCGAGAGGTACGCCAAGGAAGCCCAGGAAGCGGCTGACAGGGCCGAGAAGGCCGCGAACGCGAAGCAGATCGACACCGGCACCGTCGTCGACGAGGCCGGTGGCTCCATCGGCAGCATGTTCTATGTCATCGACCACATCGAGAAGGTCGGCGACCCCGAGACCGTCAAGAAGACGGCGGGCTGCGACGGCTGGTTCGACAAGCTCTTCTACCGGGGCGACTGCACGGTCACCGCGAAGATCCGGTACAGGGCGATCGTCGATCTGTACATGTGCACCGCGCAGGACCTGGATCCGACGAAGTACACCTGCCCCGCCGGCGCGACCGCGTACCTGGGTCAGCACACGACCAAGGTGCTGTCCCAGGAGGTCACCCACACCATCACGATCGCCGAGTACCAGCAGAGCGTCGACCCGGTCGACATCCTCTTCGGAAGCTGGATCAAGTGCGCCCAGAAGCTCACCCCCGGTGGTGAGAACGGAAGCTGGGGCGGATGCGCCTGGGCAGCCGTGGACGTCGCGAGCCTGTTCGCAGGCAAGGTCCTCAGGCCCATCGCCGACGCCGTCAGGGCCGTGGACGCCGCCGCGAAGACCGGCATCGGCTTCACGAACGCCTACAAGGCGCTGCGTTCCCTCGGTCTGTCGGAAGAGGTCGTCGCCGGAATCAGCAGGGTGCAGTTCCTGCGGCTGAGGGCAACGTGTGCGACGGCTCTGGCCCCGTCCAAGATGCGCGCGCTGGCGGCCGACGGCAGTGTGAAGCGGATCGTCGCGGCCAGCAGTGCCAGATGCCCGGACTACGTCGACGTGGCCCCGAGCGGATTTGGAATCGTTGCGGGCATCGATGACGCCGGCCTCGTCTCCATAGCCGTCAAGAAGGGCCCGGGTACGCCGAGTGGCGGTGAAATGTTCAACGCCGCCCTTGCGCACTTCGGCGACAAGGTCAAGGGAGTGAAGGCGTACTGGCAGAACGGTGGAGAACTCAGCGACAACCTGAATTCCTTCAACAAGGCCGTGCGCAGTGGCGAATACGCATCACTCGAGGAAGCGGCACTCCGGGGAACGTTCACGGGTAAGATGTCGTCGAAGTCAGGGTTCACCAACGTAGAAATAATCGAACTCCGAGGAATGCCGGGTGAGTACACCGAGGTCGGTGTGATCTTCTCGTAGAGGTCGCCCGCGCGATTCGCGAGACGATGAGCGTGTGAGGACGGGGCTCACGCGAAGCGAGCCCCGTCCTCACACCGCAATAGTGCTCGGGGCAGAACGGAAAGCCAGGTACGATATGGATGATCTGGAGAAAACAGCAGCCGAACTGAGGGCGGCTCACGCGGAAGGCCGCGGTGCGGTGGAACTGGCCTTGCTTTCGAGGGACAGGATGGGTTCGGCGTTCGGCGTCATCTCATTCATTGCCGCGTTCCGTATGGCGTTTGATGTTCCGCTTCCTGTTCTGCAGCGGGCGCAAGCGTGGGAGCGGTTCGGCTGGGGAGGCGTCCAGATCTCCGACGAGGAGTTCTCCGCTCTCCTCTCGCCTTGGCTCACCGACTGAGCGTGTCCGCTGGATGGTGAGGGCCCACCCATGACCTGCCCGGGCGGCGGTCGTGCGGCCTCCGCCCACGGGTGGCACGAGTAGTCGTCAGTCCCGTCCGAACCGTTGACCTGCTCGCGGCACACCCTTACCTTTTCGGCGTTCGTAATGACAGATGGCGTTCGAAATATCAGACAGCGTCGTGTGTCTCCCCCACCGAGAGGCAGGCCGCATGAGCCGCGATTCCGCTCTGCCCCAAGTCCCCAGCCGCAGATCGCTGTTGATGGGCGCCGCAGCCGCCGGCGCCCTGGCCGCGGTCCCTGGCGTCGCCCAGGCCGCCACGCCCCCGAAAGCAGCCCCCCTCGTCAACCCGCTCGTCCGCAACCGGGCCGACCCGCACATCCACCGGCACAAGGACGGCTTCTACTACTTCACCGCCACCGCCCCCGAGTACGACCGCATCATCCTGCGCCGCTCCCGCACGCTGAACGGCCTGGGAACGGCGGCCGAGTCGGTCATCTGGCGCGCCCACCCCACGGGGAACATGGGCGCGCACATCTGGGCGCCCGAACTGCACCGCATCGGCGGCAAGTGGTACATCTACTTCGCCTCCGCGCCCGCCGAGGACGTCTGGGCGATCCGCATCTGGGTGCTGGAGAACGCCCACCCCAACCCCTTCAAGGGCACCTGGGTGGAGCGGGGCCAGGTCAAGACGGCCTGGGAGACCTTCTCCCTGGACGCCACGACCTTCACCCACCGGGGCAAGCGCTACCTGGCCTGGGCGCAGCACGAGCCCGGCATGGACAACAACACCGGCATCTTCCTGTCCGAGATGGCGAACCCGTGGACCCTGAAGGGCCCTCAGGTACGGCTCTCCACCCCGGAGTACGACTGGGAGTGCATCGGCTTCAAGGTCAACGAGGGCCCGTACGTCCTCAAGCGCAACGGCCGCCTGTTCATGACGTACTCGGCCAGCGCCACCGACTCCCACTACTGCATGGGCCTGCTGACCGCCGACGCCGACAGCCACCTCCTGGACCCCATGAGCTGGTCCAAGTCACCGACGCCGGTCTTCACCAGCAACGACACCACCAAACAGTACGGCCCCGGCCACAACTGCTTCACGGTCGCCGAGGACGGCCGCACCGACGTCCTCGTCTACCACGCCCGCCAGTACAAGGAGATCAACGGCGACCCGCTGAACGACCCCAACCGCCACACCCGCGTCCAGAAGCTCGGCTGGAAGGCGGACGGCACCCCGGACTTCGGCATACCGGTCGCCGACACCGCCCCGGCAGGGGGCTGAGATGAGACGCGCGTACGCGACCCTCCTCGCCCTGTGTCTCGGGCTGTTCGGCGCGCTCGCCACCGCCGGGCCGGCCCAGGCCGCACCCCAGACCATCACCAACGGCACCCAGTTCAAGGACACTTCGGGCAACCCCGTCCACGCCCACGGCGGCGGGGTCCTCAAGGTCGGCTCGTACTACTACTGGTTCGGCGAGCACCGCAACGCCGACAACACCTTCCGGTACGTCGACGCCTACCGCTCGACCGACCTGAAGAACTGGGAGTTCCGCAACCACGTCCTCACCGAGGCCAGTGATCCGGAGCTCGCGACCGCCAACATCGAGCGGCCGAAGGTCATGTACAACGCGGCCACCGGCACGTTCGTGATGTGGATGCACAAGGAGAACGGCACCGACTACAGCGAGGCCCGGGCCGCCGTCGCCGTCTCGGACACCGTCGACGGCGACTACACCTGGAAGGGCAGTTTCCGTCCGCTCGGCCAGCACATGTCCCGGGACATCACGGTCTTCACCGACACCGACGGCACCGGCTACATGGTCTCCGCCGCCCGCGAGAACTACGACCTCCAGATCTACCGCCTCACCGCCGACTACGCCGGCATCGCGAGCCTGCTCGCCAACCCCTGGCCGGGCGGCCACCGCGAGGCCCCCGCCCTGTTCAAACGCAACGGCGTGTACTTCATGCTGACCTCCGGCGCCACCGGCTGGAACCCCAACCAGCAGCAGTACGCCACCGCCACGAACCTCGCCGGGCCCTGGTCCGCCATGAAGAACATCGGCGACTCGACGACGTACGGCTCGCAGACCGCGTTCGTCCTGCCCGTGCAGGGCACCTCGGGTACCTCGTACCTGTACATGGGCGACCGCTGGGGCAACTCCTTCGGCGGCACCGTCAACGACTCCCGGTACGTGTGGCTTCCGCTGACTTTCTCGGGCTCGACCACGATGTCCATGTCCTGGTCGCCGGAGGTCACCGTCGACACCGCCGCCGGAACCGTCAGCGGGACCAACGCCACGTACAACACGCTCATCGCCCGCCACTCCTCAAAGTGCGCGGACGTCACGAGCCAGTCGCTCTGGCCGGGCGCCCAGCTCAAGCAGTACGACTGCAACGGCGGTACCAACCAGAGGTACTGGTTCAAGTCCGTCGGAAGCGGCTACTACCAGCTGATGGTCCGGAACAGCTCCCTGTGCGTGCAGGAGAACGCGAACACGGTCACGCAGGAGAACTGCGACGCCTCCGCGACGAGCCAGCAGTGGTCGCTGACCACCACCGGCTCGTACGTGAACGTCAGATCGCGTGCCACCGGGGAGTGCCTGGACGTGAACGGCGCGTCCACCGCCAATTCCGCCGCGGTCATCACGTATGCGTGCAACGGAGGGACCAACCAGCAGTGGACGCGCGGCACATGATCCGGTAACCCTCAGGCCAGGAGGTCGATCGCGTCGATCGCGGTCCCGGCGCTGAGGAAGCCGGCCGCCCCCGACCCGCTCACCACGTCGATCCTGAGCACGTTGTACTGACCGGCGTCCGTCTTCCAGGCGGACGCCGGGACGGTGTACGTGAACGTGTGGTTGTTGCCGCGGTAGGAACCGTTGGTCAGAGAACGGGTGTTGGGCTGAGTGGGCGGGGAGGGGATCGCCGAGGTCCAGGTGTCGTTGACGGTGACCTGGGGGCGGCCGTTCGCGTAGGCCGTCGTGACGCCGATGCGCAGGGTGTGCGCGGCGGCCGCCTGGGCCGCCGTCAGCCGGAAGTACACCAGGATCCCGCTGTTGACGTCCTTCCAGAGGTAGCAGGGGAAGGCCGCCGTCTCGCCGTTGCCGACCACCACGTTCCCGGTCCAGGACGCGGCCCGCGCGTCGGACGGATGCGCGTACGTCATCAGGTCCGCGTTCTTGAATCCGGCCGGCGTGCCGTTCCAGTCCCCGATCCGCCAGATCGCGCTCGCGTTGGACGGGTCGTTGGACGACGGGATCGCGATCGTGTTCAGGGTGGTGGTGCCACCCGCCGACACGCTCACCGACGTGGTGTACACCGCCAGTTCGCCCTTGAAGACGGTCAGCGCGTACGTCCCCGGCAGCACACCCGGGATGGAGAACCAGCCGTCCGAAGCCCGCGCCGAACCCCAGTACTGCGCCGCCGCGTTGGCCAGCCCGACCGTGTACGGGTACGCCGTGTTCCGGCCGGAGATCCCGACGCCCGCGACCTTGCCCCGGCCGCTCGCCGGCACGTACCCCGAGATGCCGAGCGAGTCGGCCCACGGGGTGGTCAGCGTCCCCGGGAACAGCGACGAGGAGGGCGCACCGCCGTCCGTGAAGGCGATGACGTACGGGCCCTGCAGGCCGAAGCGCTGCGCCTCGGTCTGGTTCTGTCCGTAGTAGAGGATCTCGTACAGTCCGCCGCCGTCCGCGCTCTGGTGGCGCAGCAGGGAGCGGTAGAAGGGGCCCCCGGAGGCCTTCTCGTGATTGCTGCGTACGACCCACAGACCGACCCCTCCGGCGGACCAGCCGATGTAGTCGTAGTCCATGACGCGCCGCCGGGAGTAGTGCTTGGAGCGGGTCTGCCCGTCGGACTTCCGGAACACGTCCGACGCCTCGATGGTGGTCGGCGCGTACGTGTAGGAGTCGGGCTCGTCGTTGAGGAACGCGCCCTTCCTCACGCGCACGATGTACCGGGTCGCCGAGACGGACGCGTCGGCCTTGTTGGTCCACAGGTAGACGTTGTTCTCGCCGCTGCGGGCGGCGTAGTAGTGCTTCAGTGTGCCGTGCGTGACGGAGACGAGGATCGTCGGACCGGACTGCCTGATCCCGACGGTGGACGTGCCGAGGCCGGACTCGATGTGCGAGTTCATGCCTCCGTAGCCCTGGTACTCCGTGCCCCGGTAGACCAGGGAGGTCAGATCGCCGGTGGATTTGCTGACCTTGAAGACCAGCTGGGCGCCGGTGTCGACGACGTAGTTCGACCCGTCGTCGGTCCAGCCGAAGCCGGCGGCGTGCGCCGTGCCGGTGAGGGCGGTGCCGGCTGCCGCGGTGGCGCCGAGGACGAAGGTGCGGCGGCCGACCGGTCTGTTCGCGGATCCGGACATGGGGTGCCTCCTCCGGGAGGTGGGGGGAAGTGCGGGTGGGAGCGAGGGTGACAGTTGAATCGATTTTGCGAAAGGGCTTTCGCTCGTGTGTGGCTCGGGATCTCGGTAAAGCCGCTCAAGGTCTAGAAAGCGCTTGTCAAGCGCGGTACGGTCCAGGTCCATGTCTTGTCGTCCGCCGGGAGGAGCGCCGAGTGAGACGTTTCAGCATCGCCGTCATGGCGGCGGTGACCCTGGGTACCGCGTTGTCGTCCGTGCCGGCCCAGGCCCACACGGGCCGGCCGTCCCCGGGCCTCGCGCAGTGCACCGCCGGCACCTGCCACTTCGACGTCCCGCCGGGCACCTACGACGTGCGGGTCACCCTCGGCGGAGACGCCGCCTCCAGCACGAGCGTCAGCGGTGAGACCCGCCGCTCCCTGCTTCCCGAGACGGCAGCGGCTGCGGGCAAGCGCGTCACCCGCAGTTTCACCGTGAACGTCCGCACTCCCGAGGGCGAGCCCACCGGCCCCGACGGAACCCCCGGCCTCGACCTGCGGATCGGCGGCACGGCCCCCGCCCTCGCCGACATCAGGGTCACCCCGGCCCGGCACCCCCGACAGATCTTCCTGGTCGGTGACTCCACCGTCTGCGACCAGCCCGGCGACCCCTACTCCGGCTGGGGCCAGCAACTGCCCCAGTACCTCGCCAAGGGCCTCTCCGTCGCCAACTACGCCGATTCCGGCGAGAGTACGGTCTCCTATCTGGGGAACCCGAGGCTGTGGGCCACCGTACGGCCCCTGATCCGCCCCGGCGACCTGGTCCTCGTCCAGCTCGCCCACAACGACAAGACCACGGACGAGGCCACCTACCGGGCCAACCTCGAGAGCCTGGTGGCGGGAGTCCGGGAGCGGGGCGGACAGCCGGTCCTTGTCACTCCCATCGTGCGGCGCTGGTTCAACTCCGACGGCACGCTGAACAACGGAACCGCGCTCCTGGTCAACGGGCTGGGCGTCGACCACCCGGCGGTCACACGCGCCGTCGCCGCCGCGCGGGGGGTCCCGCTGATCGACCTGACCGCGAAGACGAAGGCACTCGTCGAGTCGCTGGGCGTGGAAGCCTCGAAGGCTCTGTACCTCTACAACGAGGCGCGGGACAACACGCACACCTCCGTGCGCGGAGCCACGGTCTACGCGGGCCTGGTCCGCGACGAACTCGTCACCCGGCGTCTAGTGCCGAAGAGCAAGGTGCGGGTCGAATGAACCCCTGGGGCGCCCCGACCGGAACCGGGGCGCTCCAGGTTCCACCTGCTCCGGCCGTCCCGGACGTCCCGGCCGCGAAGCCTTTGAGTACGAAGCTTTGAGCACGAGAGCTTTGAGTACGAAGTCTTTGAGCACGAGAGAGAACCGATGCAGCTGCCTCCCGCCGACCGCACCACGTCCCCGTTCACCGGCTACACCCGCGCCCACTGGGAGGCGGCGGCGGACACCCTGCTCACCGCCGTCGAACCGTACGCGACGCGGGACCGCGCGCTGTACCACCTGCCCGGCGACCGCACCAGCTGGTCGGGCCGCCTCTCCGACGGCCTGGAGGGCTACGCCCGCACCCTGCTGCTGGCCGCCTTCCGCCGCGACGAGAAGGCCCTGGAGCGCTACGCCGACGGCCTCGCCGCCGGAGTCTCGGGCGTCTGGCCCCGCATCGGGGACCGCAGCCAGCCGCTGGTGGAGGCGGCGTCGATCGCCCTGGCCCTGCGCCTGACCAGGGACCTGCTCTGGGACCGGCTGGACGACGGTGTACGGCAGCGGGCGGCCGACTGGCTCGGCGACGCGCTCACCGCCGAACCCTGGCCCTGCAACTGGGAGCTGTTCCCGGTCACGGTGGGCGGCTTCCTCGCCGAGATCGGCCACCGGCCGGACGCGTCCCGCACGGCGATCGACCGCGGCCTGGAGCGCATCGAGCAGTGGTACGTGGGCGACGGCTGGTACACCGACGGCGACGGCCGCAAGTTCGACTACTACAACGGCTGGGCGATGCACCTGTACCCCGTGCTCCACGCCTGGCTGGAGCGGGACGAACGGCTGCTGGAGCTGTACGGCGACCGCCTGTCGCGCCACCTCTCCGACTACGCCCGCCTGTTCGGCGGTGACGGCGCGCCCATGCACCAGGGGCGCTCCCTGACCTACCGCTTCGCGACGACGGCCCCGCTGTGGCTGGGCACGCTGACCGGCCGTACCCCCTTGACGCCGGGCGAGACCCGGCGCCTCGCCTCCGGAGCCCTGCGCTACTTCCTGGACCGGGGCGCGGTCGACGACCGGGGCCTGCTCACCCTGGGCTGGCTCGGCCCCGACGAGTCCGTCCTCCAGGGCTACTCGGGCCCGGCCTCCCCGTACTGGGCGAGCAAGGGTTTCCTCGGCCTGCTCCTGCCGGCCGATCACGAGGTGTGGACGGCTGAGGAGGAGCCCGGCCCAGTCGAGCGCACGGACGCCGTCACCCCGGTCGGCCCGCCCAACTGGCTGCTCCAGTCCACCCGTTCCGACGGCGTGGTCCGCCTGCACAACCACGGCAGCGAGGACGTCCGCTACGACCCGTACTACACGCGGCTGGCCTACTCGACCGTGACGGCTCCGGCCCCGTCGCACGACAACAGCGTGTTCGTGGGGGAGGATCCGAGCCGCACGGACATCGAACCGCTGGGCGCCGGCGAGGGCTGGGCGGCCTCGCGGCACACGGCGGCCGGGGGAGCACGGGTGACGAGCGTCGTGCTGGCCCGGGGAGCGGCGGAGGTGCGGGCCCACTGGGTGTCGGAGGCCGAACCGGGCACGCTGGTGCGGGTGACCGGCTGGCCGGCGACGGAGGGTGTCCGGGCGGAACTCCTGCCCGTGATCGGCCTGGACGAGACCCTCACCGGCTCCACCACCGAGAACGCCACCCTCTTCGTCGCCCTGGCCCGGCTGACGGCGGAGACGGACCCCGTTCCACTGGCGGAGGCCGTCGCCGTCACCGGGTCCGACGACGGGGAGCTGACGGTCCGCTGGGACGGCGGCCCCGAAGTGAGGGTCCGCCTCGACGATTCCGGTGTGAACGTCACCTGAGTACCGGGCAGTATGGCGGCCATGACGGGTGGGAGAGACGAGTTCGCCGTCCTGCTGCGGCGGGCCGGACTGGAGATCGTGGGCGACTGGCGGGTGGAGGAGGTGCTGCCGCCCCGGTCCGCGTGGCGCCGGGTGATCGCGTTCGGGACCGAGCCTGCCGTGTCCGTGCGCTCGGAGCGGTCCGACCTGGCCGACGAGGTCGACCGGCAGTGGCACCGGCTGGCGTCCGAGGCGGGCGTCCTCGCCGGGGACGGGACGTTCCTGATCTCGGTGGCCGGGAACTGGACGCACGCCGTGAGCGAGTTCTGGACCCGGGTCCGGCTCACCGACTCCTGGCGTCTCGCGGCCGTCCTGGGCGAGCGGCCCGGGCAGCCGGAGTTCGTCACGCTGTCGATGGACGGCGGTGCGCTGGTGGCGGCGACGACAGAGGAGTACGACGTCTGGCTGATCGCCGAGAACCGGCTCAAGGAGCGGCAGGAGGACGAGGCCCGGGCAGCCGGCCGGGAGACGCCGCAGGAGCGGGCGGACGCCTGGGCGTCACTCTTCGCGGGGCCCGCGCCGACGGAGAAACTGCTGGCCGCCTGGGCCCGCGGACTCGCGCGCAATCGGGCCGCGCCCCTGGACCTGCGCGTCCGGCTCATGGAGAAAGACCCCTACGTCCTGTACAGCCCCCTGCCGGCGGACGTCGTGGACGCGGTGCTGGCCCACCCGGACTGGAAGCTCAGGGAGCTCGCGGCCGAGTTCCAGCCGGACGTGACACCCGATCAGTGGGCTCGGCTGATCCGTGGCGAGCATGACGAGCGGCACCGTTGGATCCTCGCCATGGTGGCCGCGGACCGCCGGGCTGAGCTCACTGAGGACAGCTACCGCGAGCTCGCCACCGACCCGTCCGCGCGGGTGCGGGCCGAGGCCGCCCGGCACCGGAACCTTCCCCCCTCCCTGCTGGTCGCTCTGGCCGCCGACCCCGAGGCGACCGTGCGCGCGGCGGCCTGCCCCTCGGCCTGGCCGCACCTCGACGCCGCCGGACGCACGGCCCTGCTGGGCGACCCGGCGGGCGAGGTGCGCGCGCAGGCCCGGTTGCTGCACCACCGGGAGCATCCCCTGCCCCGGGCGGTGTACGAGGCCCGGGACCTCGAGCCCGACGCACTCGAGAGCTGCCGCCTGGAGCGCGAGCTGGCCGCACACCTGGCCCGGCACGGCGGACGGTCCGAACGCCTCGCCCTCGCCCGGAACCCCCGCCTGGACCCGGACCTGGTCGCCCTCCTGGGCGACGACCCCGACGACGGCGTCCGCTTCGCCGTGTCGACGCGGGCCGACCTCACCGAAACGCAACGGGCGGGCATCCGCATCGACTTCGACCCCGGCGTCCACTACCACACGCTCGACTGGGTCGAGGCCCTTCACCACGACGACGAGGCGATGCGCCGCCTGTCCGCCTCCGCCCACCCACTCGTCCGCAGGAGCGTCGCCAGGGCCCGGCGCCTCCCGGCGGACGTGGTCGCACGCCTCGCCCGCGACGACGACCGTGTCGTACAGCTCTTCCTCGCTGAGTGCTGTGACGACGCACCCGCGGACATGCTCCTGCGGGTGTGGCAGTGGTGGACCGGCAGTCTCACCGTCCCGGACCGCCCACGGAGTCATCCCCACTTCCCCCGCAGTGACCTCTTGCGCTACGTGGACGACCCGAACCCGCGGATGCGCCGGCTGGCCCTCGACGATCCGGACTCCACACCTGACGTGGTGGAGCGACTCAGCAGGGATCCCAGTGCCGAGGTGCGGTGCCGGGCGGTGTACGACCCCCGGCTGCCGCCCGCGGCCGCCGCGCGGCTGACCGAAGACGCCCACGAGCACATCCGGAACGCCGCCACGGTCCATCCCCGGCTGCCGGCCCGCGTCCTGGCCCGACTGCTGCGGGACACCCGCACCGCGGACACGGCTGCCGAGAGCCGGGCGCTGCCCGTGGAGGTCATGCGCCGGATGGTCGAGCACGTGGAGGGGGCGCCGCCCACCGGCCCGGGACGGGTCTCCGGGGCATGCTCGAGCGCACCGGGGGAGGTTCGCTGACGCACGTACTTCGGTCGGGGCCGAAGCGACCCGGACCTAGCGTGGGCTCATGAGCGCACACCCGAAGCAGCGACAGACCGTGGGGACGGCCACCACCTTCGCCGACCTCCACCGTGCCGACGAGCCGCTCCTTCTGCCCAACGCCTGGGACTGCGCGTCGGCGCGGATACTGGCGGCACGGGGATACCGGGCGATCGCCACGACCAGCCTGGGCGTCGCCGCCGTCGCGGGTCTGCCGGACGCGGTGGCGGCGACCCGTGAGGAGACGCTCCGGCTGGCCTTCGCCCTCGGGTCCGGGCCGTTCCTGCTGTCCGTCGACGCCGAGGAGGGCTTCAGCGAGGACGCGGACGAGGTGGCGGAGTTCGCGCGGGAGCTGTACGCCGTCGGGGTCGCCGGCATCAACCTGGAGGACGGCTGCGGGCCCGTCGACCGGCTGGCGGCGAAGATCACCGCGGTCAAGAGGGCCGCTCCGGGCCTGTTCGTCAACGCTCGCACCGACACCTACTGGCGCCGCGAAGGTGACGCCGCGGAAACCCTCGCCCGCCTTGACGCGTACCGGCAGGCGGGTGCGGACGGGGTGTTCGTCCCCGGCCTCACCGACCTGCGGGTGATCGCCACCCTGGTACGCCGGCTGGACACCCCCCTCAACGTCCTCTACTCGCCGGGCGGTCCGTCGATCGCCCATCTCACCGAGGCCGGCGTACGTCGTATCAGCGTCGGCTCGCTGCTGTACCGACGGGCGCTGGGCGCGGCCCTGGAGGCGATGGCGGACATCGGGGCGGGCCGGACGCCGAGTGGTGCGGCACCGTCGTACGGGGAGGTGGCGGGTCTCGTCCCGGCGGCGGACGACGGCCAGTAGACGACGAGGGCCGTCAGACGTCGAGCGCGGCGACCAGCAGTGACACCGCGGCCAGGTCCGGCACGTCGCGCAGGCAGGTGACCACCTGCTCGCCCGCGAACTCGCGCTGTGCGGCGGTCACGGCGGGATCGACGGCCGTCTCGGCCTGCACGTGGATGTAGTTCAGAGCTGTGGCGAAGAGCATCGAGAACGACTCCGGGCCCGTGACGACGGCCCGGCCTCCGGCACCGCGGTAGGCCCGGGTCAGGCGCCGGGCGGCGTCGGCGTTCACCTCGTTGCCGCCCGACCAGACGAACACGGCCCGCGCGAACTCCCGCTCCGCCGAGACGGGCCCGGCGTTGTCCCAGTCGAGGAGGACCGGGCCGTCCGGGCCGACCAGGACGTTCTGGGGCTGCAGGTCGAGGTGCGAGGTCACGAGGCCGCCCGGGGCCGACGGTGTCACCCAGTGGGCCAGCTGCGGCGCGGACGTGGCGACGAAGCGGCCGAGCTCCTCCGCCCACGGCAGGCCGGCGTCCCGCACCTTCTTGAGCACGTCCTCCCAGTCGGCGTCATCGGGGCACCGCTCGTACCAGTCGCCCGGCGTCTCGACGGTGCCGTCACCGGCCTGGTGGAGCAGCGCCATGGTCCGTCCGAACCAGTCCAGGATGCCGGGGTCGGAGGCGTCTGCCGTGGTGCCCTCGACCCAGTCGTAAAGCTTCACGGACGACCCGCCGGAGGAGCCGGGACGGCAGACGTGGGCGCCGTGCCGGTCGGTGTGGAGCCGGGGCGAGACGATGCCCAGGTCCGCCGCGGCGTCCCGTAACGCGGCCTCCCGGCCGACCTGCGTCTCGTCGCAGCCGAAGAGGAGCTCCTTCACGGCCCACGAGGATCCGTTCCCGGAGAGCTTCCAGATCTGGCCCAGGGCCCCCCGGGTGACCGGGGTCATGGTC
Source organism: Streptomyces sp. NRRL S-455 (assembly GCF_000717875.1). Classification (GTDB taxonomy): domain Bacteria; phylum Actinomycetota; class Actinomycetes; order Streptomycetales; family Streptomycetaceae; genus Streptomyces. The sequence goes on from NZ_JOCT01000012.1 coordinate 127,160, forward strand.
CAGGGGCCGGGCCCGAGGGCGTATGTCTCCGCTAGGGAGTCGGCTGCGTCATGCATCGGTTGTCGTCCCCTCGCCGGGCCAGTTCTGCAGCAGTACGTGCAGGGCGTCGATCGCCCTGTCCCAGGACACTTGTACGTCACGGGACGCGCCGAAGGCGCCGGTCGACTCCAGGGCGCAGTAGCCGTGGAAGGTGCTGCGCAGCAGGCGTACCGCGTCGGTGAGGTCGGGTTCCTCCAGGCCGTAGGCGCGGAGCATGCCGTAGGTGACCTCGGCCGTGCGGCGCATCGCGGGGGAGCCGGTGACGAGGGTCTGATCGACGGGGATCTGGGTCGCGGCGTAGCGGCCGGGGTGCTCCAGGGCGTAGGCCCGGTAGGCGCCGGCGAAGGCGCCGAGCGTGTCCCGGCCGGGTTCCCTCCCCTCGACCGCCGCCGCGATCCTGTCGATCATCTCGCCGCCCGCGAGGAGGGCCATACGGGTGCGGAGGTCCTGCAGGTTCCTGACGTGCGAGTAGAGACTCGCGTCCTTCACCCCGAAGCGGCGTGCCAGGGCGGACAGGGTGACACGCTCGAAGCCGGCCTCGTCGGCGAGGTCGGCCGCGGCGGCGACGAGACGGTCGGGGGTGAGGCCGGCTCTGGGCATGGGTTCTCGGGGCTACCTCTCGGACGGTGCCGTGTCGTGGGCGGAGAGAGGGAGAGAGCCTAGTACGGGCCTCAGCGGATCGGCGCGTACATCACCCCCAGCTTGTCGACCTCGTCGCCCGCGCGACCCGTGAACCCGACGATCTGCCGGCCGGCCGGGGCCGTGAAGGTCTTCGCGTCGGACGTGGCCGTACCGGCGGACACCGTCCGTCCCGCGTCGGTCGTGAACGCCGCCGAGAACAGGCGGGTGCGGCCGTCCTTCTTGCCCTGTGTCAGTTTCACCGAGATCAGGTGCTCTCCCGGGGCCAGCGTCAGGGACGCCGCCGTGCCGCCCGTGCCGCCGTGGGTGAGGGTCGTACCGCCGTCGTGGGTGAGGGACACCGCGTCCAGGCGGGCGCTGCCGCGCAGCGTGAGGGTGCGGGGAGCGGGGGTCGCCGGCAGGTCGTCCGCGTCGTTGAAGGCCGTGCCGTGCGGGCCGCCGAAGAAGTCGCTCGCCCGCAGGGCGGAGTTGAGCGTGTACGAGAAGTCGACCGTGTGCGGGAAGTGGTCGGAGAGGTTGTTGCCGGCCGAGTCCAGGAAGGACGCCCAGTCGTTGTGGTAGCGCGTCGCGTTCAGGCTCAGCAGCCTGCTGCCCCGGTAGAGGACCTTGTCCACGACCTCGCAGTCCTGGGCGGGTGCCGTGGTGGAACAGAGGAGCGGGTCACTGCCCTGGGCCGGGGGCTTCCCGCCCTTCACCCGCTGGACCCACGCGTCGGTCAGGCCGTTCTCGGTCAGGAGTGTGCGGATGTTGTCGCCGGCGCGGGTGTACCTCGTGTTCGTGTCGCCCATGACGATCACCGCGTTGCCCGCGGAGTTGGCCTGGATGAAGTCGGAGAGCTGCTCGATGTTGGCCCGGCGGGCGGCGAGCGCGTCGTCCGTCGAGTCCGCGTTCGTGTGCACGTTGTAGAGGTCGACGAAGACACCCTCCGCGAGCCGTACCCGCGCCAGCGAGAAGCCCTTGGGGGTCAGGCAGTTGGTGCCGGTGCAGTTGTTCCACTTCACCCGCTGGAAGTCCTCGAAGGGATGGTCCGAGAGGGTGTTGAGGCCGTCCCCGAAGGGGACTCCGCCGCTGGTCGCGGTGCGGTGGGGGTGGTCGTCGCCCGCGTACAGGGCGGCGTGGTAGTTGAAGTCCTCCTGCACGTTGACGATGTCGTACGCCCCGAGGCGGGGGGAGATCAGCGGGGTGTTCTTCGCCGGACTGCCGGAACTCAGGCCCTCGGGGAGGCCCGCGACGTTGTAGGTGAGCACGTTGAAGGAGCCGGAGTCCGCGGCGGCGGCGGGCGTCGCGGAGGTGGCGGCGAGGCCCGTGACGGCCAGTGCGGTGGCCATGAGGGTGCCGATCAGTCTCTTCATGGGGGGCGTCTCCGGTCGGGGGAGCGAGCGGGGGGAAGGTGAACGGTGCTCAGGTTCGGGGGCAACACCCCTGTGGCGCAAGGGCCTTCGGGAAAACAGGGGGCAACGCCCCGGCGTCAGGCGTGCCGCGGCAGGTTCTGGACCAGCGGTCGCCGCGGGGGCCGTATGGTTGCCGGGGAACCGGGACGCGGGGGAGGCGTCATGACGGACCGTCGGACGGTACGGAACTTACGGGCCGCACGGGCAGCACGGGTGCGAGGGGCGCAGACGCCGCAGAAGGCACGCACGGCATGACCCACGAGACGGCGCGGCACGAGGACGATCCCGGCGGCGGCACCCTCGCGGACACCGTCGACGAGAGCCTGCTCGGCACCCGTCCGCTGTGGCGGCAGCGTGACTTCGGGATCTTCTGGCTCGCGCAGACCCTCTCCGTGCTCGGCGACTCCTTCGCGCTCATCGCCCTGCCCCTGCTGGTTCTGGACGCCACCGGTTCGGTCGCGCGGATGGGGCTGCTGACCGCGGTCGGCGGGGCGGCGGCGGTCGTGGCGGCGGTGTTCGCCGGGGCGGTGGTGGACCGGGTGGACCGGCGCCGGCTGCTCATCGGCTGCGACCTGGTGCGCATGGGCCTGTACGGGGCGATCCCCCTGGTGTGGCTGCTCGGCCCGCAGATCTGGCTGCTGTACGTGGTGCTGCCGCTGTGCGAGGCCGTCGGCATGCTGTTCGCGGTCGGCTACGTCACCGTCGTGCGCGGCCTGGTGGGTACGGAGCGGCTCACCGAGGCCAACGGCCGGCTCAACGCCACCGCAGCCGCGGCGGGCGTCTTCGGGCCGCTGTGCGCGGGTCTGGTCACCGCCTGGTCCGGACCGGCCGCGGCGGTGGGCGTGGACGCGGCCAGCTTCGGGGTGTCGGCGGCGTGCCTGTTCTTCGTACGGTTCCGGACGCGCGCGGCCGGCGACGAGCGGACGGGCGAGCGCCAGGGGCTGTGGCGGGACCTGCGCACCGGCATCGCCTTCCTCTACGGCCATCCGGTGCTGCGCTCGCTCACCGCCCTGCTGTTCGGCTTCAGTTTCCTCACGCTCGGCCTGAACGACCTGGTCATCTACCACCTCAAGCACGACCTCGGCCACGACGACGGCACGGTCGGCACCGTCATGGCACTCGGCGCGCTCGGCACCATCACCGGCGCCCTGCTGGTGGCCCGGGTCCGCCGTCGTCTCGGCTTCGGGCCGACCTGGACGGGCTCGGTCGCGGTGTGCGGAGTGGCCTTCGCCGGCCTCGGCTGGGCCCGTGACGTGCCCGTCGTCGGGGCACTGAGCGCCGCCTTCCTCGCCTGCGCGGGCATGGCGGGCACCTGCTCGATGTCGCTCCGTCAGGAGGTCACCCCCGAACACCTCCTGGGCCGGGTCACCTCCGCCTTCTGGACCCTGCAGTACGCGGCGGCCCCCGTCGGCGCGGCCCTCCTCACCTGGGCCGCGGAGGAACAGGGCACGGCACCGGTCGCCCTGGCCGCCGGAGCGACGTGCGTCCTGCTGGCGGCGACGGCCCTGCTCACCCCGATCCGGGGGTCGGGCAGCGGCCGGGCCGGCCCTGAATCACGATCATCACGCACCGGGACCGATGATCATCACGCACCGGGACCGATCGGCACCAGTCACGCCGATGCCCCGGGCCCGCGCACGCCATAGGGCCGGTCGGATCCGGACCGGGACCTATGGCCCCTCCACCGGGGCGTCCGGTCGACGCGATGCTCGAACCGTCAGCCTTGCTCCGGAGGTGGAGAGAATGCCCCGCACGAGCACCGGCCGCCGTCGTCCCGGACCGGCTGCCCAGTCAGGACGATGACGCATGGACCGGCCGCTTGTCGTCGGTGTGGACGGCTCCGAGTCCAGCCTGCGGGCCGTCGACTGGGCGGCCGACGAGGCGGCGCTGCGCGGGGTTCCGCTGCGCGTGGTGTACGCGTCGCTGTGGGAGCGCTACGAACGGGCCGTCTTCGCCTCGGGGCCGGGAACGTCGGAGCAGGTGCTCACCGACGTCCTCGCGGTGACCGCGGCGAAGCGTGCCCGGCGGCGGGTGCCCGGCCTGAAGGTCACCTCCGAGGTCGTGGCCGAGGGGCCGGTACCCGTACTCCGCCGGGCCTCGCACGACGCGGGCGCGCTGGTCCTGGGATCCCGCGGCCGCGGGGGCGCCGCCGAGCTGCTCCTGGGCTCCGTCAGCCTGGCCGTGGCCGGGCACGCCGACGGCCCGGTGATCGTCGTACGCGGCGACCACGACAACCCGGCCGGGACCGGGGTACGGGACGGCCGCATCGTCGTCGGAGTCCCCGACGAGCCGGCGGACTCGGAGGCGGTGCGGTTCGCCTTCCGGGAGGCGGCACGGCGCGGCGTACCGCTGGAAGCCGTGCGGGCCTGGCACCGGCCCGCGTACGAGAGCGCCGACCAGCCGCCGCTCACCGGCGGGCCGGACCCCGTTCAGCGGCGACGCGCGGAGGAGGCCCTGGAGGCGGGGCTGCGCGCGCCGGCCGGGGAATGCCCGTCCGTCGAGGTGCGCCGGCGCCTCGTCGAGGGCCACGCTCGCACGGTGCTGCTCGACGCCTCGGCCGGTGCCGCCCTCCTGGTGGTCGGCGCCAGGCAGCCCATCGGACCCTTCGGCCCTCAGATCGGCCGCGTCACCCACGCCGTGCTGCACCACGCGGCCTGCCCCGTCGCGGTCGTCCCCGAGCGGTCCTGACCAGGCGCGGAAAGGCCCTGCCGGGCCGGCACGCCTTTTCCGCGCTTCCCACCGCGCAGGCGCTCCGGGGCGGTGGCGGAGCACACTGGAATCACGCCCGTGAGGGGGTGAACGCGATGGCGGTTACACGACACGGGAACGCGGACAGGGTGCGGCTGTGGCGGTGGCGGAGCAATCCGCTCCGGCGCCGCAGCGACCGCGTCGAGGCCTGGATCGTGCTCCTCACCTGCGTCCTCGCCGTGCTGGGCGGAGCGATCGCGGGCCTGATCGCGGCCGGAGCGGCGGACCGGGCCCTCGCGGCGCAGCGCGCGAAGGCGCACGCCGTGTCCGCCGTGCTGACCGAACGGGCGCCGAAGTCCTCGCAGGCCACGGCGGACGGCTCGCGCAGCGACACGGTGTGGGCCACGGTGCGCTGGACCGCCCCGGGCGGCTCGACACACACCGGACGGACCGAGGTCGAGCCCGCCGCCGCGGCGGGAACCCGGGTGACGGTGTGGACGGACCGCACCGGTGAACTGGTCGACGCGCCGCTCAACCCGACGGAGGCGATGATCCAGGCGGCCGCCACCGGTGTCCTGGCCGGAACCGGCACCACAGCCGCGGTGTGGACCGTCGGACGACTCGCACGCGCGCGACTGGACCGGCGGCGTCTCGCCGAGTGGGACGCGGAGTGGGAGCGGGTCGGGCCGCAGTGGCGGAAACGCATGACCGGCTGAGGGCAGCTCATACCTGAGGGCGGCTCATACCCGGATCCGTCTGCCGTACGGTGTGTACTGGCCGATCCTCCGAGCGGCCGATCCTCCGAGCGACCGAGCGGCCGAGCGGCCGAGCGTGACGAGTGCAGTCGGCCGACGACCACCCGGCCGGCCTGGTCGCGCTCGCACGGTCGGACCCGTGGTCCCGGGCGCACAGGGCCCCCGCGCGGCCTCCGCGTCGACCCCGTAGGCGCGCACCACGCTCAGCGGCCTTCGCGCCCAGGTGGCACAGGCACGGCGCGAGTGCCACGCACGACCGGCCGGCCGGTCCGCCGTGGCCGAGGGAGCGGGCCCGTCGGCCCGGCCCGCGGGTCGCGCGCGACCCGCGCGTTCCGCATGCATCCAGCCCGCTGACTCCGGCGGGTGCCTGGGGTGCCCGCCACGGGCCGTACGGCCCCGGCAGAGGCCCGGTCGCCCCTCGCGCCCGGCTGCCGGAGGTGCGACGGTGGGAGTGGATCTGCGGGCTGCCCGAGCACGAGGCGGTGGGAACGATGACCATGGAGCTTCCTCTGGTCGTGGGCGTCGACGGATCGGACGGCAGCCTCCTGGCGGTCGACTGGGCGGTGGACGAGGCCGCCCGGCACGGTCTTCCCCTGCGGCTGGTCCACGGCTCCCTCTGGGAACGGTACGAGGACCTCACTCCGTCGGACGGTCCGGACCGCCCCACGGCGCAGGTGATGGCCGGACACATCGTCGCCTCCGCGGCGGAGCGCGCCGGGCGGCGCAACCCCGACGTGAAGGTGTCCACCGACGTCCTCCTCGACGACGGGGCGGACGCCCTCCTGCACGCGGGCAACAACGCCACCGCCCTGATCACGGGGTCGCAGGGCCGCAGCGAGCTGCAGGGACTGCTGCTGGGCTCCGTCGGACTGGCGGTCGCCGCCCGCGCGCACTGCCCGGTGGTCGTGGTGCGCGGCGACCAGGCCGGCCTGGCCGGCACACACGAACGGATCCTTCTCGGGGCCGGATACCCCGACACCAGTGAGGAGGCGGCACGATTCGCCTTCCGTGAGGCGGAGGCCCGCGGGTGCGTTCTGGACGTGATCCGGACCTGGCGCCGCCCCGCGCACGAGACCACCGGCGCGGCCGCGCCCGCCGAGTCACCCGACCGGGATCACGAGGAGCGGGCCCGCGCCGAGCTCGACGGGCTGCTCCGCGAGGTTACGGCCGAGTACCCCGGTGTACGCGTGCACCGGACGACGGTCGAGGGCCCGGCCCGCAAGGTGCTGGTGCACCGCTCGGCCGCGGCCGACCTGGTGATCCTCGGGGCCCGGCGCCGGCAGGGCCACTTCGGGCTGCAGCTCGGCAGGGTGGCCCACACGCTGCTGCACCACGCCGGCTGCCCGGTGGCCGTCGTACCGCAGCGCGTCTAGGAGGAGACAGCCCCGTGACGGACCGGACGCTGGAGTACGAGGGATACCGTCCCGCCGAGGAACGGCTGCGCGAGTCGCTGTGCACCCTGGGCAACGGCTACTTCGCCACCCGAGGGGCGCTGCCCGAATGCGGGGCGGACGACGTGCACTACCCGGGCACCTACGTGGCCGGCTGCTACAACCGCCTCACCTCCGAGGTCGCGGGACGCCGGGTGGAGAACGAGGACCTGGTGAACCTCCCCGACTGGCTGCCGCTGCGCTACCGCCTCGCGGGCGGGGAGTGGCTCACGCCGGACACGGCGACCGTCCTGGACCACCGCCAGACCCTCCACCTGGAGGTGGGGCTGCTGGAGCGCCGCACCCGCTACACCCTCGGCGAGGGGCGGGCGCTGACCGTAAGGCAGCTGCGGCTGGTGCACATGGCCGATCCGCACATCGCCGCGCTGCGCACCGAGTTCACCGCCGAGGGCGGCGCCGCCGAGCTGGAGGTGGAGGCGGCGATCGACGGGTCGGTCACCAATGCCGGAGTGCCGCGCTACCGCGACCTGGACGGCAGCCACCTGACCCATGTGCAGACCGGTACCGCCACGCCCGGCACGGTGTGGCTGCGCTGCCGCACCCGCACCTCCGACATCCGCGTCGCCCTGGCCGCCCGGCTGACGGCCCCGGCGCCCATCACGGACGCGCCCGGACCCACGCGGGCCGTTCAGCGGCTCACGCTGTCCCTGACCCCCGGTCGCACCGAGACCGTCGACAAGACCGTCGCCCTCCACACCTCGCGCGACCTGGCGATCAGCGACCCGCTGCAGGCAGCGGTGGAGCGGGTGAGCGCGGCACCGGACTTCGACGGACTGCCGGCCTCGCACCGGACCGCCTGGGACCAGCTGTGGCGCCGGGCCGAACTCGACGTCCCGGGCGAAGCCGGCTCCATCCTGCGCCTCCATCTCTTCCACGTGCTCCAGACCCTCTCGCCGCACACCGCCGACCTGGACGTGGGTGTGCCGGCCCGGGGACTGCACGGCGAGGCCTACCGCGGGCACGTCTTCTGGGACGAGCTCTTCGTCCTGCCGTATCTGAACCTGCACTTCCCCGAGGTGTCCCGCGCCCTGCTGCACTACCGTCACCGGCGCCTGGACCGGGCCCGCGCCGCGGCACGGGCCACCGGCCGGCGCGGGGCGCTGTACCCGTGGCAGAGCGGCAGCGACGGTCGTGAGGAGAGCCAGCGGCTGCACCTCAACCCCCGCTCGGGCCGCTGGCTGCCCGACCACACCCACCTCCAGCACCACGTCGGTTCGGCGATCGCGTACAACGTGTGGCAGTACTGCGAGGCCGGCGGCGACGCCGAGTTCCTGCACACCAAGGGTGCCGAGATGCTGCTGCAGATCTCGCGCTTCTGGGCCGACTCGGCCACCTGGGACGAGTCCCTGGGGCGGCACCGCATCCGGGGCGTGGTGGGCCCCGACGAGTACCACGAGGCCTACCCGCACTCAGAGCGGCCCGGCCTGGACGACAACGCCTACACCAACGTCATGGCGGCCTGGGTGCTCACCCGCACCCTGGACGTGCTGCGCACCCTGCCCGCACCCCGCCGCCGCGAACTCGTCGAACGCACCGACCTGGACGACGGTGAAACGGAGCACTGGGAGCATGTCTCCCGCACCCTCCACGTCCCCTTCCACGACGGGATCATCAGCCAGTTCGAGGGCTACGGCGACCTCGCGGAGCTCGACTGGAACGCCTACCTGGAGCGCTACGGCGACATCCGGCGGCTGGACCGGATCCTGGAGGCCGAGGGTGACAGCGTGAACCACTACAAGGCCTCCAAACAGGCCGACGTGCTGATGCTCGGCTACCTCTTCTCGCCGACCGAACTGCAGGGACTCTTCGACCGGTTGGGCTACGGGCTGGACGAGGAGACCTGGCAGCGCACCGTCGACTACTACCTCGCCCGCACCAGCCACGGCTCCACCCTCAGCGGGCTGGTGCACGGCTGGGTCCTGGCCCGGTGCCGGCGTTCCGAGGCGTGGAAGTTCTGCCAGGAGGCCCTGCGGGGCGACATCGCCGACCTGCAGGGCGGCACCACCGGCGAGGGCATCCACCTGGGCGCCATGGCCGGCACCCTCGACCTGGTCCAGCGGGGACTGACCGGCCTGGAGACCCGCGCCGGGGCGCTGTGGCTGGACCCCGTGCCCCTGCCGGAGCTGTCGTCCTACGGGTTCTCCATCGCCTACCAGGGCCACTGGGGCATCCGGCTGCGCCTGACCAGCGGACGGCTGGAGATCGCCGTGCCGCCGTCCGACCTTCCGCCGATCGACGTCGAACTGCCCGACCGCTCGGTCGGCGTCGAGCCGGGCGAGACCGCCACGCTGGTGGTTCCCGACTGACCGCGGGCGACCCGGGCGAGCCGGGCCACCCTCACCCGTTGATCCCGCTGTAGTGCCGCAGCCCCCACCGCCACACCAGTCGCGCGCCCAGATACGCGAGCAGTCCGAGCAGGGGCGAGGCGGCCGCCAGCCAATAGGGCACGCCGGTGGTGTGGCCGTGGCCGGTCAGGACCGCCGCCGGGAAGTACGCGACGAACGCGAGGGGGAGGCCGAAGGTGAGGAAGCCGCCCACCGCCTTGGGCAGAACGTTCAGCGGGTAGCTGCCGAAGGTGCCGAGGAGTTCCTCCAGCCAGCGGCCCCACATGTCGGCGGCCGGGAAGCGCAGGGCCGCGCTGGCCACCACCGTGAACAGGGCCGCCTCCAGCAGCATGCCGCCCAGCACGGCCGCGATCAGGTAGGTGACGCGGCCCGCCGTCCAGTCCAGGTCGCTGCGGGACAGCGCGCCCACCATCAGGCCCGCCGCGACCGTCAGGTCCCCGATGGCGTTGGTGGGGAAGAACGCCAGCTGGATCTGGCGGTGGACCGGCATGGGACGCATCAGGTAGATGTCGACCCGGCCCTCCTGGATCTGCCGGCCGGCCCAGTGCATCCGGCCCAGGAACAGCACGAACAGCCCGTGCGCGAGCATCCGCGTCGCCGGGATCAGCAGCACGTCGGAGCTGTCCCAGCCGCCCATCCCGGCGAACCGGGACAGCAGCACCGTGGCGAACACGATCACCGACACCTGCCAGATCGCCCCGATCGCGATCATCAGCAGGAACTCGGTGCGGTACTCCAGCTGCGCGCGGAAGTTGAGCGCGGTGACGCGCCACACGATCCGCAGAGCCTTCAGCGACATCTCAGCCTCCCTGCGAGATCACACGCCGGGCGGCCCGCCGCCACAGCAACCGGGTGAACAGCGCCAGCACCACGACCCAGCCCGCCTGCACGGAGAGCTGGAACGCCGCATCGGACAGCGGGATCCGCCCCACGTACAGGGACAACGGCACGCTCAGCGTCGCCTGGAACGGCAGGAAGGCGCTCATCGTCACGAACCAGTCCGGGAAGAACCACAGCGGCGCGTACACCCCGGACAGCAGGTTCTGCGCGAACAGCAGGATGAGCATCGCCGCGGTGTTGCGGATCGTCCAGAAGCACAACTGGTCCAGCACGAGCATGACGTAGTACAGGACCCACTGGCCCAGCAGCATGCTCAGCAGGAACACACCGGCCACCGACGCCGAGCGGGGTGGTTCGACGACCCCCGCGGTCAGGCAGATCACGTACCCGGTCAGCGCCCACGCCAGCCCGTACAGCTGCTCCCCGGCGGCCCGCAGGGCGTAGTAGCGCTGCGGGGGCAGCGGACGCAGGTACCAGTAGACGATCGTGCCGAAGTGCATGTGCTGGAGCACGGTGTCCCGGCCCGCGTACTGGTCCAGCTCCCGCAGCCGGGAGGCCAGCACGGCCAGTACGGCGTACGTGACGGCCTGGTCGCGGCTCAGCCCCGCGGTGGTGCCGGTGTGCGCGTACAGGCCGCGCCACAGCGACCAGACCAGCACCACCTGCACGGCCAGCCGGAGGGCGACGGCGGTCATCCGGGGCGGGGCGTTCAGCTCGCCCAGCGGGGTGACGCGGGCGGCGCGCCAGGCGTGCGGCGCGGCCACTCAGACCTCCTCGACGTGCACGTACGCGGCCCGCATCACGTCTTCGAGGTCGGCCTCGTCGAGGGCGACGTCCGTGACCTCGTACCGCTCGATGACGGCCTTCAGCGCCTGGTGGACGGTGGGTGCCCCGGGCCCGTCGGGGCCGAAGACGACCCGCGCGCCCTCGTGCCGCAGCAGGGCGGTCCCGGGCGGCGGCACGACCTCGGCGTGCGCGTCGGCGAGCGTGGCCCGCACCTGCCAGGTCGAGCCGAACTTGCGCCGGATCTCGTCCAGGGTGCCGTCCAGCACCAGCCGGCCGTGGTTGACCAGCACCACCCGCTCGGCGAGCCGCTCCACCTCGGTCATGTCGTGCGTGGTCAGCAGCACCGTACGGCCGCGCTGCTCCACCTGGTGGCGCAGGAACTCCCGCACCTGCTCCTTGACCACCACGTCCATGCCGATGGTCGGCTCGTCGAGGAACACCACCGGCGGGTCGTGCAGCAGCGCGGCTGCCAGGTCGCTGCGCACCCGCTGGCCGAGGGAGAGATGACGGACCCGGGTGTCCCAGAAGGACGACAGCTCCAGGATGTCGTCGAACTCCTTCAGGCGGGCGGCGTGTTCGGCTTTCGGCACCTCGTAGATGTCCCGCAGGATCGCGAACGACTCGCGCACCGGCAGATCCCACCACAGCTGGGTGCGCTGCCCGAACACCGCGCCGACGTTCCGGGCGTTGCGCTCCCGCTCCTGGTACGGCACCACGCCCGCGACCCGGGCCTCGCCGGACGTCGGCGTGAGGATGCCGGTCAGCATCTTGATGGTGGTGGACTTGCCGGCACCGTTCGGGCCGAGCAGGGCGAGCAGTTCGCCCGGGGCCACGTCGAAGGAGATGTCCGTGACGGCGTGCTTGGCCACCCGCTCGGGGTTGACCAGCGATCTGACGGCGCCCAGGAAGCCGGGACGGCGGACGGTGGTGTGGAAGGTCCGGGACAGCCCGCGGACCTCGATGGCGACATCCAATCGACTCACCAACTCCCTCGTGGTGAACACAGACGCGGCCGGTCGGCTGGAGGGCCGACCGGCCGCGGACGATGTCCCGACACTGTCAAAATGTCGATCAATTGGTCAATCGATTAATCGATCTTTTACCTTGCGCGGTGCCTCGCGCGTCACTCCGCGGTCGAGAACACGAACGAGAACTCCGCCGGCCCGGCCTTCAGGAAGTACTTGGGCAGCGGGCCCGGTCCGCAGGACTGCGAGCCGATGCCGTGCTGTCCGTGGTCGAGGTTGACCCACACCGTGTCGCCGGGCGTGAGGTCGGTGCGGTGCTTCGCCGCGTCCAGCTGCTCGGTGGTCCAGCGCCGCGCGGTGAACCAGAACTCCGGGTCGCCCTCGATCCGCAGCCCGCCGAGCTCCACCCAGCGGACGTCGGCACGGGCGCCGTTCTCCTGCGGACGCACGTACGGCGTCTGCAGCCCGTCGACCGTCGACTGCCAGCGGCCCACCATGGAAGCCGTCCGGGTGTCCGGGTACGCCTCGCCGGGACCGCCGCCGAACCACTCCACCCGGTCGGCCCGCGACAGCCCGAACCGGACACCGAGCCGGGGCAGCGGCACCGTCCAGTCGCCCGCCGGCGTCACGGACACGGTCAGCCGCAGCCGCTCGCCGTCGGACGTCCAGCGGTACACCGTGTCCAGGCCCACCTCGCGGGCGGCGGGCGCCACCCGGGTGCGGACCGTCAGCGCGTCCTCGCCGGCCTCGACGGAGGCCAGCCGGTGCCGCATCCGGTGCAGGCCGAGGGTGCGCCACAGCAGCCCGTAGCGGGTGTCGGTCTGCCACTCGGCACCGGCGTCGTTGTCGGTCGGCGCCCGCCACACGTCCAGCCGCGGCGAGCTCACCTCGACCCCGCCGATCGAACGCAGCGCACCGGTGCGGGCGTCGAACTCGCCCGGGCCGAGCGTGATCCGGCCGTCGCCGCGCACCGGACGGTCGGTCGCCGGGACGACCGGCAGCGGCCGGGCCGCCACGGCGAACTGCCCCCACGCCACGACGTGGTCCTTCGCGGCCCAGACCGTGTCGTCCGCGAGCAGCGCCCGCACCGTCCACTGCCGCTCGCCGCCCCGGCCGTCCGCGGGCGGCTCCGGCAGCTTCACCTCGGCGCTCTCGCCCGGCGCCAGCGCCGGCACCGCGAGCGCACCCGACTCGACGGTCTCGCCGTCCACCTGGCAGGACCACTCGAAGGCCAGCGCGGACAGGTCGGCGAAGTCCTGCTTGTTGGTGATCCGGACCGTGCCGCTGGTGCCGTCGCCCTCGATCCGGACCGGCTCGATGACCTTCTTGTACTCGATCAGGCCGGGCGACGGCGTCCGGTCCGGGAAGACCAGCCCGTCGCAGACGAAGTTGCCGTCGTGCAGCTCCTCGCCGAAGTCACCGCCGTAGGCGTAGCCCAGCTCGGGGTGCTCGACGCCGTGGTCGATCCACTCCCAGATGAAGCCGCCCTGGAGCCGCTCGTGCTTCTCGAACAGCTCCTGGTAGTCGGCGAGACCACCCGGGCCGTTGCCCATGGCGTGCCCGTACTCGCACTGGATGAACGGCAGTTCCCGGCGCTTGTGCGTGCCGCCGTCGAGCCGCTGCCCGATCTTGTCGACCTCGTCGTGGAAGGCGTACATCCGCGAGTACACGTCGGTGTCGCGGCAGTTCCAGTCGCCCTCGTAGTGCACCAGCCGCTCGGGGTCCCGCTCGTGGATCCACTCGGCCATGGCGGTGAGCCCGCGTCCGGTGCCGGCCTCGTTGCCGAGCGACCAGAACACGACCGACGGGTGGTTCTTGTCCCGCTCGACCATCCGCGCGGCCCGGTCCAGCAGGGCCGGGGTCCAGCGGTCGTCGTCGACCGGGTTGTCCCGCCAGTCCTGCTCGACGAAACCGTGGGTCTCCAGGTCGCACTCGTCGATGACCCACAGGCCGTACTCGTCGCACAGGTCGAGGAAGGCCGGGTGCGGCGGGTAGTGGGAGGTGCGCACGGCGTTGAGGTTGTGCCGCTTCATCAGCAGCACGTCCTCACGCATGGTCTCCAGGTCGAGGGCGCGGCCCTTCTCCGGGTGCCACTCGTGCCGGTTGACGCCCTTGAAGAGGACGGCCCTGCCGTTGACCTTGATGAGCCCGTCCTCGAGGACGACGGTCCGGAAACCGATCCGCAGCGGTACCCGCTCGCCCTCGGTGGCCAGCACACCGTCGTACAGCTTCGGCGTCTCGGCGGTCCACGGCTCGACGGCGACCGTCACCGTCTCGCCGGTGGCGACATCGATGTCCAGGGCGGGGACGGTCACCCGCCCGTCGACGTCGGAGTCGACGCGCAGGGTGCCCTCGCCGGTGGTGTGGTCGTAGGAGGCGTGCACGAAGAAGTCGCCCACGCTGCCCGCCGGGCGGTGCAGCAGGGTGACGTCACGGAAGATGCCCGGCAGCCACCACTGGTCCTGGTCCTCCAGGTACGACCCCGCCGACCACTGGTGCACGCGCACCGCCAGCACGTTGCCGCCCGGCTTCAGCAGGTGCCCGACCGCGAACTCGTGCGGCAGCCGCGAGCCCTTGAACTCGCCGAGCTCCGTGCCGTTCAGCCAGACCCGGGCGCAGGACTCCACCCCGTCGAACCGCAGCACCGCCGAGCCGTCCGCCGGCCAGTCGGACGGCAGGTCGAAGACGCGCAGATGGTCACCGGTCGGGTTCTCGGTCGGGACGTGCGGCGGGTCCACCGGGAAGGGGTAGAGGTGGTTGGTGTAGATCGGGGACCCGAACGCCCCGTCGCCCTGGAGGACCCAGTGCCCGGGGACCGTGACCTCGGCCCAGTCCCCGGCCTCGTAGCCCTCGCCGGCGAACGAGTCGTCCTCGGCGTCGATGGTCGCCGACAGCCGGAAGCGCCAGCTGCCGTTCAGCGACAGGGACCGCGCGTCCGAGGCCGCGTACCAGGCACGGGGCGGCAGGGCCCCGCTGCCCGGGGAGACGTCCTCGACGTAGTCGGCGGTGTTGCGGAAAGACATCGGTCTCCTAGCTCAGCCCTTGATGCCGGTCTGGGCGATCCCCTGCACCAGCCAGCGCTGGAGGAAGAGGAAGACGAACACCAGGGGCAGTATGGAAATGGCCGTGGCCATGAAGATCAGGTGGTAGTTGACGGTCTGGTTCGTCATGTACGACGACAGCGCCACCTGGACGGTCCAGGCACTCGGATCCTGCCCGATGACCAGGGGCCACAGGAAGGAGTTCCAGCCGGCGATGAACGTGATCGTGGCCATCGCCGCGAAGAAGTTCAGCGAGTTGGGTACGACGATTCGCCAGTACGCGCCCCAGTAGCCGAGCCCGTCCACGCGTGCCGCCTCCTCCAGCTCCTTGGGGAACCCCAGGAAGTACTGCCGGAAGAGGAAGCAGGTGAAACCACTGAACAGGCCCGGGATGATGAGACCCCGGTAACTGTCCACCCAGCCGAGGGAGGACACGAGCACGAAGCTCGGCACGAAGGTGACGGCCGTCGGGACCATCAGGGTCGCCAGGACGGCGTAGAAGACCTTGTTGGCGTGCTTGTACGGGATGCGGGCGAGGCCGTACCCGGCCAGCGAGCAGATCAGCAGGATGCCCGCGGTGTGCAGGACCGCGACGACGACGGAGTTCCACAGGGACCGGGCGAAGTCGACGGTGACGTCGTCGAAGGGCTCGGTGAAGTTGCTCCACTGGATGGAGGTGGGGAACCACTTCCATTCCTCGCCCGTGATCTCCGGGTCCGTCATCAGCGCGTTGCGGACGATCAGGTAGAAGGGGACCAGGAAGAGGACGGCGGCGACACCGGTCGCGACATAGAGGCCGGTGTTGCCGATGACGCCGCCCCGCTTGCCCGTGACCGGCTTCGTGACCTTGTCGAGGTCGGGTGCTGTGGTGGTCACTTGGACTCCTCACCCCTTCCGAAGCCCATGAGCTTGCCTTGGAACAACGTGACGAGACAGATGAGCAGGGTCAGGACGACCGCGCCCGCGCTGCCCACGCCGTAGTTCTGGTTCTCGCCCAGCGCCATCTTGTACAGCTCGACCAGCGGCGGCTGGCCCCAGGTGGCCTTGGGCAGCAGGTTCCAGAACTCGTCGAACGCCTGGTAGGCGGCGACGAGCAGCAGCAGGATCACCGCGGTCGAGGTCGCCCGCAGCTGGGGCAGCGTGATGTGCCGGAAGGTCTGCCAGCCCGGCTTGGCGCCGTCGATGGCCGCGGCCTCGTACAGCTCCCGCGGGATGTTCTGCAGCGCCGCGATGAAGAGGATCATGTAGAAGCCCGACTGGAGCCACAGGCGGACGGTCACGATGACCAGCCAGTACCAGGGCGGATCGGGATTGGCCAGCCAGGCGACGTTGTCGATGCCGACCCAGCCGAGCACGGTGTTGGCCAGGCCGAAGCGGACGCCGTTGAAGATGGACATCTTCCAGATCAGCGCGGCGGCGACATAGCTGACCGCGGTGGGCAGGAAGAACACCGACCGGAAGAACGCCCGCATGAACGTCAGGCGGTTCACCAGCAGGGCGAGCCCCAGTGACATCGCCCAGGTGGCGGGCACGATGAAGGCGGCGAAGACGGTGAACGTGACGAGCGAGTTCAGGAAGTCGTCGTTGGTCAGGATCGACTTGTAGTTCTCGAGGCCGACGAACTCGCTCGGCGTGACGGTGAAGCGCGCCTCGTAGAAGCTGAGCCAGATGCTCCAGCCGATGGGTACGAAGACGAAGATCACCAGGCCGATGAGGAACGGCCCGGTGAAGAGCCAGAAGTTGAAGGTGCTGCTCGCCCTGAGTCCCCGCCGCGGCCGGTCCTCGGAGACCTTGGCCGGGGCGGGGGAGGCGACCCCGCGTGTGGTGGTGGTCGACATGTCGAGATCCGTCCGGCGGTCTATCCGAAGAGCTTCTTGAGCTCGGCGTCGACCTTCTTCTCCGCGGCGTCCAGCTGGGCCTTGGGGTCGCCGTTCTTGCGGACGGTGTTGGCGATCACGTCCCAGAACGCGGCGATCATGGACTGCGTCCAGCCGATGTTGTCGAAGTGGCCGAACTCGTTGAAGAGCTTGACGCCCTCGGCCGGCAGGCCGGACTTCAGCTTGTCCGCGGACTGGGCGAGGGAGGTGCGCGGCGGGATGTGGAAGCCGTAGGAGGTGGCGAAGTCCTCCTGGTACTGCTTCTGGTCGATCCACAGCCACTTGACGTATTCCTTGGCCGCGTCGACGTTATTGCTCTTGGCGTTGACGAACATCGACCAGCCGCCGTTGTAGACCGACTGCTTGCCGGCCGAGCCGACCTTCGGGAACGGGAAGATGCCGATGTCGTCGCCGAGCGCCTTCTGCATGGCCGGCATGGCCCACATGCCGCACCACTGGATCGCGGTGAGGCCCTGGATGAACGCCGACGGGTCCCAGGAGTCGGCGGGGGCGTCGAGGAGCAGGTTGCCGCTGGTGAAGAGACCGCGCAGCTGCTTGAGGCCGTCGGCGACCGCGTCGGTGTTGAAGGCGGGCTTGTTGTCCGCGGTGAGGGTGTCGGCGCCGGCCGACCAGATCAGCGGGCGGTCGATCGAGGTCAGGTCGTTGCCGAGGAAGATGCCCTTGACCTTCTTCGTGGTCAGCTTGTCGGCGGCCTCGATCAGCTCCTCCAGCGTGGTCGGCACCTCGACCTTCGCCTTCTCGAACAGCGAGGGCCGGTAGAAGAGGAACTGCGGGTCGTCGATCATCCGGACGCCGTATATCTTCCCGTCGACCGTGTGCGACTTGATGTCGGCCGGGTTGAAGTCGTCCTTGACCGGTTCGATGATGTCCGTCAGGTCCGCCACCTGGCCGCTCTTGACCATCTGGATCTGCGGGTGGAACTCGAAGACGTCCGGTGCGTTCTTGGTGAGCAGCGCGGCGAACAGCTTCTGCTCGAAGTTGTTGCCCGTGATCCACTGGGTGCTCACGTTGGCGTCCTTGTACGCCTTCGCGTACCGCTTCACGGCCTGCTCGACGCCGGGCTCGCCGTACGCGTGGAAGTACTGGACCAGGCCCTTGCCCGACCCGGCCCCGCCGCCCCGGCCGGTGTTGCTGCCGCACGCGGCGAGTCCGCCGGCGGCGGCCAGGCCCATCGCGGCCCGCATTACGGTTCGGCGGTCCCAGTTCATGTTGCTCGATGCCGACATGCTGACGTCCTTGTCTCGAGTGCGGCTGCGGCTCTTCGGCTCACTGCCGGGTGGCGCTCGGCCCGGTGGCTCGCGCCGGTTGGCTCAAAGAAGAGGTGCGGTGCGGGACGCTAGAGCTTCGGCTAAGACTTCGGCAAGGGGTTGGACGAAGTCTGTTCGAAGCGTTGCGTCCGGTTCGTGATTTCGAACGTGGGGGAGTCGGGGAGGAGTTGACTCCGCCGCTACGACGGTGGCGCGGCGGCGCGGCTCCTCGGGGGTGTGGTGCGTTTGCCGTTCTTCTGCCCGACGGCCCGGAGTGCGCCTTCGAGCGCGAACGTCGCCGCGCCCAGGCACACGGGGTCGGTGGGGATCGGGGAGAGGACGATCTCGGTGGCGGCCAGCGGCCGCGGCAGCGCGTGCCGGTTCACGGCCTCGCGCACCTCGTGCAGCAGCGGTTCGCCCAGGGTGCGGGCGACCCAGCTGCTCAGCACGACGATCTCGGGGTTGAACAGGTTTACCAGGTCGGCGACGCCCGCGCCCAGATAGCGGGCGGTCTCATGGACGGCCCGGCGTGCCACCGGGTCGCCCGCGGCGAGCCCGCGGGCCAGCGCGTCGATGGTCGCCGTCTGGTCGTCGGGATGCAGCAGGGTGCTGTCGGGTCCGATCTCGCGCAGGTTCAGCATGATGCCGCGCGCTCCGACGTACGTCTCCACGCAGCCGTGGTTGCCGCAGCGGCACGGCCGTCCGTCCAGCACCATCGTGGTGTGGCCCCACTCGCCGGCGCTGTTGCTCACGCCCCGGTGCAGCCCGCCGCCCAGCACGAGTCCGGCGCCCACGCCGGTCCCGAGGTTGACCACCACGGCGTTCCCGCGCCCCCGCGCCGCCCCGAACCACAACTCGGCGACCGCGCTGGCACGCAGCGGGTTGTCCAGGTGCAGCGGATAGGCGATGTGCTCGGTGAGCAGGTCGAGCAGGGGGACGTCGTGCCAGTCCCAGTTGGGCGCGTACTCCGAGGTGCCGGTGGCGCGGTCGACCTGCCCGGGCACGCTCACGCCGACGCCGAGTACCCGGGCGCCCTCGATTCCCGCCTGGGTGACGACCGAACCGACGGCGGTGGCCACATGGCCGACTACCTGCTCGGGCAGGCTCTCGCTCGGGCGGACGTCCTCCTCGGCCCGGGCCAGGACGTTCAGCCCCAGGTCGAACAGCTCGACATGGACGTACGTCTCGGCGATGTCGACGCCGATCAGCGCGCCCCCCGAGCCGTTGACCGCGACCAGGCCCCGGGGGCGGCCACCGGCCGAGTCCTCGAAGCCGACCTCCGTGATCATGCGGAGGTCGAGCAGTTCGCCGACGAGTGTGGCCACCGTGGCCAGGCTGAGGCCGGTGGCGGCCGCCAGCTCCTGCCGGGACGTGGGCGACTCGGCGATGATCTGGCGCAGCACCTCGTAGCGGTTGGCGGTGCGGATGTCACGTGATGTGCGCTTCACCGGGGTGCCCCATTCCTTCCCAGACCGGCCCTGGCCGGGTCGAGGTCGGCACCGGCGCGGCGCAAGGCTATGGGCTGCCGGGGACTTTCGACAAGGGGTTTGGAAAGGGGCTTTATAAAGGGCACTCCCCGGTGGCGGGCGGGGCGCCCGGCGGTGGCCTGACCATGATGCCTCAGGGGGGGCAGGGCCGGACGGGTCAGACCCCGTCCTCGGCGGCTCCGCTCCCGGGGCCGACCGCCGCCCCGGCCGGGGGGCTCGCGCTCGCTACGGCCGCCGAGAGCTGCCGCCGCACAGGCTCGGGCAGGGTGCTTCCGTGCACGCTCCCCACCAGGTCACGGGCCAGGTGGTGCAGCTTGGTGTTGGTGTTCTGGGAGGTCCTCACCAGCACGCTCCAGGCCGCTTCGGCGCTCAGGCCGAAGGAAGCCATCAGGATGCCGCGGGCCAGGTCGATGGTGGGCCGGGTCTGCATGGCCCGCCGCAGCTGGGTGACCTCGGCGCGGAGGTCGCGGTCGGCGTCGCCGTCCGTCCGCGCGTCGGCGACGTGGGCGGCCGTGCCTGCGACGTCCGTGAAGAGCTCGCGCGTGCCGGTCAGGTCGAAGAGCCGGTCGACCGCGCGGCCGCAGGAGCGGACGGTCACCGTCTTGCCTTGGTCGAGGGCGTGCGTGCGCAGATCCAGCAGCACGTTGATGCCCGCGCAGTCGCAGAACCCGACCGTGTCCAGGCGCAGATCGATGCCGCTGCCCGACAGCGCGAGGATGTCGTGCAGGTCGGGCAGGAGCCTGCGGCTGCCCAGATCGAGTTCACCCCACAGGGTCACGGTCATCCGGTCGTCGTCCGGGGTGACGTCCATGGTCGCCATGCAGGGCGGGACCGCCGTCGGCGCGTTGTCCGTCGCCGCGGCTGCGGCGCCCTCCCCGGTACGAGACCGCGCGGCATACGCAGGCTCCGGCATGGCCCTGTTCTCCCTCGTCTCTTCGCCCTGCCTCCGCTTTCCAGCGTTGCCTCTCTACCCCATACACGTCAACCGATACATGAAACGTAGTACGTGTTTTTGGCTGCCGGAATGCCAGGTCGGTATTGTTGGAGCATGGACGGAGTGCCTGAGCCACACACCGGATGGACGTTCCTCACCAACCATGCCCGGGTGCTGGCAGCCATCGCCGACAACCACAGCGCCCGCATCCGCGACATAGCGGCGCACTGCCGACTCACCGAACGCGCCGTGCAGAAGATCATCGCGGACCTGGAGCAGGACGGTTACCTCTCGCACACCCGGGAGGGCCGCAGCAACACGTACGAGATCGACCCCGGCAAAGTGCTGCGGCACCCGGCCGAGGCCGGTCTGACCGTGGCGTCGCTGCTCTCCCTCCTCGTCGAGGACGAGGCCGGCCGCGCGAGCGCCCCCGGCCGGCCGCACGCCACGACCTGACCGCTCGACTCCGCGTTCGGTCGGTCTCCGCCGCCCACCGCCTACGGCGCTGCCAGCACGTCCCGCGCAAAGGCGTTGGTGAACTTACCGACGGGGTCCAACTCCCGCGCCAGCGCCCGGAAGTCACCCAGCCGCGGGTACAGCCCGCGCAGGACGGACGCGGGCACGGTGAACACCTTCCCCCAGTGCGGACGCGCCTCGAACGGTGCCAGCGCCTCCTCGACCCGCCGCACCACCGGCAGCACCGCCTCCGTGTCCTCGACCCAGGTGAAGTGCGCCGCCACGGTGTCCCGGCCGAAGGACGGGCTCAGCCACTGGTCGTCGCCGGCGACCGTGCGCACCTCGCAGGTCTGCAGGACGGGGGCGATCGTCCCGCGGATCGCGTCGAGCGCGTGCAGCATCTCGACGGCGTGCCCGCGCGGCAGCAGGTACTCCGACTGCAGTTCCGCCCCGCTGCTCGGGACGAACTCGGCCCGGAAGTGCGGCAGCCGCTCGTGCCAGGGCCCCGGCGCCCCGAACTGCTCGGTGCAGTTGACCGCCGGCATACCCGGCACGGGGTGCTTCTTCTCGGTGGCGGGAGCGGCCCAGGGGAAGGCGGGCAGCGGCTGGTCGGTGCGCCGCTTGAGCCACACCTGCCGGAAGCCCGGCGCCCGCCAGTCGGTGAACAGGCTGACGCTGTACGCCGTCGCCATCACCGTCTCGAACGTCCCGGAATCCAGACCCTCCAGGGGCAGTTCGGTGAACACGTGCTGCTCGGCGTCGAAGGCCGGTTCCAGGTCGAGGGTGAGCGCGGTGACGACGCCGAGCGCGCCCAACGCGGTGACGGCCCCGCCGAACCGCTCCTCGTCGCGACCTATGCTCACCGTCGAGCCGTCCGCCGTGACCAGCTCCACCTCGCGCACGGCCGACGAGAGCGGGCCGTTGAGCACTCCCGAGCCATGGGTGCCGGTCGCGACCGACCCGGCCACCGAGATGTGCGGCAGCGACGCCATGTTGTGCAGCGCCAGACCCTGCCCGTGCACCCGGCGGGCCAGCTCCGCGTACCGTACGCCGCCGCCGACCCGGACCGTACGGGCCGCCGTGTCGACGTCCACCTCCGGCGGCAGGCCGGCCAGTGACAGCAGCACGCCCCCGGCCCCCGGCTCGGCTATCTCGTTGAACGAGTGCCCACTGCCCAGCACCCGCACCCGGTCGCTGCCCGAGACGAGCGCGCGCAGTGCGGTGAGCGAGCCCGGCCGGTGCAGTTCCCCTGCCGCGTAGGTGATGTTCCCCGCCCAGTTGGTCACGGTCCCGCGCATCACGTCGTCCTTCCCCTAGGCAGCGGGGCCGGCAGACCCCCGCCGCGAACCTACCCCGGCGTCCGTTGCCCCCGCCGCCCGCCTCGGCCTACCGTGGAGACGTCGTAGAGAGCGTTTTCTATGCCGTCTGCTGTGCCGTCCGTTCCCCCGTCCGCTGTCGAGCCGGAAGGTCACTCCCCTTGAGCCAGCGCCCCCAGGCACTGTTCGCCATGGCCCCCGAGAACGTGCCGCAGGTCTTCCCGCCCGAGGTGCTGGCACGACTGCGCGAGTCCGTGGACCTCGACCCGGCCCTCGTCGCGCGGGACTTCACCGACCCGGGCGTGCGCGACGCCCTGGCCCGGACCGAACTCCTGATCACCGGGTGGGGCTGCCCCCGCATCGACGAGGCGGTCCTCGACGCGGCGCCCCGGCTGCGTGCCGTCCTGCACTCGGCCGGGTCGGTGAAGTCCTTCGCCACCCCCGCGATCTGGCAGCGCGGCATCGCCGTCTCCACGGCCGCCGCGGCCAACGCGCTGCCGGTCGCCGAGTACACGCTCGCCATGATCCTGCTCGCCGGGAAGGACGTCCTCGCCGCCCGCGACCGGATGCGCGCCACCCGCACCTCCTCCGGCTGGGGCATCGTCCCCGGCATCGGCAACTACGGCCGCCGCGTCGGCGTCGTCGGCGCCTCCCGCATCGGCCGCCGCGTCCTGGAACTGCTGCGCCCCTTCGATCTGCGTCCCGCCCTCACCGACCCGTACGTCGACGCGGAGGAGGCCGCCGCGCTCGGCGTCCCCCTGCTGCCGCTGGACGACCTGCTGCGCACCAGCGACATCGTCACCGTCCACGCCCCGGCGACACCCGAGACCCACCATCTGATCGGCCGCCGTGAGCTGGCCCTGATGCCCGACGGGGCGGTGCTCGTCAACACCGCCCGCGGAGCGCTGGTCGACCACGACGCCCTCGTGGCGGAACTGCGCACCGGGCGCCTGACCGCGATCCTCGACGTCACCGACCCCGAGCCGCTCCCCGCCGACTCGCCCCTCTACGACCTGCCCGGGGCCTTCGTCACCCCGCACCTCGCCGGCTCCCAGGGCAACGAGCTGGCCCGGCTCGGCCTGACGGTCGCCGAGGAGGCGGAACGGCTGCTGACCGGAGGGGGACTGGCGTACGGGGTCGACCTGGCGGCACTGGAGCGCGCGGCCTGAGAGAAGCGCGGGGCCGTCGCTGAGCGCTCCTGGGTCAGGACCATGCCCCCAGCGCATGGCCTGCGACGACGGCGCAGAGTGCCAGTTGGACCGCCCCGATGTATCGGTGCCCCAGCCGCAGCAGCAGGACGCCCGTCACTCCCACTGCCAGGGCCAGGGCGCCGAAGCACACCAGCGGTGCCCAGTCCGTGGGTGGTGCGTCGGCTGCGGTCCGTCCGGGGCCGGGTTCCATCCGGCCCAGCGCTCGGACCGTGAGCAGGAGGACGACCAGCAATCCGGCCGCCGCGTCCGCCATCAGCACGAGCAGCAGGAGACATCCTGCGGTGAACGCGTCCTTCCCGCGGGAAGGCTGTTCGTCGGCGAGTTCGGGCATGTCCGTATCGTTGTGCGGAACTTCCCCCTCCACCCGGGCCGTCGCAGACTCGCAACCCAGGCGTACTCCGCTCTTCACGAGTCGCGCCCGGCCTGCCGGTCAGAACCAGTGCAGGCAGTGCGGGGAGCGCTCGGCGCGGAAGAGGGCGTCGGCGAGGGTGGCCGCGCCCGGGCGGTGGGACCGGATGTGTCCGGCACGCACGAGCGTGCTCGGGGCGGTGCCGCCGAGGTAGACGGAGCCCAGGTCGCTGATGTCCAGGGACAGGTCGGGTTCCCGGTCCGTCGGGACGCAGTCGGCCTTGCCGTTCCGGACGGTCAGCAGGCAGCGGTGGTGTTCACCGAGGAACGGGTCGTCGATGTCGAGGACGAGCTCGCCGTCCGTGAACCAGCCGCGCGCGGTCAGCGCACGCGGGACGTCCAGCGGCCGCACCCACAGCCAGTCCATGTCGCCGCTCACCTCGCCGGCACGGAAGTCGGCGAACTGCCAGCGCAGCGGGTGACCGGGCGGGACGTGCTGGAAAACGACCTGAGAGACCAGGTCGTGGCCGATGACGAACCGGGCCAGGGCCGTGAAGACGGCGTCGTCGCCGGCGATGGTCTCGTCGACCGTCAGGGTGCCGGACTCGATCGAGTAGCTGGCGTACCCGTCCGGGACGCCGTCGGCACCACGGTGGACAGCTATGTAGCGCGGCGCCGGCGAGATCGGGGGTTGCCCCGCGCGCAAGGCCCACCAGCGGTGCGGCCGGGACAGCGCACCGGGCTGGGCGCGGCGGTACCGGTCGTAGACCTCTTCCAGGATCTCGCCGCACTCGGCCCGGCGCAGCACCTCGACCGAGCCGGTGCCCGGACCGGTCGCCGGCGCGTCGGCCGTCCCACGTGCCCGGGGGAGGGCGAGGGCGGCCCGGTGGCGGGGCACCGTCAGCCGCGCCGTGTAGGTCGCCGGTCCGTAGCCGAACCTGCCGTAGATCGGGGCCTCGGAGGCCAGCAGCACGGAAAGGAACTCCCCGCGGGCCCGCAGCTCGGTGAGCTGATGCCGCATCATCGCGCTGAGCACGCCCTGGCGCCGGTGCGAGGGCAGGACGCCGACGGCGGTCACCCCGGCGGCCGGGACGAGGGTCCCACCGGGCAGGGTGAGCTCGAAGGAGTGGGTGGCGGCGGTGCCGACGGGCCGCCCGTCCGCCGTCAGGGCGAGCACGCAGCGGTCCGTTTCGAGCGCCGACCACCAGAGCCCGCCACCCTCGACCGGGGTTTCCGGGAAGCGCCCGAACGCGGCATGGACCGTGTCGACGAAGACGTCGAGATCCTTGTCGGTCGTGGGACGGATCTCCATTGCCGCTGCCTCCTCGGGGAACCGGCACCACGACGCGTGGTGTCCGGCCACAGTGCAGCGTCGACCCGTGACCAGGGCAAGCGAATTACGGCCGGGCCCGTCGGGCGGGTTCGGGCCGGCGAGGAACACAAGGCCCGTACGCCAGATCAGGGGGACCCGGTACCCGCTTCGCACACCCATGGGCATACCGTGAGGAGTCGTACGTCCGAACCGGGAGGAGAGACGGGATGGGCAGCGGCAGCCGTACCGCGCTGGTCGAGGATCTGATGGAGCGATTCCCGCACGTCCCGCGGGAGGCCGTCTTCAAGGAGGACCTGCTCCGGGGCGGCGTGGCCTTCGACGCGTCCGCGCTCAGCGACAACGAGGGTGGTGAGGTCAAGCCGAAGTCGTACTTCATCTTCTCCTTCGACCACGGGACCCTGCCCGAGCTCGGCGAGGCCGCGCTGCGCCGCCCGCCGGAGGAGATCATCCTCACCGGCGGCCCGTACGACCTGCGCCGGACCGTCGTCTCGGTCCGCGTGAACCCCTCCTCGCCGTACCGCGTCGCCGCGAACGAGGACGGCGTGCTCGGCCTCTACCTCGACGGCAAGCGGATCTCCGACGTGGGCGTGCCGCCGATGCCCGAGTACTACCGGCACACCCTCGCCAACGGGAAGTCGGTCATGGAGGTCGCCCCGACCATCCAGTGGGGGTACCTGATCTACCTGACCGTCTTCCGGGTCTGCCAGTACTTCGGCGCCAAGGAGGAGTGCCAGTACTGCGACATCAACCACAACTGGCGCCAGCACAAGGCCGCCGGGCGGCCGTACACCGGGGTGAAGGACGTCGAGGAGGTCCTGGAGGCCCTGGAGATCATCGACCGCTACGACACGGCGAAGGCGTCCACCGCCTACACCCTCACCGGCGGCGCCATCACCAAGACGGTCGCGGGCCGCGACGAGGCCGACTTCTACGGCCACTACGCCAAGGCCATCGAGGAGCGCTTCCCCGGCCGCTGGATCGGCAAGGTGGTGGCCCAGGCGCTGCCGCGCGACGACGTGCAGCGCTTCAAGGACTACGGCGTGCAGATCTACCACCCCAACTACGAGGTGTGGGACGAGTACCTGTTCAAGATGTACTGCCCCGGCAAGGAGCGGTACGTCGGCCGCGACGAGTGGCACAAGCGGATCCTCGACTCCGCCGAGATCTTCGGCGCGCGCAACGTCATCCCCAACTTCGTGGCGGGCGTGGAAATGGCCGAGCCGTTCGGCTTCACCTCGGTCGACGAGGCCATCGACTCGACCACCGAGGGCCTGCGCTTCTTCATGTCGCACGGCATCACGCCCCGCTTCACCACATGGTGCCCGGAGCCCACGACCCCGCTCGGCAAGGCCAACCCGCAGGGCGCGCCGCTGGAGTACCACATCCGGCTGCTCCAGGCGTACCGGCAGACCATGGAGGACTTCGGCCTCTCCTCGCCCCCCGGCTACGGCCCGCCCGGCGCCGGCAACGCGGTCTTCTCCGTCAGCTCCTTCATGGACAGTCTGCCGGCGGACGCGAACACGCCTGTCTGATAACGCTTTGATGACGTCCTTCATCATGGGCGTACCGCGTTGAGCACGGAGCGGACCGGGACCGTATGGCCATCCGAGAGTGGAGTCGTGGGGTACGTCCGCCCTGTGCTGACATCTGAACACGGCGCTTGTCAGTTGTGTGAGTGACGTGAAAAGCTCTTGCCCTGCCGCGAGGGTCCCCCCAACTCCATTACCTATGTGGTGAGTTGACCTCGCTTGTGGATGCAGGAGACTCATGCCCGACCTGCCGACCCCTCAGGACGCCGCCGAGGCCGCGTTGTTCTCCGAGTGCTGGGACGCGGTTCTCGCGTACGCCGATCTGTGCACGTCCGGTTCCACCGCCGCCGCACAGCTCGGCCGCGAGGCGTTCGCACACGGCACACGTGAGGCACGCGCGGCCGAAACCGGCCCGGTCCGGGGCACCGGCCGCCGCCCCGCCCGGCTGCCCCGCATACCCCTGCTGCTGACCGCCGTCCGCACCACGGCCGCGGCCTGGGAGGAGGAAGGACAGGGCCACAAACTCGACCCCGACCTCCGCCTGTGGCTCAACTCGGACAAGGCCGCCCGCTACACCGGACCGCCCCTGCAGCGCCCGCTCGCGCTGCGCGGTCTGCGCGACCTCCAGCAGGCGGACGCGGAACTGCTGTGGCTGGCCGAGGTGGAGGCACTGCCGCTGCCGGTGGTCGCCCGCCGCCTGGGCCTGGACCCCGCCACCGTCGCCGAGGAACTCCAGCAGGTGCGCACCCTGTTCCGGGACCGTTGCCACCGCAACCACCTCGACACCCCGATGGACGCCCAGTGCCGCAGCTATGCCCGGCTGCTGGACGCCGTCACCCGCTCCTCCGCCGCCGACGCCCCGGGGGACCTCTCCCGGCACCTCGCCACCTGCGTGCAGTGTGCCGAGGCCGCGGCCTGCCTGCGTCTGCACGGCGGAGGACTTCCCGGGGCACTGGCCGGCGGGGTGATCGGCTGGGGCGGGCTCGCCTACCTGGAGCGCCGCCGCCGCGCCGCCGAGGTGCGGCTCGGCGCCGGCCGTCCCGGCCCGGCGGACCAGGCGGCCGCCGGGCAGGAGGAGGACGAACAGAAGGCGCGCGTCGCCCGCAACGGTCTCCTCGTCGCCGCCGTCCTGGTCTCCGTGCTGGCGCTGGGCGTCTCGATGATGCCCTTCGGCGGCGACGACCTGGCCGCGCGCGACGACGTCGGCCGTCAGACGGTGGCCGACCCCAACCCGTCCCTGCCGTCCCCGCCCTCGCTGCCTCCCGCGACCTCGAAGCCGGCCGCCACCACCGGGGACAGGGAGCACACCCGCAAGCCGGACGAGCCGAGCACGTCGGACAAGCCGGAGGGCGGCAACGACAACCGCCGGACCGAACCCCAGGGCACCTCCTCTCCCACCGGCCGGGCCGAACCGGAGGAGAGCGAGGAATCCACCTGCCGGGTCGAGTACGACCTGGTCAACCAGTGGCCCGACGGCTTCCAGGCCACCGTCACCGTCACCAGCAGCGAGGCCCTCGACTCCTGGCGCGTGTCCTGGTCCTTCCGGGACGGCCAGCGCGTCGGCCAGATGTGGGACGCCTCCGTCTCCCAGGACGGCTCCCGCGTCACCGCCACCGCCGCCGACTACAACAAGTCCGTCGCGGCCGGCTCCGACCTGACCTTCGGCTTCATCGCCTCCTGGCGCGGCAAGAACTCCCCGCCGTACGCCTTCGAGCTGAACGACCACGCCTGCGCGAAAAGCAGTTGACGCGACGCCGCCGTGACGGGATAGCGTTACGGCGGTTCTGCGAACCGATCTACGACGAGTTCTCCAGCGAGTCGAGGAACGAGGAGGTGTTGACCGATGGCTGTCACCGCGATGAGCGCTGCCCGCATCCAGTTCATCAAGTCCACCTCCGTGGCCGCCGGCTGATCCGACCGACTTCTCGGGCCGGGGGCCGACCTTGGAAAGGGTCACCCTTGACTTCCAGCTCTGCCGCATCCGTTTTCTCCGCGCTCGCTCCCTACGGCTGGGACGACGCCTGGGCGGACGAGTTCGCCCCCTACTCATCCGAAGGACTGCTGCCCGGACGCGTGATCCGGGTCGACCGCGGGCACTGCGACGTCGTCACCGCCGACGGCGTGCTGCGGGCCGACACCGCGTTCGTCACCCCGCACGACCCCCTGCGGGTCGTCTGCACCGGCGACTGGGTCGCCGTCGAACCCGGCGGCAACCCTCGCTACGTCCGCACCTGCCTCCCGCGCCGCACCGCGTTCGTCCGCTCCACCTCCTCCAAACGGTCCGAGGGGCAGATCCTCGCGGCCAACGTCGACCACGCCATCGTCGCCGTGTCCCTCGCCGTCGAGCTCGACCTCGGCCGCATCGAGCGGTTCCTCGCCCTCGCCTGGGAGTCCGGGGCACAGCCCGTCGTCGTCCTCACCAAGGCCGACCTCGTCCCCGACGCCGTGACCCGCTCCCACCTCGTCCAGGACGTGGAGACCAGTGCGCCCGGTGTGCCGGTGGTGCTCGTCAGTGCCGTGCACGGCGAGGGGCTCGACGTGATCGCCGCGATCGTCGGCGGTGGGACGTCGGTGCTGCTCGGGCAGTCCGGCGCGGGCAAGTCCACCCTCGCCAACGCCCTTGTCGGCGAGGACGTCATGGCCGTCCAGGCCGCCCGGGACGTGGACGGCAAGGGCCGCCACACCACGACCACCCGCAACCTGCTCGTCCTGCCCGGCGGGGGTGCCCTCATCGACACACCCGGGCTGCGGGGTGTCGGGCTCTGGGACGCCGAGACCGGCGTCGGGCAGGTGTTCTCCGAGATCGAGGAACTCGCCGAGCGGTGCCGCTTCCACGACTGCGCCCACGAGGCCGAACCGGGCTGTGCCGTACTGGCCGCCATCGACTCCGGCGAGCTGCCGGAGAGGCGACTGACCAGCTACCGCAAGCTCGTGCGGGAGAACCAGCGGATCGTCGCCAAGACGGACGCGCGGCTCCGGGCGGAGATCCGCAAGGACTGGAAGCGGAAGGGAGCGATCGGACGCGCCGCGATGGAGGCGAAGCGCGGACCGCACTGGCGTTCGTGACGGCTGTCTCGCGCCGACCGGGCACGTCAACGTCGTGTCCGATTTCCGCCAGCGACATCCCGGCCGACGGCGGAGACTGGACCCTGTGACGGACGAGGACACGACGGAAGACACGACGGAAGACCCCAGGTACGAAGCCGTACGCAGCCGCGACGCCCGTTTCGACGGCGCCTTCTTCTTCGCCGTCGAGACGACCGGCATCTACTGCCGGCCGAGCTGCCCCGCGGTCACCCCGAAGCGGGCCAACGTACGGTTCTTCGCCACGGCCGCCGCCGCGCAGGGCTCGGGGTTCCGGGCCTGCCGGCGGTGCCGCCCGGACGCCGTGCCCGGCTCCGCCGAGTGGAACGTCCGCGCCGACGTGGTGGGCCGGGCCATGCGGCTCATCGCCGACGGTGTGGTGGACCGGGAGGGCGTCGCCGGCCTCGCCGGACGGCTCGGCTACAGCGCACGGCAGGTGCAGCGGCAGCTCACCGCCGAGCTCGGCGCCGGGCCGGTCGCCCTCGCCCGGGCGCAGCGGGCCCACACCGCGCGCGTCCTGGTGCAGACGACCGAGCTGCCGATCACCGAGATCGCGTTCGCGTCCGGCTTTCCGAGTGCGCGTGAACTACAGTTCTAGCATGTCTGGCGTGTCCGGGTCGGTCCGTTTTCCCAGACAAGTCGCCGTGTACTGAGGCCCGTTCGTGCCCCCTGGGGTCCGTAGCGTGGGCTGCATCAACCCAGCGCGATTGACGGAGATTCGCCATGCCTCAAAACGTTCGCCGACTTCCGTGGACCGGACCTAACGGTGAAGCGGAGTATGCAGCGCCCGGTGAAGTGGACGACTTCGCGGACGCTGAGGAAGCGCACATGATCCGTACGGCGCGCAATGACGCCCGGTACGCGTTGGCCATGGTCGACCGCCCAGACGTTTCGCCTGAGGACCTTCGTAGGCTTGTGCGCTCGATGGTCGACCACGTTGTGTGCGTTGCGCGGGTAGCGGACATGCGCGAAGAGCGCCTGAAAGATCCGTCGTACGGTCCGGCAGTGCGCGCCATTGAGGGGGCGTTGCGTAAGGCTCTTCCGTCCCGCTGATCTTCGTACGCATGAGCCCAGGCATGGCTGGGAATGCGCCCCAGCATGTACGACGCTGTGAGGGTTGCTGAGGGGCTGTCAGAAGCCGAAGCCCGCCGGATATGGCACGAGCACGCGGCAAAGCTTGTGACTATGGGCGAAGCCGAGTACGGGCGCTGTGTTGGCGTCAGACACCTGGGGTACGGGAAATGGGCTGTGTACGTCGGCATGCAGGACGGCGCCCCGATTCAAGAGCCGCCGGTTCTGAGGAAATAGCGAGGCCCCGTTCAACGCCCGTAGGGGTGGCGTTGAACGGGGCCTCTTTAGTGAGGGTCCTATGCTGCCGCGCCACGGGCAACTATGAGTGCCACAACGGCCACCCATGCGACCCATGCCGCAGCGACCACTAACCGGCTCATGTGGGTTGCCATTCCGCGCGCTGTCGGGTCTGCCCCCGGTGAGCGATCACCCGGTGTGCCCGGAACAGACGCAACAACCTAACCCCCTCTTCTGACGGACCGTCGGCCGTGCGCCATGCCATGGCCTTGTCCCGCAAAGCCCGGCACTGCAAGCACGCGTTCGGGTCCACAGGTCCGGGCCGCTGGATTAGGTATCGCATGGGCACATCGTCAGCGAGTCGGCTACCCAGCAAGCCGGGGCCGGTACGGGGCGCTTCGTCCATCACGCCCCCTCTTGCCGTGCGCAGTGCGAACACTCGGGGTACAGCGGGCACGGGGGAAGCGCACGCGGCGGAAACGCGATAACGCCGGATACGGGGTCGAGCGTTCCGCCGTATTCGGTCCACCACGGGGCCGGTATGGCTTCCTGGCCGTTCAGGGGGTCGTCCGGCAGGCTGACTAGCTCCGGGGCCGGTAAGGCGCTCACACGGGCGCTTACGCGCTTTTCCGGGGTGCTCACGACTTCTCCTTAGCCGGGCAGTCCTCGGGGAAGTGCCGGTAGGTCACGTTCGGGGAGTCGGTACGTCGGGCAACCTGCGTCGACTTGATCGGCTTGTTGCAGTCGGCGCAGTTGGTGCCGGGGGGCGCATAGGTCGCGTAATCGAAGTCGCCCGGTTGAAGCACTGAAGCCGTCCTTCCGAGTCGGGAGCACGGGGAAGGACGGCTGGGCGCGTTCGGTGGGAGGGTCCCCCAGTCGAACGACAGCGACCTTCCCCGCGCAAACACGCGGTCCGCTGTGATCATGTGTTGTTGTCCCTACGGTGAGTTGATCATCCGTTAGGTGTGTTGCGAGTCACAGGCTACGCCTACGAAACGGTTTCGTCTCCCGTTTCGTCACGGGCTGTTGAGGGGTCGTCCGTAAGGGTGTACGTCGTGCGCCCCACGGTCACCGACGTTGCGCCGTCCCTGATCGCTTGTGCGGCACGCTCGAAGTCGCCTGCCCGTTCCTTGTTCTCTCGTGCCACCCGTTCCCACATAGCAGCTTTGCCCTCCAGTTTGGCTAGCACAGCACCGACGCTCGTGAAGCTCTTCGTCTTGGGGCCGACAGCGCCGCTCATGAAGTCGTCGTCAACGTCCATGCCGTGAGGGTACGCAAAAGAGCCCCGCACCAACCGCCTATGTGGCAGTCAGTACGGGGCGGGTGCTGCGGTCGCCTACTCCTTATGGGTCAGCGCGTGCCGCTCCTTCCACGGTGTCCACGGGTCGTCTGGGTACTGCCGGTTATGCGTGGCCACGCAGCGATCACACAGCGGCGTTTTCACGCTTCGGGCGACGGCTTCCGGCGACGGCTCGACGCGTACAGGCTGATCGTCCGGCCCCCGCTCGACGTCCGGCGGGAAGCCGGTCTCTGGATCAATGGCAACCGTGTTGACGCACTGGGGGCAGGCAGCGAACTGGGTTCGGCAGGCGGCACACCTGGAAGACAGGGCTTCGTATCCAACAGTCATGGCGGCACCGTAGCTGCGCCCACTGACAACGCACAGAAGCCCCGCACCAACCGCCGGGCAGGCAGTCAGTACGGGGCTTCGTGCGCGGAGCGCTTACACGGTCAGCTCTGCGTCGAGCTGGGCGAACTTCCGGCGGACAGTGGCAGGGTGCCGACCGGCGGCGGCGGCTACCTCAACCGGGTTGAGCTTGTGGCGCCAACCTTCCTCAATGATCTTGTTGGCTTCGGCGTTCGGCAGGCGCTTCTTCGGCTCTTCCTCGGCAGGCTCCGGCTCGCCGTCGGTAACCAGCTCTGGCACGTCCTGGGCGACCGGCTCCGGCGCCGTCTCCGGCTTCGTGACGTCGTCCAGCCACTCAGCGACGTTCCCCACGAACGGTGCCGGTACAGGGGCGCTCAGGGGCGTGTACGTGGGAATGTCGACGTGCCGCCGTACTGCGTCCCGCTCAGCGTCGGCAAGCGCCTTCATATAGACCGGCCCAACCTCCGCGAGAAGCATCACCAGGGCGGGTGCGATCAGGTGGACGGCAACGCCGACCCAGTCCCGCGCGCTGACGCTCAGCCACACGTTCAGGAACACGCTCGACAGTCCCGTGACCCAGCGGAAGGCAACCGGCCACCTGCCCAGGTTCGTGACGCCGTACTTCGCCAGGGTCGACTCTGCGCTGAGCGACATGATGAAGGCGGCGTCGACTATGAGCCCCAGGACCCAGCCGGACCATTCCCATTCGCTGTGCGCGCTGACGAAGGGGGTTGTCGTCATGAGGCTGTAGAAGACAAGCCCCACGATCAGGAACCAACGCCCCGACGTCAGCACGCGCCGTGTTCTCACAATGGCCTTCGTGTCCAACTCCCTTGTCCCTTCGATGAGTTGATGTTCTCTCGAAGGCCAGTAAGGGAGTCGGTGACCTAGCGGGCTGTGCCCAGTTGCTCAGCGGCCAACTCGGCTTGCGCGTCCCAGACAACCCAGGGTTCGCCGTCCGGCGCGTACCGGCCTAGCTCCGGAGTCCAGCGCCACGAGTAGACGGCGACCGTGTTCCCGCTGTGTGCCCCCCGGGCGACAAGCCGGAAGCGCGGGGGGCCGCTGTGTTGGAACATCGTGGCGATGACGACCCCGTAAGAGAGCATGATTCGAGTCAGTTCGTGTTCGGTGGCGGCGTGTTCTTCTCCAGCCGAACCGTGACGATTCGATGGGACCCATTTCCATCCGCCTTCAGGTGTGGGGGCAGGTATCTCTACACACACACGGACCGTAGGAAAGCCTTCGCATCCCAACGCGCGCACCCCGTTCTACTCGTGGCTTGTTCCGTGCCATGGGGGGTGGCAGAAACCGCGTACCCCAGTGATCACCGGTAACACAGGGGTCCCATAGGTCACTTTGCGTAGCACTTTTGGCCAAAGGTAGTTTGTGAAATTGTGAAATGGTAGTCAATGAAAAACCCCTGACTACTCACGTGAGTAGTCAGGGGTTTCGCCCTGGTCGTCAGCGCCGGAAGATGTGTGCCTTCGTCGGGTTCCGGTCACAGGTGTCGCCGTGTCGAGTGCATCGAGGCTCTTCCATCTCACGCGCCGTCGGCATGCCGTCGAGTGCTGCGCTGAGTCGGTCGCGGAGCTTGCGTGCCGTTTCGATGCGCATGCTGATCATGTCCCCAGCGGAGCCGTCCGGCAGGGTAGGACCGGCGAGCCACATCAAGAATCCGTCGTCTTCAAGCGGAGCTTCACGGAGTACAGCGGCGGCGTCTTCCCAGAACTGAGCGATCATGGCGGGCTTCCCTTCGGTGGTGAAGTTGAGGCTTCACCGTAGCACGTGCCTACTCACGTGAGTAGGCACTTACGCAAGCTCCGACTACTCACGTGAGTGGTCAAGGTCGGCTTGTGAATGCGTTCACTTTCACAAGAGTCGGCAATGGGGAAGCCCCCGGTTTCCCAGGGGCTTCGTGGTTAGCGTCGGATGAACCAGCCGCCGTCTCGCGCACCTGCCGGAATCTCTCCGGCTTCGATCCGCGCCGCGTGCATCGCGCGGGCTTCGGCTTCGGTGGCCGCTTCGTACTCGTTAGTCCGCTTCTTGATCCCCCGGTTGGTCTTCGGGTTGATCTCCATGAAGTCCTTGATCACGATCCGCATTTCCCGGTCCCTCCCTCGTTCCTGCTTACGTAGTAATCATACCACAGACTACTCACATGAGTAGTCACATGTCGGAGGAAAACGGGGCGAATATTGCGTGGGCATTACACATTGATTGACCGAGAGTGATATTTAGGCCCAGCCGGCCTAACCCACAGTAATCACGTGCGACGCGACCGGCGTGACCACTCGACGGATACCGGCAGCGCGTATGAGCGTCCAGCACGCGGGGCACGGTTCGCGCGTCGTATAGAGCGTCGATCCGGCAAGCTCAGCGGCAGGCGCATGACGTATCGCGTTCCGCTCAGCGTGATCGGCAACACAGTTCGCATAGTCGGAGTTGGGCGCGCACTCGACGGCGCTCATTCGGCCACGTGGACAAGCACCCGCCGACGCACACCCGGGAACGCCGGACGGCGCACCGTTGTAACCCGTGCCGCGTACTTCGTGGTTCGCGTTCACGAGAATCGCGCCAACCCGGGAACGCGTACAGTCCGCGCGCGTTGCCACCCATGCGGCACCGGCCAGAAAGTACGCGTCCCAGGACGGACGGTCAGACAAGGGCAAGCCCCCGTTCCAGAAGCGCCGTGATCTCTTCGCCGGTCGCTGCGCCCCTGTGCTCCGCCAACACGTCGCCGTACGGGTCTTCGTCGGCGTACACGCGGACGGTCGGCACCACTTCGACGCCTTCAGCGCGTGCGTCCGACTCCGTCACGCTGACAAACTCCGGCTCGACGTCAGCGCCCCAGCATGCCGACTGGAAGTCTCGCCACACGTGCGACGTACCCCAGTGGCCGGGAAGCCCGACCAGAACGGCATTGATCACTTCTCGTCACGCTCCCAACAAGTCGTCTGCGTACGGGGCGCGTTGGGCTGAAGCGGCACCGTGCCGCCCTTCGGCGGATTGACCCTGGGGGCAGGCTTCGGGGGAGTGACGCGCGGAGCCATGGGCGCCGGACGCGGAGCCGGAACGCTGACGCCTACCGTCGTAATCGTGGTGCACTCCGTGTCGTCGTCGTCGAGCGAACAACCGCTCAGCAGGACGGCGCCAACGGCAACGGCAACGATCTTCTTCACTGGGCACTCCCGTAAGGCGAAGTCGGCATGTCCTGAACGGAGTTGGGGGCGACGCTGCGAAGGTGCCCCAGGACGAGACCGGCGAACTCCCGAATCTCAGCGTCAGCGGCCACGTGCCAACGCGTACCCAGGACGTCACGCCACGCGCGGAGATTGCCGGTCACGACCATGTCGACGGGCGCGGCGTTCGGCAGTACGGCACGGGCGGCTTCGCGGGCTTCCTTGCGCTTCAGCCCAGCGTCCATGAGTTGCCCAACAAGGGTTTCGTACACGTGAAGTGCGCCCTTGTAGGCACCCGTCATGTATGCCTTTGCCGACGGCTTGTCGCGTAGCGCTGGGGGTATAACCGGCTCCGTGCCCGCGTAGTCGACGTACCGCTGAGAGACGACGCTAAAGCTCAGGTGTCGGTGCCGGGAAAGCTCCGTCAGAAGCGCGCGGGAAACGCCGCGAACCAGGAACGTGACTGAGCTGTGCTCCAACACGCTGTAATGACCCTGGGCGAGGATGTTGCCCAGGTAACCGGCGTTCGTCGCCGTGGCCGGGTTGGGGCGGTCGAACGACTTGTAACAGATACGACCGGCGGCTTCCCCCAGCGCGTCAGCGCCCGACGTCGGCCAGTCTTCACTGTCGCTGTCCCATGCGCTGTAGCCGTACGCGTCGCGCATTACAGAGGCGCTAAGCATCGTGCGCGCAAGAATGTCAACCCTCATAGGCGTCTCTCCAAGGGAGGGACCCGACTACTCACGTGAGTAGTCGGGTCCGGTTGCTAGTTGTCTCCGGCGAGCCACTGGGCGAGCGACAGAACGTCGTACGGCGTCAGCCCCTCGGCCCAGTCGTGCGGAGTGAGTAGCGCACGTGCGCTCTTCCATGCGTCGTGACGGTGTGCCATGCGTTCGGCTTGTCGTTGTGACGCCGTCTTGCGCGGTGGCTTCGCCTCAGTAGGCACGACGGAAGCCGCCCACACGGTCAGTGTCGAGTGCCGCGCGAATGTCCGCCTGCCGCTTCGCCTCAGCCTGTCGCCAACCGGCATCCGTACGGGCGCCGATACTGACGCTGCCGCCCTTGTCGGCTTCCTCAACAAGCCACGCGGCAAGCTGACGCGCCTGAGCGGGAGTCATCACGGCACGGTCGCCCGGAACGGCAAGGCTGATCTTGCCCGGTTCTGACGACTTCACGAAGCCGACCACTCGCCCCGACTCTGTCTGAAGCGTGGCCTTCGTCTCGTTCACTACACGCAGCATTCTGTTTCTCTCCTTACGCGAAAAGCGTCAACTGTTCCGGCGTGAATTCGTGGTGACTGATCTCTACGGCTTCTTCGGCCACAAAGACGACTTGCCCGAGCCCCCCGACGCGCACGGCCCAGTCAGGAACGTCGTATTCCCAGACCAGGAAATCGGCTTCGCTCATGGCTTCCGTCCAGCCGTCGAACCACTCATTGAGCGCTTCGCGCGAATCGAACCCGCATCGCTCTTCCTTCGCGATTCCGCGAAGTCTGTGATCCGCGTACGGGCACGGATGCTGCATGTCGGAGTGTGCCCAACCCATGCCGCTAAGCGCGCCGTACTGGGCGTCAGTCAGACCCTTCGCCGTGTACGGGCCGGAAGGGAAGCCGGAGTCGAGCGCCGACCGGTGACCAACTCTCCAAACGCGCACGTCGTCTCTCCTTCGTCGTGTGCTTGCGTGCCCAGGAAGGGAGTCGAACCCTTCAAGCCGTACCGGTTACGACCTGGGCTGTGCGCTGACTACTCACGTGAGTAGTCAGCGGAGTGTCAGCGGGTGCGGCAGGCAAGCCGCTTAATGAGAGGCACCGACTCACCGAAGGTGCGCGTCACGGAAGAGATCACGTCGCCGTCGGCGTTCCGAGTGACGAACTCGATCCCGGCGCCGTCGCGCTGAGTGGTGATCGTGTGACCGGACGCAAGGGTGAAGGTCTGCACTGGGTTTCTCCTGATTCCTGCGGAAGCTGTCTTGTTCGCCAGTAAGGGAGTCGGTTACTCGCTGCGCGATAGGTACTCAATCGCCGCTCTAAGCAGGTCGGGGGAGTCTCTAAAGTTGCCTAGCGCGGTGTTACAGGGGAGACACAGCAGCCCACGAATGCACTTGCCACACGAGCGCGTACCCGAACAACAAGCGTGGTCATGGTCGACCGCGAATGATTTACCGGTGGCGCACTCCGGCGCCCCGCATACCGCGCACTTGTTGCCCTGATCGCTGAGAAGTCGCGTGTAGTCGCTCAGGGATATCCCGTAGTAGTGCCGAAGCCGAGTGTCACGTCTCGCTTCTGGATTGCTCTTGCTGTACGCCGATGACCTAGCGCGCTCGCATTCCTTGCACACGGAACGCCGTCCGTCGCTACGACGCTTGTCCGGGCTGAACGAGCTAAGCGGCTTCGCCCCTCCGCACTTCGTGCACGTCTTCACTTGCGTCCGGCGTTCGTGAGGATTGCGGCGGCAGCGTCGGTGAGCACCTGGGCGTAAGCCGGGTCAGTGAGGCTCACAGCGGCGGCATAGCGCTTCGCAAACGCCTTCCGGCCCTTCGCACGGTGGGCGCGCACGTTCTGAGACGTCATGCCGAGGAAGGCGCACAGCCCGTCAAGGTCGCCGGAGTCGCCCCAGCCAAAGTCGGCAGCGCCACCGATACCGAAGCTGTGCCGGAGTACGTCACGCTGTGCCTGGCCCATCGAGTCGAGCGTGTCATTTACACGGGCGTGCTTCTCCGCAGCGTCGGCCATACGGTCATCGCGCGCGTCCCGAAGGTCGTCGACAAGGTCGCCTTCCATGGACGTCGACACAGCGGCAGCAAGCACCCCCATGGCGTCGAGCACGTAACGGCGCTCCGTCGGGTCGCTGGGGACCGTCAGCGCGTCTTCGAGCGCCGCAACGTCCGCCGGGGTCGTCTCACCCATGGCGGCAAGCTCCAACGCGTCCAGCACGCACACACGGGCGTCAGCGTCACGCGGAACAGCCACGTATCGGGTGAGCACCTGGGCGGCTTCGATCAGGGCGCCCTTACCGACCTTCGGGCGAACTTCCGGTTCTTCGTCCGTCACGGAGAGGCTGACTGTGTCGGCAAGGGTCACGTCGTTTTCGTCGACTCCCTGACCCAGTCCCTTTACGGGCTTGTCGAGCGAAAGCGCACCCTGCCATGCGAGTCGGGCGGCTTCGGCACGGTCGGCGCTGAGTCGCTTGCCCTTCGGCGGCAAGGTCTGTGCAAGCTTCGCCGCTTCGTACACGTCGCCGTCGGCGGCTTCGAGCATCGCAGCGAAGACCTTCACGGCGTTTTCGTCGGCTCCGGCGTTGCCGTTGCGCTCAGCGCGCACAGCGTCCTTCAGGGTCGCCTCTACGGTCGTGTACGTGAGCTTCAGGAACGCTTCCGCCGTCGTGTCCGTGAAGCGCTTCAGCAGGTCCCAGACGGCGACGCGCCCAACCTGAGCGAATTCGTCGGCGTAGTCGTAAAACCGGGGGCCGCCGTGCGGAGCCATACGGTTCGCGGCCTTACGGGCAAGCACTTCGATGCGGGACTCAGTGGCCTTGATGACTTCCGCGACAGCAGGAAGGTCGTTGCCCTGGGCAGCGCGAATCGTCTCGATAGACAGCATGGGGGTTTCTCCATCAGGTCGGTTGACTCCGGGTAAGGGAGTCGGTGACCTGAGCGGAGAAGTGACCGGGGTCACTGATCTGTCGCGGCAAGGTTTCGCATGCTTCTGGGCATGCGAAGGCAACCGATACGGTCACCGACTCTTGCCGACGGGGGACTGATCAGTTCCGGTCCGTCGTGCAGCACGAACGTACAGCGTGACTACTCACGTGAGTAGTCACTGGTTTGCTCGCGCACTCTCATCAGACGACACAGATAGTTGAAGGGGAACCTTTAGAAGCAAGGTGTAACCCGGGGTCATACTTAGGGATGAGAGGTTTCGCATATGCAGGGAGCCCCGTTACCTGTCATTTACAGGTAACGGGGCTTAGACACCCTGTCAGGGGGCGCGCTGACTACTCACGTGAGTAGTCAGGGATCGTTATGCGTGCGTGACATACGGACTGAACGGATCACAC
The DNA here is from genome assembly GCF_000717875.1 of Streptomyces sp. NRRL S-455. Taxonomy (GTDB): domain Bacteria; phylum Actinomycetota; class Actinomycetes; order Streptomycetales; family Streptomycetaceae; genus Streptomyces. Next base: position 167,133 of record NZ_JOCT01000012.1, read on the forward strand.
GTCAGCGCCGTACAGCGACCCCCAGGACCGTCCCCCTAGCTCCGCCTCAGCGACGACAGGCACGCCGAAAAGATCCATCGTCATGCAGCGCTCAAACTCGCGCGCAATGTCCTTTGCGTCCGACTTGGGGGCACTGAACACGATCTCATCGTGAATGGGCAACTTCATGTAGTCGAGAAGACCGGCGTCACGCATGTTCAGCATTGCCTGACCCAGGACGTCACGCGCTGCCGACTGACACTGATAGTTCACGACGGCGTACGTACGGTGCCGGTCGAGCGGAAGGCGCCGACCAGTCACCGACACAGTCACAAGACCAGTCGCGCGTGCCTCACGCTGCCACTTCGAAGATGCGCGCTTGATCTCGGGAAAGACCCGGTCGTATTCAGCGACAGCACGCGCAATCTCGTGTTCGGGCGCTCCCGTCTGTCTCGAAATGGTGCCGATGCCACCGCCGTATACCTTGCCGAATCCGGCGCCCTTGAAGACTTTTCGATCCCGCTTCGTCGCGGCTTCGCCCTTGATGAGCTGCGCCGTATACATGTGGATATCGAAATCGGAGCCGCCGTTTACGAAGCCGTCTTTCATGCGCTTCACGTTTGCCAGCGCTGCCAGTACGCGCATTTCGATTGCCTGAAAGTCGACCGAACCGAAAATGTGGTCCGGCCGGTCGCCCAGGATTGCGCGCCGGATCATCCAATCCGAAGACGGCAGCGTTTGTGCGGCAAGGTCACCCGTGATGGACATGCGCCCCGTACGCGCGGCTAGCGTCTGCACAGTCGGGTGAATGCGCCCAGTCGGGTCAACGTTCGCCGCGAACTTGTCGGCGTACGACGACACCCATTTCCCAGCGCGCTTCGCCCTCAGAACGGCTTCGGCCAACGGGTTAGGCTCACGCGCCCCGATACGTTCCCAGTCACGGTCTAGGTCCGCCAACGGCAACAACACTGCCTTGTCGACCTTCAGCGCTCCGCCGTCGGTCGTCTCCGTCAGCGTCTCGCCCATGGCCAACAAGGCTTCGGCCACCTGGGCGCCGGAGTTGACGGAGTCGACACCCCACATTGCCGCTACAGTCGCGTAGCGCTCTTCTTCCTCGCGGAGCATGCGGCGAAGGGTGTCGACGTAGTCAAGGTCGAGCACAAGCCCAGCGCGCTGCATGTAGGCGCACATATAGGCAATCTCGTGTTCGTACTCGACAAGCTTCGGCCGTACGCCCAGCCGATCATGTTCAGCGTCAAGGCACGGATTCAGTCGCGCCGTGTAGATCACGTCGAGACCGGCGTAAAGGTTGTACGTCGGGTGCCGAAGGTCGATACCCGCCCACCCGGTTGCCTTCGTCAGCTTCAGCTCACGGAAAACCGCCGTAAGGTCGCCCTGAGTGTCCGGCGCTGACGGGTCAACGTAATAGGCGCTCAGCGGCTTCAGGCCAGTACCTATGCCGCCTTCCTGGGGCTGACGCGGGTCAATCAGCGTCGCCTTAATCTTTGTGTCCGTCGTGCGCGGAGCAAGCGACTCAAGCGAAACGGGAGTGTGCGCGTCGAGCACAAGCCAATCGAACGGCGCGTTATGAATCAGAAAGCGCGGGCAGTGCGTCAGAACGTAGTCGGCGGCTTCGCGGAACCTGCCGCCCAGTTCGTAATGGATAACCCACGCTTCGCGCGTCGTGCCGAATTGCACCGTGCGCAACCGATAGTTCGGCGCGTAGATGTCGAGCCCGGTCGTCTCCGTATCCAACGCAAGTTCGGGCTTGTTGCGCGCCCAGTGCATGAACTCACGAAGATCAGCGTCAGTCTCGGGGACCCGTATCGTGACGACGCCACCGGCCACACCGTGGCGGTAAGTGATCATGTGTCAACTCCCTTCACTCACCTGCCTAGAAGGGAGTCGGAGACGCGAAGAGCCCCTGACTACTCACATGAGTAGTCAGGGGCTTCCCGGGTCAGTCCTGGGCGAAGATGCCCGGACCAGTAGCGGCGGCAGGCGCGTCAGCCATGCGCACGCCGACCAGCGCAATACCCTTGTTTGTCTTCTTCTTCATCACGTTGCGCTCTTCCATGGCGCCGTAAAACGCCTTCCGGCTCCAAATCTCCTTGCGCTGCAAACCCTCAGCCTCACACCAATCGGTGTAAGCAAGGTATGCATCCGCACCCGGCAACACGTGCGAGTCGTCAGCCGCTTCGAGCACACCCGGAAAGAATCCGGCGAGCGCATCGGACGTTGCCCGGTACTCGCGCGTGGCACTGGAAATGCTCTCAGGATCGCGAAGCCCGTTCGCGTACCATTCGACGGCTCCGCGCACAGCCCACGCCACAATGCCCGCAGCTTCAGCGCGAAGCTTCCTGTCAAGGTCGTAATCCCGCTCGTGGGGCGCGAAATACCGAGTGAACGGAATGAGCTTCACACGGCGCCAAAGCCCTTCATCCTGTGACTTAAATTTCGGCTTGTGGTTCGTGGCAAGCATGATCAGAAACGTGGGCGCGAACGTGAAGAATTCCTGTCGCAGGAATCGCGCCGTGACCTTGTCCTTACCCGTGACGCGCTTCAGGACGGCTTCGCTCATGGGCTTGCCCGACTCGCCCTCAGACGCCATGACGAGACGCGCACCACGAAGGGCGGCAAGATCGTTCGGAATCCCTCCGCCGTTGCCCTTGTCTTCGAACGTGGCGAAGGGCGTCGTCTTCGTGATCCGGCCGAACACGTCAGTCAGCGTCTCCGTGAAGACGCTCTTACCGTTGGCGCCCTTACCCCAGAGCACGCCGAAACACTGTTCGCTCGTGTTGCCGGTAATGCCGTAGCCGACAAGCCGCCGGACGTAGTCCACAAGATCAGCGTTGTCCGGGAAGATTTCCGTAAGGAACTGTTCCCAGCGCGGAGCCTTCGCCGCCGGGTCGTACTCCAGCGGCAGCGACACAGTCAACATGTCACCCTTGTCGTGCGCCCGAAGCTTGCCCGTGCGGAGATCCACCACGCCATTCGCGAAGCTCAACAGGTGCGGCTTAGCGTCGAACTCCTCAGCGTCCACGTACACGCTGGGCACGCTGCGAAGCTCCGTCATGAGCGCGTCGATTCTCGTGGTCATGGTGAAGCCGCGCGACTCCGGCAGGCACCCGGCAAGCACAAGCGCCGCGCCCATGGCGTGAATCTCCTGACGCACACGCGTTGCCGACTTGACCCAGGTCACGCCGTCCCAAACGAAGTACCCCAACCCGGGGGCGTACTTGATACGCCCGTCAGTCCATGCGACCAGGGCGTGAGCGTTCATCGCGTCCGACTCGCCGTACGTCGACACAAGGTCGCCCAGGATGCGGGCAGCGTCGGCGCCCTGGTCGCTCGACACCTGAACGGCGCCGGTCCGCTGGGCAACCTCCGCCTTACGGTGCTGTGCCTCAGTGGTCGCCCGATCCTTCACGGGGCGAGCGGCCTTGACGGCAGCGTGAAGAGCCTTCGGGAACGCTTCAGGGTCGCGCTCACGCCAATCGGTAAGGTCTTCGCCTGCCGTCGGAACGGTCAGCGCGTACACGTCGATACCGTGGGCGGCAAGCCCCTCAGACAGACGAAGCGTGAAGCTCTGTCCGGCAGTGTCGTTGTCGCCACACACAATGACCTGAAAGCCGCGAAGCCCGTCGGCCAACTCCGCGACAAGCTCAGGATTGTTGACCAGGGAAGCGCCCCGGACGGCAACGGCGTCATACCCAACGCTGACGGCTGTGAGCGCGTCGCCCGGCCCCTCAGTGACCAGAATGACCCCGTAACCGGCTTCGCCCCTGAACACGCCGTACGGCGCCCAGCGCTGCCCTTCAGGGTTGCTCAGACTCAGCCACCGCCCCGGACACTGCCCACTCAGGTCACGCCCCTGGGCGCCACGGGTCACGCCGTCGAACCCCTTCAGCGGCACCACGAGACGCGGGTACCGGGCGAAGGTACGGGAGACGAACGACGGCTGAATGCCTGCCGCTACCGCACGGTCGTATTCCTCCGGCCGGAACGGCTTAGCTTCGGAGTACCGGAGCCCCAGCCGCTCAGCCTCAGCGGGTCCGATACCGAACCGGTTGTCGGCATACGTACCGTCACCCAGCGGCAGCGACTCAAGCCACATGCGGAGCGCGACCACGTTTGCCGGACCAACCATCTTCGGCCTTTCCTTCGGAACGGTAGCGCCGTCGCCGGTCGCGTTGAACAGATCAGCCCACTTCAGCCCAGCGGCATCGACGACGTCCTTCGTCTCACAGCCCGCGCGGCACGTGAGTCTCACCTTCAAGTCGTCACCACGCCAGATACGCAGCGACGGACGCGAGTCGGCGTGAGCCGGACAGACGGCGAGATACCCCCCGTCCGGCTCTTCGCTGACTTGCTGGAAACGCCCCAGGATGCCGACGAAGTCCATACGAACCCCCTTCGATAGTTGCTCTCAGTGGGGCGTAAGGGAGTCGGTTACTCGACGGCAGGCGCGAACGTCAGTGCCCAGTCGGCAAGCGTCTTCGCACCCTTGCTGAGGTTGCAAGGAGCGCACGCCGGAAGCATGTTGTGCGCAGCGTCGGCACCCCCCTTGCTGAGCGGGTGCACGTGGTCAAGGTGCGTTGCCCGTCCGTCGCAGTAGGCGCAGCGATACCCCCAGCGGCGCATGATCTCGGTTCGGGAATACTCTTCGTGCTCGACGCCGTACGCCGTGGCACGTCGCTTCTGACTCAGGGTGTGCCGCTTGTCCTTCGGAAGCTTCCGGTAGTAGTCCTTGATATACGCCTTCCGGCGCTTGTTCCGGCACGGCGCGCAAGCGCATTTAGGTTCGTGCGTCACTTCCTACCCCCAGCACACAGCGCAAGCGCGAAGGAAAACCCGGATATGAAGGCCAAGCACACGGCAACGATGACGTTGAACTTTTCGTCGGTACTCACTCGCCCCACCACACAACGGACGCGCCACGAGTGATGGCGGTAGTCAGCGCGTCGGCGTAGCGCGCCCAGTCTCGCCGGTCGGTCGCCCCTTCCTTCAGGTAAATCGTGTCGCCCGGAAGTCGATCCCGGACGTCCCCCAGGGCAGGCGCCATGTCCGGCCCAATGAACAGTGCTGTGTGCATGTCTCTGCTCCCTGACTACTCACGTGAGTAGTCCGAACGCGACGAAGCCCCGGTACGAAGCGCAATGCTCCGCCCGGGGCTTGTCGGTCAGTGTTGTCCCGTCACGTTGCTACGCAACAGGCGTACGTGCTCCGTGCCGATCCATTCAGCGCGAAGCGTCTTCCGTTCGTCCAACCCGCTTCGGGACTCGACGCCGGTCGGCTGCACCTTCAGGAACGGAATTCGCTTGCCGTACGCGTAGCGAATCTCGATTTCCCGAATGATCGCGTCCGACGCGCGGCATCCGTTCCCACAGCGGGTGGCGTAATTGATCAGGTCACCGACATACAGCCTTTCCCCGGCGTAGTCGGTGACCGTTCCGCGCTGACCCATCAGTGATATTCCGGATCGAAGTCGTCTGCCGTTGGGGTGCCGAAGCGTCGAGCGCGCTCACTCAGGACGGCACGGCGAGCTTCCGGCGGGTAGTCCCACAGCGGAAGCTTTACCGTGCCGTCATGTGCTTCACGGAGCGCACGCGCCCAGTTGAACGGCTCCGTAGCGTCTAGCTTCACTCCGCGATAGCGTCGTTGTACGACTTAACGACGTTGATAACGGGCTTGTAATACGAAACAAGCTTGTTCCGCATGGGACCCTTCTTCGGCGTGTACTCGACCAACTCCAGTTCGAGATAGCCGAACACAGCGCCGCCCCGGCCGATACGCTCGACGTCGTCTTCGGCTTCGTGCAGAACCTTGAAGAGCGTCCATGAACCGGTCTGGAACTTGAACTTGCCAAGCTCAGGGTCGTCGGCCAGAGAGAACGTCACGGTGATGGACGGGTTGGGTCCGTCATCGTTCTTCGCGTCCGCCTTCCGCTCATCAAAGAGCTTCGGGCACCCGCACGGCTGACCGATCATGTCCGGGTCGTTGTGCGAGACGAAGTCGAAACCGTCACAGTGGTGCTTCAGCTTGCCGTTAACCCACTGCTTCATGTCCCAGTGGATACCGTCCGCCTCAATGACGACCGGAATCCGGGACTTCTCCGTGAAGACGTCGATGAAGTTTTCCGACGTGCTCTCCTCGTTCTCAACCGGCGAGCCGCCGAAGAGCTGAGCGACAGCGTCGGCCACGGACTTCTCGCCGGTAGAGATGCGCCAATCGGCAAGCGCAACGGGAACCATCTTGCCCCGCTCGTTCAGCTCCGAATAGCCGGAGTGGAACCGGCCAACGGTGTCGTCGCTGTACGTCTCGCGCTTCTTCGGCTTGTTGTCTTCGTCGCCTGCCCAAATGGAACGCTTAGCCATGTGTGTGCTCCCACGTGTCGGGGGCTTGTTGCCCGCTTCACTTGTGGGTAAGGGAGTCGGTGACCCGCGCTGACTACTCACGTGAGTAATCGGGCGGTACAAGCCGCAATACAAAAAGCCCCTCAGCGCCCGTGTAAGGCACTGAGGGGCTTCACTGGGGGAGTTACGTCGACTGGGCGACGCTAGCCGCCACAGCTACCGCACAGCCCGCTTCGCTGGGGGTTGCACAGACAGTTGGGACCGGTCAACTTTCCTCCTTCACAGGCGAGTCGCCCAGCACAGCGCGCACAGCGTCAGCTTGTGCCCGACGGTCGCGGATCACGCGCTTCGCGCGCTCGACGGCTTCGGCGGGTTCGACGTCGTCAATCCACACGTCGATTTCGTCCAGCAACACGGAGCCGACGCACAGTTTCTCGCGAAGCTGTACGCGTACTTCAGCGTTGCGGAACGGGTAGCGCCCCGGCTTCACACGCCAAAACTCCGCCACTAGCGCGCCCTTCGCTGAGTACCGGTCACCATGCGACCGGTCGACTTCCGCGCAACCGGCTTGCCGATCACCTTCCGGGAAAGATCACGGTCCCAGTCGAACGTTGCCCGCAGATGAAGGAACTGGGCGAAGACGTCCGGCCCAGTCTCAACCGGCTTGAACGCCCAGGTCTCATCTGTGATGTGCAGTACGGCAGCGCCGTCGAACTCCGGCATGGGCGACGTGTTGCCGTCCGGGTCAATGACGAAGTCGGCGTTCATGTAGGCGCTCATCTGAAGGGCAACGTCGGGATACGTGCTCTTCGACGTCTTCCAGTCGCCCATGATCAGATGCGGCTTCCCGGACCGGTCCGGCGTGGGCATGCCGTTGTCGTCCAGCCAAATGCGCATGACGACGTCAAAGCTTCCGGCGTACCCGTAGGTGTCCGACCATGCGACGTCCTCAGCGCGCACAAGCTCAGGGTTGACGGCGTCAAGGAACTCACGGAAGTGCTGGACGTACGGCGTCAGATCAGCGCGCACCCGCCCGACGTACTCACCGCGAATCAGGCGCTCGAAAAGATCGTGCGCTTCGCTGCCCAGGTCAGCGCGAACCTTCGTGTACCGGCGCGCGGCACCACTGAGGTACTGAACGGCGCCTTCCTTGTCGCGCGCTGCCATGTCGGCAACGAAGTCAATGGAGTCGACGGCAAGCTGTGCCGCCATTTTCGCGTTCCACGGGCCGAGGAAGTTTTGTTTCGGCAGCATGCCGATAACCGACGTGACGCCCGGGTGAACGACTTCCCGGTTTTCGGGATGGACGTAGAAGCGGCTTCCGCCCCGGTAGATAGTGCGGACCTTCGGCACGATGTGCCCCCTTCAGCGGTAGGTGTCTCTACCTGTCTGAAGGGAGTCGGCTACGTGGTGACGCTGTGATGCAGTGGCGCCAACTCCGGATTGCTCTTAGAGAAGTCTTATGTGATTCCTAGAAATGAGTCACAGCGTCACTGCATCACTCGCCCCTGGTCGGCGCTGTACGGCGCTGTGACGGCATGACGAAGCCCCGCCGGTACGTGGTGACCCGGCGGGGCTGTGAGGGGCGCTCAGGGGGATCTAGGGCGCTTGCTGACTCCGTAGCGGGTGCAGCCGCTCAACTTCCATGGCGAACACTTCCGGCTCGCCCATGTCTGCTACACGCAACGCGCTCGCCAGCCTGAACGCCACGTGTTCCGCAGCAGCAACGATCGTGTCGGCGCTCGCTGTTGCAGCCCACTGATAGGTGCGCGCCCCGGGCAGGGACGTGAAGTGATCGCCCAACCCCCACAACGCTTGCGCTGTTTCCTGCCGTACCGGGTACGGCGCGGTGAAAGAGAGTGTCACTCTCCAGTCAGTCATGCGCCTGCCCCTCCTTCGCGGGTGCTGAGTAGGCCACGGTCATTGTGACGCTGCCCTTGTCCGTCTCAAGCTCGATGCTGGCAACGCCGCCGCTGTCTGTGATCTCTGCGAGTGCGCGCATTGTGTCGTTCGACAGGTAGTAGTCATACCCGTCAATGACCCAGAGTGCGACGTCCCGTAGGGCGGGAAGTCGGTCAACTGACGTGCCGGACCCCGGACCTTCAGCGGACACAAGATAGCCACTCTCACGGGTGATGATTTCCGCGTCTTGCATGCTGTACCCCCTTCTATGGAAGGCGCCCCCGGGCCATTCCCAGGGGCGCCACGTTCTGTGCCGGTCTGACTACTCTTCGTCGCTCGTAACCAGGGCGCTCAGGTCAAGGTCGAACGCGTCGGCGGCAGCGCGAATGATTGCGTACGCCTCAGCCTTCGCCTTCCGCTTCTCGTTCGCCGCCGTGACCTTCTTGAAGCGCTTCCCGGCCTTCTCGATTTGCGCCTTCACGGCGTCCAGCGCTTCCTTCGTGCGCTCAGCGTCGGTCTTCTCCTTGACCGGAGCAAGCTTCTCGGCGAGGTAGTCGGCGGGAACTTCCGACTTCAGTTCCTTGACCTTGTTTTCAAGCTCTTCGATCTTCTCCTTCGGGGCGTCGTCGGCTTCCTTCGCCGTCTCCAATTCTTTCGTGGCCGACTCGATGGCCTTCACGCGCCGGTCGTAGCGCGCAAGCTCCGTACGGCCGTACCGGGGGAGGGTTACCCCGTGGTCGGCGTACAGTTCACGAATCGCCTCAGACGGCTTCAGTTCCGCCGGGAAGTCCTCAGCGTCTTCGCTGATACCTTCGGCCTTCAGGTCTTCACGGAGCTTCGCGTTGTCGTCCAGCTTCTTCGTGGCGCCCGGGAAAAGCTCATCCATGATGCTGCGCGACGAGTCACGGTCGGGACCGTCGAACGACTCCAGCCACTCGCACAGGACGTCACTCGCCTTGTTCTGCGTCGAGCGCTGAAGGGAGTTGAAGGCAGCAAGCCGGTCAACGTCGTCGTCAGCGATGGTCTTTCGAACCTGGTCGTACACGGCGCTGTGACTGTTCTTCGTGGTCTTACGCGCCGACATCAGGTCGGGCAGGTTGTTCGCGTCCGGGTTCGGGATGCGGGTGCGCATGTCGAGCATGATGTGTGCAAGCTTCTCGCCCGCGTTGGTCAGCTCCATCCCAAGGCGCATGCCTTCGCTGAAGGTCTTGACGCCGTCCTCAACAAGCTTCGGCACGCCGTCAAACTTGTTGAAGTCCTCAGCCTCAGCGGGGGCGGCGGCAGTGCGCTTCGCCACAGCCTTGCTAGCGGTCTTCTTCGCGGCGGCAGGGGCAGCAGCGTCGGCGGCAGCGTCGTCAGACTCCGACTTCAGCTCAGCAAGCCGCGTCTTCTTTGCGTCGCTGACCGTCGAGCGAAGCGTGTTGCGGTGCTTCGTCGGCAGGGTCTTGATGATCTCCTCGGCCCGGTCCGTGAACTTCTGGACGGCGTCGGCGTCGGTCGCGCTCTTCGTCAGGTCGGCCAGTTCGTGAACGGCGCTGATCAGCGCGTCAATGTCCTGGGTCGGCTCCGGCTTTGCGGCAGCAGTCTTCTTCGCGGCGGCAGGCATGTTGTTCTCTCCCTTGTTGAATGCGTCGCGTGCTTCCTTGGCACGGTCGGCGGCTTCGGCATGGTCGGCGCCCAGGGCGCGAGCCTGGTCGAATGCGGCGTTGTACGCGGCGTCAGCGTCAACGGGCGTGATGTTGGTCTTCGTCACCGTGACGTCGTCCAGACCCGGCACCTTCACCGGCTCTTCGGTCACGGTCACGTCGCCGGTCGGAACGACCTTCGAGCAACCGGCGCACAACTCAAGTTCCGGCTTCTGTTCCATGGCCGGACCCCAGTACTGAATCGGGTTCTTTGTGCGGGTGCGACACATCGGCAGGTTTCGCCCCTGTGCGTCAACGGCGTTGCGCAGTGCGTGAATCGCGTCGGCACCCGGCACGGCGCCAATGCGCACGTCGCCCCGAACGTCCTTCAGCTTCAGCTTCTTCGCGGCCACGGTGCGGCCCCCCTCTTCGTTGTTGGCCTTCGACTCTTCGGCCTTCGGCTCTTCGGTAGCGGACTCCGCCGTGACTTCCACGGTGGCAACCCGCTCAGTCTCCCAGCCGTGCGGCAGACGCTTCGCGGCGGCTTCGGGGCTCATGCTCCATCGAGCGGCAATGAACTCTCCATCCCGCTCGATGATGACGACGTGCGTGTAGGTGCGCGACGAAGTCCGGGTGAACTTCTGCCCCTTGTACTCTGCCGTGAACTTCATCGCTGCCCCTCCGTTGTCTCCGCTGTGCTGCGCTCAGCCTAGCGCCCCTGAGGGCCGGTTTCTGACTACTCACGTGAGTACACGGGAAGCTTTACCGTTCCTTGACCAAGCCGAGACACAAAAAAGCCCCCTACCGGCCACCCGAAGGCAGTCAGTAGGGGGCACGCGTCAGCGGGTCCGGGGGAGTAGGAGACTGTCAACGACGCTGTTCAAGTCGTCCAGCGTCCCAGTGTTGGCAATGGTCAGCGCCGTTGCCCAGTTGTCCAACTCCGTTTCGCTCCGATGCTTCGCCGTCTCGCCGGTCGCTCCGGCACCTGGGCGCGTCACCCGGACAAGGGCGAAGCCCCAGTTCCTCAGTGCACGCGCTTCGTTCTCATACCGGACGTCCGTCACGACAACCGGCAGGTTCAGCCGCTCGGCCGCCTCAATGGCAGGCACAGCCGCGCGAACCCAGAAATCCGGGTCAATGTCGCGGACCGTCTGCCCAGCGTGCTGAAGAATCCGGCGCACTTCCGGATACGTGGTCTTCGCGTAGTCCCATCCGACGTCGGCAACCAGGGCCGAAAGTCGGACCGTCACGCCATAACCGGTCGGAATGTACGGGTCGAGATTCAGCGCCGCACGCTTCAGCGGGTCAGCAAATGCCACGCGCTGATATCCGTATCGCTGCCGGAGTCGAGCGCCGACCGAATCCTTACCCGACTGGGCGGGACCGATAAGGCCGATGCTCTTGTAATAGGCCATTGCCGAATTCCCTTCGCTGGAATGCTCTTGCACTCGCCACGAAGGGAGTCGGCTACTTACGCGCCTAGGACGGCGTTCACGAAGCTCACGATGGCAGCACCCGGGAATTCCGGCTTGACGGCGGTGATCACGCCGACTACGCCGACAACGAATGCACTGACGATCTTCGGGTGAGCTTTCGCCCAGGACACGACGGCGCCCAGGTCGAAGCGCTTCGGCTTGCTGTGGTCGCCCATGGCGTCCCCTTACTGTGAGTTACGGATTAGGCCGGAGCCGGCATGCCCTGAACCCGTACAGAATCGGACATACCGGCTCCCGCGGAGCTAACGCAGAGTGAGCGTCGCTCAGACCTTCGGGACCTTCAGCGCGTCCCACGTGGTCTTACCCGGCCACCCGTCAGCGTCGGCGCCCGTGTATCCGCGCTTGCGCTGCCACTTCGCGTACGAAGCCTTGTCGGCGTCAGTCCACTGGGGACCAGGACCGTCCTTGTACGCGGAGCAACCCTCAGCCACGAGACGCTTACCCATGGCCGTGATGAGCGGAGACTTCGGCTCACGCTTGAAGAAGTCGGCGCCCGGGAACGGCGCGTACGCCTTCGGCTTGCTGGGGCTCGACGGCTTCGCGGCAGGCTTCGCCGCTTCACTCGTCTTCGCGTGCTTGTACCCGAATCGAGCGGCGTTCGGGTCAGCGCTCAGCGAACCGGAAACCGCCGGGTAGCCGTAGCCGTACACGTACGCGTCACGCCGTACGCGCTTCTTCGCATACACGCCGTCGCCCTCAGCGCCACCGGAAGCGTTCGTGTTGCCCTCATACGTGTAAACGTACGTCTCGTCATACGCGTACACGAGACCCGTGTGAGCGCCCCCGCCGGAGCCGAAAAAGATCTGAGCGCCAACGGCCGGATACTCGGAGAAGCGCCCCCGGTTCTTGAACCATGAAACGCCGATGGCGCACGAAGCCGTGTGCGGGTAAAGGTCAGCGTGTCCAGCCTCATGGGCAACCCAAGACACGAAGGCCGCACACCATGGCCACCCGTAACCGTTCTGGGAATACCCGGGAATCCTGCCGAACCAACGGTTGTACTTCGAGTCGTTGACCCAGTGGCCACCCGCGAACTTCTCACGCGTGCCGACTTCGGCCTTCGCGACCGACAGAAGCTTTTCGATGCTCAAAGCGAACTCCATTCGCGCAACCAAAAGCCCCCCAGTCGAATTACTGAGGGGCTGGACTACTCACGTGAGTAGTCAGAGATCAGATCAGGTTGTGACCCGGTGACGTCGAGCCACCCGTGAAGTCGAGCTTCGGTGTCGCCGTACCGGCCACGATGGCAACACCGGACGCCCAGCCGTTGCCGCTCATGTCGTTGCCCACGATCACGGCGCCGGTTGCCGAGTTGTCCAGCGTGACGCCGTTCGTCGTGACACCGTTCGCGCGGATCTTGTTGCCGGACACGAAGCAACCCGTTGCGTTGGCGCTGAGGCGAACTCCGGCACTTGCCGCGCCGATGACATGGTTGCCGGTCACCTGAACGTCCGAAGACGCCCCAGCGCCCGACCCGACGAAGATGCCGTAGTTGCTCGACGTCGTCTTGACCGTATTGTTCGCCACCGTGGCGCCCGTACATCCTGAGATGTTCACGCCGTTCGATCCCGCGCTGAGAACCTTGTTCCCAACAACGTCCGCGTAGTCACTGTTCAGCGCGTACAGACCCGTAGACGACGTCGTGTTGACGTTGTTGCCCACGATGGAAGGCGCATTGCAGTATTCGGCGTGTACGGCGTTACCGGTGATGTTCCGCGCTGTGTTGTTGGCGACCGTGGCCGTAGAGATGACGTTAGTCGAGTTGCCCAGCACGCGAATCGCCGAGTCCGTACCGGAGCCGCTGACCACGTTGCCGCTGATCTCGATAGCCCGCATCGTCACGGAGTAACCCGACGGCGCAGCGACCAGAATGCCGGAGTAGCCCGTTCCCGAAATGACGTTGTTGGCAATGACAGCGTCCGACCACGAATAGCCGTGAATGCCTTCCCGGAGGGTGCCTTCGATTCGGTTGCCCAAAACCTGAATGTTCTGGAAGGTGCTGCCCGAAGCCGAAGTGTGCGAACCGACAGCGCGACCGAACGGACCCAGACGCGACGACGCACCGAAATAACAACCCTGAACGAGAATGTTCCGGCTTGCCGTTCCGTCGTACGCTCCGATACTCGAAGAGCCCGAAACCGCAATGTCAATCTGAACGGCTTCGGAATACTGCCGAGAGTTGTCACCCGAGTTGTCGCGGTAACCCTCAAAGCGGCAGAACAGTGCGCGTCCGCCGTCGATAGAGTTGAACTCCAGCGCGTGAGCACTCGACGTGTTCTGAAGCGTCGCGAACATCACCGTGATGTTCTTCGCGTGAACGAAACCCATTGTGTTCGTCGTCGCCGTAACCGTGCCGGTCGTACCGTCGGAAGCGTTGTTGTCCCATACGCCGCCGAAGACGCGAATATTGCTGTGGCCGGTGTAGCCGTTGAACGTCTCCGAAGAGAGGAAGTTCCGCAGCAAGCCCGTGTTGCCGACGCTGCGAATCGTCGCCCCGAACGCCGAAATGGTCGTGTGGTCATACACGACAAGGAACGTCGACACGTTGTACGTGCCCGGGGGAATGAGGACCGTCCCGCCACCGGCATTCTTCGCAGCGTCCAGCGCTGCCTGAATCGCCGTAGTGTCGTTCGTGACGCCGTCGCCCTTCGCCCCGTACGCCTTCACGTCGCGGACTCCGCCGTTCGCCTTCGCGTTCAGCGTGCCATCAAGGAGAAGCGTGCCGGAGCCGCTACGGGACAAGAACACGTCACGTGCAGCGTTGCCGGGTCCCCACGCAAGCGACCCTTCAACGGTCATGCGCCAACGGTCGAATCCGTCGCCGTTTACGATTCCCGAAAACGCCGTAGACGTTCCCGTGTTCTGCCGACTGAGCGCCGTTCCGGTGAGCGTGCCGCCGGTCAGACTCAGCGCTGAAAGCTCAGCCGCCGTAAGGGTGACAACGCCCGTCTTGTCGTTCACGGACGTTACGCCGCCCGACGTGCCCGGGTCTCCCTTATCGCCCTTCAGTGACGCGAGCCAATCAGTCTCACTGCCGGTGAACCCGTTCTCTACGGCGATCTCGTACGCGCTGTCACCAGGGACGGCAACGTAACTCGGCGTAGTCGGGTCGGCGGGTGCAACGTCAGCCAGGTCAACCGTGTTGTCCGGCGTGTCACTCGGCAGCACCATGGAATAGGTACGTGCCCCAGTGACGCCGGTTAGATTCTCCTTAACCGTCCATGTCCAACCCGTCGGGTTCATGTCGGGGGAGTCGGTAGCGGGCAGACGGACGCCAACGTTTCCGTCGGCGTCGATTATCTGCCCCGATTCGTCGAGCGACGCGACGACCGAACCCGCAAGGAACAAGTCCGATTCCGAAAACGTAAGAAGGGGCGGACCCGTAAAGGTGACCGACCCCTTCAGTGCTCTTCCGTCCGGACCCCGGTAGGTTCCCGTAACCCGGACGGTCGGAATCTCATTCGGGAGTGGTGCCATTCGCGCCCCCAATCAGGTTGTCAATGTGTTCGCGAAGCTCACGGTTTTCAGCGCGAAGCGACTCGACGATTTCAATAAGGCGCGCGACTTCCTTCTCAAGCCGGTCAGCGCGCATGGTCTGTGCTTCGGCTTCCTCGCGCCACGCGTCACGGGCGCCGGTCTTCACCTGCCGGTAGACGAGCGTGAGGAAGAGGCAGACGCCGCCGACAATCTCAGCGGCACCAACCATGTCTGTCAGCCCCATGTGACCGGCCCTCCGTCCGTCGGCGTCAGCACGCCGTTAACGCGCGGATTGCCGCCGGTCGACTCTTCCTCGTACGTCCCCAGCGGCACGCCGGTAATCAAGAACGGGTTGCCCATGCCAACCGTCAAGTCGTCGCCGTTGTCGACCACGCGCTTGTTCACCCGGTACTCGACGGCGAAACCCTTCCACTGGTTCGGGTCGTCAAAGCCGATCGGCTGAGGATGCACCCATGACCACGTGATAGTGCGAGTGAACCCGTTGTTCGGCGCCGGAAAGTCGTCGTTCTTGTCGAGCGTGATTTCTGAAGTCTTGCCGCCCGTGATCATGTCCCGAAGCCACACGGTTACCGACACGTCGAGCGGAGACGCGCCCCCAATGGTCTGGGGAATGTGGAACGGAATAAGCAACAGAAGAACCGGCTGATTCAGGCCGGTCGAGTTGATGACGCCCAGCGTGTGAACGAACTGGGAACCCTCGTTACCTTCCAGCGACGGAGACTGATACGAGCCGTACGGCATGCGCTCATTCACGCTGCCAAGCTTCGGCTTACGCTCTAGCGCCGCTAGTCGACGCTTCAATTCGTTTAGCTCAGACACGAGCGAGGGCGGCAGCGCGCTAGCTTGAATCGCCACTTACGAACACTTCCTTACTGGCCAGAGATAGCGTCGCTGCCTCAGTGCCGTTCACGTCCACTTCAACGCGCCGTTCCGTCAACACAAACTCTTCAAGCAACCGCACGTAGCCGGAATCGACATTCACCGTGCCGTACGCCCCAGGAATGAAGTCGCGCGGGTCGAACACGCCCGGGTACAACTTCAGCGTCGGAATGGCGATTGCCTGCCGTCCCACAGCGGCCAACGCACCGGCCTTCGGAGTCAGGGACGCCGTCGACTTCAAGTCGGAACACGTCACAACCTGAGTCAGCGTCGGGGCATCAAGGGGGTTCGAAACCGTCGCGTACGGCTTCAAGCCGGTACCCATGTCGGCGCCGAACGCCCATGCGCGGGTTGCAAGCTTGCTGCCGTCGTAAGCCACCTGGGACACGTCAGCGTCGACTAGATGCGTCAGTGTCGGGAACGTCAGCGACACACGGCCGGTTCGCAGAATCCGGTTACCCACGCGCGTGCGCTTACCGTTCGCCCAGAACGTTTCGTACCGGAAATCGAAGCCGCCGTCTTCGTCGGCAAGCTCGTTGATTGCCTCAGCGATGTTCTTGAACTCGGCAAAGCCCCAGTCGCGGGAACGAATCCGGCCGGTCGTCGTGAGCCGTGACGTGTCGGTACCAATACCGCCGTTGTCGTTCGCCCACTCAATCCAGTCAGTCAGAAGAAGCGCCTGATCTTTCGTGCCGCTGTAACCCTTCCAACGACCAGGGATTACCTGCGGCCTGCCGCCTTCATCGTCCTTCGGGACCCATCCGCCCAGGTAGCACGCGCTGTAGTAGCTGTGCCACCCGGACGCATTGAGCGCCAACGTACCGGCGGCAAGATCAGCCGTTGCCGTCCAGAGCATTCCGCCCCAAACGGTCTCGCCGTCACGCGTCACCACTAGTGCGGAGCGACCAGGCTTCAGCGTGTCCGGGTCAGCGGCACTCAGCGGCATACCGACAGAAGCCGTACCGGCCGAATTCAACGTCTCGCCGTAACTAATGCCGGTAACCGGCAACGTCGCTTCAACGTCGCCGGTTTTGGCTTCAACCTGAAGCACTTCGTATTCAGGCATGGATATACCTCCTACCTATACGAAGGGAGTCGGTTACGTGTTGAACGGCGACTTCGAAAGCTGTGCATTCACGTACAGCGCAGAAATGTTGCCGTTAGGGTCAGCGGCCAACTCCAACCCGCCGGTTGTCGTGTAGGCGAGCCGCGCCGTTCCGCCGTTCTTCGACGCCGCCGAATACGACTCGCCCACGATGGTGTACGTGTGCTGAGTCGGTCGGCTAATGCTCGACGGCACGGAACCAATAGACGAGATGAGCCCCGTCGGCGTGAACCCGGGGGAGAAGTCCAGACGCCCGGACATTTCCCAGCACACAGACGACTCGCGAATGTAGAGGTTTCCCGACGTCTGGATATTGGTGGTGCCACTTTGGAAGTCGAGCGGCGTCACCGAAACCCACGGGCCGAAGTCAGCCGTGAACCATGTCGCGTCAGCCTTCCGTACCCAGCGCTGATTGCGCCCGTAGTCGTACAGCACGAAGCCGGTCGGGTATGCAGCCGCCAACGGCAGTACGCCGTCCCAGTCGATAGCCAATGTGCCGTTGTTGTACGCGGCCTGATCGGTGTACTGACCCGTAGTCCGAACAACGGTAAGCGTGAAGGTTGTTGAAGCCTTCGGCACGTCGACAATGCACAGCGCAACGGCGTTGTCCGGCCGTGCCGGAGTCTGCGGAGAAGCGGCAGGGGTGCCCTGAACAAGTTCGATGGAAAGCCCGTTGGAGCCGTCTACTGCCGAAGTCGTCAGCCGAGCAACGATCAGGTCCTTACGCGGGTTGTCGTTCGACGCCGTCGGAATGGCGACTGTCTCACCCGAAGACCACGCCCAGGTGCCGCCACCGGTCGAGCCGCCGATAAGCACGCTGCCCGCACCGATGGAAACCGTTCGGTTCGTCTGATTCGAATTGGACAGAAACTCTGACGTCGTGCGGAAGACATGCCGGATACCGCCCCGGACGATAAGCCAGTCATGCCACGTTGCGAGATCAGCCGCCCCATAGCCGACGCCGTCCTGAAACCATGCCTTCGAAGCCATCTAAACCCACCTATCCGACCACGTGAATACAGCCTTAGCTGACGTGTATTCGTTCCTACTGCGGAGCCGCAAACGATGCTCACCCGGGCCGAACTCCGGCCAAGTCGAGCCAACGGTGATAAAGCCGCTGACGTCGCCCCCCTGACCATTCCGCACGGTCATTGCTGCGGAGTCGATAACAACCGTGCCGTCGTAGTTGACGCCGAAAGACTGTCCCGTCACGTCGTCAATCAGCAGCGGAGAAGCGCCGTTCGTGATCGTGACAACCGGTCGAGCCGCCACGCTGCCGTACTGCGTAAAGCGGGTCACCGGATCGTCCGGCGTAGTGCCCTGAGATTCAACCTGCCAAGGGACCGTTGCCGGGGGAATGAAGCCCGTCGGCACAACTGCACGCTTGATGCTCCGCACCGTATGCACACGTGGCGCGTCACCATTGATGTACGGCGACGTAGCGAACAGTTCGACCACCATGTTGCAAGTCAGGTACGCGAAGTTCAGGTCTAGGGGCGCCGACCGGCGACGAACACGAGCCATCACGTACGCCGTCTGATCGGCGGCAGCGCCCGGGAACCGGAACCTGAACGGGAACTCTTCAGCCCCCTCAAGACTCGGCATAAACGCTGCCTGTACGGCGTTCAGCGCGTCCGTGAACTCTTCCCGCGTCGAGCCGTAAATCTCCAGCGTGAGCGTGACCGTGCGCCCGCTCAGATAGTCCCGTCCGGCCCACAATCCATTGCGCTGCACAAGCGTCAGATCAGACGACCGAACTTCGGGTAGGGAGAGAAGCCCGTCAACGCCGACAATCGAAACGGCGGAGTCGGGCACTCCGACGGTGAGCCCCCGATACTCACACGTCCAGTCGTTCAACTCCGCCACTTCAACACTCCTCCCTGACTACTCACGTGAGTAGTCGTCACGCCGGATTCGTCCTCAGCGCCCACGCGACTTCGCGCCCGATTGCCCAGGGGTCGGCGTTCGTCTGAACGTTTACGGTCACGCCGCCGCCATTGCTGAGCGCATGATTGGGGCGCACGTGGGAACCGTTGGGCAAGAACACTTCCTCCGGTCCGCGCTCACCAACGCGCGTCCAGCCGGAAGCCGGACCACCCATGGCGCGAATCTTCGGAATCGGGTTAGAAGGCAGACTGATGCTGACCTTTCCCCAACCCAGCTTGTCGGGGATCGCCCAGTTGAGCAGATCAATCACGGTATTGATTGCGCTCTTCGCGGCAGTCCCCACAGCGGAAGCAAGCGACGACGCAAAGCCACCCAGCTTGGAAAGCCCGCTCTTGATGCCGTTAATCACGGCGCCACCGATGGACTTACCGGCGCTCACCAGAGACGACAGCGCTGCGAGAAGCCGCGCGGGAAGTCCCTTCACGAAACCAACGACGGCGTCGAGTCCAGCCTTCGCCTTTTCCTTAACCCACTTAAACGCGTTCGTCGTCGCGTCGACAATCGTGTCCCAGTGCTGAATGATCAGACCCGGGCCGGTGAAGTTCAGGAACAGATTCTTGATCCAGTTGAAGACACCCTTGATCTTCTCCCAAACCCACTCGAAAGCCTGAGTCGTGTACTGCACGATCGTGTCCCATTTGGCAACGATGATTGCCACAAGGCCAACAATCGCAGCAATGAGAAGACCGATCGGCCCCATGGCGATAAGCCACGCTGCCGCCATACGAGCCGCCTGAAGCATGGCCTGAGCGCCCATGAGTACCCAGCCGCCGACAACCGTTGCGGCACTCACTACGGCCGTAGCCGCCGACTTGATCCACCCGCCGACCACAGACCAGTGTGCGAGCACCTGCGTTGCCGCCGAAGTGGTGGACGTCGTCGCCGTCGTGATCCACGCCGTCACGTTCGCTATCGCCGTTTGCGTCGCCGTGATACCCCATGCAATCAGCGCAGGGAGAAGAACGACCGTGATCAGACCGGCAATGGTGCCGAATATCGCGCTGTGCTGCGAGACGAAACCGGCGGCAGTAGCGAAGGCTCGCCCGACAGTGCTCAGCTTCCCGGCAAGCGATTCCACAGCCGGAATAACCGTTGTCCCCAGGAAGTCAGTGAGCCCCGACTTAAGCGCCCGGGTGAACTGCGCAACTCGGTTCGCGGCGTTGTCGTGCATCGTGTCGCCTGCCTTTTTGGCAGCGCCGTCAACCTTGCCCAGCGCCGAAACGGCAGTGTCAACGTCCATCGAATAAAGGGCGTCACCCAAGTCTTCAGCCTGTGTTCCAAAAAGGTTCACAGCGGCGGCAGATCGTTCCGCCGGGTCCTTTATAGCTCGAAGCTTGTCGAGCGTCAGACCCAAAGCTTCCTGCGCTGCCGGACCACCCGCAGCTATCTTCTTCCGCATATCGTCTGCGTTCAGGCCGATTGCCTTGAAGCCGTCGATAGTGGTCTGACTGCCGTCAATGGCGCGGATGCTGAATTCCTTGAACGCGTCGGCAACAATGTCAGCGTCACGCGCGCCGCCCTGTAGACCCTGCTGAATCAGACCCATTGCAGTCTGACCGTCGAGCCCCAGTTTCCTGAACTGAGTCCCGTATTCGTTGAACGTGTCCAACAGGTCTTGCGACTTGTTGGCGCCTTCCTGTGCGCCACGAACGAGAATGTCAAACGCTTCGTTCGCGTTGTCGGCAAGCCCCGTTTTAATCATCTGGCCGACGGCATTCGATGTTGGTCCGACTTCGTCGCCCAGGACCGCAGCGACGTCCATTGCCTTCTTGGAGATATCCGCCATTTCGTCGGCGGTAGCTCCGGCAGGCACAAGGCCCTGTTGCCAAAGGTTCTTCAGGGCTTCGTTCGCGTCGGCCACAGACTCGCCGTAGCCGTCGGCGTACACGGCACCGGCGGCTTCGCCTAGCTTCTTAGCCTCAGCGGGAGACGCGCCCAACTGCGCTGCCAGCAAGTCATTGCTAACTTCCTTCTCCAGCGCCGACGCAATGCCCATGCCGATACCGACGGCGATAGCGCCACCCGCAGCAAGCGCAAGTCCCTTCGCGTGCTCACCGAACGCGCTGACTTCCTGCGCCGCATCGTCGAGCGTCTGGGACAACTGTTCAGCGTCGCCCATGATCGTGACCTGAATCGGTCGAGCCACAGCGCACCCCCTAAGTCATAACCGGCGTGCGCCGCTCACTGCCGCTAGCTGCACTTCGCCCACCACGAGAAGACCGGCGAATTTCCTTCTTCTCCGCCTCAATGTCCTCGGCCATCTGTTCAACCAACGCGTTGAAATCGCGAAGTTCCATGCTGCGCACGTCCGACCATGTGAGCCCCTTGAAGTGGCCGATCAGACGTGCGCACGCAATCACGCGTTGGCTTCGGTAGGGTCCGGCTTTCCCTTGCCCTTCAGGTTGATCTTCAGCGCGCCGACGTCCTCAAGCGTGATATCCGGGTACTTACGCTTCATCGTCACGTACGCCATGGCCTTAAGCATCGGAGCGCGACGCGCACCCGGCTTGTTAAGCATGTCGAGCGGCTGACCGGTGATCTCCTCGATGGCGTCAATCTCGTCCAGCGTGAGGGAATCAAGCTTGAGGTCAAGCGTGAAGTCAGTGGGGATCTCACGCTTCGGGGTGCGCTGAGGCATATCAACTCTCCAAGAATTTGCGAACGACGGCGTCAATGCGACGCTCATACGTAGCGGCCACAGCGTCCGACTTACGCGCCATGGCACGGAAAAGGAACCGGTTCGGCTTGATGTTGTGCGCTTTCCAGCCGAAGTGAATTGCGGCAGCGTAAGGAACGCGCGCGGCAGAACCAGCCTTGATGACGGCACCCTTCACAGACGCCGTGACCTTGATGGACTTGTCCAGCTTGCCCGGACGGTACTTCTTCGATGACTTCGCATCGCGCTGACCGTCCGGGCTTTCTTGCTTCGCCTGGGGAATGAGGACTTCGCCGGAAGCCTTATTAGCTTCACGGACGGCCTTATTCAGTTCCTTATCCCTCAGGCTCCGCACATTGCGCTGAAACTCCCGAAGCCCCTCAACACGAATCGTGTACGCGGAGCGTTGGGCCATTACGGCTCGACCGGCGTACCGGGCTCGACGTACGTCAGCTTCAGTGCGGCAGTGCCGTCGCCCGGGTCAAGGACGCGGAACGGCAGGTTATGAACCGTGACTTCGTCCGTGGCCGCTTCGGGAGACTCGCCCGTGAACTGAATCGCCGGAGCCTCAATCGTCAGCGACGAACCAGGCAGCACGCCGACGAACTCAACCCGCAGGGAGCACAGTTCACCGGCAATGAAAGCCTCATACAGCCCCAGCGAAGCGGCGCTGAACTCACCTTCAAGGGTGCCTTCGTACGTGGGCACAGCGTTCCGAATCGGCTTCTTCTTCAGCTCGTTACCGCGCAGGAAACGCCGGTCCGTCTTCATACCCAGTTCGCCGGTCAGTTCCAGCGACGTAGCGTCGAACGCAACCGCGCTGCCGCCACGGGAAAGCTCGACGCCGGTACGCGTCCAGTCGTACGGGTACGCGTCAACCGGGTACGTGGGCGCCACGATCTGTGCCGGGTTGGTCGTGTGCTGCACGTCCTGAAAGTCGAACGTGACGTTCAGCTTGACGGCTTCCTCAACCTCAGCGGTAAGGCTCCATTCGGTCGCCACGCAGCCCAGGTGCTTGTAAGCCGCCTTAGTGCCGTCGGTGCCGGGTCGGACCATCTGCGCAGAGAATGAGGGCGCCTGAGTGACGTCTGACGTCTCGATGACGGTCGTCTTCACGCCGCCCACGTCGGTAACGGTGGCCTTGTCGAAAGCGGCAGTCAGAAGAGAACCGGCACCCGCGTCGAGTAGGTCAACTTCAAGTTCGCCTTCACCGCCCATGTTGACGACGTTTCGCCGGTCAGCGCGTGCCGTCTGCATCCCGGCGCGGAAGCCGACAGACTCAATGAATTCGCGCGAAGTCTTCCAGCTATCCGCCTGCCCCTCGTAACCCTCAACGACGGCAGACAGGGTGCCGTAAGAATCCTCGCGGCCGATGCCAATGCTTGCGTCCAGCGCCATGCGTGCGCCCCCTTCTATTGGTAGACGCGCCCACGAACACGGACGCGAACGGTCAGCGCTGCATAAGCGCCGTCAGTGGTTTCAGTCGACTCGACAGACGCCGATTCCGGCCGGACGTCGAGCAACCCGGGAACCGAAGCAAGGTTGGCGTTCAGCGCTGCACAAGCCGCCTTCACGTGGTCGCGTATCTCATACACGGAACGCTCAGCGTCAATCGGGTTGCCCGGGGTCGTAACAACGGCGTGCGCTTCAACGTAGCCGGTTACGTTGGTCGGCTTCGCGCCGGAGCGCATAGCCACGGGGGCGAGGTCATCGTCTGTGGTCGCCCCCAGCCACACACTCTTACGTCGGGCAGTGTCGCCCGTTTCCGCGAATGTGCACTGAACCCCCGTCGGCACGGTCGCCTTCAGGGTTTCGAAAAGTGCAACCTTCGCGTCAAAGATCAGTGCCACGGTGCGCCCCTCACATGAAAATGAACGGCAGGCGCACCCGGTACAGATTCAGCTTCGCGTTCACTTCGGGAAGTGACGTCGGACGCCAATGGCCACCGGCTTGCGCCAACTGGATTGACCCGAACTCTGATTGAAGCTGAAGCGCCCGATCGGGAATTCGCGACACGTGGTCGAGCACGTATTGCCGCGCCAAAGTGCGCACACACCAACGGATCGTTTCCGGCGTCGGATTCTCTGCGGTGTCCCACTTCTGTCCGCAGTACGTCTCCACCGTTTCAACGGCGAAGTCGATTGCCTCAGACAAAAGCTCATCCGAGAAAAGGGAGACGTCGTCCAACCCGTCCAGCGTGCGAAGCTCATCTATCGTCGCGTATGCCACGCTGCGCCCCCTTCAAGGGACCCAGGGTCAGGGGCGCCCCGACTACTCACGTGAGTAGTCAGGAACGCCCCACAACGCCTAGGGGAGATCAGGCACCGACGGTCAGAACCTTCGCGCCACGGGCGTCAACAAGCAGACCGTCCGCACGCTGAAGGAACCGGTAAACGATCTGGTCAGTGCTGAACTTCGCGTCGACCGAACGGTCGACACGCAGCGAACCGGCGAAGCGCACCCTGTACTTGCTCAGGTCAGCAAACAGGATCTTGTTCACCGGCATGCCGTCGTCAGTCTCAACAACCTTGCCGTTAAACAGGTTTGGGGCGCCGACGGTAAGACCGGACTGCCAAAGGTACTGGCCGTTCGCGTCCTTCAGCTTGCGCATCTGCGCCGCACGAAGATCGTTAACGACGTACTTCGCGTTCGTCCGGTACGCCGAAGGAACCTCATGGAACAGGTCAATCAGCGCGTCGGAAACAGTCGAGTCCTCAGCGACGGCGGAGAAAGTAGCCGTGGCCGGAGACGCGTCGGTCAGGATGCCGCGCGGCTGTCCCGTACCGGTACCGGTGATGAAGTGGCGACCCATGGCGTCACCAATGGCCGGACCCGCGTCGCTCACCAGGAAGCCGACAAGGTCAAGAACCTGGTCGGTGGCGAACTCATACGACACGACCGAAGCGAAGCCGTACTTGAAACCGCCCATGCTCCGCTGAGTGGTGGCCGGGTAGCTCTCGGGGATCTCCTGAGTCTCACCGACGATGGAAGCCGAAGAGCGCCCGGTGATCACCGTGAAGTCGAGCGGGTTAGCGTCGCTCGTGGTGAACGTGGTCGCGCCACCGCGCATGATGGCCGACCGCTCGACCGCCTGTGCGATGAGCTGACCGTAAAGGGTCCGGCTCAGGACGTTCGGGTTACCGGCCTTCGTGCCGTCGCGCTTCTCAGGGGCGAACTCGAAGGAACGAGCCTCACCCAGGTTGCCCGCACGAAGGACAGCTTCGTCAGTCTGCTCAGTGGCGCCGGAACGCTGCGAAGCGCCCGAACCCTGAAGGCCAGACAGAAGGGACGTCACAGCGTCGGTCGCCTTAATGGCGTCGATGCCACGCTTGATCCGACCGTCGAAATCGGCAACGGCAGTGAGAAGGCGCTCTTCCTTCTCGCGCGCCTCAGCCGTCATCTCCTTACCGGCGAATTCATCAGTCAGCGCCCGAAGCTCAGCGGTCGCACGCTCGCGCGCCTCAAAGTTGGCGCTCAGGGTAGTAGCGTCCATGCGGACACTCCTTACTTAGAAAGCGCGCGGACAAGGGCACGCGCGTCAGGGTGAGAAGCCGGGGCTGCATCGCTGACCGGCTGGGAATCGCGCTCTTCGATCGGGGGCGCGAACTCCCCAATACGCAACGCCTCTTCAATCGAGCGAAGCGACGCTTGCGTAGTCGGATAGGCAGGGTTCACGACCGGACCCAACTCGACTACATCCATGGCAGTGATCTCGCGAACGGGAAGCCCGGTTTCCGGATCGTCGTCGTCAGCGCGTCGCTGTCCGCCGTCGAGCACTCGGAACGTGAAAGACGACCCCTGAAGGTCGCCCCGCTTCAGAAGCTCCGCAACGTCACGGCCAACTGTCGTATCCGGCAAGTCGATTTCGTACCAACCGCCTTCGCGGTCTTCACCAACCCGCAACGTGCCAGACGACGTGCGCCCCAGAAGTGCGCGCGTGTCATGGTTGAAGGTTGCGTACACGTCGTTCTGTCGTAGCGACGGAGCACCGGCCCCGGGAACAATGCGTTCCCGGAAGCCGCCCAGGTCATGACTCAGCTCATTGAACCGGTACGCATACCCGCGCATAGAAATACGCCCGTCGGTGGACGCGCGCTCTTCCAGTGCTCCGCGCGCGAACCGAAGCTCACGCGTCGTCGTCATCTTCAGTTGCCCCTTCGTCTTCCGGCTCTTCGTCCGGCTTCTCTTCGGGCGGCTCGATGGCCGGGGGAGTAGGCGCCGGTTCCTGCTCTTCACCGACTTCACCCAGGTTCATAGGCACCCGGTACGTCTCGCCCAACCCGTCCGGCAACGGGGGCATGTCCTCAGCGGCTCGCACTTCGTCAATGCTGTAAATGCCGTTCTGAAGACCGATGCTCCAAAGCTCCATTCGTTCCTTCGGAGCGCCACGCTTGATTTCGTCAAGGTTGAACTTCACGAAGCGGAACCGGTCGGCAGTCTCAGCAAAGAGAAGCCGATTGAAGCCGGATTCGATCCGCTCTAGCCACGGGCGAAGACTGAACATGGTGAACGCGATGTTCTGTTCAGCAAGACCGGAGCCCCACGAAGTGGAATTCGTCGCGTCGCTGATCAGGTGCGGAGGGACGCCGAAAATGCGCGCAATCTCCGGAACCTGAAACTGACGTGTCTGGAGGAACTGAGCCTCATCGGGGCTCATAGCCACCTTTGAAAACTTCGCGCCCTCAGTCAGAAGTGCAACACGATGCGCGTTGTCGACTCCGGCGTTAGCGGCACGCCACGCTTCCCGCGCACGCGCCAAACCCTCTTCGCTCATGGTGCCGGGAACTTCCACCACAGCCCCGGGCATGGCGCCGTTGGCGAAGAACTTCGAACCGTACTTCTGAGCGGCAAGCGCAAGCCCGATGGACTCACGCGCGTACGTGATCGGGGAACATCCGACGAACTCACCCGGCAGCATCATTCCGGGAATATGAAGCACGTCGCGCGGCGTGAACCAACCCAACAGGACTTCATTGCCGTCGGCGTCAATGTCGTACGCCTCAAAAACCTTCCGGCGAAGTCCGTCCACCATGACCATGTGAACGTGAATCTTCGTCGGGTCGAGCACGTCAAGCCCAACGATGTTCGGACCGGCCCAGCGGACGGCAAGGAACGCGTTCCCCTGAAGGAGAAGCGAAAGCACCGTCTGACTCAGAATGTCAATCCGGCCCATGCCGCCCGGTTCGGCGTTCGGGTAGTCCAGCCACTCAGGGGACGCCATCTCTCGACGCGCCCCACCGCGCTTGCTGTACGTCGTCAGCGGCAGCGTGGCAATCGTCTCTGACAGAAGACGCACACAGCCGAAGACGGCAGACACCTGAAGCGCTTCCCGGGGCGTCACTGCCTCGCCGGAAGCCGCCGCAGAACCCAGGGCGTACACACTCGGGTCGTACGGCTCCCATGCGCGCTGTAGCGCCGGAGACTCGCCACGCCCGAAGAGTGCAGACCAAAAACCCACCGTGCCCCCTTCGGGTAGTGCGACTACTCACGTGAGTAGTCAGATATCGGAGAAGAACTCTTCAGACCCCGGAAGCCCCGACGTGAACACCTGTCCGTCGTCGCCTTCCCAGGTGGCCACAATCGCCGTATCGACGTGAGCCCCGTTGTCTTCGCGCCACATCACGGCGCCCCAGACGGCAAGGATCATCGCTACGGCTAGGTCGATTTTTCGGCGGCTCGACGCATGCTCTTTCGTGATGCGTGCGCCGTTCTTGTCTTCCTTCAGGACGGCGTTACCGACGTGACGCGCAAGTGCCGGATTTCCGTCGTGCGACATGCGCCCATCACGGGCAGCGTCGTACACGGCTTGCGTGGCAGGCACCATGCGCTTAAGGGAGTTGGTAGGGAACGCTTCAACCGGGAAGCCGTCGGCTTCGAGATTGTCTAGCGTCTCTTCCCAGCGGTACGGGTCAGCGACAAGGTTCCGCACCCGGTACACGTCGAGCGCTTCGTGAAGGGCATCCCGGACGTCTGCCATAGGCACGCGCCAATGAACGTCATCGGCCGGAGCTTCCCAGTGGCCGACCACGAACACGCGAAGGTCTCGGATGCGGCAGGCGACAAGCGCTGTGCTGTCACCCTTCCAAGAACCATCGAAGCCAAGAACGACTTCGTCACCAGGCTCTAGCGGGTCGCCGTCGGGCTTCGCCAATGAGTCCCACAGTCCATGCGGAAGCCACGTTGAGGCGCCCCGAACGAACTGGGAAAGCCGGTAGATCCTGAAGCTAGCTTCAGTGCTCCGCTGTGCGGCGGCTTTGAAGTCGTCAGGGTTGAGAATGTCGTACGACGGATTACAAGCCCGCCAGACTTCCGGGTCGAGATGGTCAACGGTCTCGCCCAACTTCGGCCCCCAGGACCGATAGAAAAGCGTCGGGTCGTCAGCTTCGCCGGAGTTGACCCGCTCGCCCTGCTCACAGAGTTGCGCAAAGGGTCCGTCCGGGTCCGGCCCAGCCGTCGAGATGATCAGGAACATGGGCTGATTACGGGCGGCACTGCCCAGCGTCAGCGCGTCGAATAGGTCACTGTGCTTACTGAACGCGTACTCATCAAGCGACACAGCGGCAGGGTTCAAGCCCTGTTGCCGCCCAGCGTCGGCGGACACAACCCGATAGGTGTTGTCCTTGTACCGGATCACGTCGCGCTGAACGTCGCAGACGGCGGCAAGCTTCGGGGAAGCGTTCACCATTTGCTTCGCCGAGTCGAACACCATTCGTGCCTGGTTCCGGTCATTGGCGGCAGCGATGATCTGACGCTGAGAATCGCCACGGTCGGCAATCAGGTGATACAGCATGATCGCTGCGGCAATCGTGCTCTTCCCGTTCTTGCGCGCGACGCACACGACGACCGTGCGGTGTTTCCGGCGCCAACGGCCGAACGTGTCTTGCGTCAGTTCGTACGCGTCAATGAGAAGTTCGCGCTGCCACGGGAGCAGGCGGAACGGCTGACCGGCGAACGAACCAGTCAGGTAACAAAATTCTTCGATCCACTTCGCGACCCGGTAACCCTCACTGGGAAACGGCGCGTCAGCGGGTATGTGGCGAGAGATGACCGGGTCAATGTTCGCCACGGACACCCCCAGAAAGTTCAGGAAAAGTGCCTACTCACGTGAGTAGGCATGCTAGGCTTCGTTCTGTAAGAACGAAGCAAGCGAAACGGAGCCCCGAAGATGATCACGAAGACCGAAGCCGGGAAGCGCGTAGTCACTCCCTGGGGCGCCGGTACCGTCGAGCACC
This sequence comes from Streptomyces sp. NRRL S-455, assembly GCF_000717875.1. Classification (GTDB taxonomy): domain Bacteria; phylum Actinomycetota; class Actinomycetes; order Streptomycetales; family Streptomycetaceae; genus Streptomyces. The sequence goes on from NZ_JOCT01000012.1 coordinate 195,808, forward strand.
ACACCGACGGGTACGCCGGTGAACTCGATTACTTCCTGGTCACGCTCGACAAGCCCGCCGACTACGGCGTGACCCAGGTGCACATCAAGCCCGCTGACGTCGTCTGGGAGAAGCCCGCCCAGGTGTCTACCGGCGAAGGGCCGGAGCCCCGTTCGATCCGCTTCGAGTCTGAGACGTGTGGACGCTGCGGCGGCAAGGGCCGGAAGAATGACGGCGGCTGGGGCGCCAACCACAAAGGCATTTGCTACCGCTGTAACGGCGCGTGCGTAGTCGACACGGCCAACGGATACCGGGCCCGACAGGCGTACAACAAGATGCGGGATGAGCGTCTGGGTACGACCTGGGGTGAGCTTGCCGACGGCGAAGTGTTCAAGTTCGAAGGCAAGTTCTACGAGAAGGGCGCGCACCCGTGGCTGGTGCTGCCCGAAAGCACTCCGGTTCACCGGCACAACGGCGCAGCGACCCGGGCAATGTGGCGCGAGATCGCGAAGCGCTACAAGGGCGCAACGCTCGAATACTGAGGCAGCAGGAAGAACGCCCCTGGGGAAACCTGGGGGCGTTCTTCGTGCCCTAGAAGTCTTCCGGCCCAGCGGCCACCTTCCGTGCCTCAGCGGCCACGAGACCCAGCCTCAGACGTGCTTCCGGTGTGAAGCCGATCGCTGTCTCAATGCTCCGTAGTTCCTTCTCCGTCGACTCGACGAAGCGGAGCATGGGGTGCGCGACCGGTTGGCCGTTGTACCCCTCCGACATGTAGCCGTCGGCTTCGACCAGCGCCAACAGGTCCGCACGCCGGTCGTGAAGCTCGCAGTACCGGAGAATCACGTTCCGGTCAGTGTCGGGGGAGTACGCACCCATACCGGCAGACCACACGTTCCGCCACACGTCCTTGCCGGTGGCCTTCAGGTGCGTCGGCACCCTGGGCGCGCGTCCCTCGTACACAACGGGGGCAGGTTCAGCGACGGCGGCAGTGTTGGCGTTTCCGGTACGCATGTCCGGCGCCTTTGCTCGACTCACTTAGCACCCCCTTAACGGGTCGTTAACTGACCCATTCTCAGCGTGCCGAAGTGGCGATAGGCCAGTGTTTACAAGGGTTCAGGGCGCTGGGGGGCCGGGGTCCGGCCTTACACCTAGCGTGCGTTTTCCGAGCTGGGGCCGGGATCGCTGTAAGAAATGGCGGCGAACTTTCGACCCGCATTCCCCCTAGAAGGGGCGCTTGCCGAAGTCCATTGCCGTCTTCGCTTTATGGCATGACTTGCATAGGCATTGCACGTTGTCTTCAACGTCTTCGCCGCCCAATGCAAGAGGCTTGATGTGGTCAATGTCCAACTGACTAGGCAGCGCGAAGCGAAGGCACATCACACACGCAGCACCACCAGCCTTACGCACAGCCCGCCGAAGCTTTGCCGCAGCGTTGTTGCCACGAGCAATGGCAGCACGCCGCTTAGCGTGACTCTTGATGCTGCGCTGTGCGTTGTAGTGGGAATGGTGCAGTGCACATCGTCCGGCGTGCGTCGCCCAGTCCCTACATTCAAGGCACCGTGTACGCACACCGACACCCCCTAGTAGAATCCCCCCTATGCGTGAATGCACAGGATGCAGGAAAGAAAAGCGAGACGACGCGTTCAGCGTCACCAGGACACCCAGCGGAGGGCAGCGCAGAGAGACCGTATGCAAGAAATGCAAGGCCGAATACCAACGTGATCGGCAACGCGCACAGAACGAATCCGGCGAGCGCACATACGCGGACAGGATGATCGCCCACCGTGCGCGCCAAATGCGCCTGAGTGAAGACGAGTACATTGCCGCCCAGCATGCGCCATGCGAAGTCTGTGACCGTGAAGCCGAGGAAGGCGCCCTGAACTACCCGTACCGGAATCGCCGGACAGGATCGTTTCAAGGCACCGTGTGCCCGAATTGCAGTCGAGCGATCGGCTACCTGGGACACGACCCGAACCGGGCGCATGCCCTTGTGGCGTTCCTGATCAGTAAGCCGAAGGTCTGACTACTCACGTGAGTAGTCAGGAAGTGTTTAGGGTTACTCGCCGTCCGCTCACTCAGTGACTAGCTGAGCAGTGGGGACCGGTTTCACCCTGGGCGCATATCGTCGAGCCAGTCACGGCTCTATTGTGTGCGCCCTTGTGCCGCCCGATGGACTCGAACCACCGACCCCCGGGATTTCACTCCGGTGCTCTATGCCAACTGAGCTAGAGCGGCAACGCCGGTCACTCAACCCTGGGAGAGATGCAGGGGAGTCGACCGGCTGAAGGATGAGCACTCAGGCGCCGTGCGGATCGCTACTTGATGCGCGGTGCAGATTCACCCCTCTACCTATATGAAGGGAGTCGGTGACTTACCGGGCAGCGACTACAGCGCCGGAAGCCGGTCGGTGACGTTGTGATGCAGTGGCGCCGACTCCGGATTGCCTATAGAGAAGTCTTATGTGAATCCTAGAAATGGATCACTGCATCACTGCATCACTCGCCCCAGGTCAACCGCCTGCCGCTGAGTGGTGCCGTGACGAAGGAGCTACTAGTTAGGCTAACTAAAGATTCGAGCCTAAAAGAGAAGGGCCGAACCGGTATCGGCTCGACCCTTCCCGCTGTCCCCAGGAAGCCCCTGGGCGCCCGCCTGAGCGCCTTTCGCGGCCTGGCGGCTACTGGGACCCGTTGGCGTGCTCTTCGTCCCGCGCAATGGCTTCCAGCTCTTCGGCGCCCTGGGCGAAGAACTCATTGGCCATGTGCCACTTCACGCGGTCTTCGTTGAGCTTGAACGTGCGCCCACGCTTCGCGCGCTTGATCCGGACCGTAACGCCCGCTTCACGCAACATGTCGCGCCGTTCCTTGTCGTCGGCGTCCCGCCACGCGTCCGCAATGGTCATGCCGAGTTGCACAATTTCCACACGGGCCGGTCGGGCTTCCCGTGACTCAAGCTCAGCAAGGCGCGCGTCGAGTGCGTCGGCACGGCGTTTCCACGCTGCCTGAGCGGCCTTACTCTTCTGTTGCCCCTGCTCCCTCATGTGGGCTTCGTACTCCGCCGTTGTGGCGTCAATCTCCGGCTGAGGGTCGTACCCAGGGATGCGCCGTGTTTCGGTGAGTCGCATTCCGCCGACGGACCGAAGGAACCGTTCCCGAACGTAGTCTTCGGCCCATTCGAGCTTCACGCTTGCTGGCTCAGGGCACTTCTCGCCCCGCCCCCACGCTCCGCACTTGTAGACGGCGGAAATGCCCTTACTGTTCGCTGAGGGATTCCCGACGAACATGTGTTGTCCGCACCCGTCACACAAGATCACGCGCAACAGAAGCGCCGTACTATCGCGGCGTTCCCACTTCGTACCGTCTTCGTTGGCTTCGATGATGAGCGCGCCCACAGCGTCGAATTCCTCGCGCGTAAGGATCGGCTCACGAGTGGCCATTACGGGTGCACCTTCGTCGTCGCGCACGGGTCCCGACCGCGTCATTTTCCAGCCCAACAGGCTTTCCGACGTGAGAAGTTTTTTCAGGGCGCCGTGCCGCCACTTGAAGCTTTCCTTTTTGATTCTCTCGCCGACGCTGTTACCGACCCCGCCGCCCTTCTTCCTACCTTGAACCAGGCTCCAATGGTCGCGCGGTGAGGGAATTCCGGCTTCGTTCAGTTCGTGGCAGATTGCGGAAAGCGTCTTGCCGTTCTTCAGTTCCTTGATGGCGCGTTCAATGACGACAACGGCTTTTTCGTCCTGAACAAGCGTCATGCCGCCGCTTTCGAGTGGGGCTGGCATGTAGCCGTAAGGGGGCTTCGAACCGCGCCACCGAAGCGGCATGGTCCGCATTGCTGCCTGAGCGCCCAGCACCCGCTCACGAATGGACTGAGCTTCGAACTGAGCGGCGAAGGCAAACAAGGTGACCATGAGCTGTGCCATAGGGTCCAACGGGTTGCGGAAGTCGAGTACAAGCCTTCCGCCGGGTCCCTCAGCAATGACGATCATCTTCCGGTGATCGCGCGCCCATTTGCTCAGTTCGTGCATGTCGTCCATGGACCGAACGGCACGGTCAAACCGCCAGAACACAAGCGCGTCGAAGTCGTCGGGGCGCTTCAGCCATGCGCCCAGTTCCGGACGCTCGAAGGGTGTCGTCTTGGACGCGCTAACGCCCAGGTCGACCGCTTCACGGTCGCTGAAGTCGATACCGAGTGCTGCGCCCGCGTCATGGTTGGCGGTGCGCTGCCGCTCAGGGCTTGTCGTCTCGTCCGTCAGCACGGACAGGCGGAGTACGGATAGGCCACGCAGGGGGGTCGTCATGCCGGACACGAAGGGAGTCGGTGACGTGGCGCTGACCTGGGCATTTACCGTCAAGGGATGGCCTCTCCTGAAGTGTCAGTTGAGCGCCTTCGGTTTCGCCAGCGTGCGGCAGTTCAACGACACGATCCGCGCCGTGTACGCGTCGACACCGAGCGAGCTGCGCGCCGCCGCGCGCAGGAGCGGCCGGGGCCGCCGTGCGGCCGCCCCGGACGCCGGCATCCCGCTGCGGCTCGCCCACCGCGGCCCCTACCAGGCCCGCCCCGTCTTCGACCTGCTGGAACGCGAGGCCGTGCCCGGCATCGAGGACGTCAGCGGCCCGCCCGGCGCACGCACCTACCGGCGCACGCTCCGCCTCCCGTACGGCACCGGCATCGTCGCCGTCGACGAGCGCCCCGGCACCGCGCGGACCGGACTCGGAGCCCACCCGGGCGGCTGGCTCGACGCCCGGCTGCACCTCACCGACCCCCGCGACCTCACCACCGCCGTCCAGCGGCTGCGGCGGCTGTTCGACCTCGACGCCGACCCCTACGCCGTCGACGAGCGCCTCGCCGCCGACCCCGGACTCGCGCCCCTGGTCGCCGCCCGTCCCGGCCTGCGCTCGCCCGGCACCGCCGACCCGGAGGAACTCGCGGTCCGCGCGCTGACCGGCCGGGCGGAGGCGGAGCGGCTCGTACGGCGCTACGGCAAGGCCCTCGACGCCCCCTGCGGCAGCCTCACCCACCTCTTCCCCGAGCCCGCCGTCCTCGCCGGGGCCGAACCCGGCGGCACCCTCGGCGCGCTCGCCGCCGCCCTGGCCGACCACGCCGTACGCCTGGACCCGGGCGCCGACCGGGACGACGCGCAGGACGCCCTGCGCGCCGTGCCCGGCCTGGACGCCCGCACGATCGCCGAGGTCCGCACCCGCGCCCTCGGCGACCCGGACGTGGCTCCCCCCGGAGCCGAAGTCCCCGACAGCTGGCGCCCCTGGCGCTCCTACGCACTGAACCACCTGCGTGCCGCAGGGAAGTGGGAGTTGTGATGACCCCGACGTACTGGACGAACGTGGCCTCCCCGCTCGGGCCGCTCCTCCTCACCGCAGCCCCGGACGGCGAGCTGACCTCACTGTCCGTGCCCGGGCAGAAGGGCGGGCGGGTGGTGTCGGACGAGTGGCGGCGGGACCACGGGCCCTTCCGTGAGGCCGAGGAACAGCTCACCGCCTACTTCGCCGGGGAACTGAAGGAGTTCCGGCTCGCCTGGCGCGCCGACGGCACCGCCTTCCGGGAGAAGGTCTGGGCCGCACTGGACGACATCCCTTACGGCTCGACCGTGACCTACGGGGAGATCGCGGCCCGGATCGGAGCCCCCAGGGCGGCGGTGCGGGCCGTCGGCGGGGCGATCGGCGCCAATCCGTTGCTGGTCGTCCGGCCGTGCCATCGGGTGATCGGCGCGGACGGCACGCTGACGGGTTACGCGGGCGGGCTGGACCGTAAGGTGCGGCTGCTGACGCACGAGGGTGTGCTGTAAGGCCGTGTGGCGTCACCCCGAGAACACGGCGCCGACCCACGCCGCCGCGATCAGCTGGCAGGTGAACAGTTCGGCCAGCACGCTGGAGCCGCCCGAGCGCATCGCGGTGCGCAGGGCGGTGACCGCCTCGGCACGGCCGCCGAGGCGGAGGCGCTCGGAGAGGTAGATGCCCGCCAGAAAGCCCGGGATCGCGCCGAGCACGGGAAGCAGGACGAAGCCGAGGGTGGATCCGGCTCCGGCGTAGGCCAGCATCCGCCGGTTGGCGCGGCTCGCCCGCAACCGCCGGGGCGGAAGAGCCCAGCGGACGCCCTGGGAGACGAACATCAGGCCGGTGGCCCCCACCAGGACCCACCACGCGACGGGCTGGGGATCCTTCAGCGCCCACCACATGACCGCGGCCCACACCAGCAGCGACCCGGGCACCGCGGGCAGCAGCACTCCGCACAGTCCGAGCAGGATGACCAGCCCGACCAGCAGGAGGTCCCACACTCCCATCTGACCAGACTGCCGGAAACGGGGAGAAGGCGCAGGTCAGGGGCCTGGCAGCGGTCAGGATCCGCAGGTCAGCCGGTCGCGGCCGCCGGGACGCCCTGTATCGGATGACCGTTCTACGGCTCACTCGACGCGTCGATCATGCTGCCGAGACAGGCCGGTTTTTTCCACAAGCCCCGTTTTCATCCCGCTCGTGCGGTGGACAATCAGGAACATGAGCCAGCAGGGGGGAAGGCCCACCGGTCAGGAGGACGACTGGTGGAGGCAGTTGTACGACGACTCCACCGGCGACACGGGGCCCGCCCCGGCACCCGACTCCCTGGACGACCGCTTCGCGTCGGCGGCGGGGGCGGTGGGGGAGCGGGCGGATCCCGGGTCGGGCGGGGCGACGGGGGACGAGCGATCTGTCTCCGGCCCGGCGAGGCCGGGCCGGGCGGATGAGGGACCTGTCTCCGGCGCGGGATCGCCGGGCGCACGCTCCGGCTCCCACGACGGGGAGTCAGCGGTGCCGGGGACTCGGGCAGCGGACGTCGACGCGGAGCCGGTGGTTCCGGTGCCGCGGACCCGGAACGCCGACGCACTGGACACCCCCCGCCCCACCGACCCGGCACCGCAGCGCGCACCCTGGGAGCCACCGCCCGCGCGCCCCACGGGGCCGGTCACCTTCCCGACCGCCGCGACACCGACAGGGCACGCCGACCTGTCGCCCGCGCCCACGCGTCCCACCGACCTGTCGCCCCCGCCCCCACGCCCCACCGGTCCACCGCAGGCGCCTCCACGCCAAACCGGCCCACCGCCGGCGCCTCCACGCCAAACCGATCCACCGCCGGCGCCTCCACGCCAAACCGATCCACCGCCGGCGCCCCCACACCAAACCGGCCCACCGCCGGCGCCTCCACGCCCCACCGTCCCCCCACCCGATCAAGCCGAGCCCTGGATCGAGCCCCTCGCGTCTGCCACCCGGCAGCGCGGCCACGTGGGCTCCCGGCCGCCCACCTACGACGCGGAACCCACCGCGCTGCCGGCCGCCGACCCGGATGATCTCGGCGATCTCGTCGCGGACACCGTGCTCGACGGCGCACGGTACGGGTCCTGCACCCTGCGGGCCGTGTCCCTGAGGGGGGACTCCGCGCGGTACCGGGGGGAGCCTCGGCGGGACTCGTTGCTGACCGCCCGGTTCGGGGTGGGGGAGCAGGCGTTGCTGCTGGTGGCGATGGCGACCGGGGCCCGGGCAGCGCCGGGGGCGCATCGGGCCGCCGCCGAGGCCTGTATCTGGATCGGGCGGGCCGTCGGGCGCAGTCACCTGCGGCTCGTGGAGGACATAAGGGCCGGCCGGCGCGGTGATCTCAAGTCGGGTCTGCACCGCCTCACCGACCGCACTCTCGGCAAGCTCCGCGCCGGCGCCGCCGAACGGGGCGTCGACCCGGAGGAATACGCGGCGAGCCTGCGCTGCCTGTTGCTGTCCGCCGATCCGGAGTGCCGTACGCGGGTCTTCTTCGGCGTCGGGCCCGGGGGTTTGTTCCGGCTGCGGGACGGCGAGTGGCAGGACATCGAACCGCAGGTCGTCGAGGTCAGGGGCGAACCCGTCCTGGGGTTCGGGTCGCCGCCCGCCGAGACGCCCGAGGGTGACCGGCTCACCATGGACCTGGGCATCCCGACCCTGCCCAGCCCCTACGAACCCGCCCCGGAACCGCCCCGCGAACCCTTCCGCTTCCGGACCTCCGTCGCCCGCCCGGGTGACACCCTGCTCATGTGCAGCGGAGGTTTCGCCGACCCGCTGCGCGGCGAGCCGGAGCTGGGCGAGTACCTGGCCGACCGCTGGTCCCGCACCGAGCCGCCCGGACTCGCCGCGTTCCTCGCCGACTCCCAGGTACGGGTCAAGGGCTACGCGGACGACCGTACGGTCGCGGCCGTCTGGGAGGCGTGACAGGGGCCGGTCAGCGGTAGGGAGCCCACTGGTGTGCCGAGGTGTCGTACGTGTAGCGGGGCAGCCCCGTGATGCCGCTGGTGCGGAACGGGCGGCCGTCGTCGTCGACGCGGACCGTGCCCCTGCTGCCCTGGGATGACCAGTCCAGCTCCAGGTACCAACGGCAGTCGCACGTCGCGGTCCGGGCGGTGACCAGCAGCACCTCGGGGTCCCGCGCGGAGACGCGGTACGGCATGCGCACGGCCGGGATCGGCGTGCCGGCGTCGTTCCCGGGGACCGCGTGTGCGATGGGGCGGTCCTTGTCCAGGTTCACGTCGAAGTACCGCGGGGTGAGTGAACCGCCGCAGCCGTTGTCCATGGCGTAGGCGTTGCCCTGGGCCGCCGCGGTACGCCCCACCACGCGCACGCGCAGCGCCTCCAGCACGACGGCCGTGTCCGTCCGCCCCTGCACGGACAACTGCACGATCGTCTCCCCGCCGTGCACCGCGTCCTGCGTCGCCGCCCACGCTCCGGCGTCCTGGGGTGCCGGGGGTGGCGGCACCTGCCGCGGCGGCTTGGAGATGACGTAGTCATGACCGCAACCGAACTTCCATGCCTGGGAGTTGACGGACCAGGTGAGAGGTGTGGCCGGTGTCCTCCCAGCGGGCGGCGGGGTGGTTGCCGGAGTCGAGGGGGCGGGGGAGCTCTTCTTGTCCGGGGTGGCGGACGGGCTGGGCCGTTCCGGGGTGGGGGAGTTGCTCAGGGCCGTCGGCGTGGGGGCGTCGCGCTCCTGTGCCTCGGCTTCTGTCGTACCGGGTGCGGCGGGCCCGGCCGCAGGAGCACGACCGGCGGACGAACGCCGCCCGTCCGGCAGCGCGGACAGGCTCCCGAGTGTCGCGAGCACGGCACAGGCAGCGGCCAGACCGATGGCGACGCGCCTGCGCCGGTACCAGGGGCGGCGGGGGAGTGGGGTTTCGCCGGCCGCCGGGTGGCGTGCTGACGCGGGGTCGGGCGCCGGATCCGGGTCTGGTGCCGACTCCGGGTGGGGCGCCGACTTCGTGTGGGGTGAAGGGTGGGGCGCCGACTCCGGGTGGGGCGCCGACTCCGTGTGGGGTGATTCCGGGCGGGGCTCCGACTCCGCGTGGGGTGACTCCGGGCGGTGCGCAGACTCCGGGCGGGGTAACTCCGGGCGGTGCGCAGACTCCGGGCGGGGCTCCGACTCCGCGAGCGGTGGCTCCGGGCGGGGCTCCGACTCCGCGTGCGGTGACTCCGGGCGGGGCTCCGACTCCGGGTGGTGTGTCGCGTCGCCCTCTGCCGTGCTCGCTGCGCTCGCCCCAGCCGCCGCCCGGGGCCGCTGCCGCGCCGCCACCGCGAGGAGCCAGCGGCGGTGGAGTTCCAGGCGTTCCTCCGGCGACGCCCCGCACAGCGCCGCGAAGCGCTCCACGGGGGCGAAGTCGAGGGGGACCGCCTCGCCCGCGCAGTAGCGGTGCAGCGTCGAGGTGTTCATGGCCAGGCGGCGGGCCAGTGAACCGTAGCTGCGATCCGTGCGGTCCTTCAACGCTCTCAGCAGCGCCGCGAACTCCGCGACGTCGTCGACCTCGTCGACGCCGTTCTGTACCGACACCGTTCCCCCGCCCCCGTTCCCCGTCCCGACTCGTCCGGGACCTGCCCGGGACCGCATCCCAGGCACCCCATGTACCTGCACGTCAGACGGCCTGGGATGGTTCCACCGTGCTGCATCGGGCGCATGCCGTTGCGTCCGCCCGCCATGACCGCTGATGCTCTTGGTGTCGCACTGACCAGGCCCGGGCCGGCCGGCCCACGGCGCGGCGGCATCCGACATCCACGCACTCACCCACGGGGGGACACCCATGCCCATGCGCACCCGAGCAGGCGCGCTCACCGCACTCACCGTACTGACCACCGCGGCCCTCGCGGCCGGCACGCTCCTCACCGCACCGGCCGGAGCCGCTCCGCCGGCCGCCTCACCCAAGTTCCTGTCGGCCTCCGAGCTGCCGCCGCACCCGTCCTCGGCCTGGACCGCGGGACCGGTCACCGACGGCTTCCCGGGGGAACTCGGCTCCTGCCTGGGCGCGGAGGGCCTGCCCGGTTACGACTACCGGCACCGGCAGTTCCGGACCGACCTGGATACCGGCGCGGTACAGGTCACCGTCGTGACGGGCTCCGCCGCCAAGGCCAAGGCCCTCGCCGCGCGGCTCGACGACGAGATCCGCACCTGCGCCGACCGCCTCGAGGAGTCGTACCCCGACGTCGAGGCCGAGGGCCGCGACTACGGCACGCTGCCGGTCGAGGAGGGCGCCCGCGTGCGCGGACTGCACACCGAGACATCCTGGGGCGCGACGGACATCGCCCTGCTGTCCGTCGGCCGGGACGGCAGGACCGTCACCGTCGTGCGGTGGGGACAGATGGGCGACTTCGGCGACGCCCCGGTGGCCGCCTTCAAGACGACGACGACCACCGCCGTCAACAAGCTCTACTGACCGACGCGACCACCGCGAAGGACCGGGGCCGTCCTCCCGCCACGGGGGTGGGGAGGACGGCCCCGTACCGGCCGGCGTCCGAGAGGGACCGTAGAAACCGTCGTACTTCGGCCAACTTCACCGGAGCGACGCGGACGGTGACCGTCCGCCCCGTCTCTGCACCGCGTACGGAAGGATCGGCAGCCGGCCATCGGCAGTTCGGCCGATCTCCGGCCGTCAGCATCCATCACGGCACCCGCGACGGTTACCCTCTTGTCCCCCTGCCCTCCGCCGTCGTACCGCTCACGACCGCTCCGGCCGGCCCGTCGGCCGCGTCCGCGTGGCCGAACATCCGGTCGTTGACGACAAGACATGACTGCCGCGTGCCCGATGGGGCATGGATCCCCGTGAACGTGTTCGAGCAGGAGGGGAACCGACATCGGCGCGCGGGCGGGGGTCATGGAGAGGCAGGCACGACGAGGCGGTCCCATAGCGATCGGGGCCCTCTCGGCGAAGACGGTGGAGGACGAGACCGAAGACGTCACGGAGCAGGCGCCGACACCACAGTTGAGGCGCAGACTCGGGCGGGCGGACCTGCGGGCCGTGCCGGAGGCCCGCAAGGCACTGCGGGAACTGCTCGGACAGTGGGGGAAGAACGGACAATCCGACGTAGCGGAACTGCTCACCAGCGAACTCGTCACCAACGCCATCGTCCACACCGACCACGACGCGGTCCTGACGGCCACCGTCGGGCCCCGTGGACTGCGGGTGGAGGTACGGGACTTCGTGGCCCGCAGACCCCGGCTGCGCGTACCGGCCGCCGACAGCGGTACGAACGGCAGGGGCCTGTTCCTGGTGCAGTCCCTCGCGGACGCCTGGGGGGTCAGGGCGCACGGCGTGGGCAAGGCCGTCTGGTTCGAACTCGGCTCCGAGGCGGCGTGAGCGGCAGGGCATGAGCGCGAGGCCTGAGCGGCAAAAGGGGACGCGGCCCGCGGGCCGCGTCCCCTTCCGTCCTGTGCGCCACCCGGTCAGCCGAACTGCTGCTCCAGGTCCTTGAGCTTGCGCTCCAGGGAGTCCAGGCGCGGCAGCGCCATGGTGTCGTCCTCCGCGGTGAGGTCGACGGTCACCTGGTCAGTCCCTTTGCGGGCCGGCTGAAGGGAGGGACGCGAGCGGACGGGCAGAGGCTCCGGCCCGGATATGGCAGGCTCCGCGGAGACCTGCGAGGAGCCTCGCTCCACCTGCACCTCCAGCTGCCGGCCGCCGCCGCGGCCGAGGTAGCCGCGGTGGCCGCGGCTGATCGCCTTCAGCTGGGCCCGCTCCACGCGCTGCTGGTCGCGGCGCCGCTGCCGGGCCTCGTCCTTCTTGCGCTTGTCGTCGCGCACCTCGTCGACCGCCTCGTCGAGGCTGCGCACACCCTCCAGGAGCATCAGCGACCAGGCCCTGTACGTCTCCCGGGGGGCCCGCAGCCAGCGCACGATACGGATCTGCGGCAACGGGCGGGGCACCAGGCCCTGCTCCCGCAGAGCGGCCCGGCGGGTCTGCTTCAGCGCGCGGTCGAAGAGCACCGCCGCCGACAGCGACATGCCCGCGAAGAAGTGAGGCGCACCCGCGTGGCCGATGCCCCGGGGCGCGTGCACCCAGTTGAACCAGGCCGCGGCGAACGCGAACGTCCAGACGAGTATCCGGGAGCCCAGCGCGGCGTCACCGTGGCTGGCCTCGCGTACCGCGAGCACGGAGCAGAACATCGCCGCGCCGTCCAGGCCGAACGGAACGAGGTACTGCCAGCCGTCGGTCAGCCCGAGATTCTGCTCGCCGAAGCCGACCAGGCCGTGGAAGGAGAGCGCGGCGGCGACGGCCGCGCAGCAGAAGAGCAAGACGTAGGAGACGGTGCCGTAGACGGCTTCCTTGCGTCTGCGGCGCTCCTCGCTGCGCTCCCAGGAATCGTCCGCACGCGTGTCCTTGACCGAGGAGCGCTTGCCGCGCGCGAGCACCGCCACCGCCGCCAGCATGCCCAGGAGGAGCACGGCGCCCGGAAGCAGCCAGTTCAGCGATATGTCGGTCAGTTTCATTGGGGTGGTCCCTTGCATTGGGATAGGGCCTAACGCCCGCCATAGTGGCCCAATCCCCTCGGCGCTCAGGGGGTTTCGGGGCAAGAGGCCGCCAACGAAGTGCAAGGGAACGCCCAGGGCGGTGTTCTGCTCGAACTACCGCTTGAGGGAAGGAAGTTGAGTTCGAACACGACCACCCGTACGGGTGGTTCCCAGGAAAGTTTCGGTGACACGTGAGGGTGGTGCGACCTCAACTGGCGGTGGCCAGCAGCTTGGTGACCCGGTCCGCGTCACAGGTGCGCGGGCAGGTGGCACAGGTGTCCTCGGGACGCAGGGTGTAGAACATGCAGCAGCTTGCCCGGTCCCGGGTGCGCAGGGGCTCGCCGCCGGGGCCGGTCAGCTCACGGAAGGCGGCCGTGCCCACGTACGGCTTCGTGGCGCCCGGCAGGAGCAGCTCCAGCTCGCGCATCGCGCGCCGCTCCTCGATCTCGCCGAACAACTGGGCGACGTACCAGAGCCCCTCGACGATCTCGTCGGTCGCCATGCCCCACAGGGCGCGTCCGCGCCGTCGCATCCGGGGGCCGAAGCCGGTCAGGACCGGCTCCAGGTGCTCGGCGACCGCCGACCGCACCTCGGCCCGCAGCGCCTCCTCGTCGGGGACGACCCGGGCGCCGGGCAGCACGGCGGCCTCGTCGCCGGGCAGGCAGGCGAAGCCGGCCGGGCGGACGGCCAGGTGGCCGAGGGCGTGGCCCGGGGCGGCGCGGTCGAACGAGACGTGCGTCACGGGGTAGCGGGGCACGCGGCGGTTCAGGAACCAGGGGACGGTGATCAGGAGGCATGCGGGCCAGGCGTACCGGTGCAGGCCGAAGCTGGCGATGACGTCCGGGCGGGCCTGCTGGTCGTAGTCCTGGCGTATCTGGGTGTCGTCCCAGGCCAGGTACGAGTCGAGGTCGGTGCCCGCGGCGGCGAGGGAGGCGGCGGTGATCCAGCCGCCGTCCGGGGTGTCGTCCCCGGGGGCGAGTTCGGTGACGGCGAGCCCGGGGAGGACCTCGGCCAGGCGGGCGTAGGCGCCGGAGACGGCCGAACGGGGCACGGGCATGCGATCACCGATCCACGTCGTCGAACGGGTGCTCTGAAGGTAAGCCTTACCTTATCGAAGATCGCCGGGATTTGAACTGGCGGCCGGTGCGCTTATGGTGCTTGACGGACGAGTAACAACCCGCCGTAATGACCGCAAGTACCGATACGTCCGGAGGAGGACCCGTGAGGCAGGTCGCGCAGGGCTCCGCCGGGACAGGGGCGCCGCAGGCGCGTGCCGGGGAGTCCGGGCAGGCGGGGCCGGCCCGGGTGCCCCAGCAGACCGGGGAGGTGCGCGGTGAACACACGCACAGTGAGCCCGCCCCTCCGCGGCACCGGCCTGTGGTGCGACGGGCCTCGGTGCGCGGGCAGATCGTCGACGCCCTGCGGGCCGCGCTGGTGGCGGGCGAGCTCAGGCCCGGGGAGGTGTACTCGGCGCCGGCGCTCGGCGAGCGGTTCGGGGTGTCGGCGACGCCGGTGCGGGAGGCCATGCAGCAGCTGGCCCTCGAGGGCGCTGTCGAGGTCGTGCCGAACCGGGGGTTCCGGGTGGTCGAGCGCGGGGCGCGGGAACTGGCGGAGCTGGCCGAGGTGCGGGCGCTGATCGAGGTGCCGGTGATGCTGCGGCTGGCCCGTACGGTGTCGGCCGAGCGGTGGGCCGAACTGCGTCCCTTCGCCGAGGCGACGGTCCGCGCGGCGTCCTCCGGCTGCCGCGCGACGTACGCGGATTCGGACCGGGTCTTCCACCGGGCCGTGCTGTCCCTGTCCGGCAACGAACAGCTGGTCCAGATCGCGGAGGACCTGCACCGGCGGGCCCAGTGGCCGCTGGTCGGGGGCGGGACGGGGGTACGGGGGCGGGCGGACCTGGTGGCGGACGCGCACGAGCACACGGCGTTGCTGGACGCGTTGATCGCCCGGGACCTCGAGGTGGTGCGGGAGTTGGTGGGGGAGCACTTCGCGGGAGCGGCGGCGGCCGGTGGGGGATCGCGTAGCGCCTAGCAGTGCTGTCCGGAGAGGTTGGTGACGGTTCCCTCATCGGCGCACCGCGGAACGGCACAGAGCCGGACTTCGGCCCAGCTGTCGCCGGCACCGCCGCCGAGCCGCCGGAGATTCGGCAGGGCCGATTCGGGAACGCCGGAACGCGGGAGCGGGGAGCTCGTGAACAGGGTCCGGGCAGATCGTGAACAGGGTCCGGGCAGGCGGATGGCCAGGCCCCGGCAGCAGGCCGGGGCGGCGTTCGGCACCTGCCGCCGGCGGCGCCTGGGGCGCGACGACGAGCGGACGCTGACCCCCCTTCAGGCGCAACAGGGGTACTGACGCCGCGTGGCGTCGTGTGCCCTGACGCCACGCGGGTGAGCATGTGCGGACCCAGCTCTCTTCCCGTACCAGGGGATGCGATGCCCGACCGCGCTGACCATGTCCGCCCCGAGGGCGGCGCACCAAGGGGGATCTCGCTGCGACGGCCGTCGGAGCAGTTGCTGTTCAGCGGGATCTACGGACTGGTGCTGGCCAGCTCCATGGTGGCCGCCCTCGACGAGACGGGCGAGAAGGCCGATCCCGGTGCGGACGCGCTGTGGGTACTGATCACCGCGCTGGCGTCCGGTGCCGCCCATGGGTACGCGCACGTCATCGCGCAGCGTGCGGCCGCCGACGGGGCAGCCACCACGAGCAGCCTGCGGGCGATGCTCGCCGCGTGGCCACTGGTCGCCGCCGCGCTGCCCACGGTGGGGATACTGCTCGCCGCGGCAGCCGGGTGGTGGGCGGAGGACACGGCTGTGGACGCGGCCCTGCTGTTCAATCCCGTCGCCTTGTTCGCCTTGGGCACCTCGGCCGCCCGCGCCGCAGGGCACGGATGGCTGTCCTCATGCCTGGCAGGGGGCCTCGACATGCTGATCGGCCTGGTGATCATCATGGTGAACGCCCTGGTCCATTAGCCTCCCCCGGACCGCGTCACGCCGTGGCCGCCCCCGCCGCCGGAGGCAACGGCGTCAACACCCGTGCCAGCCACGTCGGCACACCCCCGAGCAACCGGAACAACCGCCGAGCCTCCTCCCGCAGCCGGGACGCCTCCGGCTCGGTCTCCGTGTCGGCCAGGGACACCAGCGCCGGGGCCGTGCCGACGAGGTAGCCCAGTTCCTCGCGGATCCGCAACGACTCGGCGAAACCGTGCCTGGCCTCCGCCAACTCCCCGTCCCGCAAAGCGAGCCCGGCCAGGTGGCGCCATGTGAAGGACAGCAGCAGCGGGTCGGAGTGGGCCGTCGCGCCCGCGTGAGCCCGGCGATACGCCGCACGTGCCGCCTGCGGGGACCGCGTCAGGTTCTCGGCGAGCAACCCGCGCCGGAAGTCGAGCAGGGCCCGCTGGCCGGCCCCCGGAGGGATCAGCGCCGCCGCCCTCCCCAGCGCCGCGCGGGCCTCGTCGGCGCGGTCACGCACCGCGAGGAGGGTCGACGCGTAGGCCAAGTACCCGCGTTCACAAGCGGCCGCGCCACGCTCGTCGTCGCTGTGCGCCAGCGCCTCGGCGGTGCGCAGGGCGTCCTCGGCCTCCTCCCAGCCCTGCTCGGTGTACAGACACCGCTCCACCAGCAGCGAGGCGCGTTGCAGCGCCGCCGCGGGGGTGTCCGGCAGCAGAAGGGCGGCGGCGTCGGCCCAGCACGCGCGGGAGCGCAGCCGCCATACCGCGGTCTGGAGGGGATCGTCACCGGCGGTCGTTCCGTTACCAGACATGGCGGTATGCGCCACGTTGCCCTCCCCGAGCACGCCATCGAGCTGTTGAGTGGTGGCGGCATCTCAGCACGAATCGCGGCGCCGGGCCAAGAGGGTGGGTGAAGGATTTCACAAAGTCGTGGGACTCCGGCCCCCTCGCGGTTCGGGCCGGGACACCCCGGCGTCTCAGCTCATCCGCAGCGCCAGGAAGAAGTCCAGCTTGTCCTCCAGCCGTGACAGGTCCCGGCCCGTCAACTGCTCGATGCGGCCCACCCGGTAGCGCAGCGTGTTGACGTGCAGGTGGAGACGGGCGGCGCAGCGGGTCCAGGAGCCGTCGCAGTCCAGGAAGGCCTCCAGCGTGGGGATGAGTTCGGCTCGGTGGCGGCGGTCGTAGTCGCGGAGCGGGTCCAGGAGGCGGGCCGTGAACGCGCGGCGGACGTCGTCCGGTACGAAGGGGAGGAGCAGGACGTGGGAGGCCAGTTCCTGGTGGCCCGCCGCGCAGACCCGGCCGGGGCGGGCCGCCGCCACGCGGCGGGCGTGCCGGGCCTCCTCCAGCGCGCCGCGCAGGCCCTCCGCCGAGTGCACCGTCGCGCTGACACCGAGGGTGAGGCGCCCGTCGCCGTCGAGGCCCGCCGTGAGGGGGTCCCGCACGGACGCCAGGAGGGCGTCCGCGAGGATGCCGGTCTCCGAGCCGTCGTGTTCCGTCGAGACGGCGGGCAGCGGGACGAGGGCGATGGCCTCCTCGCCGGTGTGGGCCACTGCGATGCGGTCCGAGTGCTCCGGGCCCGCCGACAGGGGGTCGACCAGGATCTCCTCCAGCAGGGCCTGGGCCATCGGGCCGCTCTCGGTCTCCCCGCCGTCCCAGTCGAGGCGGGCCACGACCACCTGCCAGTGCGGCGCCGCGCCGAGGCCGGGCAGCAGCACCGGTGCGGCCACCCGCAGACGGGCGGCGATCTCGGCGGGGGCAGCGCCCGTCTGGACCAGCTCCAGGACCTCCTGGGCGAGGCGGCGGCGGACCGTGCGGGCGGCGTCCCGGCGGTCCCGCTCGACCGCGATCAGCTGGGTGACGCCGTGCAGCAGGTCCAGGCGCTCCTCGGCCCAGTCCCCGGCGTCCGCCTCGACGGCCAGCAGCCAGTCGGACAGCACGGTCTCGCGGACGTCGCGGGCGGTCTGCGCGGAGCGGCCCGTCGAGCGGACCGGGAACAGGGAGTAGGTGGAGCCGCCCAGGAGGACGCGGTGGGGGGCGCGGCGGCCGGTGCGGGTGGCGGCCAGGTGCTCCGCCGCCAGCCGTCCGCACGCCTCGGCCGGCAGGGCCGGTCCGCCGACCTTGGGATCGGCGATCAGCCGGCCGGTGGGGGAGAGGACCCAGGCCCGCAGGTCCAGGTCCGAGCCGAGCAGGTCGAGGACCACGTCAGGGCCGCCGCCCGCCGGGCCCGAGGTCATCATCCGGCGGTGCCGGTCGACCACCGCCGCGAGGTCGCCGGCCCGCTCGCCGGAGACCTGCCGCACGACGTGCTCCGTGATGGTCGCGAACGCCACCGACTCGTGGACCGCGAAGAGCGGGAGGCGGTGCCGTGCGCAGGCGACGACCAGGTCCTCCGGCACGTCGCCCAGCTCGGCCTCGCCGGCCGCCAGCGCGGCCACGCCCTCCTGCACCAGAATCCGCACGAACGGCTCCGAGTCCGCGGCGTCCCGGCGCCAGGCCAGGCCCGTGAGCACCAGCTCGCCGCCCGACAGGTAGCGGCTGGGGTCGCGGAGATCGGTGGTCATCACACCGCGCACGGTGCGGTCCAGCTCGTCCTCGCCGCCCAGCAGCTTGAGGCCCAGCGCGTCCGTCTCCAGCAATGCGCGCAGCCGCATGCTCGTCGCCGCCGTTCTTTGTCTCGATCACGTTTCCACAGGAAGACGAGGACGTTCCTGAGGGCCTTTGTTCATACGAATCTACAAGATGCCCGTCCTGGCCAGCCAACTCCTTCATGGTTTCCGTGACTGACCCGTCGGAGTGCCGCCCTGTGTACTGAGTCCCATACGCGTCAACAGCACATGACGAGCCGGGACCGCCGCACACGGATTGGCTCAATCTGATCGCCCCACGAGATGACGGAGAAGAGAGCCGGTCATGGACTTCCTTCGCCCCGCCAGCTGGGAGGAGGCGCTCGCCGCGAAAGCCGAGCACCCCACCGCTGTGCCGATTGCGGGTGGCACCGACGTGATGGTCGAGATCAACTTCGACCACCGCCGGCCCGAGTACCTCATGGACCTGAACCGCGTCGGTGACCTCTCCGAGTGGGAGGTCGGCGAGGAGAGCGTCCGGCTGGGCGCCTCCGTGCCGTACACCAGGATCATGGAGAACCTGCGCGCGGAGCTGCCGGGCCTGGCCCTCGCCTCGCACACGGTCGCCTCCCCGCAGATCCGCAACCGCGGCGGCGTCGGCGGCAACCTCGGCACCGCCTCCCCGGCCGGCGACGCCCACCCCGCGCTGCTCGCCGCGGGCGCAGAGGTGGAGGTCGAGTCGGTGCGCGGGTCGCGTCGCATCCCGATCGACGAGTTCTACAAAGGCGTGAAGCGCAACGCGCTCGCGGCCGATGAGCTGATCCGGGCCGTGCACGTGAAGAAGGCCGACGGGCCGCAGCAGTTCTCCAAGGTGGGGACCCGGAACGCGATGGTCATCGCTGTCTGCGCCTTCGGGCTGGCGCTGCACCCGCGGACACGGACCGTGCGGACCGGTATCGGCTCCGCCGCGCCGACACCCGTTCGGGCCAAGGCCGCCGAGGAGTTTCTGAACGCCGCTCTGGAGGAGGGCGGCTTCTGGGACAACGGGAAGATCATCACCCCGTCCGTCGCCAAGCGGTTCGCGGACCTGTGCTCCGCCGCCTGCAACCCGATCGACGACGTCCGGGGCACCGCGAGCTACCGCCGCCACGCGGTCGGCATCATGGCCCGCCGCACGCTGACCTGGACCTGGGAGTCCTACCGCGGCGCCCGCCACATCACCGAGGGAGCCGCGTGATGCGTGTCCACTTCACGGTCAACGGCCGACCGCAGGAAGCCGACGACGTGTGGGAGGGCGAGTCCCTGCTGTACGTGCTGAGGGAGCGCCTCGGCCTTCCGGGGTCGAAGAACGCCTGTGAGCAGGGCGAGTGCGGGTCGTGCACCGTACGGCTCGACGGTGTGCCGGTGTGTGCGTGCCTGGTGGCGGCCGGCCAGGTGGAGGGCCGTGAGGTCGTCACCGTCGAGGGGCTCGCCGACTACGCGAGACACCGGTCCTGCGGCAGCGGCGAAGCCGGAGGGAGGCAGGCCGACGGCACCGACTCGCAGACCGGCGAGGGCACCGAGCTGGCCCCGATCCAGCAGGCGTTCATCGACGCCGGCGCCGTCCAGTGCGGCTTCTGCACGCCCGGTCTGCTGGTCGCCGCCGACGAGATGCTGGAGCGCAACCCCGACCCGACCGACGCGGACATCCGCGAGGCCCTGTCGGGCAACCTGTGCCGCTGCACCGGCTACGAGAAGATCATGGACGCGGTCCGCCTCGCGGCCGCCCGGCAGGGAGAGGCGGTCTGATCATGTCTTCCCCCAACGGAACGCCCACCAAGATCACCCAGGGTTCGCAGACCAAGGGCGGCATCGGCGAGTCCACTCTCCGCCCGGACGGCACCCTCAAGGTCACCGGCGAGTTCGCGTACTCGTCCGACATGTGGCACGAGGACATGCTCTGGGGGCAGATCCTCCGGTCGACGGTCGCGCACGCGGAGATCGTGTCCATCGACACGAGCGAGGCCCTGGCCCTGCCGGGCGTCCACGCCGTCCTGACCTACGACGACCTGCCCACGGACGTGAGGCACTACGGGCTGGAGATCCAGGACACCCCGGTCCTCGCCCACGGCAAGGTCCGCCACCACGGCGAGCCGGTCGCGATCGTCGCCGCCGACCATCCGGAGACCGCCCGCCGCGCCGCCGCCAAGATCAAGGTCGACTACCGCGAACTGCCCGTCCTCACCGACGAGGCCTCCGCGACCGCCCCGGACGCCGTCCTCGTCCACGAGAACCGCGACGATTACCACGCCGGTCACGTCCCGCACCCCAACATCCTCCACCGCCAGCCGATCGTGCGCGGCGACGTGGCCGCGGCCCGTCGGCGCGCCGCCGTGATCATCGAGGGCGAGTACACCTTCGGCATGCAGGACCAGGCCTTCCTCGGCCCCGAGTCCGGTCTCGCCGTGCCGGAGGAGGACGGCGGCGTCCACCTCTACATCGCCACCCAGTGGCTGCACAGCGACCTGCGGCAGATCGCGCCCGTGCTCGGCCTGCCCGAGGACAAGGTGCGGATGACGCTGTCCGGCGTCGGCGGCGCGTTCGGCGGGCGCGAGGACCTGTCGATGCAGATCCACGCCTGCCTCCTGGCGCTGCGCACGGGCAAACCCGTCAAGATCGTCTACAACCGGTTCGAGTCCTTCTTCGGGCACGTCCACCGCCACCCGGCCAAGCTGCACTACGAGCACGGGGCCACGCGCGACGGCAAGCTGACGCACATGAAGTGCCGGATCGTCCTGGACGGCGGCGCCTACGCCTCGGCCTCCCCGGCGGTCGTCGGCAACGCCTCCTCCCTGTCCGTCGGCCCGTACGTGATCGACGACGTGGACATCGAGGCCATCGCCCTCTACACCAACAACCCGCCCTGCGGCGCCATGCGCGGCTTCGGCGCCGTCCAGGCGTGCTTCGCCTACGAGGCGCAGATGGACAAGCTCGCCGAGGAACTCGGCATGGACCCGGTGGAGTTCCGTCAGCTCAACGCCATGGAGCAGGGCACCATCATGCCCACCGGGCAGCCGGTCGACTCCCCGGCGCCGGTCGCCGAACTCCTGCGCCGCGTCAAGGCGATGCCGATGCCGCCGGAGCGGCAGTGGGAGAGCAGCGAGGGCGCCGACCTGCGGGAGCTGCCGGGCGGCCTGTCCAACACCACGCACGGCGAAGGCGTCGTACGCGGGGTCGGCTACGCGGTCGGCATCAAGAACGTGGGCTTCTCCGAGGGCTTCGACGACTACTCGACCGCGAAGGTCCGGATGGAGGTCGTGGGCGGCGAGCCCGTCGTCACCGTCCACACGGCGATGGCCGAGGTCGGCCAGGGCGGTGTCACGGTCCACGCGCAGATCGCCCGCACCGAGCTGGGCGTCACCCAGGTGACCATCAACCCGGCCGACACTCAGGTGGGCAGCGCCGGTTCGACCTCCGCCTCCCGGCAGACGTACGTCACCGGCGGCGCGATCAAGAACGCCTGCGAGCTGGTGCGCGAGAAGGTGCTGGAGATGGGACGCCGCAAGTTCGGCTCCTACCACCCGGCCTGGGCGACGGCCGAACTTCTGCTGGAAGGCGGCAAGGTCGTCACGGACGGCGGCGAGGCCCTCGCCGACCTGGCCGATGTCCTGGAGGATGAGAACGTCGAGGTCGAGGAGGAGTGGCGGCACCGGCCGACCGAGCCCTTCGACCTGCGCACCGGCCAGGGCAACGGGCACGTCCAGTACTCCTTCGCCGCCCACCGCGCCGTCGTCGAGGTCGACACCGAACTCGGCCTGGTGAAGGTCGTCGAGCTGGCCTGCGCCCAGGACGTCGGCAAGGCGCTCAACCCGCTGTCCGTGCTCGGCCAGATCCAGGGCGGCACGACCCAGGGCCTGGGCATGGCGGTCATGGAGGAGATCGTCGTCGACCCGAAGACGGCGAAGGTGAAGAACCCGTCCTTCACCGACTATCTGATCCCGACCATCCTCGACACGCCGACCATCCCGGTCGACGTCCTCGAACTCGCCGACGAGCACGCCCCGTACGGGCTGCGCGGCGTCGGCGAGGCACCCACCCTGTCGTCGACCCCGGCGGTCCTCGCGGCGATCCGCGACGCGACCGGCCTGGAGCTGAACAGGACGCCGGTCCGCCCCGAGCACCTGACCGGCACGCACCTCTCCGAGGGCTGAGCGGCACCGTCCTCGCCGGGGACCTCGTCCGCCGCCTCCCCGACCCCAAGGAGACCGAGACAGATGCTGGACATCGCCGAGGAGCTGAACCGGTGGGTCGAGCAGGGCCGTGACTTCGCCGTGGCCACCGTGGTGGCCGTCGGCGGCAGCGCACCCCGCGGCCCCGGAGCCGCGCTCGCCGTGGACGCCGACGGCACGGCCGTCGGCTCGGTCTCCGGTGGCTGCGTGGAGGGCGCGGTCCACGAGCTGTGCGAGCAGGCGCTGCGGGACGGCGAGACCGTCCTGGAGCGCTTCGGATACAGCGACGACGACGCCTTCGCCGTGGGTCTGACCTGCGGCGGCGTCATCGACATCCTGGTCACCCCGGTACGGGTCGCCGATCCGGTCCGGCCGGTGGTCGCGGCCGCGCTCACCGCGGCCGTGTCCGGGGAGGCGGCGGCGGTGGCGCGGATCGTGTCGGGCCCGCGCGAACTGACCGGCCGGGCCCTCCTCGTCCGCCCCGACGGCTCCTACGGCGGAGGCTTCGGCGGCCACCCGGAGCTGGACCGCACGGTCGCCGCCGAGGCGGGCGCCCTCCTGGACGCCGGCCGCACCGGCACCCTGGAGATCGGAGAGCAGGGCTCTCGCTGCGGAGCACCGCTCACGGTCCTGGTCGAGTCCTCGGTCCCGGCGCCCCGCATGATCGTGTTCGGCGCGATCGACTTCGCCTCCGCCCTGGTCCGCGTCGGCAAGTTCCTCGGCCACCACGTCACGGTGTGCGACGCGCGGCCCGTCTTCGCGACCCGGGCGCGCTTTCCGGAGGCCGACGAGATCGTCGTCGAGTGGCCCCACCGCTACCTGGAACGCACGGACGTCGACGCCCGCACGGTCCTGTGCGTCCTGACCCACGACGCCAAGTTCGACGTGCCCCTGCTGAAGCTGGCCCTGCGCCTGCCGGTGGCGTACGTCGGTGCCATGGGCTCCCGGCGCACCCACCTGGACCGCACCGCACGCCTGCGCGAAGCAGGCCTCACCGAAGCGGAGTTGAGCCGGCTGCACTCCCCGATCGGCCTGGACCTCGGCGCCCGCACGCCCGAGGAGACGGCCCTGTCGATCGCGTCGGAGATCGTCGCCGAGCGGCGTGGCGGCAGCGGGGTCCCGCTCACCGGGGCGCACACGCCGATCCACCACGAGCCGGAGGCGAAGGCGGTCCGGCGGATCGGGTCGGTGGCCTGACCGGGTCAGAAGACCGTCAGGCGCGGCACGGGGCCGGGCGTCACGGTGACCTGAGCAGACGGTTCAACGCCCGCCCGAACACATACCGCGAGGAGCGCCGCACCACGCCGTCGAGGAGCGACGGCAGCAGCCGGATCCTGATCTCCTCCCGCCAGACCACGCGGGTACGGCCTCCGGGGCCCGGGCGGACCTCCAGCTCCGCCCAGCCGAGAACCACCCGGCCCCGCTTCTCCAGGCGGCACAGTCCCGGCACCCCGTCCTCCGGCGGCTGCCACACCGTGACCTCCATCGGGTCGTCGAAGGACAGCGGGCCGATACCCGAGCGGGCCACGACGACGGTGCCCTGACGGGTCGGTTCGGGTGGGACCACTCTGACCGCGGTCAACGGCACCACCTCACCGTGCCGCCGCCACCGGGTGATCCGCCGCCACGCCTCGTCGAGGGGAAGCGGGACCGTTCGTTCGAGCAGGATGTTCGCCACGTCACGATCGTAGGAAATCCCCGCTGCTCAAGGCCTGTTCTGTGCATGCCTCACCCGGTTGGCCCATGGCTCGGGCCCTACCGGTAGACCTCCCCCGGCTCCGCCTTGCCCGGCGCCAGCAACTGCGGCACCGTCACGAACACGTACCCTCGTTCCTTCAGGGCGTCGATGATCCCCGGCACGGCCGGCACGGTGCCGTCGTAGATGTCGTGCAGCAGGATGATCCCGTCCCGGGACGCTTGGGCGAGGACCCGGCGGGTGATCAGGTCCGAGTCGGTCGTCCGGTAGTCCTTCGCCGTCACGCTCCACAGCACCTCGGCGAGGCCCAGCTCGCGGCAGATCTCGTGCACGGTCTCGTTCGTGCGGCCTTGCGGCGGGCGCATCAGGGTCGGGCGCCGTCCGGTGAGGCGTTCTATCTCCTGGTTGGGGCGTTCCAGCTCCTCGCGTATCTCCTCGGGTCTCAGCCGGGTCAGGATCTTGTGGTCCCAGGTGTGACTGGCCACCTCGTGGCCCTCGTCGGCCATGCGGCGCACCAGCTCCGGGTACGTCTCGATGTGCCGCTCACCTAGGAGGAAGAAGGTCGCCGGGACCTGTTTTTCCCTCAGGATGTCCAGCAGACGCGCGGAGTGCTCGCTCGGGCCGGCGTCGAAGGTGAGGGCGATGCACTTGGTCCGGCGGCAGTCGGCCGTGCCGAACCCGGCTGCCTGGACGTCCACCGCCGCCTGTGCCCGGACGGTGGCGGGAGCGGTGGTCTCGCGTCCCGTGCACCCGCTCAGGGCCAGGGTGAGTGCGGCGGCCGCCGCGAGCGTTCCGGCCGTTCGGAACGCGGTCCCCGTTTTCTTCATCTTCTTGGTCAGAGAAGGCATGCCGGGACTATACATGCAGTGTATACATAAGGTGTATAGAGTTTTCCGGCGCTGCGAGTGGCTACCCGCCGCCGGAACGCAAACCCGGCGGAGGGAGGGTCTCGTGAACGGACATGTCTGGCGCCGGGCTCTGGTGACCGGCGGTGCCGGGTTCGTCGGATCCCATCTGTGCGCACGGCTGCTCGACGCCGGCGCGGAAGTCGTGTGCCTGGACAACCTGGCCACCGGCTCCCGGGCCAACGTGGCCGACCTGGAGTCGCGCCCCGGCTTCCGCTTCGTGCGCGGTGACGCCACCGACCCGGAGGCGTTCGCCGGCCTGCCCGGCCGGTTCGACCTCGTCCTGCACTTCGCGTGCCCGGCCTCGCCCGCCGACTACCTGCGGCTGCCCCTGGAGACCCTCGACGTCGGCAGCACCGGCACCCGCCTCGCACTGGACCGCGCCCGCGCCGACGGCGCCCGGTTCGTCCTCGCCTCCACCTCCGAGGTCTACGGCGACCCGCTGGAACACCCGCAGCACGAGGGCTACTGGGGCAACGTCAACCCGGTCGGCCCGCGCAGCGTCTACGACGAGTCCAAACGCTTCGCGGAGGCCCTGGTCACCGCCCATCGCGGCGTGCACGGCACCGACGCGGCCATCGTCCGGATCTTCAACACCTACGGCCCCCGGATGCGCACCGGCGACGGCCGCGCCGTCCCCACCTTCATCGCGCAGGCCCTGGACGGCATGCCCCTGACCGTCGCCGGAGACGGCGGGCAGACCCGCTCGCTGACCTACGTCGACGACACCGTGGACGGCGTGCTCGCCCTGGCCGCCTCCGCCGAGACGGGCCCGGTCAACGTCGGCGGCGGCGACGAGATCACCATGCTGGAGCTGGCCCGCCGGATCGTCGAGCTCACCGGCTCCGCCTCCCGCATCCGGTTCGTGGACCGCCCCGCGGACGATCCCGCCCGGCGCCGCCCCGACACCCGGCTGGCCCGGGAACGGCTCGGCTGGCGACCCCGCGTCGGCTGGGCGGAAGGCCTGGAGCGGACCGTTGGCTGGTTCTCGCGGTCCGTGGCGGCCTGAGCCGGTCACCGGCCGCCCACTCGGGGCTACATAAAGTGACACAACTGGCGATTTCGGGTCAGTTGGCTCCAATTGTTTGAGACAGCTGCATCGCGGCACTCGCCAGGACCGTAGTCCCCATCGACCACGGGATGGAGCACAGCCCTCATGCGCATCCTGGGTATCAACGCCCTGTTCCATGACCCCGCCGCCGCCCTCGTCATCGACGGCAGGACGGTGGCGGCCGCCGAGGAGGAGCGCTTCAGCCGACGCAAGCACGGCAAGCGCCCGCTGCCGTTCTCCGCGTGGGAGCTGCCCGAGCTGTCCGCCCGCTGGTGCCTGGACCAGGCGGGGCTCCGGCCCGGGGAACTGGACGCCGTCACCTACTCCTTCGACCCGAAGCTCGCCCGGCCCGCCCGCGACATGGGCCTGAACGACCCCTGGGACCCGCTGCGCCTGGAGTACGCGTGCCGCGCCCCGGAGTTCCTCGCCGAGGCCCTGCCCGGACTCGACCCCGACCGGGTCGTCTTCGTCCCCCACCACGTCGCCCACGCCGCCTCCGCCGGGCCCGCCTCCCCGCACCCCGACAGCGCCGTGCTCGTCCTCGACGGCCGCGGCGAGGCCGCCTCCCACCTGGCCGGCCGCTACCGCGAGGGCAAACTCGACACCCTCGCCACCCAGGCCCTGCCCGACTCCCTCGGTCTCGTCTACGAGGACCTCACCGAACACCTCGGGTTCCTGCGCAGCAGCGACGAGTACAAGGTGATGGCCCTCGCCTCCTACGGCACCCCCCGCTTCCTGCCCCAGCTGCGGCAGTACGTCCACCCCACCGGCCACGGCGGCTTCCGCGCCCACGGCGTCGACTGGGCCTCCTTCGCCCCGCCCCGCGCCAAGGGCGAACCCTGGAACCAGGACCATGCCGACCTCGCCGCGAGCACCCAGGCCGTCCTCGAGGAGGTCCTGCTGGAGCTCGTCGACTGGCTGCACCGCGAGGCCGGCGGCGAGGCGCTCACGATGGCCGGCGGCGTCGCCCTCAACTGCGTAGCGAACTCCAAGATCGCGGAGAAGGGCCCTTACCGGGACGTGTGGGTGCAGCCCGCCGCAGGCGACGCCGGCACCGCCCTCGGTGGGGCGCTGCACCTCGCCGAACAGCCCGCCCCCATGCCCGGCGCCGACCTCGGACGCGGCTGGAGCGACGACGAACTGCGCACCTGGCTGGACACCGCCGCCATCCCCTACGAACAGCCCGACGACATCGCCGAGACCGTCGCCGAGGTACTGGCGCGGGACGGAGTCGTCGCCTGGTTCCAGGGCCGCAGCGAGTACGGGCCGCGCGCCCTCGGACACCGCTCCCTGCTCGCCCACCCCGGCCGTGCCGAGAACCTGGAACGCCTCAACCACGTCAAGGGCCGCGAGGAGTTCCGTCCCGTCGCCCCCATGGTCCTCGCCGACCGCGCCGCCGAGCTGTTCTCCGGCGGCCCGCTGCCCAGCCCGTACATGCTGTTCGTGCACGACGTCGCCCAGGAGTGGCGGGACCGCGTCCCCGCCGTCGTGCACGTCGACGGCACCGCCCGCATCCAGACCGTCGAGGAGCGGCGGGAACCGCTGGTGGCGCGGATGCTGCACGGCTTCGAGCGGCGCACCGGACTGCCCGTGGTCGTCAACACCAGCCTCAACACCGCCGGGCGGCCCATGGTCGACGACCCCCGCGACGCCCTGGAGTGCTTCGGCTCCGCGCCCGTCGACCTGCTGGCCATCGGGCCGTACGCGGTCCACCGGGGGCGGGCGTTCGCCGCCGGGAGGAGCGCCGCATGACCTCGTACGCCGTCGTGATCCCGACCCTCGTGCGGGACACCCTCGCCGACTGCCTCGCGTCGCTCGCCGCCGCCACGGGGCCGCGTCCCGAGCAGATCGTCCTCGTCGACGACCGGCCCGACCCCGAACCGGACAGGCTGGAGCACCCGCTGAGCGTCCTCGGCGACCTGCGGGAGCGCACCACCGTGCTGGGCGGCGGCGGTCGTGGGCCCGCCGCCGCCCGCAACACCGGACTGCGCGCCGTGACCGCGCCGTGGACCGTCTTCCTCGACGACGACGTCCAGGTCGGGCCGCACTGGGGCGAGCAACTCGCCGAGGACCTCGCCGAAGCGTCTCCCGACATCGCCGGCGTCCAGGGCGTCATCGCCGTACCCCTGCCCGGCGAACGCCGCCCCACCGACTGGGAACGCGGCACCGCGGGACTCGCCCGGGCGCACTGGATCACCGCCGACATGGCCTACCGCACCGAGGCCCTCAAGCGGGTCGGCGGCTTCGACGAACGCTTCCGGCGTGCCTTCCGCGAGGACGCCGACCTCGCCCTGCGCGTCCTCGACGCGGGCTGGCGCATCCGGCAGGGCCGCCGCACCACCCGCCACCCCGTGCGCCCCGCCTCCCGCTGGGTGTCGGTGCGCCAGCAGCGCGGCAACGCCGACGACGCCCTCATGCGGCAGCTGCACGGACCCGACTGGTGGGACAAGGCGGTCGCGCCGCGCGGCCGGATCCGCACCCACGCGGCGATCACCACCGCGGGCGTCGCGGCCTGCGCCCTCGCCGCCACCGGGCACGGCCGGGCCGCCGCGGCCTGCGCACTCGGCTGGGCGGCCGGCACGGCCGAGTTCGCCCGGGCCCGCATCGCCCCCGGACCCCGCACCCGCCACGAGGTGACCACCATGCTCGCGACCAGCGTGCTCATCCCGCCCGCCGCGACCTGGCACCGGCTGACCGGCGCCCTGCGCCACCGACACGCCCCCTCCTGGCAGGAGGTGGCCCGATGAGCCCGGTCAAGGCCGTGCTGTTCGACCGCGACGGCACCCTCGTCGAGGACGTCCCCTACAACGCCGACCCCGGCCGCGTACGCCCCGTGGACGGTGCCCAGGAGGCGCTCGCCATGCTGCGCGCACAGGGCATCGCCACCGGCGTCGTCACCAACCAGTCCGGTGTCGCACGCGGACTGCTCACCGAGGCCGACGTCCGCCGCGTCAACCACCGCGTGGACGAACTCCTCGGCCCCTTCGACGTGTTCGCCGTCTGCCCGCACGGCCCCGACGACGGCTGCCACTGCCGCAAACCCCAGCCCGGCATGGTGCTGTGGGCGGCCGGGCGGATCTGCACCAACCCCGCCGACCTCGTCGTCATCGGCGACATCGGCACCGACGTGGAGGCCGCCCGCCGGGCCGGCGCCCACGGCATCCTCGTCCCCACCGGGCAGACCCGCCCCGAGGAGACCGCGGCCGCCGACCACGTCGCCCCCGACCTGCTGACCGCCGTCCGCGCGGTACTGGACGGGCCGCCGCAGGGCCAGGTCCTCGCCGACGAACGCCCCATCAAGGAGGCCTACACGACCGGCTCGGGTCAGGGGAGGGGCACGTGAAGGCACTCGTCACCCGCCTCGACAGCTTCGGCGACGTCCTGCTCGCCGGGCCCGCCGTCCGCGCGGTCGCCGCCCGCGCCGACACCGTCACCCTGCTGTGCGGACCGCGCGGCGCGCCCGCCGCCGGGCTGCTGCCGGGCGTCGACGAGATCCTCGTGTGGGACGCACCCTGGGTGGGCTTCACACCCCCGCCCGTCGGCCGTGGAGAGGTCGAGCAGCTCATCGACACCATCGACGCCGACACCGCCCTGATCCTCACCTCCTTCCACCAGTCGCCGCTGCCCGCCGCCCTGCTGCTGCGCCTCGCCGGCGTCGGCTTCATCGCCGCCGACAGCGAGGACTACCCCGGCTCCCTCCTCGACGTACGTCACCACCGCCCCCCGCACGCCCACGAGGTCGAGGCCGCGCTGGACCTGGCGGAGGCCGCCGGGTTCCCGCCGGCCGACGACGGCCGGCCGCGGGTGCTCCCGCCGCCCGCCACCGCCGGGCTCACCGGCCCGGGACCGTACGTCGTCCTGCACCCCGGTGCCAGCGTCCCAGCCCGCGCCTGGAGCCCCGAGCGCTGCGCCGAGGCGGTGCGCGAACTGGCCGCCGCCGGCCACCGCGTGGTGGTGACCGGCGGCGCGGGGGAGAGGGACCTCACCGCGTACGTCGCGGGCTCGCACGCCCTCGACCTCGGCGGCCGCACCGGGGCCGCGGAACTGAGCGGCGTCCTCGCGGGCGCCGCCGCCGTCGTCACCGGCAACACCGGCCCCGCCCACCTCGCCGCCGCCGTCGGCACCCCCGTCGTGTCCCTCTTCGCGCCGGTCGTCCCGGCCGAGCGCTGGCGGCCGTACGGCGTCCCGTACGTGCTGCTCGGCGACCAGGACGCGCCGTGCGCGGGCAGCAGGGCCAGGGAGTGTCCCGTGCCCGGCCATCCCTGCCTGGACACCGTCACCCCGCACGACGTGGTGACCGCCGCCGAGAAGCTGATGGGGGAGGCATGAGGATCCTCATCTGGCACGTGCACGGCTCGTGGACCACGGCCTTCGTGCAGGGCCCGCACACCTACGTCGTCCCCGTCACGCCCGACCGCGGCCCCGACGGCCTCGGCCGCGCCCGCACCTGGGTCTGGCCCGACTCCGTCGTCGAGGTGCCGCCGGAACGGCTGCGCGAGGAGGACATCGACGTCGTCGTCCTGCAGCGCCCCCACGAACTCGCCCTGGTCGACGAGTGGCTGGGCCGCCGCCCGCCGCTGGTCTACCTGGAACACAACGCCCCGCACGGCGACGTACCCGACACCCGGCACCCCGCGGCCGACATCCCCGGCGCCACCCTCGTCCACGTCACCCACTTCAACCGGCTGATGTGGGACGCCGGTTCCGCGCCGAGCACCGTCATCGAGCACGGCATCATCGACCCCGGGCCACTGTGGACCGGGGAGCTGGAACGCGCGGCGGTCGCCGTCAACGAGCCGCTGCGGCGCGGCCGTACCACCGGCACCGACCTGCTGCCCGCCTTCGCCGAGGCGGCCCCGCTGGACGTCTTCGGCATGGGCACCGAGGGCCTCGCGGACCGGCTCGGCCTCCCCGCCGACCGCTGCCACTCCCACGAACTCACCCAGTCCGGACTCCACACGGCGATGGCCCGCCGACGCGTCTACGTCCACCCCGTGCGCTGGACCTCTCTCGGCCTGTCCCTGCTGGAGGCGATGCACCTCGGCATGCCCGTGGTCGCGCTCGCCACCACCGAGGTCACCGAGGCCGTACCGCCCGGCGCCGGAGTGGTCTCCAACCGGATCGACGAACTCACCGACGCCGTAAGGAACTTCATGGCCGACCCGCTGCACGCGCGCATGGTCGGCGAAGGCGCACGGGCGGCGGTGCTCGCCCGCTACGGGCTGTCCCGCTTCCTGGACGACTGGGAACGGCTGCTGAAGGAGGTGGCCCGATGAGGATCGCCATGGTCTCCGAGCACGCGAGCCCGCTCGCCGCGCTCGGCGGTGTCGACGCCGGCGGTCAGAACGTGTACGTGGCCCGCCTGAGCGAGGAACTGGCCCGGCGCGGCCACGACGTGACCGTCTACACCCGCCGCGACGCGGTCGGCCTGCCGGACCGGGTGCCGCTGCCCGGCGGCGCCGTCGTCGAACACGTCCCGGCCGGGCCCGCACAGGCCGTCCCCAAGGACGAACTCCTCCCGTACATGCCCGCCTTCGGCGCCTGGCTGGAACACGCCTGGGCACGCGAACGGCCCGACGTGGTGCACGCCCACTTCTGGATGTCCGGCATGGCCTCCCGGATCGGCGCCCACCCGCACGGCGTGCCCGTCGTGCAGACCTTCCACGCCCTCGGCACCGTCAAGCGCCGCCACCAGGGCCGGCTCGACACCAGCCCGCCCGAACGCGTCGGCATCGAACGGCAGATCGGCCGCGGCTGCGCCCGGGTCCTCGCCACCTGCACCGACGAGGTGCAGGAGCTGGCCGAGCTGGGCGTGCCGCCGCGGCACGTGTCCGTGGTGCCCTGCGGGGTGGACGCCGGGCAGTTCCGGCCCGGCGTACCGCCCGAGGGCGTCCCGGCACGCCGGAAGCGGCACCGTCTCCTCGCCTGCGGCCGGCTCGTCCCGCGCAAGGGCTACGACCAGGCCATTCAGGCCCTCGCCGGCATCCCGGACGCCGAACTGCTCATCGCGGGCGGACCCGAGGCCGGACTGCTCGCCGACGATCCCGAGGCACGGCGGCTGCGACGGCTCGCCCGCCGTATCGGCGTGGGGGGCCCGGGCCGTCGCCGACGGCATCACGGGCCGGCTCGTCCCGCCGCGGGATCCCGAATCGGTCGCCGCCGCGGTGCGCGGACTCCTCACCGACGACGCACTGCGCCGCCGTCACGGCACGGCCGGACGGGAACGCGTCCTCACCCACTACACCTGGCGGCGCGTCGCCGACGGCGTGGAGCGAGTCCACCGCCAGGTCCTCGCCGGACACGCACAGCAGAAGGAGGTGGCGTGATGACCGTGCACCCGCCCGTCACCGGTCACTGCGACGAACTCCAGGACGCCCTGACCGCGTTCCGCGCCTCGGCGCACATCACGCAGCGGTGGGGCGAGCGCCTGGCCGCCGTGCTCACCGGCGGCGGCCGGCTGCTGGCCGCGGGCAACGGCGGCAGTGCCGCCCAGGCGCAGCACCTGACCGCCGAACTCGTCGGCCGGTACCGCGACGACCGGCCGCCGTTCTCCGCGCTCGCCCTGCACGCCGACACCTCCAGCACCACCGCCATCGCCAACGACTACGGCGTGGACGAGGTGTTCGCCCGCCAGGTCCGCGCCCACGGCCGCCCCGGCGACATCCTGATGCTGCTGTCCACCTCCGGCGCCAGCGCCAACCTGCTGTCCGCCGCGTACGCCGCCCGGGCGGCCGGCGTACGCGTGTGGGCCCTCACCGGCTGCGCCCCCAACCCGCTGATGGCGGGCAGCGACGAGTACCTGTGCGTCGAGGCGCCGACGGCGGCGACCGTGCAGGAACTGCACCTGGTGGCCGTGCACATGGTGTGCGCGGCGTTCGACGCGGCGGTGGAACGCGGCAGTCGGCGCGACGGCGAGCGCGGGAGGTGACATGAACGGCAAGGCACCGCTGGTCGTGGTCGGTGACGCCCTGCTGGACCGGGACCTGAACGGCCGGGCCGAACGGCTCGCACCCGACGCGCCCGTGCCCGTCGTCGACGACTGCGGGGAGCGGACCCGGCCCGGCGGCGCCGCCCTCGCCGCGTACCTCGCGGCCCGCGACGGCCGGGACGTCACGCTGGTCGCCGGGGTGGGCGACGACCCGGCGAGCCAGGCCCTGCGCCGCCTGCTGGAACCCTGGCTCACCCTCGTCCCGCTGCCCCTGACCGGCCCTCTCTCCGAGAAGACGCGGGTCCTCGCGCAGGACCGCCCGGTGGTCCGCCTGGACCGGGGCGCCGGACGCACCCGCGAGGCCACGGACGCCGCCCGCGAGGCCGTGCGCACCGCGCCCGCCGTACTGGTCTCCGACTACGGCCGCGGCACCGTCGACGCCCTGCGCGACGAACTCGCCGCCCGCCCGCCGCTGGTCTGGGACCCGCACCCGCGCGGCGGAACGCCGGTGCCGGGCACCCGGCTCGTGACCCCGGCCGAGAAGGAGGCCCACGGCCTCGCACCGCGGGACGGCACCCCGCGCCGTGACCTGCGCGCCGCCGCCCACAGCGCCGCCGCCCTGGTGGGGCACTGGCGGGTGGCCGCCGTCGCGGTGACCCTCGGCGCCCGCGGCGCCCTGCTGTCCTACGGCGAGCACCCACTCCTGGTCCCCGCTCCCGCCGCACACCACGGCGACAGCTGCGGGGCCGGGGACCGGTTCGCCGCCACGGCGGCCGGACTGCTCGCCGACGGGGTCCTGGTCGCCGAGGCCGTCGAGGGTGCCGTCGCGGCGGCGACCGGTTTCGTCGAGGCGGGCGGCGCCTCCGCCGTCCCGAACGCGGACGACGCACCGGCGCCGCCGCCCGACGACGACCCGAGCGCCCTGGCCGCCCGGGTCCGGGCCGCCCACGGCACCGTCGTCGCCGCCGGCGGCTGCTTCGACCTGCTGCACGCCGGCCATGTCGGCCTGCTCCAGGCCGCGCGGCGGCTCGGCGACTGCCTGGTCGTCTGCGTCAACTCGGACGCCTCGGTGCGGCGCCGCAAGGGCGAGGGCCGACCGGTCACCCCGCTCGCCGACCGCGTCCGGGTCCTTCGGGCCCTGGCCTGCGTCGACGCGGTCGCCGTCTTCGACGAGGACACCCCCGAACGCCTCCTGGCCGACCTGCGCCCCGACGTCTGGGTCAAGGGCGGCGACTACGCGGCGGCCGACCTCCCCGAAGCCGCCCTCCTCCAGCGGTGGGGCGGCCAGGCGGTCCTGCTGCCCTACCTCGACGGCCGATCCTCGACGGCCCTGATGGAACGGGCGGCGGAAGGAGCACGATGACACGCCCGACGAGGCGGCCCGCGCGGGCAGTCCCGGAGGGCACGGGGAAGGCTGCGGGCATGGAACCGGGCATGACCCCGGACGCGACACCGGGCATGGCTCCGGACGCGACACCGGGCATGGCTCCGGACGTGACCCCGGGCATGGCCCCGGACGTGACACCGGACGCGACACCGGGCGTGCCCCCGGGCATGGCCCCGGACATGGCCCCGGGCGTGACACCGGGCGCGCCTCCGGGCATGACCCCGGACATGGTCCCGGGCGTGACACCGGGCGTGACACCGGGCGTGACACAGGGCGCGCCTCCGGGCATGACCCCGGACATGGTCCCGGGCGTGACACCGGGCGTGACCCCGGACGCGCCTCCGGGCATGACCCCGGACATGGTCCCGGGCGTGACCCCGGACGCGCCCCCGGATGCGACACCGGGCGTGCCCCCGGCCACGACCCCCGAACCGACGTCACCCCGGCTGCTCGTCCTGCGCGCCCTCGGCCTCGGTGACCTTCTCGCCGCCGTGCCCGCCCTGCGCGCCCTGCGGCGGGCTCACCCCGGGCACGAGATCGTGCTGGCGGCGCCCGCCGAGCTCGAACCGGTCGCGGCGGCGACGGGGACCGTGGACCGGCTGCTGCCCGCCTCCGCGCCCGGGCGGGCGGTGCCGCCCTCACTCGACTGGAGCGGGCCGCCGCCGGACATCGCCGTCGACCTGCACGGCAACGGACCACCGAGCCACCGGCTGCTCACGGATCTGCGCCCGCTGAAGCTGCTCGCCTTCGCCCACCCGGACATGCCCGAGATCGCCGGCCCACCCTGGTACGCGGAGGAACACGAACGCGAACGCTGGTGCCGGCTGCTCCGGGCGTACGGCATCGAGGCAGACCCGGGTGACGTGCGCCTGCCCAGGCCGCGCACCGCCTCCCCGGCGCCCGGTGCGGTCGTGCTGCACCCCGGCGCCGGGTCGCCCGCCCGCTGCTGGCCCGTCGAGCGGTACGCGGCCGTCGCGACCGCACTGCGGGCCCGGGGCCTGCGGGTCGTCGTCACCGGCGGGGCGGACGAGGGTGATCTGGTGGCCCGGCTCGCCAAGCGGGCGGGGCTGCCCGACACCGATGTGTTCGGCGGCGGCCTGCCCTTCGGCCGGCTGGCCGCCCTCGTCGCCGACGCGCACTGCGTGATCAGCGGTGACACCGGCGTCGCCCACCTCGCGGTCGCCCACGCCACGCGCTCCGTCACCCTCTTCGGCCCGGTCGCACCGAGCCGCTGGGGCCCACCGGACAGCCCACGCCACCGCGCGCTCTGGTACGGCCCGGAGGGCGACCCGCACGGCCGCCACCCCGACCCGGCGCTGCTGCGCATCACCCCGCAGGACGTCCTGCGCGCCGTCGACGAACTCCCCGGCATCCGACACCCATGAGGGGGCACGCCACCAGATGACCATCCCGCGCCAGGTTCCGCCGAGCCCCGTCGGCATCGTCATCGCCACCCGCAACCGATCGGCCGCCCTCGCCGAGACCCTGCGCCACCTCCTCGCCCTTCCCGAACGCCCGGAGATCCTCGTCGCGGACAACGCCTCCACCGACGGCACCCGCGCCATGCTCGCCCACGACTTCCCCCAGGTCCGCGTCCTGGCCCTGCCGTTCAACCACGGTGCCCTGGCGCGCACTTACGGTGCCCGCGCCCTGGACACCCCGTACCTGGCGTTCAGCGACGACGACTCCTGGTGGTCACCCGGAGCCCTGAGCACGGCGGCCCGCCTCTTCGAGGATCACCCGCGGCTCGGCCTCATCGCCGCCCGCACCCTCGTGGGCCGCACCGCCGACCCCGACCCGCTCAACGACGTGCTCGCCGGCTCGCCCCTCGGCCGGGTCGGCGACCTCCCCGGCACCCAGGTCCTCGGCTTCCTCGCCTGCGCCTCCGTGGTCCGCCGCCACGCCTACCTCGACGCGGGCGGATTCCACCGGCTGCTGTTCTTCGGCGGGGAGGAGACCCTCCTCGCCTACGACCTGGCCGCCCGCGGCTGGGGCGTCACCCACTGCCCCGACGTCGTCGCCCACCACCACCCGGCGCCCACGCCCCGCACCGGCCGCCCGGCCGTCCAGCGCCGCAACGAGCTCCTCACCGCCTGGCTGCGCCGCCCGGTGCCCTACGTGCTCGCCCGCACCCGAGACCTCGCCGCCGAGGCCCGGCACGACGACCACGCACGGTGGGCCCTGCGCGGGACCCTGGCCCGCCTGCCCGCCGCCCTCCGGGACCGCAGGCCCCTGCCGCCGCACGTGGAGCGGGCCGCCCGCCTGCTGGAGGAAGCCGCATGAGCCACGGCAGCACGACCGACAGCCGTACGACCGTGGTCGTCATCACCCACAACCGGCGCGCGGAGCTGCTGCGCACCCTGGACCACCTCGCCGGACTGCCGGAGAACCCGCCGGTCGTCGTCACCGACAACGGCTCCACGGACGGCACCGCCGACGCCGTCGCCCGCCGCCACCCCTGGGTCCGGCTGCTGCGGCCCGGCCGCAACCTCGGCGCCGTCGGCCGCAACCTGGCGATCCGGCAGGTCGACACGCCCTACGTCGCCTTCTGCGACGACGACTCCTGGTGGGCGCCCGGATCGCTGACGGGCGCCGCCGACCTGCTCGACCGGCATCCGGCGCTGGGCTCGGTCACGGCCCGGATCGTCGTCGAACCGGACGGCACCGACGACCCCATCGTCGAGGAACTGCGCGACTCGCCGGTGCCGGGGCCGGCCTGGCTACCCGGACCGGCCCTCGGCTCGTTCCTGGCCGCCGCGACCGTGCTGCGCACCGGCGCCTTCCGGGCGGCGGGCGGTTTCCACCCGCGGCTGTGGCTGGGCGGCGAGGAGGAACTGCTCGCCGCGGACCTGGCGGCCGACGGCTGGTGGCTGACGTACGCCGACCACCTCGCGGTGCACCACCACCCGTCCGTGGTGCGGGACGCCACCCTGCGCCGCACCCACGGCATCCGCAACACCCTGTGGTTCACCTGGCTGCGCCGCCCGGCCCGTTCCGCCCTGCGCCGCACCGTCGACCTGGCCCGTACGGTCCCGCGGGACACCGCCTCCCTGCGCGCCTTCGCCGAGGCCGCCGCCGCACTGCCGTGGGTCCTGCGGGAACGCCGTGTCCTGCCCCACGAGGTCGAGTGCCGCCTGCGCACGCTGGAACCGGCCCAACGCGCCTCCAAGGCACGCCGCTACACGGGCTGAACCGCATCCCCCCGGGACTTGGGGGGCAGACCTCAACCTCCGCACCACCGGCACAGCAGCCGGAACACGGCGAACAGCGTCAGCGGCCACAGGGCCGCGAACGCCCAGATCACGCCGGGCGCCGAGGTGACGATCCCGGTCACCATCAGCCCGATCGACATCGCGAGCAGGACCGCCACGGTCCAGACACGGGGGCGGTAGGAGCCCAGGCGGGCGAGGACGCGGGCGGGGTCGGGGAGGCGGCTCAGCCGCAGGGTGCGCAGTCGGCGGTCGAGGCGGCGGTCGCGGCGCAGGGCGCGTTCCATCTCGTCGAGGATGCGCTGCTCGTGATCGGGGAGTCGGCCGATGGACACGCGGTTCTCCTTCCGGGCGGCCGGACCGTCTCTCCTCACGGGGGACGTGCGGCAGGACAGGAAGCGGGGACTGACAAGCGGGTGCCCCGTGAGGTCCCGGAGCTAACCGGGGCGCTGCTGTGTCGGCGCGTCGGCGAGCGGGCCTGCGCTCAGGGGGGCCGGGTGCGGGCGGTGTCGGTGCCTCGGCAAGGGGTCGGCGTCGCCGCAGTGCTGTCCGGGCACGGTCCGCGTCGGCGGGCCCGTCGGTCCGCGCTGTCCGGCAGGGGTCAACCGGGCACGGACCGTGCCAGGGTCTCGACCAGCCGGTCCGCGCTGTCCGGCACGGTGCCCTCACGGAACCCGTCGCGGATCTGCCGGGCGGTCACCCGGCCGCCGGTCAGGCACCAGTCCCACCAGCGGTCCAGCTGCCGCACGTCCAGCCGTTCCGCGGGCACCAGCGCCGGCCAGCCGCAGGCGCGGGCCTGTGCGGTCACCTTCGCGCCGCCCGAGACCGGGTCCACGGCCAGCACGGGGGTGCCGACCCGCAGCCCGATGACCAGTCCGTGCAGCCGGTCGGTGACGACCAGGTCCAACCGGGCCAGCACGGACTGGAGCTGCGCGGGTGTGGCGCTCAGATGCCAGTCGTGGGTGTCGAGCCGCGTCTCCAGTTCCAGCCGTCCGCAGTCCTTCCCGGCCAGCCAGCGGGTCACCTCCTCGGCGACCTGCCCGTGCCGCCGCTGCTGCCCGTACTCCTGCTGCCCGTGCGTGAGGATCACCCCGACGACCGGCCGGGCGGGCACCTCCGGGGCGCGGGCCGCCAGGTCCTCCACCGGCTCGCTGTCCGGGGCGTCCCTCGGCAGTACCCGGTGGAAGCCGGTCACGGCCGGGCTGTCGGGATCGATCACCGAGGTGCCGACGGCGATCCGGACACAGTGTGCGAACCGCCGGTGCAGCTCCTCGATCTGCGGCCCGTGCAGCGGGCCGCACACGAACACCAGGTGGGAGTAGTCCTCGGGCCACAGCCGGTCCAGATGCAGGGCCTCCGGGCGGAAGCCGGGACTCCATGCGACGTCGTAGGGGATGCCCGTGCCGAGCAGTACGTCCTCGACCCGGCGCAGGGCCAGCACGTCCCCGGCGGTCGCCTCCCCGTCCCGGAAGCTGAACCACCCGGCCAGCAGAACCCTGCGCGGTCGCATGCCGTCTTGTGAGTGCACATGCCCTGAGTGC
Source organism: Streptomyces sp. NRRL S-455 (assembly GCF_000717875.1). Lineage (GTDB taxonomy): Bacteria > Actinomycetota > Actinomycetes > Streptomycetales > Streptomycetaceae > Streptomyces. Next base: position 234,985 of record NZ_JOCT01000012.1, read on the forward strand.
CCGCCCACCCGGCGAGCAATCAGGGCATTACGGGCTTTTACCTCACGGTCACTGGGCGTAGAAGGTGGCGTCCGCCCGGTCGGTGGCCGTGCTCACCACCTGTACGTTCAGCAGGTACTCCCAGTGGCGGACGTATCGCCCCGGGTAGTTGTACGACTCGTACGACACGCCTGCCGCGTCGGCGAGACCGGCCCGCCGGTGGAAGCTGGCGTCGGCCGCGAACCGCGCGCTGCCGTCGTTCCTCTCCAGCCACACCTCGAAGTTCTTCTGCCGCAGGTAGTAGCCGGGGAAGTTGGCCGACTCCAGCGAGACCGTGCCGCTGCCGGTCAGGCCGGTCACGACCCGGAACTGTGAGTCCGCGAGCGGCGACACGTTCGCCTCGATGCGGGCACGGAAGCTCCAGTGCCGGACGAACCGGTCGGCGAAGTTGTACGACGACAAGCGCTGCGGCGTGACCCCGTCGGCCACCGGGATGCCGAAGTCGGGCGTGCCGTCGGCCTTCCAGTAGACCTTCTGCACGCGGGTGCGGCGGTTGGGGTCGCCCAGCGGGTCGCCGCTGATGTCCTTGTAGCTGCGGTCGTGGTACACGAGGATGTCGCTCTTGCCGTCCTCGGAGACGGTGAACGAGTTGTGCCCCGGTCCGTACTGGCTGGTCGCCGCGCTGCTGGCGAAGACGGGGGTGGGGTTCTTGCTCCAGGACGCCTGGCTGAGCAGGTTTGCGCTCGCGGAGGCGGTGAGCATGCCCAGACAGTAGTTGCTGTCGGTGGCGCTCGCGGAGTACGTCATGAACACCTTGCCGCCGCGCTGGATGACGGCCGGGCCCTCGTTGACCTTGTAGCCGACGGTCTCCCAGGTGTAGGTGGGCCGCGACAGCATCACCGGAGTGCCGGTGATCGTCCAGGGGTTGGCCATCCTCGCGAGGTAGATGTCGGTGTTGTTGTTCACGGACGGGTCGCGCTGCGCCCACGCCAGGTAGCGCACGCCGCCCACGACGAAGGTGGTGGCGTCCAGGGAGAAACTCTCCCACTGGGTCTTGATCTGTCCCTTCTCCGTCCAGGCGGCGGTGAGCGGGTTGGCGCCGGTGCCCTCCAGGACGTACATCCGGATCGCCCACACGTCGTTCGTGGCGCCGGCGGCGAAGTACACGTACCACTTGCCGTCGATGAAGTGGATCTCCGGGGCCCAGATGTGGGCTCCCATCACGCCGCTGGCGTGCTTGGTCCAGATGGTGGTCTCGGGGGCCGACTTCAGCCCCTGGATGGTGGTGGCCCGGCGCAGCACGATGCGGTCGTACTCGGGGACGGTCGCGGTGAAGTAGTAGTAGCCGTCGGTGTGTTTGAAGATGTGCGGGTCGGCCCGCTTCTCCGCGAGCGGGTTGGTGTACGTGACGGCGGGGGAGTCGGGCGGGGCGGCATGCGCGGGGGCGCCCGTGAGGCAGGTCGCGAGGGCGACGAGGACGGCCATCAGAAGCCGTACGGCTGTGCGTCTCAAGGAAGTTCTCCCAAAGAGGGATCAGGGGGTGGGGACGAGGCGCCACTGCTGGCAGTTGTCGCTGAGCCAGGACGGTGTCCAGCACCTTGCCGGTGGCCGCGTTGATCAGCCTGCTGGTGTCGTCGCCGAGGTCCTCGATCCTCCACTTCTGGTTGGCGCCGCCGCTGCAGTACGAGCCGCCTCTGTCGATCCTCTGTCCGTGATTTCGAACGAAGTTCGTGAATTCGGCCATGAACTCGGTCAGAAGATAAGGGGGGCTCTTACCGTCGTCAACGGTTCGGACGGGTGTGACGCAGGAGGCGGGCTGTCCGCGCCGTCAGCGGAAGAAGCGGGCCGTCCCGGTCAGGACGCGTACGTCGAGGTCGTCGACGGCGTCCGCCGTGAGCCGGGCGGTGAACTCGGCGCGCACCCGCTCGACGGCGGCCGGTGACAGCCCGTCGAGCATCCCGCGTGTACCGCTGCCGGTGGCCAGGACCCAGGCCGAGTCGGGCGACAGCGGGGCGTCGAACCGCCGCCGCACGACGCGTGGTTCGCTCCCGCCCAGGTCCTCGAGCCAGGCCGCGAGGGTGCCGGCCGTGTCGATCCGGGCCAGCTGCTCCATCTGCGGCGGACGGGGCAGGTCCCGCTCCGTCAGGACGGCGGCGCGGAACGCCGACTGCCAGCCGGCGAGCGCACCCTTCTCCCAGACCGTCACCACGAACCTGCCACCGGGGCGCACCTTCCGGGTCAGCGCGGCGGAGTCACGATCCATGTCCGGGAAGAAGAACACGCCGAGCGCGCACTGCACGACGTCGTAGCCGGCGCCGGTCACGGGCCATGAGGTGACGTCGTGGTGGTGGAAGCGGATGTTCTCCAACCCCTGCTCCCGCGCCCGGCGTTCACCGATCGCCAGCAGCCCGTCCGCGAGGTCCACGGCGTCCACCCGACCCCCGGGCCCGACGGCTCGCGCGGCCGGCAGCGCCGACGCGCCCGCCCCGCAGCAGGCGTCCAGCACCGACTCGCCGCCGGCCGGCACGGCCGCGTCCGCCGTGGCCTCGCCCACCGGGTCCCACAGCCTGCCCGACCAGCGGTGGAACTCCTCGGCTCCCGCGCTGAAGACCTCTCCGACGGTGTTCTGCCCAGTGGTCATACGCGGCCGTCCCCCCTCGTTTCCGGCCGAGTCTATGTCCGAGGCGCGCACCGGCGCACAGCGATTTCCGTCAGGCCGACGGCAGTTCGGGGACCCGGGGCGACGTGTGCCGCGGGAGGCGGGGCGGTGGTGGCCCGGGGGATCACGCGGGTCGGCGGCACGACGTGCCGCTCGCGGCCCGCACCGGGATGGTCGATGAGCGACGGGGCCGGAACGCCGGCCTCCCGGCCGGTGCGCGCGGGCGACTGGGCCACGGTCGTCAGGTCGAACCACTGGGCCACCGGCCGGCCCTCGAAGCCGACGACCGACACCTGCCCGGGCACCGCCCGGCCCGCACGGCGCTGCTCGGGCCAGGAGCCCGGACCGTGCTGCCCGTCCGGGGGCTCCACGGCTGCCTGGGCGCGCGATCGTGACGGCATGACCAACGCGAGCGACACCCCTTCCAACACCCGGTTCTACGCCCGGCTCGTCGTCTCCGACGGGCCCCGGGCGATCGACTTCTACCGGTCGGCGCTCGGCGCCGAGGAGATCGAGCGGTACACCGACCCCGAGGGGCGGATCGTGCACGCCATGCTGCGCCTCGGCGGCACGGTCGTCGCGGTCAAGGACGCCGACGACGGCGACCCGGCGCCGCCCGCCCTCGGCGGCAGCCCCGTGATCATGGCCCTGGACGTCTCCGACGCCGACGCCGTCGCCGAGGCCATGCTGCGGCACGGGGCGACCGTGGTGTACCCCGTCGCCGACCAGCACTACGGACAGCGCGGCGGTCGGCTCGCCGACCCGTTCGGCCACCTCTGGATGATCTCGCAGACGATCGAGGACCTCACGCCGGACGAGATCCAGGAGCGTACGAACGAGCTTCTCAGGTCATGACCGGATGACCGAAACATCAGAAACCCCACCAGGAGACGGGCCGGAAGGCCGTCGCCATACCCGCCAGTAGGTTCAACCGGCAACCCCTCGTTCGTGTGAGGCAGGACTCTCCAGCCGTGTGAAGACGACCGCCCGCGGATCCCGTATCGACAGTGCAAGATTCGGGCACCGATGGATGGACGGGCACTCGACGACGGCAGCCGGCGAGCGACAGACGAGGAGAGAGGCACACGATGGTCCCAGCGGAACCGGAACCCCAGCGGATCGGCGTACCCGCCGAGTCCACTGCGGGCGAGACCAGGGTGGCGGCCACGCCGGCCACCGTGGGGAGACTCGTCGCACTCGGATACGACGTGGTGGTCGAACCGGGGGCGGGAGCCTCGTCCCGCTTCTCCGACGCGGCCTACCAGGAAGCGGGCGCCCGGCTCGGCGACCCCTGGACGGCGGATGTCGTCCTGAAGGTCAACGGCCCCTCGACCGAGGAGATCGGACGGCTGCGGGACGGAGCGACACTGATCGCGCTCATCAGCCCCGCGCTCAACCCGGAGCTCGTCGACGAACTGGCCCGGCGGCCGATCACCGTGCTCGCCATGGACGCCGTCCCGCGCATCTCGCGCGCCCAGTCCCTGGACGTGCTCAGCTCGATGGCGAACATCGCCGGATACCGGGCCGTCGTCGAGGCCGCGCACGCCTTCGGCCGCTTCTTCACCGGCCAGGTGACCGCCGCCGGCAAGGTACCGCCCGCCAAGGTGCTGGTCGCCGGAGCCGGTGTCGCCGGGCTCGCGGCCATCGGCGCGGCCCGCAGCCTCGGCGCCGTGGTCCGCGCCACCGACCCCCGGCCCGAGGTCGCCGAGCAGGTGCGCTCACTCGGCGGGGAGTTCCTGACGGTGACCGCCGAGCAGGAGGTGAGCAGCGACGGCTACGCCAAGGCCACCTCGGACGACTACAACCGGCTCGCCGCGCAGATGTACGCCGAGCAGGCCGCCGACGTCGACATCATCATCACCACCGCGCTGATCCCCGGCCGGCCCGCGCCGCGGCTGATCACCGCCGAGGACGTCGCGCGCATGAAGCCCGGCAGCGTGATCGTCGACATGGCCGCCGCCCAGGGCGGCAACGTCGAGGGCACGGTCGCCGGCAAGGCGGTCGTCACCGACAACGACGTGACGATCATCGGCTACACCGACCTGCCCGGCCGGCTCCCCGCCCAGGCCTCGCAGCTCTACGGCACCAACCTCGTCAACCTGATGAAGCTGCTCACCCCGGGCAAGGACGGCCGGCTCGTCCTCGACTTCGACGACGTGGTGCAGCGGTCGATCACCGTGGTCCGTGACGGAGAGAAGACCTGGCCCCCGCCCCCGGTCCAGGTCTCCGCCGCGCCCGCCCCCGGCGGAGCCCCGGAACCCGCGGCCGCGCCCGCCTCCGAGACACCGGCGAAGCCCGCGCGGCCCGCGTGGTCGTCGTACGCCCTCGTCGGCGCCGGAGCGCTCGCGCTGTTCCTGGTGACCGCGTTCTCACCGAGCGAGCTCATCGGCCACTTCACGGTCTTCGTCCTGGCGATCGTCATCGGCTTCTACGTCATCGGCAATGTGCACCACGCGCTGCACACCCCGCTGATGTCGGTCACCAACGCCATCTCCGGGATCGTCGTGGTGGGCGCGCTGCTGCAGATCGGGCACGGGAACACCGCCGTCACCGTGCTGTCGTTCGCCGCGATCCTGCTGGCGAGCATCAACATCTTCGGCGGATTCGCCGTCACCCGCCGCATGCTCGGCATGTTCTCGAAGGGCTGATCAGGATGAGCACAGTCACGGCCGCACAGGCCGCCTACGTCGTCGCGGCGCTGCTGTTCATCCTCAGCCTCGCCGGGCTCTCGCAGCACCGGACCTCCCGCTCGGGAGTCGTCTGGGGCATCGCGGGCATGGTCGTCGCGCTGGCCGCCACCATCGGGCTCGCCTCCGAGAGCATCACCGTCACCGGTCTCGCGCTGATCGTCGTCGCCACGGCCGTCGGCGCGGGCATCGGGCTGTGGCGGGCCCGGGTCGTCGAGATGACCGGCATGCCCGAGCTGATCGCCATCATGCACAGCCTGGTCGGCCTCGCCGCCGCGTTCGTCGGCTGGAACGGCTACCTCGACGTCGACGCCGAGCTCAGCGGTTCGCTGCTGGGCATCCACCACGCCGAGGTGTTCATCGGGGTGTTCATCGGCGCCGTCACCTTCACGGGGTCCGTCGTCGCCTACCTGAAACTCTCGGCGCGCATCGACTCCCGCCCGCTCACGCTGCCCGGCAAGCACGTCCTCAACATCGGCGCCCTGGTCGCCTTCGCCGGGCTCACCGTCGCGTTCGTGGCCCGACCGAACATCGGCCTGCTCATCGCCGTCACCGTGATCGCGCTCGCCCTGGGCGCACACCTGGTCGCCTCCATCGGCGGCGGTGACATGCCGGTGGTCGTCTCCATGCTCAACAGCTACTCCGGCTGGGCGGCGGCGGCCTCGGGCTTCCTGCTCTCCAACAACCTGCTCATCGTCACCGGCGCGCTCGTCGGCTCCTCCGGTGCCTACCTGTCGTACATCATGTGCAAGGCGATGAACCGCTCCTTCATCTCGGTGATCGCCGGCGGATTCGGCACCCCGGCAGCGGCGGCCGACGAGGGCGAGCAGGGCGAGCACCGGGAGATCAGCGCCGAGGAGACCGCGGAGCTCCTCCGCGACGCCTCCTCGGTGATCATCACTCCGGGCTACGGCATGGCGGTCGCGCAGGCCCAGTACCCGGTCGCCGAACTGGCGCGCAAGCTGCGCGAGCGGGGCGTCGAGGTGCGCTTCGGCATCCACCCGGTCGCCGGCCGGCTGCCCGGGCACATGAACGTGCTGCTCGCCGAGGCCAACGTGCCGTACGACATCGTGCTCGAGATGGACGAGATCAACGACGACTTCGCCGCCACCTCGGTCGTCCTCGTCATCGGCGCCAACGACACCGTCAACCCGGCCGCCACCGACAACCCGGCCAGCCCCATCGCCGGCATGCCCGTGCTGCACGTGTGGGAGGCGGCCGACGTGGTCGTCTTCAAGCGGTCCATGGCCGCCGGATACGCGGGGGTGCAGAACCCGCTGTTCTTCCGGGAGAACAGCCAGATGCTCTTCGGCGACGCCAAGCAGCGCGTCGAGGACATCCTGCGCGCCCTGGACAGCCTCGACGCGCCGGTCCCGGAGATGGCCGGCAGCTCGCGCTGAACCCTGGTCAGCCGAAAAGGCCGGCTCGGCGGTGCCGAGCCGGCCTTCGCCGGTTGCTGTGCCCTTCTCGAGGCACGGCGACCGATCAGTCCGTGCCGGACTCCATCGCCGCGCGGTCCAGCCACGCGTCCTCCTCCGAGACCTCGCCGCGGGAGGCGATGGCCTCGGCGCCGCCCTGCGGCAGCTCCGGCATGGTGCCGATCAGGCCGGTCGCGGCGGCCTGCGAGGCGCCGATGGTGGGGCTGCCGGTGCCGATCAGGCCGATGCCGGCGTACTGCTCCAGCTTGGCGCGGGAGTCGGCGATGTCGAGGTTGCGCATGGTGAGCTGGCCGATCCGGTCCACCGGGCCGAACGCGGAGTCCTCGGTGCGCTCCATGGACAGCTTGTCCGGGTGGTAGCTGAACGCCGGGCCCGTGGTGTCGAGGATCGAGTAGTCCTCACCGCGCCGCAGCCGCAGCGTCACCTCTCCGGTGACGGCGGCGCCGACCCAGCGCTGCAGCGACTCGCGGATCATCAGCGCCTGCGGGTCCAGCCAGCGGCCCTCGTACATCAGCCGCCCGAGGCGACGGCCCTCGGTGTGGTACTGGGCGAGGGTGTCCTCGTTGTGGATCGCGTTGACCAGCCGCTCGTAGGCGGCGTGCAGCAGGGCCATGCCCGGGGCCTCGTAGATGCCGCGGCTCTTGGCCTCGATGATCCGGTTCTCGATCTGGTCCGACATGCCCAGGCCGTGCCGCCCGCCGATGGCGTTGGCCTCCATGACCAGGTCGACGGGGGAGGCGAACTCCTTGCCGTTGACCGACACCGGGCGGCCTTCGGCGAAGCCGATCGTCACGTCCTCGGTGGCGATCTCGACCTCGGGGTCCCAGAACTTCACGCCCATGATCGGGTCGACGGTCTCGACGCCGGTGTCCAGGTGCTCCAGGGTCTTGGCCTCGTGCGTGGCGCCCCAGATGTTGGCGTCGGTGGAGTACGCCTTCTCCGTGCTGTCGCGGTAGGGCAGCCCGTGCGCGAGCAGCCACTCGGACATCTCCTTGCGGCCGCCGAGCTCGGTGACGAACGCCGCGTCCAGCCAGGGCTTGTAGATCCTGAGGTGCGGGTTCGCGAGCAGGCCGTAGCGGTAGAACCGCTCGATGTCGTTGCCCTTGAAGGTGGAGCCGTCGCCCCAGATCTGGACGTTGTCCTCGAGCATCGCCCGCACCAGCAGCGTGCCCGTGACGGCCCGGCCGAGCGGCGTGGTGTTGAAGTACGCCCGTCCGCCCGAGCGGATGTGGAACGCGCCGCAGGTCAGCGCGGCCAGGCCCTCCTCGACCAGCGCCGCGCGGCAGTCGACCAGACGCGCGATCTCGGCACCGTAGGTCTTCGCGCGGCCGGGCACCGAGGCGATGTCGGGCTCGTCGTACTGGCCGATGTCGGCGGTGTAGGTGCACGGGACGGCGCCCTTGTCGCGCATCCACGCGACCGCGACGGACGTGTCGAGACCGCCCGAGAAGGCGATGCCGACGCGCTTGCCGGCGGGCAGGGAGGTGAGGACCTTGGACATAGGAAGAGTATGTATGGCGACGCATAATCATGCAAGTCGTTGCGCGTGAATCCGCCGCATCCAGGAAAACAGCGCCGTGATCAGGAAGCGTCGGGCTCGGAACCCCCGAGCGCCCCCAGGATCCGCTCGGCGGCCAGGGTCGGAGTCAACTCGCCCTCCCTGACCCGCTGTTCCAGAACAGGCGCGAGCGCCCGTACCGCCGGGTCGGCGTGCAGGCGGCCGAGGAGTTCCTCGCGGACCATCGTCCAGGTCCAGTCGACCTGCTGGTCGCGGCGCTTGGCGGCGAGACGGCCGGTCGAGTCCAGCAGCGTGCGGTGCTGTTCGAGGCGCTCCCACACGGTGTCCAGACCGCTCGACTCGCGGGCGCTGCAGCTGAGCACGGGCGGCGTCCAGACCGCGTCCTTGCCGTGCATCAGCCGCAGCGCGCCCGCCAGTTCACGCGCGGCGGCGCGGGCGTCGGGCTCGTGCGGGCCGTCCGCCTTGTTCACGGCGATCACGTCGGCCAGTTCCAGGACGCCCTTCTTGATGCCCTGCAGCTGGTCGCCGGTGCGGGCGAGGGTGAGCAGCAGGAAGGAGTCGACCATGTTCGCGACCGCGGTCTCGGACTGGCCGACACCGACCGTCTCCACCAGGATCACGTCGTAGCCGGCCGCCTCCATCACCACGATGGACTCGCGGGTCGCCTTGGCGACCCCGCCCAGCGTTCCGGCCGTGGGGGAGGGGCGGACGAAGGCCGCCGGGTCGACGGCCAGACGCTCCATACGGGTCTTGTCGCCGAGGATCGAACCGCCGGTACGGCTGGATGACGGGTCCACGGCCAGCACGGCCACCCGGTGCCCGAGGCCCGTCAGCATCGAGCCGAACGCGTCGATGAACGTCGACTTGCCGACCCCCGGTACCCCGCTGACGCCGATCCGCCGCGCCCGACCGCTGTGCGGCAGCAGCTCGGTCAGCAACCGCTGGGCCAGCGCCCGGTGCTGGGGCCGGGTGGACTCGACGAGCGTGATGGCGCGGGCGACGATCGCCCGCTTCCCGTCGAGTACGCCCTTCACATACGCGTCGACATCGATCACAGGTCGTGCCCGAGGCCGTCCGACAACCGCTTGACCAGGTCGTATGCCGCGTCCGGGATCACCGTCCCGGGCGGGAAGACCGCTGCCGCGCCCATCTGTAGCAGCGTCGGCACGTCCTGCGGCGGGATCACCCCGCCGACCACGATCATGATGTCCTCGCGCCCCTCCTCGGCGAGCTGTTCCCGCAGCGCCGGGACGAGGGTGAGGTGGCCGGCCGCCAGCGAGGACACCCCGACGATGTGCACGTCCGCCTCGACGGCCTGCCGGGCCACCTCCGCGGGGGTCTGGAACAGCGGGCCGACGTCCACGTCGAAGCCCAGGTCGGCGAAGGCGGTGGCGATCACCTTCTGGCCGCGGTCGTGGCCGTCCTGGCCCATCTTGGCGACCAGGATGCGCGGGCGGCGGCCCTCGGCCTCCTCGAAGTCGGAGACCAGCGCTCGGGTGCGGTCCACGGACGGGGACTCCCCTGCTTCGTTGCGGTACACGCCGGAGATGGTACGGATCTGGCTCGCGTGCCGGCCGTACACCTTCTCCAGGGCATCGGAGATCTCCCCGACGGTCGCCTTCGCGCGGGCCGCGTTCACCGCCAGTTCCAGCAGGTTGCCGTCACCCCCGGCGGCCCGGGTCAGCGCGTCCAGCGCGTCCCGGCAGGCCGTCTCGTCCCGCTCCGCCCGCAGCCGCCGCAGCTTCTCGATCTGCTGGGCGCGTACCGAGGAGTTGTCGACCTTCAGGACCTCGATCTGCTCGTCGGAGTCGACCCGGTACTTGTTGACGCCGATGACCGGCTGGCGACCGGAGTCGATCCGGGCCTGGGTGCGGGCCGCGGCCTCCTCGATGCGCAGCTTGGGGATGCCCGCGTCGATGGCCTTGGCCATGCCGCCCGCGGCCTCGACCTCCTCGATGTGCTGCCAGGCCCGCCGGGCCAGGTCGTACGTCAGCCGCTCCACGTACGCGCTGCCGCCCCACGGGTCGATGACCCGCGTCGTGCCGGACTCCTGCTGGAGCAGCAGCTGCGTGTTGCGGGCGATCCGCGCCGAGAAGTCGGTCGGCAGGGCCAGCGCCTCGTCGAGGGCATTGGTGTGCAGCGACTGCGTGTGCCCCTGCGTCGCCGCCATCGCCTCGACACAGGTGCGCGTCACGTTGTTGAACACGTCCTGCGCGGTCAGCGACCAGCCCGAGGTCTGCGAATGGGTGCGCAGCGACAGCGACTTGGCGTTCTTCGGGTCGAACTGCTTCACCAGCTTCGCCCACAGCAGGCGAGCCGCCCGCAGCTTGGCGACCTCCATGAAGAAATTCATGCCGATCGCCCAGAAGAACGACAGCCGCGGCGCGAACGCGTCCACGTCCAGGCCCGCTTCACGGCCCGCCCGGATGTACTCCACCCCGTCCGCGAGGGTGTACGCCAGCTCCAGGTCGGCCGTCGCCCCCGCCTCCTGGATGTGATACCCGGAGATGGAGATGGAGTTGTAGCGCGGCATCCGCTGCGAGGTGAAGGCGAAGATGTCGGAGATGATCCGCATCGACGGCTTCGGCGGATAGATGTAGGTGTTGCGGACCATGAACTCCTTGAGGATGTCGTTCTGGATGGTCCCCGCCAGCTTCTCCGGCGGTACGCCCTGCTCCTCCGCCGCCACGATGTACAGCGCCAGCACCGGCAGCACGGCGCCGTTCATCGTCATCGACACGGTCATCCTGTCGAGGGGAATCCCGTCGAACAGCTGCCGCATGTCGTAGATCGAGTCGATGGCCACGCCCGCCATGCCGACGTCACCGGTCACGCGCGGGTGGTCGCTGTCGTAACCCCGGTGCGTGGGCAGGTCGAAGGCGACCGACAGGCCCTTCTGCCCGGCCGCGAGATTGCGCCGGTAGAAGGCGTTCGACTCCTCGGCCGTGGAGAAACCGGCGTACTGGCGGATCGTCCAGGGCTGGTTGACGTACATCGTCGGGTACGGGCCGCGCAGAAACGGTGCCGCGCCCGGGTACGTCTCCAGGAAGTCCAGGCCCTCCAGGTCACGACCGGTGTACAGCGGCTTGACCGCGATGCCCTCCGGGGTCTCCCACAGCAGGTCGTCACCGCCGGAGGCGTTCTTGACCACCGTGCGCCACTCGTCGGGGCCGCCGTCGGCCGCCGGGGTCCCCAGCTCGATCCCGGAGAAGTCGGGGATTCCCATCAGGACACTCCCATGCGGTCGAGGGTGGCGGACAGCACGGCGACGGCGTCACAGCCCGCGAAGACGTAAGAGTCGACACCGGGGTGGTTCCCGGGCCGCCCGGCGAGGAACACATGCGCGGCACCGGCGGCCTTCAGTCGCGCGGTCACCGCCTCGGCCTGCTCCTCGTACAGGGCGTCACTGGAGCACAGGCACGCCTCGGTGGCGCCGCTCTCCTCGAAGGTGCCCTCCGTGACGGGCTCGATGCCGCCCGCCTGGAAGAGGTTGGAGGCGAAGGTGAGGCGTGCGGTGTGGGCGGCGGCCGGGCCGAGCGCGGCGAGGAAGATCCGGGGCCGGGAGCCGGTCGCGGCCAGGTGGGCGTCGGAGCGGGCGCGCAGCGCCTCGAACGCCTCGTCGCGCCGCACGCGCGGCAGCCCGCCGGACGGCGGCTCGGGCGCGCTGTCGCGCACGACCGGCTTCTCCGCGAGATACGGGAACTCGCTGACGCCCGTGACGGGTTCGCGCCGCTTGGCCAGCTTTGCGCTGCGGGCCTGCCAGGTGTCGGCCAGGTCCTGCGCCAGGTCTCCGGACCGCAGGGCCGCCGCCTGGCCGCCGAGCCGCTCGATCCGCTGGAAGAACTCCCAGCCCGCGTGGGCCAGTTCGTCGGTCAGCCGCTCCACGTACCAGGAGCCGCCCGCCGGGTCGATCACCCGGGACAGGTGCGACTCCTCGATGAGGATGGTGGAGGTGTTGCGGGCGATCCGCCGCGCGAACGCGTCCGGCAGGCCGAGCGCGTGGTCGAAGGGCAGCACGGTGACCGCGTCGGCTCCGCCCGCCCCGGCGGCCAGCGTGGCGATGGTCGTGCGCAGCATGTTCACCCACGGGTCGCGCCGCGTCATCATCACCGGTGACGTCACGACGTGCTGGAGCTGTGTCCCGGCACGCGGCGCCCCGCACGCCTCGGCCACCCGCGCCCACAATCGGCGCGCGGCCCGCAGCTTGGCGATCGTCAGGAACTGGTCGGCCGTCGCCGCGTACCGGAACTCCAGTTGCCGGCAGGCCTGTTCGACACTCAGTCCCGCCCCGGCCAGCTCCCGCAGGTACGCCACCGCCGTGGCCAGTGAGCAGCCCAGCTCCTGGGCGGCGGAACCACCGGCCTCGTGGTACGGCAGCGCGTCCACGGTCAGCGCCCGCAGGCCGGGATACTCCCCGGAGCACAGCCGCGCGAGGTCCGCCGCCGGAGCGAACTCGCCCCGCTGACCACTCCGGGCCTCCAGGCCCAGCGGATCGGCGCCCAGATTGCCCCGCGCCGTGTCCCGGGCGATACCGCGCTCCTCGTACAACCGCAGCAACTCCCGCGCGGCGGGCCCGGTGTCGCGCCCGGCGTCCAGCACGACGGGGGCCAGATCGAGGTAGACACCGTCGAGGACCCGCCCGAGCTCCGGCACCGGGATGCCGTCGTCGCCCACGCCCAGCCACAGGGAGGTGGCGCCGTTCTCCAGGTCCCCGAGCACCCCGTCCCGGTCGGCCACCGTGTGCCGCTGCCGTACGTCCCAGCCGCCGAGCGTGTTCCCCTCGGCGCGGCCGCCGCGTACGAAAGGTGCGAACCCGGGGAAACCCGGCTCGGGCGCGGAGTCGCGGGCGGTGTAGAGGGGCCGGGTGCGCAGCCCGTCCTCGAGTGCGGTGGACAGGGCTTCCTCGGCCTCGGCGCCCTCCACGTCCTTGCCCGACTTGCGCAGTACACCCGCCACCAGGCGCTGCCACTGCTCGTGGGGCACATCAGGGAACTCGCCGGCCAGCTCAAGCCCGTCGTCAGGCAGGACCGTCATGCTCGGATGCTAGGTCATCGACTCGAAGGAGCAGCAGGGGGCGAGGCTGTGACCTTTCCCTCCCGATGGCTGTGGCCCTGATCTCCATCGGCCGCCCTTGAATCAGGGCTGGTCACGCCCTATGGCACCAGCAATCCGGGCACCCGTCCGGCCGGGATCGTCACCCATGCCGACACCGGGCGTCAATCGTCAGGGTGGACATCGGCCTGATCGACCTGAGTGTCCGTTACGCCCTGTCCCCGTGAGCGCCCCAGTGTTGCCTTTCTCTCTCATCCATTGCAACGCTACGTTGCATTCAATCTAGCTCATTGCATCAGTTTGACGCCGATGAACTGCATAAATGGCTCTTGCTCAATTGACGAAAGTGGCAATGCAACGTAGCTTTCGGTCGACGTGAAACATGCGATATCGCGAGACGAGGATGGTCATGAGTGAGTCCGTGCACACCGTCACCACGCTGCCGACAGCGCGTCCGGCCGACTGCCCCTTCGACCCGCCCGCAGAGCTGCTCGACGCCCGACGGCACGGGCCCATCAGCCGCTACACCCACCCCGGCGGAAAACCAGGCTGGCTGATCACCGGATACGACCTGGTCCGGTCGGTTCTGGCCGACTCGCGGTTCAGTTCGCGCAGGGAGCTGCTGAACGTGGTCGACTTCGAGGTTCCTCCGGCGCCGCCCGGCGAGTTCCTCCTCATGGACGACCCACAGCACCGCCGCTACCGCAAGCCGCTGGCAGGCAGGTTCACGGTGCGGCGGATGCGCCTTCTCACCGAGCGCATCGAGCAGATCACCGCCGAGTGCCTGGACGCCATGGAGAACGCAGGACCGCCGGCAGACCTGGTGACCGCGTTCGCCAAGCCCATCCCCACCATCGTCATCTGTGAGCTGCTGGGCGTGCCCTACGAGGACCGGGGCTCCTTCCAGGAGCAGATCGACACGTTCATGGGAGGGGAGGCGAGCGATGAGGAGCTCACAGCCGCCTACACCGCGACCCAGGAGTACCTCGCGGAGCTGGTGGCCGCCAAGCGGGCGAACCCCACCGACGACGTGCTCAGCGAACTCACCGACAGCGATCTGACCGATGAGGAGCTGAAGGGGATCAGCCTGATTCTGCTGGCCGCCGGGTTCGACACCACGGCGAACATGCTGTCCCTCGGCACCTACGCGCTGCTGCGGAATCCGGCGCAGATGGCCGCGCTGCGCGCCGACCCCGCGCTCACCGACGGGGCCGTGGAGGAGCTGCTGCGGTATCTGAGCGTCGCCAAGTCGTTCATGCGGACGGCACTCGAGGACGTCGAGCTGGGCGGCCAGACCATCGAGGCCGGCACGACGGTCGTCCTGTCGTACAACACCGCGAACCGTGACCCCGAGCGCTTCGCCGACCCCCACGTGCTCGATGTCCGGAGGCAGGACGTGGCCGGGCACCTGGCCTTCAGCCACGGCATCCACCAGTGCCTGGGCCAGCAACTGGCCCGCGTCGAGATGCGGGTGGCGTTCCGCGCGCTGGTCGACCGGTTCCCCACGCTGCGCCTGGCCGTACCGGCGGAAGAGGTCGGCCTGCGCCCGGAGACCGCGGACATCTACGGCGTCAAGAGCCTCCCGGTCACCTGGGGCGAGGAGGAGTCATGAGGACGACGCGTCTGCGCGTCGACCGCGAGCGCTGCATCAGTGCCGGGATGTGCGCCCTGACCGCCCCCGATGTCTTCGACCAGGACCCCGACGACGGCCGGGTGCTCCTGTCTCACGCCGAGCCGCCCGCCGCCCGTCGCGCGGCCGCACGGATGGCCGTCGGCGTCTGCCCCTCCGGGGCGATCACTCTCGACGAGCCGGAATCCGGCGACTCCTGACGCCCGGCGACCGCACCCGCGCCGAGAGCCCCCCGCCGCGCCGGCGGGGGGTTCTCGCGCGCGAACCGGACCGATGCCACCACAGCCGGTACCCCTGAAGCAGCTCTGAAACAGCGATGAACGCTGAGTGGACCACGCTCTGCGGCACGACGACGACAGCCCCGCGAGGGGCAGTGGCCCAGGAGGGGATCACCATGAACGGCCTGCGACTGATGCGCCGTCACGGGGCGGCCTTCGTGCGCTTCGCAGGGCTGGGCAGCGGCATCACCCTGGCGGCCTCGGCGACCCTGGTCCTGCTCTCGCAGTGGATCCCGTGGATGGCGGCGAACGTGCTGACCACCATCGCCTCCACCGGGGCCGCCACCGAGCTGCATGCCCGCGTCTCGTTCGGCCACGGACGGCCCGGCCTGGCCGGTCACCTGAAGAGCGCGGCCACCATGGCCGCCGGATTGCTGGTCACGTCCGCCGCTGTCGGCGCGCTGGCCGCGCTCCGCCCGGGTGCCGGACTCGTCCTGCAGCAGACGGTGTACCTGTCGGCCACCGCGCTCGTCGGAGTCGGCCGCTATCTCGTGCTGCGTCTGTCCGTGTTCACGGAGCGTGCCCCGCGCACACGGACGGACGGCGGCGTCCGGTCCCGGGCCACGTACGACGCGGCGGCGTGAGGACCAGCGGGGAAAGCCCATTTCACCGCTTCGCCGGTTGGCGATGGTGAGTGAAACCGCGCTGAAAGGCCGCTGAACGCGGTGCCCCGCAGACTCCGGGACATGACGACAACGACCCTCGCACCGGCCATCGCGGCCACGGGACTGCGGAAGTCCTTCGGGGACAAGCTGGTCCTCGACGGTATCGACCTGCACGTGCCCGCGGGCACGATCTTTTCCCTGCTCGGCCCGAACGGCGCCGGCAAGACCACCGCCGTCAAGATCCTCTCCACCCTCATCACCGCCGACGCCGGCGACATCCGTGTCGGCGGTCACGACCTCGCCGGCGACCCGCAGGCGGTACGCGCCGCCATCGGGGTCACCGGGCAGTTCTCCGCGGTCGACGGCCTGATCACGGGCGAGGAGAACATGCTCCTGATGGCGGACCTGCACCACCTGTCCAAGCGTGAGGGACGGCGCGTGGCCGCCGGGTTGCTGGAGCGGTTCGACCTCACCGACGCCGCGAAGAAGCCCGCCTCCACCTACTCCGGCGGCATGAAGCGCCGCCTCGACATCGCCATGACGCTGGTCGGCGACCCGCGGATCATCTTCCTCGACGAGCCGACCACCGGCCTCGACCCCCGCTCCCGCCACAACATGTGGCAGATCATCAGGGAGCTCGTCACGGGCGGCGTCACCGTCTTCCTCACCACGCAGTACGACCGTGCACACCCCCGACCTCGACGACGTGTTCTTCGCCCTCACCGCCCCGGCCGACATCCCCAACCAGCCCAAGGAGAACGCCCGATGAGCACCCTTGCCCTGGCCGTCCGCGACTCGAACACGATGCTGCGCCGCAACCTCCTGCACGCCTGGCGCTATCCGTCCGCAACCCTGAACCTGCTGCTCACGCCGATCATGATGCTGCTGCTCTTCGTCTACGTCTTCGGCGACGTGATGAGCGCGGGCATCGGTGGCGGCGGCGCCGATCGCTCCGACTACATCGCCTATATCGTCCCCGGCATCCTGCTGATGACCATCGGCAGCACCGTGATCGGGGCCGCGGTGTACGTGTCCATGGACATGACCGAGGGCCTCATCGCCCGCTTCCGCACGATGGCCATCTACCGACCTTCTCTGCTCGTCGGGCATGTCGCCGGCGGCGTGCTGCAGTGCGTGATGAGCGTGCTCCTCGTCGGTGCCGTCGGCGTGGCCATCGGCTTCCGGTCCACGGACGCCACGGCCCTGGAGTGGCTGGCGGCGTTCGGGCTGATCGCGCTGTTCGCCCTGGCGCTCACCTGGATCGCGGTAGGGATGGGCATGGCCAGCCCGAACCCGGAGGCGGCCAGCAACATGGCCATGCCGCTGATCCTCCTCCCGCTCGTCTCCAGCGCCTTCATCCCGGCCGACACGATGCCGGGCTGGTTCCAGCCGATCGCCGAGTACCAGCCGTTCACCCCGGCCATCGAGACCCTGCGCGGCCTGCTGCTCGGCACCGAGATCGGCAACAACGGGTGGATCGCGATCGCCTGGTGCGTCGGCCTGACCGCGCTCGGCTACCGCTGGTCCACGGCGCAGTTCAACCGCGACCCGAAATGAGCGCGCGGGCCGCCTCCCGCAGCCCCTCCCGCTCCAGGGCGGCATACTCCGACACCGCGTCGGCGTACGCCGCCCCGTCGGCCTCCTCGGCGGCCCGACGGGCGCGGTGGGCGGACATCGCGGGGAAGGTCTGCGGCACATGCATCCGCCCGGCCAGCGCCAGCAGCCGCACCGCCGAGGCGTCGCCCGCGGCGAGCCGGGCCAGGCCGAGGGCCAGCACATCGGTGCCGGACACCGGGATCTCCCCGGCCGGGCGGGAGCCGTCGGCGAGCAGCGTCCGCAACCGGCCCTCCACCTCGGCCACCAGGCCGGCGACCGGCTCCAGTCGCCCGGCGTACGCGTGCGCGGCCACCGCATAGGCTTCGATCGCCCGGGCCCACGGATCCACGGTGGGGTCGGCGGGCGGCGAGTCGTCTCCGCGCAGCCGCTCCACGGCCATCCGCCACCGCTTCAGCCCCAGCTCGGTCAGACCCCGGGCCAGCGCGATCTCGGCCCAGGCCGCCAGGTCGATCAAGACGGTCGAGGTGCGCTCCGTCGGCCGGCTCCGCTCCACACGCCGCAGCCAGTCCTCGGCCTCGTCCACCTCACCACGCTGCAGGCAGGCCAGCGCCAGACCCCGGCGCAGGCCCGTCGTGGGCGACTGGTCACTCAGGTGCTCCAAGGCCTCCAGCGCGGCCACCAGATGCCGGTACGCCTCCTCGCCCAGACCGGCGTCCGCGCACAACTCGCCGCAGCGGGAGTGGCCGAGCAGCTTGAGCGACGGGTTGGGCACGGCGTCGACCGCGGCCAGCAGCCGGCGGGCGGAGGACAGCGCACGCTCCGGCTGGTGCTCGTACTCCCAGAGATAGCTGGCCACGCACTCGGCGATGCCCGCCAGCAAGGGCGCGTCGCTCGCGCACAGTTCCAGCAGCGCCTCATAGCCGGGCGGGCGCGTGTCCGGAAGAGCGCACAGCACGACGGCGAGCGCCCGCAGCAGGGTGTCCGGCTCCGCGGGAGGCAGCCGGCGCAGGGTGACGAGATGGCGCGTGTGCAGCGGGCCGTATCCGATGAACGGGGCGGCGGTGCAGATGGCGCTGAGGGTGCGGGTGACCTCGATGTGCCGGGCGTCGGGGCGGTAGTGCGACAGCGGCGCCGCGGTGTCGGCGGCCAGGACCAGCACCCGGTGGAAGCTCGTCGAGTCGGTCAGCCAGGTGCCGGCCAGCACCGCGCCGGCCGCGGCTGTGGTGGCGTGGTCCTGGCGGGCCAGGGCGTACCGCAGGGCGAGCACGAGGTTGTCCTGCTCCGCGCGCAGCCGAGCCCAGTGCCGCAGCGGCTCAGGGCCGGCCATCGCATCGTGGTTGGCCAGTCCGAAGTCCCGTGCCCAGTCCAGGAACCGGCCGGTGACCGCCTCCGCCTCCCCGGCGGCGGTCCGCCGGGCGGCGCTGAACTCCCGCACCGTCTCCAGCATGTGGAAGCGGATCCCGGCCGCGGTGTCGGAGGCCTTCAGCAGCGACTGGTCGACCAGTTGCTCCAGCAGGTCCAGCGCGTCACCGCTGTCCCCCAGCACCTGCCGCGCCGCCTCTTCGGTGAAGCCGCCGGGGAAGACGGACAGCGCCCGCAGCGCCGCCCGCGCGTCTTCCTCCAGCAGATTCCAGCTCCACTCGACGACCGCGTGCAGCGTGCGGTGCCGCTCGGGTGCGTCCCGGGCCCCGCCGCGCAACAGCGCGAACCGGTCGCCGAGGCGGCGGGCGATCTCGGGTACGGACAGCACCCGCACCCGCGCCGCCGCCAACTCCACGGCGAGCGGCAGCCCGTCCAGATGCCGGCACAACTCCGCAACCGCCCCGGGCGGCAGCTCGACGCCGGGCCGCGCGGCCCGGGCCCGCTGTCCGAACAGCTCGATCGAGGTCGCCGGGCTCAGCTGCGGCAGCTGGTACAGCGCTTCCGAGCTGAGCCCCAGCGGCGCTCGGCTCGTGACCAGCACCCGCAGGTCCTTGGACCGCGCCACCAGCTCCCGCACCAGGTCGGCGGCGCCCCGGACCACCTGCTCGCAGTTGTCCAGCACCAGCAGCGCGGGGCCGGCACCGAGGGCGGCGACGATTCCGCCGGGTACATCCGCCCCGCCGCCGTACGCTCCGACTCCACCGCGTGGCGCCTCCCCACCGCCGAGCGCCGACGCCACCTCGCCGGCCACGTCGTCGTCCGCACCGACTCCGGCCAGCGAGACGAAGTGCACCACCCGCTGCTCCGCCCGGCGGCTGACGGCGTGCGCGAGCCGCGTCTTGCCGAGCCCGCCGGGGCCGACGATCGAGACCAGCCGCGAGAGGTGCAACAGCCCGGCCACCGCCGCGAGATCCTCGTCCCGCCCCAGCAGCGGATTCGGATCGTGCGGCACCCCGTACCGGACCACGGGCGCCTCGACCCGCAGCAACTCCTGATGCACGGCCTTCAGCCCGGCCCCCGGGTCGGTGCCGAGACCGTCGCGGAGCTCGCGCCGGTACGCGTCGTAGCGGGCGAGCGCCGCCGACGGCCCGGCCGTGGCCGCCTCGGCGCGCAGCAGCTCCGCCAGGACCTCCTCGTCGTGCGGCGCCCCGGCGAAGACCCCGGTCAGCGGCGCCATGGCCTCGGCCCGTCGCCCCAGCCGGGCGAGCGCGAGCGCACGGGAGCGCACGAGCACGTCGTAGAGCGGCGCCCGCTCGGCCCGCAGCTCCGCCACCGGGTCGCCCGGCGCGGCGTCGGCGTGCGGGGCCGCGTCCCAGAAGGCGAGGCCCTCCTCCGCACGCGCCAGGGCGGCGGCATGATCTCCGGCCCGGGCATGCCGGGCGCTCGCCTCGGCGCACCGCACCACCGCGGAACTGTCGACCTGCTCCTCACCCAGCGCCAGCCGGTAGCCGCTCGGGGTGCTGACGACGACGTCGGCCCCGAGCTGGGAGCGGGTACGGGAGACCAGGATCCGCAGCGCGTTGGCCGGGTTGGCCGGCAGCTCGTCCTGCCACAGCCCGTCCACCAGCCGCGCGGTACTGCAACCGGAGCGCAACTCGCCCGCGAGCAGTGCGAGCAGTCCGCGCAGCCGGGGCGCGGTGATCTCCCGGCCGCGGTAGGCCACACGCGAAAGGAGGGTCAGGTCGGTCGTCACTCGGTCAGGTTATCGATTGCGGGTTCCTGGGCAGCTGCTATCACCAACCGGAGCCAGGTCGAACTCCACGGACGGGGAGCGGAGTTGGTGTCGGCCGGAGGGGCGGGGGAGGAGACGCGGCGAAACTCGCCGGCCGCCGCGGAGCGGCCGACCTGTCCTGCTCGGCGGGATGGGCGCGTCGCCGGGGTGGGCGAGTGGAGAACGCGTCCGGAGTCGCGGCCAGAACCTGTCCGCGAGCCCCGCTAGCGTGCCTCATATGACGAACACCAAGCGGAGCGTCACCGGCACGGTGCCCCACCTCGGCACCCGTGCCCTCAACCGCGCCACCCTCGACCGGCAGCTTCTCCTGCGCCTGGCCCGGGTCTCCGCCGCCGCGGCCGTCGGGCACCTGGCCGGCCTCCAGGCGCAGAACGTGAAGCCGCCGTACTACGCGCTCGCCGCCCGCCTCGACGGTTTCGCCCCCGAGGCGTTGTCCCGGCTCATGGCCGACCGTGAGGTCGTCCGGATCGTCACGATGCGCTCCACCCTCCACACCCACACCGCTCAGGACTGCCTCACCCTGCGGCCGCTGACGCAGCCGGCCATGGAGCGGGAGCTGTCGAATTTCCGCAAGGGACTCGCCGGTGTGGACCTCGACCGGCTCTCCCGCCTCGCCCGCGATCTCGTCGAGGCCGAACCCCGCACCATGAGGCAACTGCGCGAGGCCCTGGCGACGGAGTGGCCCGAGGCCGACCCGCAGTCCCTGGCCGTCGCCGCCCGGTGCCGCCTCCCGCTCGTGCAGGTGACGCCGCGCGGACTGTGGGGCAGGAGCGGACAGGTCCGTCTGACCACCGCCGAGCACTGGCTCGGCCGTCCCGCCGGACCGGCCGCCACACCCGACGCGGCCGTCCCGCGCTACCTCGCCGCCTTCGGCCCGGCCTCCGTGCGGGACATGCAGACCTGGGCCGGACTGACCCGCCTGGGCGATGCCTTCGAGCGCCTCCGCCCGGAACTCGTCACCTTCCGGGACGACAAGGGCGTTGAACTCTTCGACCTCCCGGACGCCCCGCGCCCCGACCCGGACACCCCGGCCCCGCCGCGCTTCCTGCCCGAGTTCGACAATCTCCTGCTCTCCCACGCCGACCGCACCCGCGTCGTCCGGCCCGAGCACCGGGGCCGCTCCTGGCAGGGGAACATCGCCTACCCCACGCTTCTCGTCGACGGCTTCCTCGCCGGGCTGTGGCGGCTCGAGGAGGACGCGCTCGTGATCGAGCCCTTCGACCGGCTCACCAGGACCCAGCGGGACGAGGTCACCGCCGAGGGCGAGCGGATGCTGAGGGTGATGCACCCGGAGACGTCGTACGACATCCGCTTCGGCGTCGTACGCAAGTGATCGCGGTTGCGGCCGCGGGCCGCCGAAGCGGTCAGCCCCCACAGCGTGTCCGTGACGAGACCGATCGAGATCGGTACCAGGCCCAGCACCAGCATCTGCACGGTGACATGGCCCGCGGAGTGGTCCACGCGCAGCCGGGCCCTCCGGACCCAGGGGGAGACATGGAGAGGGGGCGTTGCGGGCCGCTCGTGGAGGCCCGCAACGCCCCCCGGCTTTTACCTGAGGGGTGCTCAGGAGCTGTCGGAGGTCATGAGTTGACCTGCGTCGAGACCAGGTTGGAGAAGGTGGTCAGCCGGGTGTAGACGCCCGGGTAACCGGCCTGGGCGCAGCCTTCGCCCCAGGAGGTGATGCCTGCCAGGACGCCCCCGATGAGCAGGGGACCGCCGCTGTCGCCCTGGCAGGTGTCCACGCCGCCGGAGGTCTTTCCGGCGCACACCATGTCGCTCTGCACGAAGTCGGAGCCGTAGGAGCTCGCGCAGCCGGCGTCGGACACGGTCGGTACGGTCGCGGTGCGGAGCTGGTTGGAGGAGCTGCCGCCCGAGGAGGTGGTGCCCCAGCCGAGGATGCGGGCGGTGGTGCCGGCCGCGTACACGGAGGTCTGGGAGGAGGAGACGTACTTCGCCGGGGTGTACGGCATCGACGTCGACAGCGTCAGCACCGCCACGTCGTCGCCCTTGGTGACGTTGGTGTAGCTCGGGTGGATCCAGATCTTGCTGACGCGGCTGACGGTGCCGTTGGTGCCGTTGAGATAGGTGCGGCCACCGACCACACGCACGCTGCTGGTGGTCTCGCCGACCATGCAGTGGGCGGCGGTGACGACCTTGGTGGGCGAGACCAGCGTGCCGCCGCAGAACTGGTTCTGCGAGGCGTCCGTGATCTGCATGACGAACGGGTACGCGGACGTGGTGGTCGTGGTTCCGCCGACGATCGGCTGGGGCGCGGCGACGGCGGCGGGAGCGGTCAGCAGCGCGGTCGTGGCGGCGGCGGCGGTCGCCGCGGCGACGGCGGCGGCCTTCTTGGCACGGTCGAGCCCGAACATGGGTCTCCTCAGGAGTTGCCGGTGGGGAGTCGCGCGGGTAGTCGTGCACGGAGACCCCGACGCCGTTGTTCGGATCTCCGTGTGCCCGGCGAGCGGCACGCCCCAAAGCTAGGGCTCGGAAGGCAGAGCTCCCAATGAGGGAACCCCCTAAGGGAGTTGGGCAGGGAAAACCCTCGATGGGGACCCGTAAACCCAGGTCGGGTCAGGTCGTGCGGCGGCCCGCCGCCAGCCGCACGATGTCCACCCGCGAGCGGATCCCCAGCTTCCGGTAGACCCGGGTGAGCGTCGCCTCGACGGTCTTCACGCTGATGAACAGACGGGCCGCGATCTCCCGGTTGGTCGCTCCCTCCATCACCAGTGAGGCGACCTGACGCTCCATCGAGGCGAGGCCCTCCAGCGCGTCGAGGGCGACGGGCGGCGCCACGGAGGCCGGCTCCACCGCGGCGGGACCGGCCGCGACGGCCGCGTCGACCTGCCGCAGCCAGGGCAGCGCCCGGCACCGCCGGAACAGCCGGGCGGCCTCGTCGTAGGACGCCGGACCCGGCAGGCGGGTCCCGCCGGCGCGGGGGAAGGCGGCGGTCTGGGTGCGCAGGCGGGCCAGCGCGAAGGCAGCCCGGGCCTCCTCCAGGCCGTATCCGAGCCTGCCGAGCCGGTCCTGCACGGACGTCAACCGGACCAGGGCGGCCTCGTGTTCGCCATGGGCGGCCCGTACCAGCGCCTCGGCCCGGTCGAGCACGGCCAGCACGCTCTGCCGGCCCAGCCGCAGCGCGTGCACCCGTGCCGTGTCGATCACGTCCTGCGCCTCGCCCGGTTCACCGATGCGGACCAGGGCCTCTGCGAGGTCGCCGTGCCAGCGGCCGCGCGCCGGGTCGTTGATGCCGAGGCTCTGCTCCAGCTCCCGCACCCGGCGCAGCGAACGGACCGCGCCCGTCGGGTCCCCGGCCACCAACTGGGCGTAGCCCAGCGCCGCCAGCGCCCGGGACAGGTACATCTGGTCGCCGTCGACCTCGGCGTGGTCGGCCGCCTCACGGGCGAGGGCCATCGCCTGGTCGACATCCCCGGCCGAGGCCTCCGCGAGGGAGGTGAGCATGGCCGAGGCGCCCTCACCGATGCCGGAGTCCCGGGCGAGCCGCAGGCTCTCACGGGCCAGGTCGAGGGCCCGGCCGCAGTGCCCGGTGCGCAGCTCCGTCTCGGCGAGGAAGCGCAGGAAGTGCACCTCGCTCTCGACCATGCCGCGCCGCCGCACCTCACGCAGCAGCGCGGTGATGGTGGTCCGTGCCTCGGGCAGCTGGTCGCTCATGATGAGCCAGCGGAACCGGGCCGAGCCGGCACCGTTGTGGTGGCAGGCCACATAGGGGTCCTGGGGTTCCCTCAGCGCCCGTTTGACCGTGGCGGGGGCGTCCGGGTGGCCCATCAGGGTCTCGGTGGAGGCCTGGAAGGACAGCGCCATCAGCTCGGTGCGGCGGTCCCCGCCCCGGGCGGCCAGCTCCGCCGCGTGCGCGGCCTCCTGCCGGGCCTCGGCGAAGTCGCCCTCGACGACCAGTCCCCGCCAGGCCAGCTGGTAGTGGACCAGGGCGAGCAGGCCGGGGTCGTCCCCCGCGTCGGCCAGCACCTGCGGGAACACGGCGTCGACCTCACCGAGCGCCTGCCCGGCGGCCTCGATGACCACCATCCAGGCGCGTACCCGCTCCGCGGGCACGGTGGCACGCGTCAGTACGTCGCGGGCGATGTCCCGGGCGAGATCGGCCTCGCCGGCGGTGATCGCGTCCTCGGCGGCCTGCAGACGGCGCTCGTCCGGGCCGGGCGTACTGTCCGCGGGGGTGTGCCGGGCCGCGAGCAGCCCGAGCGACGCGGCCACGGACGGTGCCCCGCGGTCCCGGGCCAGCGCGCCGGCGTCGGCGAGCCGGGCCGCCACCTCCGGGTCGGTGCCGGTGGTCGCCAGGGCCAGGTGCCGGGCCCGCTCGATCGGGTCGGAGGCCGCGGTGGACAGCGCGGCGTGCACGGCCCGCCGTTCCCGCGCCGGGGCCTCCGCGTACAGAGCGGCCGAGATCAGCGGGTGCGCGAACCGTACGGCGGGGCCCTCCGCCTCCGTCGCCAGCAGCCCGAGCGCCGCCGCCTGGGCGGTCTCGGCCTCTGCCTGTTCCCGGCCGGCCGCGTGCAGCAGCGCCAGCGTGGGGCGGGCACCGGCGCTGGCCACGAGGAGGGTGCGGCGCGCCTCGTCCGACAGCATCTCCAGCCGGTTCAGCACCAGGGCCCGCAGTGAGGTGGGCACGGGCAGCGGCTCGCCGGGCCGGGGCCGGGCCGGGCTCTCGGCCAGGGCGCGGCCCAGCTCCAGGGCGAAGAGGGGGTTGCCACCGCTGGTGCGGTGGATGTCGCGGATCGTGGAGCGGGACAGGGGCGCGTAGCCGCGGTGGTCCAGCAGAGCCGAGACCTGCGTACGGGACAGCGGGCCCAGCCGGACGGCGAGGGTGTCGGGCGGGGACGCGCGTAGATGGCGGTCGTACTCCTGGCCCTCGGTCCGCACCGCGCACAGCATCTGCACGGGCGTGTCGCCCAGCCGGCGGGCGGCGAAGCCGAGCAGCTCGGCACTGGCGGCATCCAGCCACTGGAGGTCGTCGGCGACGACGAGCACCGGGCCCTTCGCGGCCAGCGCACGCAGCGCCGACAGCACGGCGAGGCGCAGCGCGAGCCCGTCCCGCTGGAGGGTGGACTCGCCGCGGCCGGTGAGCGCCGACTCCAGCGCGGTGCGCTGGGCCGCGGGCAGCCGGCCGGAGATCTCGTCCAGCACCAGGCCGAACAGGTCGGCCAGCGCCAGGAAGGGCAGATGGGATTCGGACTCGGTGGCCGAGCAGCGCAACACGGTCCGGGCCGCACCGGCGTCATCCGCGGCCAGCGCCCGCAGCACCGTCGACTTTCCGATTCCGGCGGGGCCGTGGAGCAGCACACTGCCGCCCCGGCCGAGCTGCTCACGCGCGGACGTGAACGCGTCCTCCCGGCCGATGACCAGGTCGGGGCGGCTCCTGGGAGGCTCCTGGAAGTCCCGTCGCACGGTCACGGATCCCCTCCCTGTGTCGTGTCCTGGCCAATATTAGGCAACAGTTCTTTGACTTTCGGAGGGACGGCGTGGTGAGGGAAATAACAGCACGCGTCGGCGGACGAAATTCACCGGCCTCCCGAATGCGGCGGAACACGACGGCGGCGCCCGGCCGGGTACCCGCCGGCACGGGGAACAGACGGACGTCACACAAAACACCCCGAACCTACGGCAACCATCCCGCCCGGCGCGCCGCGACCACGGCCTCGCCACGGGTCCGGGCACCCAGCTTCCGCATGGCCGACCGCAGATACCCCTTGACGGTCTCGGGCGTCACGCCCAGCCGCTCCGCTGCGACCGCGTTTGTTGCCCCGGCCGCGACACAGGCCAGCACGTCCACCTCGCGCGGCGCCAGCCGCACCCGGGGCGGCGGTGAACTCCCCGCCGTCAGCAACGCACACGCGTCGAGCAGCTCGGCGCGCAGCCGCTCGTCCGCGATCTTCGGAGCCAGCGCCCGCAGGGCCGCGTGCGCCTCCCGCACCTGCTCCCGGCCCGCGCCCGCCGCCCCGGCCTCGGCGGCGAGCGTCCGGGCCTCGTCCCGCACGACCAGGGCCCGCTCCACGTCCCGGGCCGCCTCCACGGCCGCGTCCAGGATGCGCCCGCCCAGAGGCCGGGCCGCGCGCAGCGCCCCGTACAGCACCCCGCGCACCCGATGCCGTACCACCACCGGCACGGCCAGCACCGAGCGCAGCCCCTCCACGGCGACCGGGGCGTCGTACTCGTGGCTGATCCGCCGCGACACCGAGTAGTCCGTCACCACGCACGGCCGGGTGAGCGCCACCGCCTTGCCGCCCAGACCGTTCCCGGACGTCACCACGAGCGACCGCAGTGCGTGCGTCGCCGTCCCGCTGAGTTCGCTGATGCGCATCTGATGCCCGGCCTCCATGAGGCCGCCGAAGGCGACCGGAAGGCCGGTGGTGCGGCGCAGACGCAGCAGCGCGTTCCGTATGTCGACCGCGTCGGACGCGTCCCCTGTCACCTGTTCGCCCCTTCACTACGACTGCCGTGCGGGCGCACCCCCCGTTCGGGGGTAGTGAGACCTGCGTCACGGATTACACGATGAAGGAGAGCCGCCCGGCAATGGTCCGGCACCCAGGAGGACAGATGACATCGGCGACGGAGCTGTTCCGCGACGCGCGGGACTTCCTGCTGGAACACCGCGAGGACTACGCGACGGCGTACGAGGGCTTCCGCTGGCCCCGCCCCGAGTACTTCAACTGGGCGCTCGACTGGTTCGACCGGATCGCTGACGGCAACACCCGCACCGCGCTGCACATCGTCGAGGAGGACGGCCACGAGACGCGGCTGTCCTTCGAAGAGATGTCCGCACGGTCGTCGCAGTGCGCGAACTGGCTGCGCGCCCGGGGCGTGCGCGCCGAGGACCGGATCCTCGTCATGCTCGGCAACCAGGCCGAACTGTGGATCACCGCGCTCGCGGCGATGAAACTGCGCGCCGTGGTCATCCCGGCCACCCCGCTGCTCGGCCCCGCCGACCTGCGCGACCGAGTCGACCGGGGGCGCGTCCGGCACGTCATCGTGCGCGCGGAGGACACCGGCAAGTTCACCGAGGTGCCCGGCGACTACACACGCATCGCGACCGGAGCCGCCCCGGACGGTTGGCTGCCGCTGGAGGACGCCCACAGCGCCCCGGCCGGCTTCACCCCCGACGGCCCGACCCGCGCCGACGACCCGCTGATGCTGTACTTCACCTCGGGCACCACCGCCCGGCCCAAACTCGTCGAGCACACCCACACGTCCTACCCCGTCGGGCACCTGGCGACCATGTACTGGATCGGCCTGAAGCCGGGTGACGTGCACCTGAACATCTCCTCACCTGGCTGGGCCAAGCACGCCTGGTCCAACCTCTTCGCCCCCTGGAACGCCGAGGCGACCGTCTTCCTCCACAACTACACGCGCTTCGACGCCGCCCGCCTGATGGCCGAGATGGACCGCGCGGGTGTCACCACCTTCTGCGCCCCGCCCACCGTCTGGCGCATGCTCATCCAGGCCGACCTGACCCAGCTCCGCACCCCGCCGCGCGAGGTCGTCGCCGCCGGTGAGCCGCTCAACCCGGAGGTCATCGAGCAGGTCCGCCGGGCCTGGGGCATCACCGTCCGGGACGGCTTCGGCCAGACCGAGACGGCCGTGCAGGTCGCCAACAGCCCCGGGCAGCCGCTCAAGACCGGCTCGATGGGCCGGCCGAGCCCCGGCTACCGCGTGGAGCTGCTGGACCCCGTCTCGGGCGCGCCGGGCGCGGCCGAGGGCGAGATCGCGCTCGACCTGTCGGCCCGCCCCGTCGGCCTGATGACCGGCTACCACGGCGACGCGGACCGCACGGCGGAGGCGATGGCCGGGGGCTACTACCGGACCGGAGACGTCGCTTCCAGGGACGAAGACGGATATCTGACGTATTTCGGTCGAAGTGACGACGTCTTCAAGGCCTCGGACTACAAGATCTCGCCCTTCGAGCTGGAGAGCGCGCTGCTGGAGCACGAGGCGGTGGCCGAGGCGGCCGTCGTGCCCGCGCCGGACGAACTGCGCCTCGCGGTCCCCAAGGCCTACGTCGTCCTGGCGGACGGCTGGCAGCCGGGCCCGGACACCGCGAAGGTACTGTTCGAGCACTCCCGTGAGGTGCTGGCCCCCTACAAGCGCATCCGGCGCCTGGAGTTCGGCGCCCTGCCCAAGACCGTCTCCGGCAAGATCCGCCGCATCGAGCTGCGCGAGGCCACGGCGGCCGGGTCGGACGCCGAGTACCGCGAGGAGGACTTCCGGTGAACTCCTACAGCCACGGCACCAGCGATACGCCCCTGCTCGGCGAGACCATCGGGGCCAACCTGGACCGGACGGTGGCCACCTGGCCGGACCGCGAGGCGCTGGTCGACGTGCCGTCCGGACGGCGCTGGACGTACCGCCAGTTCGGCGCGGCCGTCGACGAGCTGGCGTCGGCCCTGCTCGCGTCCGGAGTCACCAAGGGCGACCGGGTGGGCATCTGGGCCGTCAACTGTCCCGAGTGGGTGCTGGTCCAGTACGCCACGGCCCGCATCGGCGCGATCATGGTCAACATCAACCCGGCCTACCGCACCCACGAGGTCGAGTACGTCCTCAACCAGTCCGGCATCTCCCTCCTGTTCGCCTCCCTCAGCCACAAGACGAGCGACTACCGGGCGATGGTCGAACAAGTGCGGGGCAGATGCGGTGAGTTGCGCGAGGTCGTGTACTTCGGCGACCCGAGCTGGGAGGCGATGCTCGGGAGGGCGACTCCCGGTGCCCGGTTCGAGGACGGCCTGTCCTGCGACGACCCGATCAACATCCAGTACACGTCGGGCACGACCGGCTTCCCCAAGGGAGCCACCCTCTCCCACCACAACATCCTCAACAACGGTTACTTCGTGGGCGAGATGATCGCCTACAGCGAGCAGGACCGGGTGTGCGTCCCCGTGCCCTTCTACCACTGCTTCGGCATGGTCATGGGCAATCTGGCCGCCACGTCCCATGGCGCCTGTGTGGTGATCCCGGCCCCGTCCTTCGACCCGAAGGCCACGCTGGAGGCGGTCCAGCAGGAGCGCTGCACCTCCCTCTACGGCGTCCCCACCATGTTCATCGCGGAGCTCGGCCTCCCCGGCTTCGCCTCCTACGACCTCTCCTCCCTGCGCACCGGCATCATGGCGGGCTCGCCCTGCCCGGTGGAGGTGATGAAGCGGGTCGTCACGGAGATGCACATGGCCGAGGTGTCGATCTGCTACGGCATGACGGAGACCTCGCCCGTCTCCACCCAGACCCGGCGCGACGACGACCTGGAACACCGCACCGGCACGGTCGGCCGGGTCCTGCCGCACATCGAGGTCAAGGTCGTCGACCCCGCGACGGGCGTCACCCGACCCCGGGGTTCGGCGGGCGAGTTGTGCACCCGCGGCTACAGCGTGATGCTCGGCTACTGGAACGAGCCGGAGAAGACCGCAGAGGCCGTCGACGCGGGCCGCTGGATGCACACCGGCGACCTCGCGGTGATGCGCGAGGACGGCTACGTCGAGATCGTCGGCCGCATCAAGGACATGATCATCCGGGGCGGCGAGAACATCTACCCCCGTGAGATCGAGGAGTTCCTCTACACCCACCTCAAGATCCAGGACGTCCAGGTCGTGGGCGTCCCGCACGACCGGTACGGCGAGGAGGTCCTGGCCTGCGTCATCCCCGCCGACCCCGCCGACCCGCCCACCCTGGAGGAACTGCGGGCGTTCTGCGACGGCAAGCTGGCCCACTACAAGATCCCGAGCAGGCTGCGGATCCTCGACTCCTTCCCGATGACGGTGTCCGGCAAGGTACGCAAGGTGGAGCTGCGGGCGACGTACGAGGCGGACTGAGCGACGGCGACGGCGCCCGCGCCCCGGCCTCCTCAGCCGGCCGAGGCGGTTCCCGAAAGCCGGCCGAGACAGTCCCCGAAAGCCGGCCGAGTCAGTTCTGGAAAGCCGGCCGAGTCAGTTCTGGAACCGGCGCGTTCTCCTCCGCTTGCCTGACTGACCGGCGCGTACCGATCGGTGCGCGCCGGTGTCGTAGGCGGTCTCCGCGTCGCTCGAGCGGCTTACGCGCTCCGCTGTCCGGGGGATTTGAGCGTCGCGGTTCTGGCGTGGCGGAACCGGGCGGGAGCGTACTGGTGCTACTCACCGGGGCCGCGTGTCTCCCCGGCGAGGGACGACGGTCAGTGGTGCACGGCATCCCTCACCGCCCGTCGCTCCCCCGGAAGTCGGGGGGCGAGAAGCGGCCCCTTCCACCCGGATTCCTCGTGAAGGGCCGAACCATGCCTGGAACCGTAACGTTAGTCAGCGTCTCACCGAACCCCTCGGTCGTAGGCCAGCCGGTGACGCTGACCGCGACCATCATCCCACTCGGGCCGGGGACCCCGACCGGGACCGTCACCTTCACCGTCAGCGGCGGACCGACCGTGACGGCGCCCGTCGTGGGCGGTACCGCGACAGCGACGGTCAGCAACCTGCCCGTCGGAAGCCTCCCGGTCACGGCCACCTACAGCGGTGACGCCAACTTCACCTCGTCGACGGGCGCTACGACCGCGGTGGTCCTCAAGGCGTCCACCACCACGACGGTGACCTCGACACCTGATCCGTCGACCTTCGGTCAGACGGTGACGATCACGGCGACGGTGGCACCCGTCGCGCCGGGAACGGGCACCCCGACAGGCACGGTCACCTTCGTCATCAGCGGAGGGCCGACCCTGACGGCGCCGCTGGCAGGGGGAACGGCGACGGTCACCACCAACACGCTGAGCGTCGGCCCGCACTCGATCACCGCGATCTACTCCGGAGACGCCAAGTACCTGCCGTCGACGGGTTCGGACACGCACACGGTGCAGGGCAAGGCGGCCACCACGACGACGGTGACCTCGTCGCCGGATCCCTCGGTGGTGGGTCAGCAGGTGAGCTTCACCGCCACCGTGGCGCCGGTGCCCCCGGGGTCGGGCACGCCCACCGGAACGGTGACCTTCACCTTCGGGGACGGGTCGCCCACGGTGACGGTTCCCCTGGTGGGAGGTGCCGCGACGGTCAACCACACCTACACCAGCACCAGCGGCAGCCCGTACACCGTCACCGCGACCTACAGCGGGAACGCCAACTTCAACCCCTCGACGGGCGTCGACACCCAGACCGTGCTGCCGGCGGCGACGACCACGACGGTGGTGTCCTCGCCGGATCCTTCGGTGGTGGGGCAGCCGGTGACGTTCACGGCGACGGTCGTTCCGGTGGCTCCGGGCGCGGGTACGCCGTCGGGCACGGTCACCTTCACCTTCGGCGACGGATCACCGCCGGTGACGGTGCCGCTGTCCGGAGGCACCGCCACCACCACGCACGCCTACACCAGCACCACAGGCAGCCCGTTCACGGTGACGGCCACCTACAGCGGCACCGGGAACTTCACACCGTCGTCCGGCACGGACACCCAGACCGTGCTGCAGGCGGCGACCACCACGACAGTGGTGTCCTCGCCGGATCCTTCGGTGGTGGGGCAGCCGGTGACCTTCACCGCGACGGTCGCTCCGGTGGCTCCGGGTGCGGGCACGCCGACCGGGACGGTGACCTTCGACTTCGGCGACGGTTCGCCGACGGTCACCGGCACCCTGGCGGGCGGTACGGCGACGGCGACCCACACCTACACCACGACGACCGGCAGCCCGTTCACCGTCACCGCCACCTACGGCGGGAGCAGCAACTTCGCCGGGTCCTCGGACACCGACACACACACCGTCAACCAGTCGGCGACGACCACGACGGTCACGTCCACGCCGGATCCCTCGACAGTCGGCCAGCCGGTGACCATCACCACGACGGTCGCGCCGGCCGCACCGGGGGCCGGCACGCCCACGGGGAACGTCACCATCAACTTCGGTGACGGCAGCCCGTCCACGACGGTGCCCCTGGTGGCCGGCGTCGCGACGGTGACCCACACCTACACCACGACGACCGGCAGCCCGTTCACCATCACCGCCTCCTACGGCGGCGACAGCAACTTCGGCTCCTCCACCGGCACGGACACGCAGACGGTGAACGCGGCGTCGACGACCACGACCGTGACCTCGTCGCCGGATCCGTCGGTGGTGGGGGAGTCGGTGACGTTCACGCCGGCAGCCCGTTCACCGTCACCGCTGCCTACGGCGGGGACGGTGACTTCTCCGGTTCGACCGGCACCGACACCCAGACCGTGCTCGCGGCGGCGACGACCACGACGGTGGTGTCTGCGCCGGATCCTTCGGTGGTGGGCGAGTCGGTGACGTTCACGGCGACGGTCGTTCCGGTGGCTCCGGGCGCGGGTACGCCGACGGGCACGGTCACCTTCACCTTCGGCGACGCAAGCCCGCCGGTCACTTCACCGTCACCGCCTCCTACAGCGGGGACGGCAACTTCTCCTCCTCCACCGGCACCGACACCCAGACGGTGAACGCGGCGGCGACGACCACGACGGTGGTGTCTGCGCCGGATCCGTCGGTGGTGGGTGAGCAGGTGACGTTCACGGCGACGGTCGTTCCGGTGGCTCCGGGCTGGTGGGCGGCACGGCGACGGCCACCCACGCCTACACCTCCACGACCGGCAGCCCGTTCACGGTCACCGCCTCCTACGGCGGGGACGGCAACTTCTCCTCCTCCACCGACACGGACACGCAGACCGTGCTCGCGGCGGCGACGACCACGACGGTGGTGTCTGCGCCGGATCCGTCGGTGGTGGGTGAGTCGGTGACGTTCACGGCGACGGTGGCTCCGGTGGCTCCGGGTGACGACGGTGGTGTCTGCGCCGGATCCGTCGGTGGTGGGTGAGCAGGTGACGTTCACGGCGACGGTCGTTCCGGTGGCTCCGGGGCAAGCCCGCCGGTCACGGTGCCGGTCGCAGGTGGCACGGCGACGGCCACCCACGCCTACACCACGACGACGGGCAGCCCGTTCATCGTGACGGCGTCCTATGGCGGTGACGGTGACTTCTCTTCCTCCACCGGCACCGACACGCAGACGGTGAACGTGGCGTCGACGACCACGACCGTGACCTCGTCACCGGATCCGTCGGTGGTGGGTGAGTCGGTGACGTTCACGGCGACGGTGGCTCCGGTGGCTCCGGGTGCGGGTACGCCGACGGGGACGGTCACGTTCGACGCCGGTGACGGTGACTTCTCCGCCTCGACCGGCACGGACACGCAGACCGTGCTGCCGGCGGCGACGACCACGACGGTGGTGTCTGCGCCGGATCCGTCGGTGGTGGGTGAGTCGGTGACGTTCACGGCGACGGTGGCTCCGGTGGCTCCGGGTG
>NZ_JOCT01000013.1 GCF_000717875.1 Streptomyces sp. NRRL S-455
GGCACAGGCACCACTCCCGCACCGCCTCCGCCCGCACCGGCTCCGCCGACCACGGCCCCCTCCGTCCCACCGCCGCCTGAGCCCCCGGCACAAGCGCCGCCTTCCGCCCCCCAGCCCACAGGGCCGGCGACCGGCACCTCGGCCGTGCCCCCGGCCTCCGCCCCCTCGGTGGCCGAGGCCCCCTGATGCGTCGGCGCCCCCGCCGGACACCCGGCCGCTCACCCAGGCCACCCCGTCCGCGGCGCGGGCGAGCGCCGCTGTCACCGCGGCACCGCTTCCGCGTCGTCATCCCCGTCGTCCTGCTGGCCTTCATCGCCTCGGTGCTCCTGGTCGAGGGGTACACCACCCGGGGTTTCACCGGTGACCAGGAAGGGCTCCGCGGACGAACGTCCACCGGCGTCCCGCGCGCAGTCGCCGACGGCGGACCGGTCGTCGACACCACCGACGATCGCCCGCGGAGCTTCCGCACACCGGACCGGACCGTCGTCCTGACCTTCGACGACGGCCCCGATCCCACCTGGACGCCCCGCATCCGGGCCGTTCTCGACCAGCACGGCACACCCGGCACCTTCTTCGTCACCGGGCAGCAGACCACCCGGCACCCGGGAGTCCTGCGCAGCCTGATCCGCTCCGGTCACGAGATCGGCGTGCACACCTTCTCCCACCGGGACCTGACCACCCAGTCCCCGAGCGCCGTGGACCGTGAACTGGCGCTGACCCAACTCGCCCTGGCCGGGGCCGCGGGCATCAACACCTCGCTGATGCGGATGCCCTACTCCTCCACCCCCTCCGCCCTCGACGCACCGGCGTGGTCCGTAGCCCGGCGCCTGGGCGAGAAGGGCTACGTCCTGGCCTTCATCGACCGGGACACCAACGACTGGCGGCGGCCGGGCGCCCGCGCGATCGCCGACGCGGCCACGCCGAGCCCGCCCGGCAGGGGCGCGGTCGTCCTCCTGCACGACGCGGGAGGGGACAGATCACAGACGGTCGAAGCACTGAAGACCCTGATCCCCCGGCTGAAGGCACAGGGTTATCGCTTCACGACCCTCGCCGACCTCGTCGGAACCGACCGTCTCACCAGCCCCGTCGGGACGGCGGACCTGTGGGGTGGCCGCGTCTTCGTGGCCGCCGTGACCGTCTCGGGGACGATGGTGGCGGCCGTCAACGTGCTGCTGCTGGTGGTCGGCTCGCTCGTCCTCGCGCGGTGCGTGGTCCTGATCGTCCTGGCCCGTCACCACGCCCGCCGCCCGCGTGCCGGGCCCCTCCAGCCGGTCACCCGGCCCGTCAGCGTGGTCGTACCCGCCTACAACGAGGAGGTGTGCATCGCCAAGACACTCCGCTCCCTCGCCGCGAGCGACCACCCGGTCGAGATCATCCTCGTGGACGACGGGTCCCGCGACGGCACCGCCGACCTCGCGGAGTCCCTCGCCCTCGAGAACGTCACCGTCGTCCGCCGGCCCAACGGCGGCAAACCTTCAGCCCTCAACACCGGTGTCCTGCGGGCCTCCCACGACCTCGTCGTGATGCTGGACGCCGACACCGTCTTCGCCCCCTCGACCGTCGGCCGCCTCGTCCAGCCGTTCGCCGACCCCCGCGTCGGCGCGGTCGCGGGGAACGCCAAGGTCGGCAACCGGCGGCGTCTGCTCGGCCGGTGGCAGCACATCGAGTACGTCATGGGCTTCAACCTCGACCGCCGCATGTACGACCTGCTGCACTGCCTGCCCACCATTCCCGGTGCCGTGGGGGCGTTCCGCGCCGAGGCCCTGCGGGACGCCGGGATGATGAGCGCGGACACCCTCGCCGAGGACACCGACATCACCATGGCCCTGCACCGGACCGGCTGGGAGATCCGCTACGCGCAGGACGCACTCGCCTGGACCGAGGCCCCGGCCACCCTGCGGGAACTGTGGCGTCAGCGCTACCGGTGGAGTTACGGCACGATGCAGGCCGCGTGGAAGCACCGTCACGCGCTGCTCGAACACGGCCCCGCGGGCCGCTTCGGCCGCCGCGGTCTGCCCCTGCTGGCCGTCTTCCAGATCCTCACACCGCTGCTCGCCCCGCTGATCGACATCCTGGCCCTCTACGGCCTGGTGTTCGGGAACCCGCTCACCACCGTGCTGGCCTGGAGCGGCGTACTGGCGGTGCAGGCCGTCTGCGCCGCGTACGCCTTCCACCTCGACGGCGAGAGCCTCCGGCCCCTGTGGGCGCTTCCGCTCCAGCAGATCGTCTACCGCCAGGTGATGTACCTGGTCCTCGTCCAGGCGTGCCTGACCGCGATCAACGGCTACCGGCTGCCCTGGCAGCGGCTCAAGCGCAGTGGAGACGTGATGCTGCCTCCGCAGCCCTCGCCCCGTCGCCCGTGAACGGGCCGTTGCCGACGGGCCCGTTCGTCCCCGGCGCATCGTACGAACGGGTTGAGTTGCCCGCGTGAGGCCCCGACTGCCTTCGCACCGGGCGCTTTTCGGCCCAAGGTGTGCTCATGAAAACTCCACGTTTGCACCGTTCGCACCGACCCCTCGCGCACTCGGCCGGCTCGGCCCTCATCGTCCTCGCCGCCCTCCTGACCACCGCGGCACCCGTCGCGGCCGACGCCGAGCCGCGGGCCGGTGAGGAGGCGAGCCAGGCCTCGCAGTGCCGCAAGATCCACATTCAGCGGGGCCGCGGCCTCGAGGGGACCGTCTGGACTGTCCTGAGCGGGACGGGAAGCACGACGACGGTGGACTCCCAGTGCACAGGGAGCATTGACAGCTCAGCGGGCGCGAAGGGCGCGGAGAGCGCTCAGGCGGAGTAGTACGGGGCGGGGCGGACAGAACACCGGGTCCGGATGTTCTGTCCGCCTCCGCTGTGTTTCACCTGACCGGGAACCTACAGACGGCGGATCAGCACGCGCGTGAGACCGCCGTCGTCCTCCACGACATCCCGGACGTGTTCGAAACCGATCCGGCCCAGGAGGCGCAACGACGCGGTGTTCCGCACGTCCACGGTGGCGTGCACCTCGGTCAGCGCGAGCGTCCGGAAGCCGTAGCTCACGAGCGCCTCCGCCAGCTCCGTCCCGAGCCCGCCGCCCCAGACCCCGGGCGACAGCGCGTAGACGATCTCGTGACCGCCGACCGCCTCGGTCCTCTTGATCTCCGCGTGCCCGACCAGGAGCGCCCCGCGCCGGACCGCCCACACGTCGAAGAGATCCCGCGCGTACACCTTGCTGAAGATCCGCCCGAACAGGGCCCGGTCCTCCGCCTCGGAAGCCGGCCCGTCACCCATCCACCGGGACACCCTCGTGTCCTGGAACAGAGCGACGAAGTCCTCCTCGTCCGCCGGGGTGTAGGCGTCCAGGAGCAGGCGGGGGGTGCGCAGTGTCGGGGGCATGCCGGGACGGTACGCAGGGAAGCGCGGGGCGGCCATCGAGTTTCGTCCGCATCCACAATTCCCCTCGGCCGCATGCCACTTCGTCGTAGGTTCAGGAGCGGGAACGGGCTGTCTCGTCGGCCCGGCACGGCGTCGCAGGCGAGGAGTGGGACGTGGACGCGCAGGACACCGCCGAGAGGCTGCGGGCGATCAGCGGTGAGCTGTCGGAGCGGTTCTACGAGCGGGCCGATGTCGTACGGACGCTGGTGGTGACACTGCTGGCCGGGCAGCACTCGTTGGTGCTCGGTCCGCCCGGGACGGCGAAGTCCGAGCTGGCGCGGGAGCTGACGGGCCGGATCGAGGGGGCGGCCTACTGGGAGATCCTGCTGTCGAAGTTCACCGCGCCGACGCGGATGTTCGGTCCGATCGACGTCGCCGCGCTGGCCCGCGGCGAGTACCGGCAGGTCTACGACGGCCGCGCCACGACCGCGCACATCGCGTTCATCGACGAGATCTTCAAGTGCTCCACGGCGGCCCTGAACGAGACGCTGGGCTACCTCAACGAGCGGATCTACCACCCCGAGAACGGCGGCGAGCCGATCCGCTGCCCCCTCATCGGGGCCATCACGGCCAGCAACGAGCTGCCGACCGAGGAGGACGCGGCCGCCATCTACGACCGGCTGCTGGTGCGGATCGAGGTCGGCTACCTGGAGGACCCCTCGAACTTCGCCGCGCTGGTGCGGTCCGCCGTCCGGCGCCCCGAGGCACCGGCCCGGACCACCGTCGAACTGGCCGCGTTGCGATACGCCGTGACGGAAGCCGTCCCGGCCGTGGACGTGCCCGACCCGATCGTCGACGCGGTCTGCACGCTGCGGGCCGCCCTGCGCCGCAAGGAACTCGTCGCCTCCGACCGCCGCTGGCGACAGGCGGTGGGCCTGCTCCAGGCGTCCGCGTACCTCGACGGCCGCCCGGCCGTCGAAGTGGCCGACCTGTCGGTGCTGACGCACGTGCTGTGGAACTCCCCCGCCGAACGCCCCACCGTCGAGCGCGAGGTGCTGCACCTGGTCAACCCCGACGCCAAGGAGGCGCTCGACCTGTCCGACACCATCGACGAGTTGGAGGCCCAGCTCGACGCCATGGCCGGGCAGTCCCGCGAGGCGCTGAGCGACTGGGTCATCAAGAAGGCGCACAACCAGCTCGCCATGGCGGGGAAGCGGCTGGAGGAACTGCGCCGGGAGGCGGTGAGCGCCGGACGTTCCACCGCCGCCATCGACCGTATCGCCGGACGCCGGCGGGCCGTCCGCGCCCGCGTTCTCACCGAGGCCCTCGGCATGGACGCGAGCATGGTGCAGGCCCAGGCCTGAAGCCGGGAGGCCACGACCGTGAACGACGCCGTGAACGACGCCATGAACCGGGCATCGAACGCATCAAATGCATCGAACAGGCTCGATGAGCTGGCGAGCCGGGCCGGGCCGTGGCTCGGGTTGTCCGCCGCCGGTGCCGAGCGGCACACCGGGGCGGTGGTCGCGGACCGGTTCGACCGGTTCACCTGGCGTGACACCTACGCGCAGTCGGCCGCACTGCGGGAGCTGGCCGGGGAACTGAACGCGCGCTACGGCGACACCACCACCGACCTCCTCACCGACGTGTTCCTGGCCGCCTACAAGTCCGGCCCGCGGCTGCGCGAGGCCGCGGAGATGGATCCGTCCCGGCTGGTCAACCACCAGCTCGTCAGCTCACTCGTCGAGACGCGCGAGTTCGCCGAGCTGCGCCGGGAGACGGCCGCCGACCCGTACGCCGCCGCCATGGCGGTGCTCGCCCAGGCTGCCGCACTCCGCGGGATGCTGGAGCGCTCCCGGCAGGCCCGGAACCAGGCCGAGCGGGCGCGGCAGGCCCGGCGGGACGCCGAGGGCGCGGCGGCCACCGTGGGGGAGGCGCTCCGGCGGGCCGCCGCCGAGGCCGGGGAGGACGGCACCGTCCCCGCCCCGGCCGCCGACGCCGTGCACCGGGCGATCGAGGCCGCCGGAGCCGCCGAGGCCGCTGCCCGGCGGGCCGCCGACGGCGCCGCACAGGCCCTCGCCGCCGCGGCACCCGGGCTGCGAACCGCGGCACGCGACGCCGCGGCGACCGCCGCCAGGGCGATACGGGAGGAAGCCGCGCTGATGCGGGCCTGGGGCGTCGCGGCCGGCGAGCTGGAGCGGATGCCGTTCGGCCGGCGCGCCCTGCTGGCCGAACGGCTG
The DNA here is from genome assembly GCF_000717875.1 of Streptomyces sp. NRRL S-455. GTDB lineage: Bacteria > Actinomycetota > Actinomycetes > Streptomycetales > Streptomycetaceae > Streptomyces. The sequence continues at coordinate 5,586 of NZ_JOCT01000013.1, forward strand.
CGTACCGGCCGTCTCGCCGAGTGGGCCGAGCTGATCGGCCGTTTCCGGCAGATGGCCCGGGGCGAACGCGCCCGCAAGGTGGCGAACGCCACCGGGGAACTGGTCGGCGTCACGCTCGGCGACGACCTCTCCCGGGTCATCCCCTCGGAGCTGGCCCATCTCGGCGTGCCCGAGCTGCGCGCGGTGTTCGCGGTGCGCTACGCCGCCGGGGAGCTGATGCTCTTCGACAGCCGGGGAGAACAGAGCACCGGCCGGGGCGCGGTCATCGCGTGCGTGGACACCTCGCACTCCATGTACGAGGCGGGGCCCGGCGGAATCACCCGGGAGGCCTGGTCCAAGGCGTGTGCCCTGGCACTGCTGGACCAGGCCCGGCACTCGGGCCGTGACTTCGTCGGCATCCTGTTCTCCGCCGCCGACCGGCTCCAGGTCTTCCGCTTCCCGGCCGGCGAGATCGCCGGCATCGACCGGGTGCTCGACTTCGCGGAGACGTTCCTCGGCGGCGGCACCAGCTACCAGACCCCGCTGTCGGCGGCCGGCGATCTGCTGGCGGAGGAGTTCGACGACACCGCCCGCGGGCGCGGCGACATCGTGATGATCACCGACGACGACTGTGGCGTCACGGAGGCCTGGATGCGGCGCTGGAGGGAGACCAAGCAGCGGCTGGGCTTCCGGGTCTTCGGCGTGGTCGTCGGAGCCCCGCGCGTCGGCGAGGCCGGCTCGGCCCTGGAGGCCCTGTGCGACAACCTCCGCTCGGTGGAGGACTTCACCGACGTCCACGCCGCCTCGGACCTGTTCCGGGTGATCTGACCGGGGCGGTAGGCCCCGGCCCACCACCCCACCCCGTCACGCCGACTCGTTGAGCAACCGGCTCAGGTGCTCCCGTCCCGCCCCCAGCAGGGCGGGCAGTTCCGCCGCCGACTCGTACCACCGCTTCTCGTACTCCCAGCACAGCCAGCCGTCCCAGCCGTGCCGGGAGAGGACCTCCACGCACTCGGCCAGGGGCAGGACGCCCGCGCCGAGCGGGAGCGGGGTGGTGTCCTCGGCGGAGGCGATGTCCTTGACCTGGACGTAGCCGAGGTGGGGGGAGAGCGCCGCGTACGACTCGGAGGGCTGTTCGCCGCCCAACCAGGTGTGCATCACGTCCCACAGGGCGCCCACCTGGCGGTGGCCGACCAGCCCGAGGACGCGCATCGCGTCGGCGGCGGTGCGGTGCGAGTCGTGGGTCTCCAGGAGGATGCGGACGCCCAGGTCGTTCGCGTACTCGGCGGCCGTGCCGAGCCGCCGGGCGGCCGTCGCGTCGGCCTCCTCGGGGGTCTGCACGTCCAGATCGCCGCCGGGGAACACACGGATGTACGGGGCTCCGAGGTCGCGGGCCAGGTCGAGGAGGGCGCGGATCTCGGCCAGGACGGGTTCGTCGTCGCCCGGCGCGGCGACCCGCGCGTATCCCGCGAGGCCCAGGACCTCTACGCCCGAGCCCTTGAACTCGGCCGCCACGTCCGCCCGTTCAGCGGCTCCCAGGCCGGGGTGGACCGGTTCCTCCGGGTGGGCTCGCAGCTCCACGCCGTGGTAGCCGTGCGCGGTCGCGAGTCGCAGGACGTCGGGCAGGGGCAGGCCGGGGACACCGAGGGTGGAGAACGCCAGCTTCATACAAACGGACACTACCCGGCACCCCCGCCGACGATTCCCCATTCGTCACTCGGGTGTCGCGCGGAGCTCCAGCCGCCAGTCCTGGCCGACCAGGTCCTGGCCGAAGGACCGGTGCGGTTTCTCCGCGACCAGCACGAAGCCGTGGCGCTGGTAGATGCGGCGGGCGGCGGCGAGGATGTCGTTGGTCCACAGGACGATCTCGCGGTAGCCGGCCTCGCGCGCGAAGTCGACGACGGCCCCGACCAGCCGGTCCCCGATGCCCAGGCCGCGCGCGTCGGGTTCGACGAGCAGCAGCCGGAGCCGGGCGGCGCCCGGCGCGTCGTCCCGTACGCACATGACGCATCCGACCGGCCGACCGTCCAGCTCGGCGATCCATGTCCGCTCCAGGTTCGGATCGTGGTCCGCGCCGTAGTCGGCGACGATCCGGGCGACCAGGCCCTCGTAGTCCAGGTTGAAGCCGTACTCGGCGGCGTACAGCGCGGCGTTGCGCTGCACGATCCAGCCGAGGTCGCCGGGGGCGGGCTCGCGCAGGACGACGTCCTCGGGGCGCGGGGCCCGGCCCTCGCCGAGGATTTCCCGGACGGTCCGCAGGGCTTCCGCAAGGCGGGGCCGGTCCTCGGTGCGCACGGTGTCCAGCATCGCCCCGACCGTTTCCCGGGCCCGCTCATCGAGCAGCGCGGCGGCCTCCCGGCCGCGGGCGGTGAGCGTGATCCGCCGGCGGCGCGGGTCCGTGTCGGAGGGGCCGCGCTCGACCAGCCCGTCCTCCTCGAACCTGTTCAGGATCCGGCTCAGGTATCCGGCGTCCAGATGCAGCTGTGACCGCAGGTCGGCGGCGTCCGTGCGCGGCGCGTGCGCGAGTTCGTAGATCACGCGGGACTCGGTGAGGGTGTACGGGGCGTAAAGGTGGCGGCCGTAGTCGAGCGCGCCGATGACGTTGGTGTAGAAGCGGTTGAAGGAGCGGATGTCCTGGACGGTCATGGCCACAGCCCCCGAATGCTTGACTCAGTCAGAGATACCGATGGGCCGAGCCTAGACCGCCGGACCTCCCCGGGCCAGCCCCCGTTCGCCGCCGCCCAGCACACGCACACCTGCGTGCCGGTCCGGCGGTGGTCGTGGACACCACCCGCGGCGGGCGCTCGAGCTCGCCCTCCGGGGAGATCGACTCGCCGCCGAGGATCACCGGCGTAACGATGAGCTGAGCTCGTCGACCAGGCCCTCGCCGGGCCGGGCTGCTCATCGCCGCGCTCCTCGTCGAGGTCCGGAGCCCGGTGATGTCAGGGAGCCGAATCGGATCCGCTGCCACGAGAGCCTTGCGGCCGACAGCTTCGAGAACCTCGGCGAGGACTGCGGGCGCCACTTCGGCCCGAACGACCACCGGGCCCTGGACGCCTTCGACGCCATGGCCCGGTGGATCGCATCGCCTTCTTGACCTACCGCTCTTTTCGTCGCCCATGGCAGGAGGCCTTCAGGCGGGCGAGAGCCGAGGGAAGCCTCAACTCCGCGGCACCCCGGAGGACCCCCGCACCATCAACTCCCCCCGCACCGAAGCGATACCGCCGGGCGGCGCCTCCTCCCGCCCCATGGCGATGCGCCCGGCCCGCGCCCCGGCCTCCGCCAGGGGCAGCCGCACCGTCGTGAGCGAGGGGACCGCGTCGATGCTGAACGGCAGGTCGTCGAACCCGGCCACCGAAACGTCGTCCGGAATCCGCAGCCCGGAGTCCCGCAGCGCGGCGCACGCCCCCAGCGCGACGGAGTCGTTCGCCGCGACGACCGCCGTCAGCGACGGATCACGCCGCAGCAACTCCAGCGTCGCCTCGTAGCCGGACCGCCGGTCGTACCGCCCGTGCACCGTCCACCGGGGGTCCTCCTCGATGCCGTGCGCGGCCAGCGCGGCCCGGTGGCCCTCCAGCCGGTGCCGGGTCGTGGTCCGCTCCTCCGGTCCCGCGATGTAGCCGAGCCGCCGGTGCCCCAGCCCGATCAGGTGCTCGGTCAGCTCCTGCCCGCCCCCGCGGTTGTCGAAGGTGAGCGCGATCGCGCCGGTCTCCGGTGCCGGCGGGCGCCCGCACAGCACCACCCGGGTCCCGGCCTCCGCCAGCTTCCGCACCTTCGCGTCCATGGCCGCCTGGTGCGCCTCGTCCTCGATCGCCCCGCCGGTCAGCACCACGGCCGCCGCCCGCTGCCGTTGCAGCAGCGTGAGGTACGTCAGCTCGCGCTCGGGGGTGCCGCCCGTGTTGCAGACCACCGCGAGTCTCTCCCCGCCCGCGCGGCCGCCCGGCCCACCGATCTCGGACTGGATCGCGCTCGCCATGATCCCGAAGAACGGGTCGGCGATGTCGTTCACCAGGATCCCGACCAGGTCGGAGGTGGCGGCGGCAAGGGCGCTCGCGGGCCCGTTGAGCACGTAGTCCAGCTCGTCCACGGCCTTCAGCACCCGCTCGCGGGTGGAGGCGGCCACGGGGTAGTTCCCGTTCAGCACGCGCGACACCGTCGCGGGCGAGACCTGCGCGCGGGCCGCCACGTCCGCCAGGGTCACCGTCATCTCGTCGTCCTCCGGTCGCGCATCTCGTCGTCGCCTCGTCGCCCTCGTACACACTCAGACCTGCGGCCTCGGTTCCCATGGGCCCCTCGGTCCCCATGGGTCCGAGGCCCTCTTCCCTACGGACCCGTGGCCGTGGTTCCCATGGACCTATGGCCGTGGTCCCCAAGGACCTATGGCCATGGCTCCGAGCAGACCTTAAGCCCCCGACCCCCTCTTGTTCGCCCCCTCGAACAACTCGTCTTGGTCGCGGTCTTGTCCAGACCACGGTTCAGAGGCTAGCTTCTTTCTGTATAGAAAGCGCTTGCTGTATCGCTCACCAGTCGGGCGTGCGCGGCGCGACGACCGCGTACGAAGGGAACGACGTGACACGCAAGACGGTGCGTATCGCCATGAACGGCGTGACCGGGCGCATGGGCTACCGCCAGCACCTGGTCCGCTCCATCCTCGCCCTCCGCGAGCAGGGCGGTCTCGACCTGGGCGACGGCACCGTGCTGTGGCCCGAGCCGATCCTGATCGGGCGCCGTGAGCACGCGCTGAAGGCGCTGGCCGAGCGGCACGGCCTGGAGCACGTCTCGACCGACCTGGACGCGGTCCTCGCCGACGAGACGGTCGACATCTACTTCGACGCCCAGGTCACCTCGGCCCGCGAGGAGGCCATCAAGAAGGCCGTCGCGGCCGGCAAGCACATCTACACCGAGAAGCCGACGGCGACCGGCCTCGACGGCGCCCTCGACCTCGCCCGGCTGGCGAACGAGGCCGGCGTCAAGCACGGCGTCGTCCAGGACAAGCTGTTCCTCCCGGGCCTGCTGAAGCTGAAGCGCCTGATCGACGGCGGCTTCTTCGGCCGCATCCTGTCGGTGCGCGGCGAGTTCGGCTACTGGGTCTTCGAGGGCGACTGGCAGGCCGCCCAGCGCCCGTCCTGGAACTACCGGGCCGAGGACGGCGGCGGCATCGTCGTCGACATGTTCCCGCACTGGGAGTACGTGCTGCACGAGCTGTTCGGGCGGGTGAAGTCGGTCCAGGCCATCGCCACCACGCACATCCCGCAGCGCTGGGACGAGAACGGCAAGCCCTACGACGCCACGGCCGACGACGCCGCCTACGGCATCTTCGAACTCGAGGGCGGCGCGATCGCCCAGATCAACTCCTCCTGGGCCGTCCGCGTCAACCGCGACGAGCTGGTGGAGTTCCAGGTCGACGGCACGGAGGGCTCCGCGGTCGCGGGCCTGCGCAACTGCCGCGCCCAGCACCGCTCGGCCACCCCCAAGCCGGTGTGGAACCCGGACATCCCGGCCACCGAGGTCTTCCGCGACCAGTGGCAGGAGGTCCCGGACAACACCGAGTTCGACAACGGCTTCAAGGCCCAGTGGGAGCTGTTCCTCAAGCACGTCTACGCCGACGCCCCCTACCACTGGGACCTGCTGGCCGGCGCCCGCGGAGTCCAGCTCGCCGAGCTGGGCCTGAAGTCCTCGGCCGAGGGCCGCCGTATCGACGTCCCGGAGATCTCGCTGTGACCATCCGCCTCCCGGGCGGCGACGGGACGTCGCGGACGTACGAGCCCCGCACCGAACCCCTCGCCGTGTCCCCCGGCACGCCCTTCACCTCCCGCACGGTCTTCTCGGCCGCGCATGTCGTCGCCGACCCGTACGCGGACGTCTCCCCCGACTCGCCCGCGGCCGTCGACTGGGACGCCACCCTCGCCTTCCGCCGCCACCTGTGGTCGCACGGGCTGGGCGTCGCCGAGGCGATGGACACCGCCCAGCGCGGGATGGGCCTGGACTGGGCGGGCGCGGCGGAGCTGATCCGCCGGTCGGCGGCCGAGGCCAAGTCGGTCGGCGGTCTGATCGCCTGCGGCGTGGGCACGGACCAGCTCGCCGCCGGGTCGCTCGCCGAGGTCCGCGCGGCCTACGAGGAGCAGCTCGCGGTCGTCGAGGAGTCCGGGGCGCAGGCCATCCTGATGGCGTCCCGGGCGCTCGCGGCGGCCGCCGCCGGCCCCGAGGACTACCTGGAGGTCTACGGCCACCTGCTCCGCCAGGCCGCCGAGCCGGTGATCCTGCACTGGCTGGGCCCGATGTTCGACCCGGCGCTGGAGGGTTACTGGGGCTCGTCCGACCTGGACGCGGCGACGGACACGTTCCTGGAGGTCATCGCCGCGCACCCCGACAAGGTCGACGGCATCAAGGTGTCCCTGCTGGACGCCCGGCGCGAGATCGACATCCGCCGCCGGCTGCCGCAGGGCGTCCGCTGCTACACGGGCGACGACTTCAACTACCCCGAGCTGATCGCGGGCGACGAGCAGGGCTTCAGCCACGCCCTGCTGGGCATCTTCGACCCGCTGGGCCCGCTGGCGGCGCAGGCGGTGCGGGTGCTCGACACCGGGGACGTGAAGGGCTTCCGGGGGCTGCTGGACCCGACGGTCGAGCTGTCCCGGCACCTCTTCCAGACCCCCACCCGCTTCTACAAGACGGGCGTGGTGTTCCTGGCCTGGCTGGCCGGGCACCAGTCCCACTTCACGATGGTCGGCGGCCTGCAGTCGGCCCGCTCGCTCCCGCACTTCGCGAAGGCGTACGAACTCGCTGACGGTCTGGGCCTGTTCCCCGACCCGAAGCTGGCGGAGGAGCGGATGAAGACCCTGCTGAGCGTGTACGGAGTCGACCAGTGAGCACTGCGGGGCTGGAGCGCTTCTCCATCAACCAGATGACGGTGAAGCAGCTGTCGCTGCCGGAACTCGTCGAGGCGTGCGGCGAGGTGGGGGTCCGAGGCGTCGGACTGTGGCGGGAGCCGGTCCAGTCGTACGGCCTGGAGGCCACGGCGAAGCTGGTGCGGGACGCGGGGCTGACGGTGACCACGCTGTGCCGGGGCGGCTTCTTCACGGCGATCGACCCGCGGGAGCGGGCCGAGGCCCTGGCCGACAACCGCCGGGCGATCGACGAGGCGGCGGCGCTCGGCACGGACACCCTGGTCCTGGTCTCGGGCGGTCTCCCGGCGGGCTCCAAGGACCTGCACGGCGCGCGGGAGCGCATCGCGGACGCGCTGGCGGAACTGGGCCCCTACGCCGAGCGGCACGGCGTCCGCCTGGCCATCGAGCCGCTGCACCCGATGTACGCCTCCGACCGCTGCGTGGTCTCCACGCTGGCCCAGGCGCTGGACCTGGCGGAACGCTTCCCGGCCCACCAGGTCGGCGTCACCGTCGACACGTACCACATCTGGTGGGACGACACCGCCCCCGCGCAGATCGCCCGGGCCGGTGCGGGCGGCCGTATCCACACCTTCCAGCTCGCCGACTGGACGACCCCGCTCCCCCAGGGCGTGCTGACCGGCCGCGGCCAGATCGGCGACGGCTCGATCGACATGCGGGAGTGGAAGGCGTACGTGGAGGCGGCCGGTTACACCGGGGCCATCGAAGTCGAGCTGTTCAACGACGGGTTGTGGGCACGGGACGGGCGGGAGGTGCTGGCCGAGACAGCGGCCAGGTTCGTCGAGCACACCCTGTGATCCGCTCCTGAGCCACGCTCGCTGCCCCGCCCCGAAGCTCCGGGCGGGGCAGCGGCCGTATCGGGGGGCGTGCCCTACCGCCGTGCGAGGAACCCGTTCACCCGTTCCTCCAGCCGCTTCCGGCACCGTGGCCATTCCGGTGCCGTCACGGAGAAGATCGCGGAGTCGCGCAACCGCCCTTCCTCACCGGGAGCCCATGACCGGGACCAGTTCCGCAGCACGCCCTCGAACCGGGCTCCCACGCTCTCGATGGCCGCGCGGGAACGGCTGTTGCGGGCATCGGTCTTCAGGTCCACGCGCGAGACGCCCCACTCCTCGAAGGCATGCCGGAAGAGGAGGAATTTGGCCTCGGCGTTCACGCCCGTGCCCTGGGCGGACCGGGCGAGCCAGGTGAAGCCGACCTCGACCGCGTCGAGTCGGTCGTCCGAGAGCCAGCAGCGCGGCTCCCAGTACGCCGTGGCGCCGACCGCTCGTCCCGTGGCCGTCGAAATCTGCGCATAGGGCGCGAGCCGCCCCGTCGCCGCGCGGGCGAGCTGCGCATCGATGTAGGCATCCACCTCGTCGGCACCCGGTACCCAGGTGAAGGCGTAGGTCTCCCGGTCCTCCGTCGCCGCCTCGGCCAACTCGGCGGCGTGCCGACGACCCAAGGGCTCCAGACGGACCAGGGCACCCTCCAGGACCGGGCCTTCCAGTGCGAAACTCACGCTGCGGCGCCTCTCGCATCACGTCGGAACAGTCGGAACGGCTGGAGGAGTCCGGTCGCCGGGAACCCGCCCCTCAGCGCCTCGAACGCCTCGTAAGAGCCCGGACAAGTCTTCCGTACGCGGCTCGGGCGGTCGAGCGCAATTACCCGGTACCCACAGGCCGGTGACGGAGAGGGACATCACGATGCGGGGTCCCGGCCGTGTGGTCCCGTCCGCCCCGTCGGCCCCTGGTTCATCCCGCGTACCGACTTCCGGAAATCCGGCCGGCGTCGGGAACCCGGAGCGGACTCCCGTCGTCCAATGCGCAAGTCGCCGGAGAGTCACCACGGTGCGGTGTCGGCCCTCGCTGCTGGCTGCGATCGCTGACCACCCTCTCCGCCGTACCGCGGCCGGCGGCACCGCCGCCATCGGCGCGTCCCCCTCCAACCGCGCCGGTGGCGGCCCCTGTGCGGTTAGTGTGCGTTCCCTTGACTGGCAGAAACTTCCCGGTTATTGGTGACCATCTGGAAGTTTCCTTCAGCGGATCCGAGCGGATCACCTCCGGAAGGAGCGCACGTGCACGACACCGGCACGGGAAACACGGGAAGCACGGGAAGCACCGCACAGCCCTCCAGACGTACCGTCCTCGCCGCCACGGCCGGTGTCACCACCGCCCTCGCGGCCGCCGGGCCCGCCCGCGCCGCCGCCGCGGACCCGGACGACAGGGAACTGCGCCGTCTCATCGCCCGCATGACGCTGCAGGAGAAGGTCGGCCAGCTCTTCGTGATGCGGGTCTACGGCCACTCCGCCACCGCCCCCGACCAGGCCGACATCGACGCCAACCTCAAGGAGATCGGGGTCCGTACGGCCGCCGAACTGGTCGCGAAGTACCGGGTCGGCGGCATCATCTACTTCGCCTGGGCGCACAACACCCGGGAGCCGCACCAGATCGCCGCGCTGTCCAACGGCATCCAGAAAGCCTCCCTGGACCTGCCCCGCGGGCTGCCCGTGCTCATCTCCACCGACCAGGAGCACGGCATCGTCGCCCGGGTGGGCGAGCCCGCGACGCTCTTCCCGGGCGCCATGGCCGTCGGCGCGGGCGGGTCGCGGTCCGACGCCCGCACCCTCGGCCGGATCGCGGGTGCCGAGCTGCGGGCGATGGGCATCCGGCAGGACTACTCCCCCGTGGCCGACGTGAACGTCAACCCGGCCAACCCGGTCATCGGCGTACGGTCCTTCGGTGCCGACCCGCGTGCCGTGGCCGCACTGGTGGCCGCCGAGGTCGCCGGGTACCAGGGCTCCGGGGTCGCCGCGACCGCCAAGCACTTCCCCGGGCACGGGGACACCGACGTCGACAGCCACACCGGCTTCCCCACCATCAGGCACAGCCGGGAGCAGTGGGAGCGGCTGGACGCCCCGCCGTTCCGGGCGGCGATCGCCGCGGGCATCCACTCGATCATGACCGCGCACCTGATGGTCCCGGCCCTCGACGACTCCGGTGACCCGGCCACCCTCTCCCGCCCCATCCTCACCGGCATCCTGCGCGAACGGCTCGGCTACGACGGGGTGGTGGTCACCGACTCCCTCGGTATGGAGGGGGTGCGCACCAAATACGGCGACGACCGGGTACCGGTGCTCGCGCTGAAGGCGGGCGTCGACCAGTTGCTCAACCCGCCCGACCTGGACCTCGCCTGGAACGCGGTCCTGACGGCCGTACGGAACGGCGAGCTCACCGAGGCACGACTCGATGAATCGGTCCTGCGGATCCTGCGGCTGAAGACGAGGCTGGGCCTGTTCCGCGCCCCGTACGTGAGCCGGGGCGGGGTCGACCGGACCGTCGGCGTCCGGGCACACCTGAGGGCGGCCGACCGGATCGCCGAGCGGACCACCACCCTGCTCGTCAACGAGGGGCGGCTGCTGCCGCTGTCGCGGCGCCGGCATCCCAGGCTGCTGGTGGTCGGAGCGGATCCGGCCTCACCGTCGGGGACGACCGGCCCTCCGACCGGTGTGCTCGCCTCCGCGCTGACCGGGCTCGGCTTCACCGCCACCGCCGTGCCGACCGGTACCGCCCCCTCCGCGACGACCATCGCCCGGGCCGTCGCGGCGGCACGGGACGCGGACGCGGTGGTCGCCCTCACGTACAACGTCACGGCGGGCAGCAGCCAGAAGACGCTGGTCGAGCAGCTGGTGGCGACCGGGCGGCCGGTCGTGGCCGTGGCGGTCCGCAATCCGTACGACGTGGCCCAGCTGCCGTCCGCCCCGGCCTGCCTGGCCGCGTACTCCTGGACCGATGTCGAACTGCGGGCCGCCGCACGGGTGATCGCGGGACGGGTGAAGCCGCGCGGGAAACTGCCGGTGGCGGTGCGGCGGGCGGATGATCCGGAGCAGGTGCTGTACCCGATCGGGCACGGGCTGTCGTACTAGACGTACGCCACGGACCGGGCGCACCACCCCCAACGTGCGCAAACCACCCCATGTTCCTGGCGTGCGCCCGCCACCGCGGGCCACGCTGGGCGAGCACACTCGGGGGGTCGGCGATGCGTGGGACAGGTTCCGTGGGGGCGGTCTGCGGGCTGCTGGTGCTGCTCGGCGCCCTGGTGACCGGGTGCCAGAGCCCGTCCGGAGGACTCGCGGGGGACGGCCGGCCGCGCGAACCGGCGTCGGGGACGACGACTGCCGCCGTCTCGCCGGTGGCGACCCGGCCGGCCGGGTACGGGGCGGTGTTCCTCGCGGTCGACGAGTGCAGTTCGTTCGGTACGACGAGCTTCACCGAGGTGCCCTGCACCGGTGAGCGGGCCGCGGCCCGGGTCGTGGCCCGCCACAACGGCACGGTGCGTGGCGGACCGCGCTGCCCGGCCCGCACCGACTTCGTCCTGCACATCAGCGAGCAGCGGCCCGCGTCCGACGAGGACGGCGACGGGGTGGTGCCGCGGGGCTACGCCTGTATGCGCAACCTCCAGCCGCCCCACCCAGGGGACCCGGGCGCCGGGGGCGGTCCCCGCACCATCGTCGGCGACTGCGTCTACGGCTCCGGAGCCGGGCAGGTCCGTGAGACCGCCTGCGACGGCACGGGTGAGCGGGAACCGGAGTACGAGGTGACCCGGGCCGTCACCGAGCGCGCCGACTGCCCCGCCTCGACCGCCCTGTACGTCAGGCTCGGCGGCGACCGGCCCGTGGGGTGCGCCCGGCCGCTGTGAGCGGCGGCCGGGCGCGGCGGGGTGTTACGGACGCAGCGTCATCTCACGCTGTACGTCCCGCTTGTCGAGCTTGGCGTCGAACTTCGCCAGCGGCTTCGCCGACCGCGGGTCGGCCTGCACCGTGCCGGAGGCGACGCCGGCCCAGTCGAGGATGCGGGCGGTGGCGAGTGCCTTCTGCTCGGGGACGAGGCCCGCGACGTTGGCGCCGTGGTTCATGCCGGGGGCGGTGAAGACGTAGGAGTCCTTGGCGCCCTTGCCGACACGGAACGGCTCCGCGCTCCACGGGTCGTTCTCGCCGTTGACGAAGAGCATGTGGCGGGCGTTGTGCCGGACCCAGGTGTCCACGTCGCGCATCGCCTGAGGCTGGAACCTCATGGGGATGTCCCGCGGGACGAAGTTCCGGGGCGGCTGGTAGCCGTAGCGGATGTACTTCTTCTCGATGTGCGGGAAGTGGATCGTCGGCGCGCCGAGCTGGGTGCCGGCCTGGTAGTAGTACGGCGTGTAGGTCGTGAGGCCCTGGTCGGCGTAGGCGGAGAAGCCGGCGATCGTGTCGACGGAGTCCCAGATCTCGTCGTCGGTGGCGTTCTTCGCGTCGGCCGGGATCTGGTCGCATCCGGACAGCAGGTTGTACTGCCAGAAGCCCCACACGTAGTCGAGGACGGTCGCCTCGTAGGCCTTGTCCAGGCTGCCGATGGTGGTGAAGGTGAGGCCGTTCTCCTCGGCGAAGGCCGAGTACTTCTTCTCCAGTTGCTCGCGGCGCACCAGCGCCTCGCGCTGCACCGCGTTCAGCCGGTCGCGGCACTCCTTGGTACCGACGGTGGCGAAGAAGCGGTCGTAGGCCGAATCCTCCCTGTTGACCACGTCGTTGGGGGCGACGTAGGCGACGACGCCGTCCATGTCGCGCGGGTAGAAGCGCTCGTAGTAGGTGGCGGTCATGCCGCCCTTCGAGCCGCCCGTGGAGATCCACTTCTTGTCGTAGATCCCCTTCAGCGCCTTGAAGACGCGGTGCTGGTCGCTGGCGGCCTGCCAGATGTCCAGCTTGGACCAGTCGGCCGGCTCGGGCCGGGACGGGGTGAAGAAGCGGTACTCCAGGGAGACCTGGTTGCCGTCCACGATCTGGGTCGGCTCACTGCGGCGGGGCGTCGTGGAGACGTTGTAGCCGCTGGTGAAGAAGACCGTCGGGCGTGAGACGTCCTTGTGCAGCACCGTGATGCGCTGCTGGAACGTGCCCTTGGAGGGCCTGCGGTGGTCGACCGGCTGGGTGTAGTTCAGGACGAAGAAGCGGTAGCCGGTGTACGGCTTCTCCTCGACCAGGCTCATGCCCGGTATGGAGAGCAGCCTCTCCTTGATGTCAGCGGTGCCGGACTCCGGCTCGGCGGCGGTGGCCGCCCCGGCCGTGCTCAACGTGCCTATGAGCACCGTGAGCGCCAGCAGCCATCTGAGCGCCTTGCGCATGCGCACTCCCCTGTGAGACAGATGTGCGCCGGAAGCTAGCGGACCAACTCACCGGAGCACCAGGGGACATAGGGAAAACCCTGTGCGCGCGAGGGTGTTCGTGTCAGCAGAGGATCCAACGGGTGTTGACCTTCCCCGCCCCGGCCCCGCCCTTGAGCCAGACGCAGCGGCGCCCCGCGTGCACGGTCACCGGCCCCGCGTGGTGCGCGTAGCTGCCCTGGTCCACGACCGGGCGGTTGCCCCGCGCCTGCACGCTCACCGACATCTGGCGCTTCGCGCCGGGCTTCTTGGCGAGGGTCACGGCGCAGACGTAGCCACCGCGCTTGTAGACGAGCACGGTCCCGGTGGAGAACGACAGGACGCGGACCTTGCGTCCGGGGCAGTACGCGGAAGCCGCGGCCTGCGCCTCCCCCGGCGCGGCGAGCGCGAGCAGCCCGGAGGCGGTCAGCACGGCCAGGCCGAGGGCGAGGCGCCGGCGTATCGGTCCACTGTCCACTGTCGTCCTCCCGTACCGCGTCTTCCGCGTCCATCGGCGTACTGCTGTACGGACGCATGACGTATGTCGGACGGTTGCACGAGCGTAACGGAAACGCTGTTCGTGGCTCTCAGCGGGCCGCGCCGACCGGCTCCTCCGGCTCCGCGGCGCCGATGAACGTCCGCCACAGCTCCGCGTACCGCCCGCCGCGCGCGAGCAGTTCCTCGTGCGTGCCGTCCTCGGCGACCCGGCCGTAATCCATGACGACGACCCGGTCCGCGCGAGCTGCGGTGGTGAGCCGGTGGGCGACGACCAGGGTCGTGCGGCGGCCCGCGAGGCGGTCGGTGGCCTGATTGACCTGGGCCTCCGTGGCCAGGTCCAGCGCGGCCGTGGCCTCGTCGAGTAGCAGGACGTCCGGGTCGACCAGTTCGGCACGGGCCAGGGCGATCAGCTGCCGTTGCCCGGCGGAAAGGTTGCGGCCCCGCTCGGCCACCTCGTGGAGGTAGCCGCCCTCCAGGGTGGCGATCATCTCGTGCGCGCCGACCGCCCGGGCCGCCGCCTCGACCTCGGCGTCGGTGGCGTCGGGCCGCCCGTAGGCGATGGCGTCACGGACGGTGCCCTTGAAGAGGTACGCCTCCTGCGGGACGACGCCCAGACGGTGCCGGTACGACGTGAGGTCCAGGGAGCGCAGATCGGTGCCGTCGACGGTGACCCGGCCGCTGGTCGGGTCGTAGAAGCGGGCCACCAGCTTCACGAGGGTGGACTTCCCGGCGCCGGTCTCGCCGACGAAGGCGACGGTCTGCCCGGCCGGGATGCGCAGGTCGACCCCGCCCAGGGCCTCTTCGTCGTCGCCGTAGGCGAAGTGGACGTCCTCGAAGGCGATCTCGCCTCGCAGGGACGGCACTTCGAGGGGCTCGTCGGCGGACTTCGTCGAGGTCGGCTCCTGGAGGAGCTCCTGGATGCGGCCCAGCGAGACCGATGCCTGCTGGTATCCGTCGAAGACCTGGGAGAGCTGCTGCACGGGCGCGAAGAACAGGTCGATGTAGAGCAGGTAGGCCACCAGGGAGCCGATCGCGAGCGTGCCGTCGTCGACCCGGGCGCCGCCCACGATCAGCACGGCCGCCGCCGCCAGGGACGACAGGAACTGCACGAAGGGGAAGTACACGGAGATCAGCCACTGGCCCCGGATGCGCGCCCGGCGGTAGCTGTCGCTGCGCTCGGCGAACCGCCGCCCGCCGTCCTTCTCGCGCCGGAAGGCCTGCACGATCCGCAGGCCCGACACCGACTCCTGGAGGTCGGCGTTGACCACCGACACGCGCTCGCGGGCCAGCTCGTACGCCTTCACGCTCGCCCGGCGGAAGAAGAACGTGGCGACGATCAGCGGCGGCAGCGTAGCGAAGACGACCAGCGCGAGCTGTACGTCGATCACCACCAGGGCGACCATGATGCCGAAGAAGGTGACGACCGAGACGAAGGCCGTGACCAGGCCGGTCTGGAGGAACGTCGACAGCGCGTCGACGTCGGTCGTCATCCGGGTCATGATCCGGCCGGTCAGCTCCCGCTCGTAGTAGTCGAGCCCGAGGCGCTGGAGCTGGGCGAAGATCTTCAGCCGGAGCGAGTACAGGACCCGCTCCCCGGTGCGTCCCGTCATGCGGGTCTCACCGATCTGGGCCGCCCACTGCACGGCCACCGTGAGCAGTCCGAGCAGGGCGGCCGCCCAGACGGCGCCGAGCGCGACCTGCGTGACGCCGGAGTCGATGCCGTGCCGGATCAGCACGGGCAGCAGCAGGCCCATGCCCGCGTCGACGGCGACCAGGAGGAGACTGACCAGCAGCGGCAGCCCGAAGCCGCGCAGCAGCCGCCGCAGGCCGTACGACTCCTCCGGCTGGACCGCCCGGGACTCGTCCACGTCGGGCACGTCGGTGGCCGGGGGCAGCGCCTCGACCTGGGCGAGGAGCTCGGGGGTGGCGGGGCTCTCGGCGAGGGCGGTGTCCTCGCGCTCGCGGTCACCGGACCACAGCCGTGGCGTGACCCCGCGCTCGGCGTCGAACTCGGCGTCCAGCTCCTCCCGGACGGAGGTGTCCTCCTGGGGGCAGGCCGGCTGGGTGTGGCCCGGGGAGACGGCGCCCAGCTCGTCGGGGTCGGTGAGCAGGCGGCGGTAGAGGGCGGAGCGCTCCTGGAGCTCGTCGTGGGTGCCGATGGCGGCGAGGCGGCCGCCGTCCAGGACGGCGATGCGGTCGGCGAGGTTCAGGGTGGAGCGGCGGTGCGCGATGAGCAGGGTGGTGCGGCCCCGCATGACACTCTTCAGGGCCCCGTGGATCTCGTGCTCGACCCGGGCGTCCACGGCGGAGGTGGCGTCGTCGAGGACCAGCAGGCGCGGGTCGGTGAGGATCGCCCGGGCGAGGGCGACGCGCTGGCGCTGGCCGCCGGAGAGGGTGAGGCCGTGCTCACCGACGGTGGTGTCGTAGCCGTCGGGGAGTTCCCGGATGAAACGGTCCGCCTGGGCGGCGCGGGCGGCCTTCTCGATCTCTTCCTGGGTGGCGTCCGGACGGCCGTAGGCGATGTTGTTGCGGACCGTGTCGGAGAAGAGGAACGAGTCCTCCGGGACCAGCCCGATCGCCGCCCGCAGCGACTCCAGGGACAGCTCGCGCACGTCGTGCCCACCGACCAGGACGGCCCCGCGGGTGACGTCGTAGAAGCGCGGCAGGAGGAGGGAGACGGTGGACTTGCCGGAGCCGGAGGAGCCGACGACGGCGAGGGTCTCGCCCGGGCGGATCTCGAAGGACAGCCCGTCGAGGACCGGGTGGTCGGTGTCGTAGCCGAAGGAGACGTCGTCGAACTCGACGGTCGCGGGGGCGTCGGCGGGCAGCTCCTTGGAACCGTCCTTGAGCGAGGGCTCGGTGTCGATCAGCTCCAGGACGCGCTCGGTACCGGCGCGGGCCTGCTGGCCGACCGTGAGCACCATGGCGAGCATGCGGACCGGGCCGACCAGCTGGGCGAGGTAGGTGGAGAAGGCGACGAACGTGCCGAGCGTGACGTGCCCGCGCACCGCCAGATAGCCGCCGAGCGCCAGCATCGCGACCTGGCCGAGCGCCGGGACGGCCTGGAGGGCCGGGGTGTAGACCGAGTTCAGGCGGATGGTGCGCAGCCGGCCGGCGAAGAGCCGGCGGCTGACGTCCTTGAGTTTTCCGGTCTCCTGCTCCTCCTGCCCGAAGCCCTTCACCACGCGTACACCGCTGACGGCACCGTCGACCACCCCGGCGACGGCGGCGGCCTGGGCCTGGGCGTACCAGGTGGAGGGGTGCAGACGGGTCCGGCTGCGCTTGGCGATCCACCAGAGGGCGGGGGCCACGGCCAGGGCGACGAGGGTCAGCGGCCACGACAGCGACGCCATGATCACCAGGGAGATCGCGAACAGGAGGAAGTTCCCGATGGTCATCGGGAGCATGAAGAGCAGGCCCTGGATCAGCTGGAGGTCGCTGGTGGCCCGGCCGATGACCTGGCCGGTGGACAGCTCGTCCTGGCGGCGGCCGTCGAGCCGGGTGATCGTGCCGTACATCGCCGTCCGCAGGTCGTGCTGGACGTCGAGGGCGAGGCGGCCGCCGTAGTAGCGGCGGACGTAGGTGAGGACGTAGACGACCAGGGCGGCGGCGACGAGGAGGCCCGCCCAGGTGGTCATGGACCGGGTGTGGTCGCTGATGACGTCGTCGATGATCACCTTGGTGATCAAGGGGACGACGGCCATGACGGCCATGCCGGCGAGCGAGGAGCCGAGGGCGAGGACGACATCCTTCGGGTGGCGCCACGCGTAGCCCCACAGTTGTCGTGCCCATCCCCGTTTCGGTGTCACGCCGGTGCCTTCCAGTCGTCCTGATCTACCGGAAGGCACCAACGTCTTCGGCCGCGGATTTCATCCCGCCGTAACAGTTTCGCTTTGTTCACGGGTGCGGGTGCGTGGGGGCTGGTCGCGCAGTTCCCCGCGCCCCTGGGTGTCTGCGCGTACTCGCAGGTGATACAAGCGGGTCGTCTGTGCCGGGTTCTCGTTGTCGTCGCTGGCCAGCAGGACCTTCAGGGTGTTCTTCGTGCGGCCCGTGATCGTCATGGCCTCGATGTTGTCCAGGAGGGGGTTCGGCTGGGGCTGCTTGGCCGTCGCTCCCAGGGGCGGGCAGGTCACGAGGTCGGTGAGCAGGGTCTTCCGCGTCCCATGGCGGGGGTCGGCCAGGTAGAGGCGGACCGTGTTGCCGACGCCCGCCGTGAAGCCGCGTTCCAGGACCAGGAGGCGGCCGTCGGGGGTGGCCTGGATCTCGGGGACGCCGAGGCCGGGGTCCGTGCGGTAGGTGTACTGGGCGGCGAGGCGGAAGTGGGCCCCGTCGCGCTTCCAGGTCTGGAGGCGGACGGTGTCGGCGGGGTCACCGGAGAGGGGGTACTCCATGGAGGCCATGAGGGTGCGGCCGTCGGGGAAGAGGGTCAGGCCCTCGAAGGTGCCGTTGGGACGGGCACGGCCCGCCGGGGGCACGCGCAGGTCGTCCGGGACCGGGAGTCGGTCGAGGAGCTTGCCGGTGCGGGAGTAGCGGCGTACGGACGGCTCGGTCTCGGAGGTCACGAGATACGTGCCGTCCCGGTCCACCACCAGGCCCTCGGAGTCGAGTGCGGTTCCGGTCTCGTCGGTGAGCGGTGTGACCGAGCGGGGCCTCAGGGTCCGCGCGTCCAGGCGGAAGAGGGCCGAGCGGTCGGAGAGGGCGGCCAGGGAGCGGTCGCCGTTCACGGCCAGCGCGGAGAAGTTGCCGACGAAGGTGGTGCCGTACGTCGTCTTGTCGAGCGCGTCGGAGAAACGGTCGATGGAGACGGACGGGGAGCAGGCGTGTGAGGTCCGCGCCTGGGCGGGGCCGGCGGCGGTCAGGCAGGTGGCCGCCGCCAGGGCCGCCGTGAGGAGGGCGAGGTGGGTTCTCAGGGGCATGGGCGTCACCGTAGGGCGGGCCGGTGACGCCGGGTAGGCCGCGCGGTGAAGGGTCAGCTGGCCGCCAGGTCCCGGTGGATGACCTTGGCCACGGCCTGGATGGTGGCGATGCCGTAGTTCATCGTGCTGTTGCCGTGGGTGAGGACGGTCATCACGTAGTCGTGGCCGCCGCCCTTGAACGCGCCGACGCTGTGCACGCGCCAGCCGTTCGTGGCGCGCTGCAGCCAGCCGTTCTTGACGGCCACGGTGACGCCCGCTGGCACTCCGTAGGGCGTGCCCCAGCGCTGGGACGCCACGACCTGGCCCATCAGCTTGAGGATGTAGGCCCGGGCGTTGTCGCTGAGGACCGCGTTCCTGGCCGTGAGGAGCTTCAGCAGCTTCTGCTCGTCCGTGACGGTGATCTGGGTCAGGCCCCAGTAGCCGTTCGCGCCGGGCTTGGTCTGGGTCATGCCGGCCGCGGTGAGGAAGCCCTTGATCTTCGTCATGCCGAGCTGCTTCCACAGGGCGGACGTGGCGGCGTTGTCCGACTTGGTGATCATGGCCTTGGCGAGGGTGCTCTCACGGTCGGTGAGATACCGGTTCGTCTTCTTCGCGTCCCAGAGCAGGGCCGCGAGGACGGTGACCTTCACGACGCTGGCCGAGTCGTAGACGGAACTCGCGCGCAGGCTGCAGGTGGTGTTGGTGCCGCGGTCGTACAGGCCGAGGGCGACGGTGCCCTCGCGGCCCGCGAGCGCGGCGGTGATGTCCCTCTGCAGCGTGGCGGCGAGGCCGGCCTTCGCGGACGTACAGGTCACGGCCGGTGGAGCGGCGGCGGCGGGCGTGGCGGCGGCGAGCGGCACGAGCACGCCCGTACCCACGGCCGCCGCGAGTACTCTCGCGCGCCTGGGCATCCCGTGAGTCATGCAGGTCCCCCCATCCCTGTCAGCGGTACGACGCGCCCGTGCACGTCACCTCTGCTGACTCATACGGCCGGGCAACAGTTGTACGAGTGTTCCGCCGGCATGGCCCTGGGTAGGAAGAGGCGGGGTTCACCGAAGGGGTGGGGGGACTGTGGCAGGAAACGGACGCAGCAAGGCGTACCTCTGCGGCCAGCTGTACGCGACGCTGAGCGTATTGCGGGTCATCTCCACGGGCAGCAACGAGTTGGCCCAGACCGCCCGTCTGGACAAGGCGTCAGGCTCGCCGCGAGTGGAACTGCGCAAGCACCTTCAGCAGGCCGGCGAGCACCTTGAGGACGCGATGAAGGATGCCAGGCGGGCGCAGGCGGCTGCCGAGGTGTTCCAGGCGATACCCGGCTTCATCCCGCCCGGCGGTGTCCCCAGCAACCGCTTCGCTCCCAAGGAATCAGAGGACTTCAGCGACGGCTACAGCGACCAACTGGTCGCCTACAAGCGGAAGTTCTCCTCCCTGCTGGGTTGAACGGGGCCGTACCGCCCGGGCCGGGCCGGTGTCAGCCGCCTGCCGGAACTCTTGACGCCCTCTTTCCCGTCGGGATACTTGCGGTCGACAGCGCACCAACTCCCGCTGTAGCACGCAGACTTCGTCGCTCCCGATCTGATGCCGTCAGAGGCTTCGCATGTACGAAATCCCGAACGACGTACGAAGCGTCGCACCCCCCCACAGGAGGATCCTCCATGCGCCCACGCAAGGCAGTCATAGCCACCCTGACGGCCGCGCTCCTGATCGGCCCCGGCGTCGCCCAGGCCGCCACTGCGCAGACGACCGCCGCGCCCGCCCCGGCCCGCGACCGGGCCGCGGCGGCCACCATCACCTGGTCCCTCGTCCGCGCGAGCAATCCCACCGAGGACCAGCGCACCGCCTACGACGCCATCACCCGGGCCATGAACACGGCCGTGGCCCGCTACAACAACCTCAGCGACCTGGGCAAGACCATCACCGTCCGCTACGAGCCGGGCGTCCCCACCGCCGACGGCAATATCAACGGCACGATCCGCTTCGGCAGCAACCGCAGCTATATGAACGAACGCACGGCCCTGCACGAGATCTCCCACACCATCGGCGTGGGCACCAGCTCGGGCTGGTCCCGCATCGGCGGCAGCGGCACCTGGACCGGCGGGCAGGCCACCGCGCTCGTCAGGCAGTACGACGGCTCCGGGGCGAAGATCTCCACCGGCGGCGGCCACTTCTGGCCCTACGGCCTGAACTACGACAACGAGTGGTCGAACACGGCGGCCGACCGCCACGTCCACATCGTCGCCGCGATGGTCCGCGACGGCCTCTAGACGACAGGGCCCGGACGGCCACACGGCCACACGGTCTCACGGCCTTAGGCAATGTCCTCAGCCTGTTGAGGCGCGTGCCGGGTACACGGTCAGTGCACACGTGTGGACGACGAGCGGAGGTCGGGGCAGTGGCGGTGAAGGCGATGGGGTGGGCGCACTCGTTCCCGATGTCCGAAGGAGTACGCGCCGGGCGGCACTGGACCCGCAAGCGACTCGAGTCCCTGCCCTGGGCCGCTGCGGAGCCGGACACGGTGGACGCCATCGTGCTGACCGTGTCCGAGCTGATCACCAATGCGCACATCCACGCCCACAGCGACGCGGACCTGGTTCTCACCTGGGACGGCGACTGCCTTCATGTGAGCGTCCACGACGAGGACCCGACGCTGCCGCGCAAGCGCGAACCGGACCCGGGGGCTGTCTCCGGCCGCGGAGTGGCGATCGTGCAGAGGCTCGCCGACGAGTGGGGCATGCGGTGCCAGCGGAACGGCAAGACGGTGACGGCGTGCTTCCGCCCCGCCGATGCCGATGCTGACGCCGGTGCCGAAGCCGACACCGGAAACAAAGGGCATGACGGCGGCGTCAGTTGAGTTCCCGGCCGCCCGGGGCCCGGGCACCGTCGGACAGGCGGCAGGGACTCGCGCGTGTCACTCGGCCCCGGGGTGCTTGCCCGGGCCGTCGGCGCCCGGGGACAACGGGGTGGGTGACAGTGTGGTGTCCTCCTCGCCGGGCTCCAGAAGGGTGTCGGCGGCGCCGACGATGAGGGGGTCGGGTGTGCCGACGGCCTCGGGGTCCTTGCTGGCGTAGTCGATGCGTGAGAGCAGACTGCGCATGGTCTCCAGCCGGGCACGCCGCTTGTCGTTGCTCTTGACGACCGTCCAGGGGGCGTGTGCGGTGTCCGTGGCGCGGAACATGTCGACCTTCGCCTCGGTGTAGTCGTCCCAGAGATCCAGCGAGGCCAGATCGGTGGGCGAGAGTTTCCACTGGCGCACGGGGTCGACCTGCCGGATCGCGAAGCGCGTGCGCTGCTCCGAGCGGGACACGGAGAACCAGAACTTCACCAGCAGGACCCCGTCGTCGACCAGCATCCGCTCGAACGTCGGGCACTGGTCGAGGAACAGCTCGTACTCGTCCTTGGAGCAGAATCCCATCACGCGTTCCACGCCGGCCCGGTTGTACCAGGAGCGGTCGAAGAAGACGATCTCCCCGGCCGTCGGCAGATGCGCGACGTACCGCTGGAAGTACCACTGACCCGCCTCGCGTCCGGTGGGCTTGTCCAGGGCCACCACGCGTGCGCCGCGTGGGTTGAGCCGCTCGGTGAGCCGCTGGATCGTGCCGCCCTTGCCCGCCGCGTCACGGCCCTCGCACACGACGACCACCCGTGCGCCGGTGTCCTTGACCCACCGCTGGAGCTTGAGCAGCTCGATCTGCAGGATGCGCTTGGTCCGCTCGTACTCCTTGCGGCCGACCTTGTGGTCGTACGGATGGTTCTCCCGCCAGGTCCGGACGGGACGCCCGTCCGCGTCCAGCACGATCGGCCGCTCTCGCCGACGGGTGTCCACGGTCAGCCCGTCCAGCAGCGTGTCCGCTTCTTCGGCGTTCCCGGCGGTCCTGGCGTTCTCGGCGTTCGTCCCCACCCTGCACGGGTGCCCCGACCTGCCCCTTCCATGTGAGGAGCGGGACACAACGGCAGGTGGCCGGACCGGCCGCGCTCAGTCCAGATGCGTCGGCGCGAACATCCGCAGCACGGCCGGGAGCAGGACCACCGAGGGACCCGGCGTCGCGAGGTGCTTCGCGAGGTCCCGCTCCAGGCTTTCGGGGGTGGTACGGACGCCGGGGACTCCGAAGGACTCCGCCAGCGCCACGTAGTCCGGCCGGGTCAGCTCCGTCGCGGTCGCCTCACCGAACGCGTCATTCATGTACTCGCGCAGGATGCCGTAGCCCCCGTCGTCGACGATCAGCCAGGTGACGTCGAGGTCGTACTGGCGGGCCGTCGCCAGCTCGGCGATCGAGTACAGGGCGCCGCCGTCGCCGGAGACCGCGAGGACCGGCCGGGTCGGGTCGGCCGCCGCCGCGCCGAGGGCCGCCGGGAAGGCGTAGCCGAGGCCGCCCGCGCCCTGGGCGGAGTGCATGTGGTTGGGGCCCTTGGCGTCGAAGGCCGACCAGGCCCAGTAGGCGAGGATCGTCATGTCCCAGAAGGACGGGGAGTCGGCGGGCAGCGCCCGGCGGACGGACGCCAGCACGTCCTGTTCCAGGGTGAGTTCCTGTCCCGCGATGCGGTCGTCGACCTTCGCGAGCAGGTCCCGGACGCGGTCCGCGACGGTCGCGTCCTCGCGGGGCGACACCGTCTCCAGCAGCGCCTGCAACGCGAGGCGGGCGTCCGCGTGGATGCCCAGCGCCGGGTGGTTGGACTCCAGCTTGCCGAGGTCGGCCTCGATCTGGATGACCCGGCCCCGGGGCTTGAACGTGTGGTAGTTGGAGGAGAGTTCGCCCAGCCCGGAGCCGACGACGAGCAGGACGTCCGCGTCCTCCAGGAAGTCGGTGGTGTGCCGGTCCTCGATCCAGGACTGGAGCGACAGCGGGTGCTTCCAGGGGAACGCGCCCTTGCCGCCGGGGGTCGTGACGACGGGCGCCCGGAGCAGCTCGGCCAGCTGCTTGAGCTTGCCCGAGGCGTCCGCCCGTACCACTCCCCCGCCCGCGATGATCGCCGGACGGGCCGCCTTCGACAGCAGGTCGGCGGCGACGGCGGTCAGTTCGGGGCGCGGCGGCAGCTCCTCGGGGAAGGCGTCGCCGCCCGTCACCACCGGGATCATCGTCGGCGCGAGCAGCACGTCCTGCGGGATCTCCACCCACACCGGGCCGTGCGGGGCGGTCAGCGCCGACTTCCAGGCCGCCTCGACGGCGGACGGGATCTGGGACTGGGTGCGGACGGTGTGGACCGACTTGACCACGCCCCGGAACGAGGCTGCCTGGTCGGGCAGTTCGTGGAGGTAGCCGTGCCGGCCGCCGCCGAGGCCGGCCGTCGGGATCTGGCTGCTGATCGCGAGGACCGGCGCGGAGGCCGCGGCCGCCTCCTGGAGAGCGGCGAGGGAGGTCAGCGCCCCCGGCC
Organism: Streptomyces sp. NRRL S-455; assembly: GCF_000717875.1. Classification (GTDB taxonomy): domain Bacteria; phylum Actinomycetota; class Actinomycetes; order Streptomycetales; family Streptomycetaceae; genus Streptomyces. Next base: position 29,383 of record NZ_JOCT01000013.1, read on the forward strand.
CCGTCGACAGCAGCAGCGGCGCGGCCTCGCCGGTGATCCGGCCGTAGGCGTCGGCCGCGAACCCGGCGTTGTTCTCCACGCGCAGGCCGACGTACCTCAGGTCCGAGCGGCGCAGCGCGTCGAACATGCCGAGCGCGTGCTGGCCGGGCAGACCGAACACGGTCGTCGCGCCCAGCCCGGCCAGCGTCTCCACGACCAGGTCTCCGCCGGTGCGGCCGGGCGGGGGGTTCAGGGCCGCCTCCGTCTGGGCGGGCGTGGGGCGGAGCACCAGGTCGTGGTCGTGCGTCACTTGGCTTCCGAGTCCTTCCGGGCCGCGGCGATCTGGCGGGACATGATCGTGGTCAGTTCGTACGCGGTGTGGGACGCGGCGACCGACGTGATCTCGGCGTGATCGTACGCGGGGGCCACCTCGACGACGTCCGCGGAGACCAGGTTGCAGGAGGCCAGACCGCGCAGGATCTCCAGCAGCTCGCGCGAGGTCATGCCGCCGGCCTCGGGGGTGCCGGTGCCGGGGGCGTGGGCCGGGTCGAGGCAGTCGATGTCGATGGAGATGTAGAGCGGCCGGTCGCCGATGCGCTGGCGCAGCTGGTCGGCGACCTCGTCGGCGCCGCGCCGGTAGACGTCCGCCGAGGTGACGATGCCGAAGCCCATCTTCTCGTCGTCGGTCAGGTCCTGCTTGCCGTAGAGCGGGCCGCGGGTGCCGACGTGGGACAGGGCGGAGGTGTCGAGGATGCCCTCCTCCACCGCGCGGCGGAACGGCGTGCCGTGCGTGTACTCGGCGCCGAAGTAGGTGTCCCAGGTGTCGAGGTGGGCGTCGAAGTGCAGCAGGGCCACCGGGCCGTGCTTCTTCGCCACCGAGCGCAGCAGCGGCAGCGCGATGGTGTGGTCGCCGCCGAGGGTCATCAGGCGGGCGCCGGAGCCGAGGAGGTCGTCGGCGGCGGCCTCCACGGTCTCGACGGCCTCGTTGATGTTGAACGGGTTGACGGCGATGTCGCCGCCGTCCGCGACCTGGGCGAGGGCGAAGGGCGAGGCGTCCTGCGCCGGGTTGTACGGGCGCAGCAGCCGGGACGCCTCACGGATGGCGTTGCCGCCGAAGCGGGCGCCCGGCCGGTACGAGACGCCCGAGTCGAACGGCACGCCGACCACGGCGACATCGGCCCGTCCGCCGACCTCGTCGAGCCGGGGCAGCCGGGCGAAGGTCGCGGGTCCGGCGTACCGCGGGACGCGGGAGGAGTCGACGGGCCCGCGGGGAGTCTCGTTGCTGCTCATCTGGAAAATGCCTTCTCTCTTACGCTTCATCGCGTATGCACTGCTATGTACTGCTTGGTGTATGACTCTACTGGGGAGCCGCGACCGGTTCGGACGGGAGTTCGGGAGTCCGCCCGGCGAGCCGCTCGCGCCAGGCGGCGAGGACGGCGGGATCGGTGGCGGGGGTGGCCAGGGAGACCACCAGATAGGCGGCGAGGGAGGCGAGCAGTCCGTAGTAGACGGGCTCGTTGGCGAGGATGCCGTGTGTCGCCATCAGGACGGTGACCGCCAGTCCGCCGACCACGACGGAGGCGAGGGCGCCGTGGACCGTGCCCCGCTTCCACACCAGCCCGCCGAGGATCGGCACGAGCAGTCCGCCGACGAGGAGGTTGTAGGCGACCGTCAGTGCCTCCACGACGTTGTCGATGGCGATGGCCGTGCCGATGACCGCGAGACCCATGAGCAGGATGAAGGCGCGGTTGTCCTTCACCTCGTCGTGCTCTTCCCCCGGGGAGGTGACGATCCCCCGCAGCCGGGACCAGATGTCGTTGTTGGCGACGGTGGCGCAGGCGATCAGCGCGCCGGACGACGTCGACATCACGGCGGCCAGGGCGGCGGCCAGCACCAACCCCCGGACTCCGACGGGCAGTTCCTCCTTCACGATGGTCGCGAAGGCGTCGTCCGCGCTGCCGAGCTTCGGGTACAGCACCTTGGCCGCCGTACCGATGACCGCACCGGCGAGGGCGTAGGCGAGGCAGTACGTACCGGCGACGGTCCCGCCCCACTTGGCGGTCCGGTCGCTGCGTGCGGTGAAGACGCGCTGCCAGATGTCCTGCCCGATGAGCATGCCGAAGGTGTAGATCAGCACGTAGGTGAAGATCGTCTCGCCGCCGATGCCCAGCGGGTCGAAGTACTCGGTGGGCAGCTGGGCCTTCATCTCGCCGAACCCGCCGGCCTTCACGACGGCGATCGGCAGCAGCAGGAGCAGCACGCCGATGGTCTTCACGACGAACTGCACCATGTCCGTGAGGGTGATCGACCACATCCCGCCGAGCGTCGAGTAGGCGACGACGATCGAGCCGCCGAGGACGATCGCGAGTGTGCGGTTCATGTCGAACAGGACGTCGAAGATCGTGGCGTAGGCGATGGTCGAGGTCACCGCGAGCATGAGGGTGTACGCCCACATGACGACACCGGAGATCACGCCCGCCCGGCCGCCGTAGCGCAGGTCGAGCATCTCGGAGACGGTGTACACCTTCAGCCGGGCGATGCGGGCGGAGAAGAAGACGGACAGGGCGAGCAGGCCGAGGCCGATGGTGAAGACCATCCAGGCGCCGGACAGGCCGTACTGGTAGCCCAGCCCCACCCCGCCGATGGTGGAGGCGCCGCCGAGGACGATCGCCGCCATGGTGCCGGAGTACATGGCCGGGCCGAGGCGCCGGCCGGCCACCAGGAACTCGCTCTTGGACCGGGCGCGGCGCATGCCCCACCAGCCCATGGCCAGCATTCCGGCCAGGTAGGCGACGATCACGAGATAGTCGACGGCCATGAGGACCTCCTTCGCGCACGCTGAGGCGGCGGGGGACGAGGTGGACGAGCACTGACCCTAGGTGGCCGGAAAGCGACTGCGAAGTGTACGTTTCATCCACTTGAGCGGCGCCTGTATGGAGGGAACGCACAGCATGCCCGATCCGGCGGTGCCCCCGACGCCCCCCGTTCCCCTCGCGTCCCTCCTGGCCCGTGAGGATCTGGCCCTGCGCCGGATCGCCGGCCCGGACGACCCCGCGACCGTCGTGCACTGGGTGCACACCTCGGAGATGGCGGACCCGTATCCGTACCTGCTGGGCGGGGAGCTGCTGCTCACGGCGGGCGTGCACATCCCGGAGGCGGCGGGCTCGGGGACATACTTCGACGACTATGTGTTCCGGATCGTGGCGGCGGGCGGTGCGGCCCTGGGCTTCGGGGTGGCGCCGGTGCACGACACGGTGCCGAGGGCGCTGGTCGAGGCCTGTGAGACGCACGGCCTGCCACTGCTGGAGGTACCGCCGCAGACCACCTTCTCGGGCGTCGCCCGCGCCGTCTGGCAGCTGATGGCCCAGGCCCGCCTGGCCGAACTGCGCCGGGTCACGGAGGCCCAGCAGAGCCTCACCGCCGCCGCCTCCCGCCCCGACCCGGTCCCGTCGGTCCTCCGGCAGCTCGCCCAGCGACTGGGCGGCTGGGCGGTGTTGTACGGGCCGGAGGGGACGGAGATCGCGGGGGCGGGGCGGAAGCCGGGGGGCGAGGCACGCGAGGCGTTGGTGCGGCTGGCGGAGGTCGTACGGCCGGCGAACGAGGGCCCCGGGGGTCCGCCCCATCCCACCTCCGCCACCGACACCGTCTCCGGCACCCACCTCGCCGCCTACGCCCTCGGCGCCGGGCGCGGCTTCGTGCTCGGGGTCGCCGCCCCGGAACGCGCGCCGGGGGACCACACCGTCGCCTCCGTCGCGGCCGTGCTGCTGTCCCTCCTCACCGGTGAGCAGCAGAGCGGCACCGGTGCCGCCCGTTCCTCGGCGCTGGTGCGGCTGCTGCTCGGAGCCCCGCCCGGGGAGGTGGCGCCGCTGCTCGGCGGGCAGCGCTGGATCGTCGTGCACGCCCGGCCGGACACCGGCAGCGCCCCCGACGCCGTCGCTGCCTCCGCGCTGGGCGCCGCACTCGGCTCCGCCCTGGTCGACCCGGCGGGCGACGTCGTACGGGTCCTGGTCCCGGCCGACCGGGCACCGGCCCCGCTGCCCGGCTGGACCCTGGGCGTCAGCGCCGCCGTCGCCCCGGAGGACTGGCCCGTCGCCGACACCCAGGCGGCCCGCGCCCTGGCCCGGGCCCGCGCCACCCGCACCCCGCTGCTCCGCCACGGCCCGCGCCCCGCCCTGGCCGACCTGGTCCCGCCCGACGAGGCGACGGCCCACGCCCGTACGCTCCTCGCCCCCGTCACGGCCCAGCCCGCGCTCACCGAGACGCTGCGCACCTGGCTGTCCCTGCACGGCAGTTGGGACCGCACCGCCGTCGCCCTTTCGGTGCACCGCAACACCGTGCGGCAGCGCATCGCCCGGTGCGCGGCCCTGCTGGAGACGGACCTGGACGACCCGGACGTCCGCATGGAACTCTGGTTCGCGCTGCGGCGGATCTGAGTACCGCGACCCACGTACGGCCCGCGTCCTGCTGAGTACGTGACGCACATCCCAGGGTGCGATACGCCAGGGACGCCCCCAGGGGGCTGCCCCACAATGGGAGGCATGCCGATACCCGGGACACCCAGCCGCGCCGAACTCGTCGACCACCTCGTCAGGACGCGCATCGCGGGCGACGTCGCCACCCCGCGCGAGAACAACCTCTCCCACTACCGCAAGCTGTCCAACGGCGACCGCCACTACTGGCTCGGCCTGGAACTCGGCGACCGCTGGGGCGACGAGCAGGACGTCCTCGCGGTGATGGCGGAACGCGTCGGCGTGAACGACGACCCCGAGCACCGGTACGGCCAGGACACCATCGACCCGGAGCTGACGGTCGCGGCCCTGGACCGTCTCGCCGGCCGGCTGCGCAAGGCGGCCGACGACAGTCAGCGGGTCCTCTTCGCCACCGGCCACCCCGGCGGCCTGCTCGACGTCCACCGCGCGACCGCGTCCGCCCTGCGCGCGGCCGGCTGCGAGATCGTCGTCATCCCGGACGGCCTGACGACGGACGAGGGCTACGTCATGCAGTTCGCCGACGTGGCGGTGCTGGAGCACGGCGCCACCCTGTGGCACACCCACTCGGGCGAACCGATGAAGGCCATCCTGACCGCCCTGGAACGCGCGGGCCGCCCGCTGCCCGACCTGGTCGTCGCCGACCACGGCTGGGCGGGATACGCGGGACAGCACGGCGTCGACTCCGTCGGCTACGCCGACTGCAACGACCCGGCCCTGTTCATCGCCGAGGCCGAGGGCACCGTACAGGTCACGGTGCCCCTCGACGACCACGTCGTCAGCCCGCGCCACTACGACCCGATGACGGCGTACCTGCTGGCGGAGGCGGGCCTCAGCTGACGCGCGGCTCGCGCGGGACGCGGACCACGCCCTCCTGGATCACCGAGATGGCCAGCCGCCCGTCCTGTGTGTAGATCCGGGCCTGCCCCAGTCCCCGGCCGCCGTGCGCGGACGGGGATTCCTGGTCGTAGAGCAGCCACTCGTCGGCGCGGAACGGCCGGTGGAACCACATCGCGTGGTCCAGCGAGGCCCCGACGACGTCCCCGACGGCCCAGCCGCCGCGCCCGTGTGCGAGCAGCACGGAGTCGAGCAGCGTCATGTCGGAGACGTAGGTGGCGAGGACGACGTGCAGGAGGGGATCGTCGGCCAGCTTGCCGTTCGTCCGGAACCACACCTGCGAGTGCGGCTCGCGCGGCTCGCCGAACCTCCCGTACGGCGGTTCGTCGACGTACCGCAGATCGACGGCGGCCCGCGCCTCGAGGAACTTCTCCACGATCACGGGGTCGAGATGGCCGTACCCGCGCAGCCGCTCCTCCCCGGTGGGCAGCGTCACGGGATCGGGCGCGGCCGGCATCGGCTCCTGGTGGTCCAGCCCGTCCTCGTACACCTGGAACGAGGCCGACAGGTGGAAGATCGGCTTGCCGTGCTGGACGGCGACCACCCGGCGGGTGGTGAAGGACCGGCCGTCGCGGATGCGGTCGACGGTGTAGACGATGGGCGCGCCGGGGTCCCCCGGACGCAGGAAGTACGCGTGGAGGGAATGGGCGAGCCGGTCCTCGGGGACCGTCCGTCCGGCGGCGACGAGCGCCTGCGCGGCGACCTGGCCGCCGAAGACCCGCGGGACGACGGCGGACCGGGACCGGCCGCGGAATATGTCCTCCTCGATCTGCTCCAGGTCGAGCAGATCGAGGAGGTCCTGAAGTGCCTGGCTCATGAAGACTGTTGTACCGGGCAATGACTACGGCCGGCTTACAGCCCCATGTCCTTCGCGATGATCGACTTCATGATCTCGCTGGTGCCGCCGTAGATGCGGTTGACGCGGTTGTCGGCGTACAGGCGGGCGATCGGGTACTCGTTCATGTAGCCGTAGCCGCCGTGCAGCTGGAGGCAGCGGTCGATGACGCGGTGCGCGACCTCGGTGCAGAACAGCTTCGCGGAGGCGGCCTCGGCGGGGGTGAGCTCACCGGCGTCCAGGGCCTCGGTGGCGCGGTCGGCGACGGCCTCGGCGGCGTCCACCTCGGCTTGGCAGGCGGCCAGTTCGAACTTGGTGTTCTGGAAGTGGGCGACCGGCTTGCCGAAGACGGTGCGCTCCTGGACGTACTGCTTGGCGAACCGCACGGCGGCCTTGGCCTGCGCGTAGGCGCCGAAGGCGATGCCCCAGCGCTCGGAGGCCAGGTTGTGGCCGAGGTAGTAGAAGCCCTTGTTCTCCTCGCCGAGGAGGTCCTCGACGGGCACCTTGACGTCGACGAACGCCAGCTCGGCGGTGTCGGAGGTCTTCAGGCCGAGCTTGTCGAGCTTGCGGCCGACGGAGTAGCCCTCGGACTTGGTGTCCACGGCGAACAGGGAGATGCCGTGGCGGCGGTCCTCGGCGGTGGGGGCGGAGGTGCGGGCGCACACGATCACGCGGTCGGCGTGCACGCCACCGGTGATGAAGGTCTTGGCGCCGTTCAGGACGTAGTGCGTGCCGTCCTCGCTCAGCTTGGCGGTGGACTTCATGCCCGCGAGGTCGGAACCGGTGCCCGGCTCCGTCATCGCGATGGCCCACATCTCCTCGCCGGTGACGAACTTCGGCAGGTAGCGCTTCTTCTGCTCGTCGGTGGCGAGCATCTTGATGTAGGGCAGGGCGAGCAGCACGTGCACGCCGGAGCCGCCGAACTGGACGCCGGCGCGAGCGGTCTCCTCGTAGAGCACGGCCTCGAACTTGTGGCTCTCCAGGCCGGCGCCGCCGAACTCCTCCGGCACGTTGATACCGAAGATCCCCAGCTCACCGAGCTTGTAGTAGAAGTCGCGGGGCGCCTGGCCCGCCGCGAACCACTCGTCGTACACGGGCACGACCTCGGCCTCGATGAAGGCGCGCAGGGTCTCCCGGAACGCCTCGTGATCCTCGTTGAACACCGTACGGCGCACGCCGCCACCTCCACGGACCTCAGCTGTCTAAGCGCTTGCTCACCCTAAGATACCGGCGAGTATCAAAGGCCGTCCAGGGTGGTGGCGGGGTAACGCTCGTCACGCCGGAGGCTGCTGTGACCCCGCTGCCGCGAAGGCCCCCCGGGCCATCCGGTGCAGCAACTCGGCCGTGGCCCCCCGCCCGGGCAGCGACCCACCCCTCCCCAGGTGCGGTGTCGAGTTCAGCAACCCGAACACCGAGTGCACGGCGGACCGGGCCGCCGGCTCCTCGAACCCCGGGTACACCTCCCGCACCACCCCCACCCACAGCTCCACGTACTGCCGCTGCAGCTGCCGCACCATCTTCCGGTCGCTGTCCCGGAGGCGGTCCAGCTCCCGGTCGTGCAGGGTGATCAGAGGCCGGTCGTCGAGCGCGAAGTCGATGTGCCCCTCGATCAGCGAGTCGAGGACCGCCTCCGGCCCACCCCCGTCCGCCTCCGCCAGCCTCCGCTTCGCCCCGGTCAGCAACTGCCCGCTGATCCCCACCAGCAGCTCCGCGAGCATCGCGTCCTTGCCCGCGAAGTGCCGGTACAGCCCGGGCCCGCTGATCCCCACCGCGGCGCCTATCTCGTCGACCCCGACCCCGTGGAAGCCCCGCTCGGCGAACAGCCGGGCGGCCTCCTTGAGGATCTGCTCGCGGCGGGTGGGGGCGTCGGTTCTGGTGGTCATGAAATCAATTCTAGACAGCGAGGTTAGCGGTCGTTAACCTGAAGGAAATGCGTTAACGCTCATTAACAAGTGAGGGGACCCGCAGGATGCACGAGGCACCGGAGCTCACGAGCGCGGCAGACCCCGCGTCGGAGGCCTTTCGGGCCAACGAGGAGGCGCACCGCGCCCTCGTCGAGGAGCTGCGCACGAAGCTGGCCGCGGCCGCACAGGGCGGCGGCGAGAAGGCCCGCGCCCGCCACACCGCGCGCGGCAAGCTGCTCCCCCGCGACCGCGTCGACACCCTCCTCGACCCGGGATCGCCGTTCCTGGAGCTGGCCCCGCTCGCGGCCGACGGGATGTACGAGGGCCAGGCCCCGGCCGCCGGAGTCATCGCCGGCATCGGCCGGGTCAGCGGCCGCGAGTGCGTGGTCGTGGCCAACGACGCCACCGTCAAGGGCGGCACGTACTACCCGATGACGGTCAAGAAGCACCTCCGCGCCCAGGAGGTCGCCCTCGACAACCGCCTCCCCTGCGTCTACCTCGTGGACTCCGGCGGCGCCTTCCTGCCCATGCAGGACGAGGTCTTCCCGGACCGCGACCACTTCGGCCGCATCTTCTACAACCAGGCCCGCATGTCCGGCGCCGGCATCCCGCAGATCGCCGCGGTCCTGGGCTCCTGCACGGCCGGCGGGGCGTACGTCCCGGCGATGAGCGACGAGGCGGTGATCGTCCGCGACCAGGGCACGATCTTCCTGGGCGGCCCGCCCCTGGTGAAGGCGGCCACCGGCGAGGTCGTCACGGCGGAGGAGCTGGGCGGCGGCGAGGTCCACTCCAGGATCTCCGGCGTCACGGACCACCTCGCGGAGAACGACGCGCACGCGCTGCGCATCGTCCGCACCATCGTCTCCACGCTCCCCGCTCGCGGGACACTTCCCTGGGAGGTCACGGAGGCGACCGAGCCCAAGGTCGACCCGCACGGGCTCTACGGCGCGGTCCCGGTGGACTCCCGCACTCCGTACGACGTGCGAGAGATCATCGCCCGCGTCGTCGACGGCTCCCGTTTCGCCGAGTTCAAGTCGGAGTTCGGCCAGACGCTGGTCACCGGCTTCGCCCGGATCCACGGCCACCCGGTGGGCATCGTCGCCAACAACGGCATCCTGTTCTCCGAGTCCGCCCAGAAGGGCGCCCACTTCATCGAGCTGTGCGACCAGCGCGGCATCCCGCTGGTGTTCCTGCAGAACATCTCCGGGTTCATGGTCGGCAAGGACTACGAGGCGGGCGGCATCGCCAAGCACGGCGCCAAGATGGTCACGGCGGTGGCGTGCACGCGCGTGCCGAAGCTGACGGTCGTGGTGGGCGGCTCGTACGGGGCGGGCAACTACTCCATGTGCGGCAGGGCGTACTCCCCCCGCTTCCTGTGGATGTGGCCGAACGCCAAGATCTCGGTCATGGGCGGCGAGCAGGCCGCCTCGGTCCTCGCCACGGTCAAGCGGGACCAGCTGGAGGCCCGTGGCGAGTCCTGGCCCGCGGAGGACGAGGACGCCTTCAAGGCCCCGATCCGCGCCCAGTACGAGCGCCAGGGCAACGCCTACTACGCGACGGCCCGCCTCTGGGACGACGGCGTGATCGACCCGCTGGACACCCGCCAGGTCCTGGGCCTGGCCCTGACCGCGTGCGCCAACGCGCCCCTGGGTGACCCCCAGTTCGGCGTCTTCCGGATGTGAGGGGACGGACGACGATGTTCGAGACAGTGCTGGTGGCCAACCGCGGCGAGATCGCCGTACGGGTGATCCGTACGCTGCGGTCGCTGGGCGTGCGCTCGGTGGCCGTCTTCTCCGACGCGGACGCCGACGCCCGGCACGTCCGCGAGGCGGACACCGCGGTCCGGATCGGCCCGGCCCCGGCGTCGGAGAGCTACCTGTCGGTGGAGCGCCTGCTCCAGGCCGCGGCCCGCACCGGCGCGCAGGCGGTCCACCCGGGCTACGGCTTCCTCGCCGAGAACGCCGCCTTCGCACGCGCCTGCGCCGGGGCGGGCCTGGTCTTCATCGGCCCCCCGGCGGACGCGATGGCCCTCATGGGCGACAAGATCCGCGCCAAGGAGACCGTCCGCGAGGCCGGCGTACCGGTCGTCCCCGGTGGACGTGACCCCGATCTGGCCGAGGCGGCCCGCGAGCTGGGCGCGCCGGTGCTGCTGAAGCCGAGCGCGGGCGGCGGCGGCAAGGGCATGCGCCTGGTGCGGGACCTCACCCGGCTGGAGGAGGAGATCGCCTCGGCCCGCCGCGAGGCCCGTGCCTCCTTCGGCGACGACACGCTCCTCGTCGAGCGGTGGATCGACCGGCCCCGCCACATCGAGATCCAGGTCCTGGCCGACGGCCACGGCAACGTCGTCCACCTCGGGGAGCGCGAGTGCTCCCTCCAGCGCCGCCACCAGAAGATCATCGAGGAGGCGCCGAGCGTGCTCCTCGACGAGGAGACGCGCTCCGCGATGGGCGAGGCGGCGGTCCAGGCGGCCCGTTCCTGCGGCTACCGGGGCGCGGGCACGGTGGAGTTCATCGTGCCGGGCAACGACCCGTCGTCGTACTACTTCATGGAGATGAACACCCGCCTCCAGGTGGAGCACCCGGTCACGGAGCTGATCACGGGCCTGGATCTGGTCGAGTGGCAGCTGCGGGTCGCGGCGGGCGAGCCTCTCGGCTTCACCCAGCAGGACGTACGGCTGACGGGCCACGCCGTGGAGGCCCGTATCTGCGCCGAGGACCCGGCCCGCGGCTTCCTCCCCTCCGGCGGCACGGTCCTGAGGCTGCGTGAGCCGCAGGGCGACGGCATCCGCACCGACTCGGGCCTCACCGAGGGCACGGAGGTCGGCAGCCTCTACGACCCGATGCTCTCCAAGGTCATCGCGTACGGCCCCGACCGCGCCACGGCCCTGCGCAAGCTCCGCTCGGCCCTCGCCGAGACGGTCACGCTCGGCGTGCAGACCAACGCCGGCTTCCTGCGCCGCCTGCTCGCCCACCCGGCGGTGGTCTCGGGGGACATGGACACCGGCCTCGTCGAGCGGGAAGTCGAAGGGCTCGTCTCCGCGGACGTGCCGGAGGAGGTGTACGAGGCGGCGGCGGCCGTACGCCTGGACGGCCTGCGTCCCGGGCCGGGCGGCTGGACGGACCCCTTCTCGGTCCCCAGCGGCTGGCGGCTCGGCGGGGTTCGGAAGCCCCCCGCCTTCCACCTGCGGGTGCAGGAAGCCCTGGAGTACACCCCGCGCGGCACCGCCACCGTCACCGACGACCAGGTCTCCGTCACGCTGGACGGCGTCCGCCACACCTTCCACCGCGCCGGGGACTGGCTGGGCCGCGACGGCGACGCCTGGCACGTACGCGACCACGACCCGGTGGCCGCGTCCCTCGACCGGGCGGCCCACGCGGGCGCCGACTCGCTGACCGCGCCGATGCCCGGCACGGTGACAGTGGTGAAGGTCGCCGTCGGCGACGAGGTGAGCGCGGGCCAGAGCCTGCTGGTGGTGGAGGCGATGAAGATGGAGCACGTCATCTCCGCCCCGCACGCCGGCAAGGTCACCGAACTGGACGTGTCGCCCGGCACCACGGTCGCCATGGACCAGGTGCTGGCGGTCATCGCACCGCACGAGGAGGCTCCGGAATGACAGTCCCAGGGCTCCCGATGGTCGTCCCTTCCAGGGACCTCCCCAGCCGCGTCCGCATCCACGAGGTGGGCGCGCGCGACGGCCTGCAGAACGAGAAGGCGACGGTCCCCACGGAGGTCAAGGCGGAGTTCATCCGCCGCCTCGCCGACGCGGGCCTGACGACGATCGAGGCGACCAGCTTCGTCCACCCCAAGTGGGTCCCCCAGCTGGCGGACGCGGAGCGGCTCTTCCCGATGGTCGGCGACCTCCCGGTGGCCCTCCCGGTCCTCGTCCCGAACGAACGCGGCCTGGACCGCGCCCTGGCGCTGGGCGCCCGGAGGGTGGCGGTCTTCGCCAGTGCCACGGAGTCCTTCGCCAAGGCCAACCTCAACCGCACGGTGGACGAGGCACTGGCGATGTTCGACCCCGTGGTCAGCCGAGCGAAGGCGGCGGACGTCCACGTCCGCGGCTACCTCTCCATGTGCTTCGGCGACCCCTGGGAGGGCGAGGTCCCGGTCGCCCAGGTGGTGAAGGTCTGCCGGGCCCTGCTGGACATGGGCTGCGACGAGCTGAGCCTGGGCGACACGATCGGCGTCGCGACCCCGGGCCATGTGGTCGCGCTCCTCGCGGCCCTCGACGAGGCGGGCGTCCCACCGTCCGCTCTCGGCGTCCACTTCCACGACACCTACGGCCAGGCCCTGGCCAACACCCTCGCGGCCCTCCAGCAGGGCGTCACCACGGTCGACGCCTCGGCGGGCGGCCTCGGCGGCTGCCCGTACGCGAAGTCGGCCACGGGCAACCTGGCCACCGAAGACCTCGTCTGGATGCTGCGGGGCCTCGGCATCGACACCGGCATCGACCTCGGCCGCCTCGTCGCCACAAGCACGTGGATGGCCACCCACCTGGGCCGACCCAGCCCGTCCCGCACCGTCCGAGCCCTGTCCCACGAGGACACCGAGGAGCAGTGACCACCATGGACTACCGTCTCTCCCCCGAGCTGGAGGAACTCCGCCGCACGGTCGAGGAGTTCGCGCACGAGGTCGTGGCACCCAAGATCGGCGACTTCTACGAGCGGCACGAGTTCCCGTACGAGATCGTCCGGGAGATGGGCCGCATGGGCCTGTTCGGGCTGCCGTTCCCCGAGGAGTACGGCGGCATGGGCGGCGACTACCTGGCGCTGGGCGTGGCCCTGGAGGAACTGGCGCGAGTCGACTCCTCGGTCGCCATCACCCTCGAAGCCGGCGTCTCCCTCGGCGCGATGCCCGTCTACCGCTACGGCACGGAGGCCCAGAAGCGGGAGTGGCTCCCCCGCCTCTGCGCGGGCGAACTCCTGGGCGCGTTCGGCCTGACCGAGCCGGACGGCGGCAGCGACGCGGGCGCGACCCGCACGACGGCCCGCCTGGACGAGTCGACGAACGAGTGGGTCATCAACGGCACGAAGTGCTTCATCACCAACTCGGGCACCGACATCACGGGCCTGGTCACGGTCACGGCGGTCACCGGCCGCACCCCGGACGGCAAACCCCTGATCTCCTCGATCATCGTCCCCTCCGGCACCCCCGGCTTCACGATCGCGGCCCCCTACTCCAAGGTCGGCTGGAACGCCTCGGACACCCGCGAGCTGTCCTTCACGGACGTCCGCGTCCCGGCGGCGAACCTCCTGGGCGAGGAGGGCCGTGGCTACGCCCAGTTCCTGCGCATCCTCGACGAGGGCCGCATAGCGATCGCGGCGCTGGCGACGGGCCTCGCCCAGGGCTGCGTGGACGAGTCCGTCAAGTACGCCAAGGAACGCCACGCCTTCGGCAAGCCGATCGCCGCCAACCAGGCCATCCAGTTCAAGATCGCCGACATGGAGATGAAGGCCCACACCGCCCGCCTCGCCTGGCGCGACGCGGCGGCCCGCCTGGTCTCCGGCGACCCCTTCAAGAAGGAAGCCGCCCTCGCCAAGCTCCACTCCTCCACGGTCGCCGTCGACAACGCCCGCGAGGCCACCCAGATCCACGGCGGCTACGGCTTCATGAACGAGTACCCCGTCGCCCGCATGTGGCGCGACTCCAAGATCCTGGAAATCGGCGAGGGCACGAGCGAGGTGCAGCGGATGCTGATCGCGCGGGAGCTGGGGTTGGCGGGCTGACCGCCCCCGGGGGCCCGCACCCGCTATGGTGCGGGCCCCCGCCCCCCTTCCCTGCGTACGCTCGGACCATGGACTACGCGAGGATGCGCGCACTCGCCGAGGAGCTCGGAGCATTCGCCGAGCACCTGGAAGGGGCCTGGAGCGTCGAGATCGGCCCGTCGGGTCCGATACTGGCCATGATGTGCCCCTCGAAGCGCCACGAGGGCACGGTCCGCCGCATCTGCGAGCAGCTGGACGAGCAGCTCCTCGACACTCACCCCGGCTACATCTGCGCGAACGGCCCTGAGATCGAGCACCCGGCAATCGGCCGCATGCGCCGCCACGACGCCGTCGTCATCCCCGAGTCCGCACTCGACGAGGAAGGTCTCGCCGTCGACGCGACGCAGGTCCTGGCGGTCGTCGAAATCGTCTCGCCGTCCTATCCGAACGACGACTACGGCGAAAAACTCAGCGAATACCCTGCCATGGGTATTCCGCACTACCTCATCGTCGATCCCCGCACCGGCACCATCGAGGTCCACTCCGACCCCTGCAGGAACCGCTACAGCCGCAAGGAGCCCTACATCTTCGGGGACTCGGTACCGTTCGGCCCCTGGAGCGTGGAGACTGCGGCGTTCCGCCGCTACGGCCAGTCCTGACGGGCGAAAATCGGGCACGAGTGGGCGGGGCCGACTGAGTCCAGTGAATTCCGGCTGACTGGAAGATTCCGCCAGAGGCGGTAAGGGCTCATGGTATGTTCACTGCACCTATGGCACTTTCCTTTGCGCGTGAGCTGACCACCCGCGCATTCCGGCCGAGCCGTCGGAAGGGGCGTGCCTCGTAACTCTGGGGGAGTTTTACGATGACCGGCCCTGCCGTTTCGGTGATTATCGCTGCCTATAATGCGATGCCTTATCTCACGCGTTGCATCACGTCCGTCGCCGAGCAGAGCATCGGTCAGGACGCGTTGGAGATCCTCGCTGTCGACGACGGTTCCACCGACGGCACGGGCAAGGAACTCGACCGGCTCGCGAGCGAATACCCGACACTGTTACGGGTCTTCCACCAGGAGAATTCCGGTGGACCTTCAGCACCGCGGAACAAGGGACTCGACCACGCCCGGGGCACGTTCGTCTTCTTCCTGGACGCCGACGACTACCTGAGCCCCGAGGCACTGGAACGCATGGTGGCCATGGCCGAGGAGAACGGCACCGACGTCGTACTCGGCAAGATGGTCGGGGTCGGCGGGCGCGGGGCACCCACGTCGATGTTCCGTCGCAACCAGCCGAGGACCGACGTGTTCTCGTCGCGCGTGTACTGGACGCTCAACCCCATGAAGCTGTTCCGCCGGAGCCTGTTGGAGCGGCTGGAGCTGCGGTTCCCGACGGATCTGAAGATCGGCGAGGACCAGCTCTTCGTCGGCCCCGCCTATCTCCACGCGGACGGCATCTCCGTACTCGCCGACTACGACTGCCTGTTCTGGGTCGAGCGCGAGGACAGCGGCAACATCACGCTGCGGACCGGCGGCACGGAACCCCGCCTGCGCTTCCTGCCTCGCGTCGTCGACCTGCTCCTGGAGCAGGTACCGCCCGGTCCCCGACGTGACCACTTGGCCCACCGCCACCTGACGGTGGAGGTGCGGCAACTCCTCGACCACCTGGTGCACGAGCCCCGCCCCGAGCAGGAGAAGGCCCTGGCCCGGCTCGCCGAGGTCATCGCACCACTCTGGCACGAGGGGATGAGCGACCAGCTGTCGGCGATGGCCCGCCTGCGTCTGCACCTCGTCCGGCACACCATGCTGGACGAACTCCTCGAACTGGTCCGATTCGAGCGCGAGCTGGCCAGGAGCGGCGTCGCGACCCCCGTCCTCGTCGACGGCGGCCGCGCCTACGCCCGCTACCCCTACCTCCGCGACCCGTCCCGAGGCATCCCCGACACCTGCTACGACGTGACCCGCCAGCTCGGCGTGCGCCACCACGTCAGCCGCGCCGAACTGCGGGGCGCCGTGCTGCACCTGGCCGGACACGGATACCTGCACCGCGTCGCCACCGAGGACGTGTCCACCGAGCTCGTCCTGCGCGAGCGGGACAGCGGGTCGGAGTATCGGCTTCCGGTCACGCACACGGCGACACCTCGGCTCGGCGAAGCAGAGGACGAGGGGCGGTATCGCTACGAGCAGGCCGGTTTCGAGGCCGCCGTCGACATCACGACCGCGGGCGACGGCGCACCGCTCCCCGACGGACTCTGGGACATCTCCCTCGCGATCGCCGCTCAGGGTATCTCCCGCGAGGTCCGGATCGGCAGCAAGCGGGACCGTGGCGTTTCCGGCGAGCCGGAGACGCACATCGTGAACACCGGCGACGAGATCCGTGCCGTGACGCCGTACACCACCAGACCGCACGGCAACTTCACGCTCGACCTCGGCGAGCGGAAGCACCGAGTGCTGCAGCAGCTCAGCGTCCCCGCGGTGCGTTGGGCTCCCGGCGCGCCCACGGAACTGGAGTTCGCCGGCCGGTGCACGCTCGCCGCCTTCCCGGACGGCGCCCTCGCCGTTCACCTGGAGGACGGCCGGGGTGGCAGCGCCGCGTTCCCCGCCCGGCCGGCCCCCGAGGCCGGCGGAGAATTCCTGGTTCGGGTACCGGTCACCGAGCTGCCTTCCGGCCTGTGGAAGGGACAACTTCGGCTCGGGTCCTGGACGTTGCCGCTGCCGCCGGCGCCCGTGAGCCTCGCTCCCGCCAAGTGGCGCCGCCGCGGCCTCCCCTGGTACGCGAAACCGGCGTCGGACGGCGGGGAGTTCACGCTCCGGGTCGCCCGGACCGACCTGGTGCGGGCCCTCACGAGCCGCCTCAAGTCATAGGCGGGGCTCGTCGGCGAGTCTCGGCGCTCCCGTGATTCGGATCACTGCTTCGGTGGGCATCCCGGCCCACTCCCCCGGGCACGGATATCAGGGCTCCTCTGGACAAGATCTGAGGTTAGGCTAACCTAAGCCTGATTCCGGCCACGTGGCCAACAGTCGCGCCCGAAGTAGCTCCGTACGCACGAAAGCAGACCCAGCCATGTCGAACGCCAGAACCGCCCGCCTCTCCCGCCGCGACATCCTCGCCGCCGGTGGCGCCCTCGGACTCGGCGCCCTCGTGACCGCGTGTGGCAGCGAAGACTCCAAGGACGGCGGCTCGGGCTCGACGGGTGCCGCCAAGTCCGGCCCCTGGTCCTTCAAGGACGACCGCGGCAAGAACGTCCAGCTCGACAAGGTCCCCGCGAACATAGTCGCCTTCACCGGTGTCGCCGCCGCCCTGTACGACTACGGCGTCTCCGTGAAGGGCGTCTTCGGCCCGACCAAGACGCAGGACGGCAAGCCCGATGTCCAGGCCGGCGACATGGACATCAGCAAGGTGACCATCCTCGGCAACACCTGGGACCAGTTCAACGTCGAGAAGTACGCCGCCCTCGCCCCGGACGTGCTGATCAGCACGATGTTCGACGACGCCGGGACCCTCTGGTACGTCCCCGAGGCCTCCAAGGGCAAGATCGCCAAGCTGGCGCCGAGTGTCGGCATCTCCGTCTACGACCGTCAGCTCACCGCCCCGCTGCAGCGCATGTGGGAGCTGGCCGAGTCCCTCGGCGGCGACATGAAGGCCGCGAAGGTCACCGACGCCAAGAAGCGGTTCGAGGAGGCCTCCGAGCGGCTCCGCAAGGCCGCCAAGGCGCACCCCGACATCAAGGTGATGGCCGGTTCCGCAAGCCAGGAGCTGTTCTACGTCTCCGGCACCAACCTCTCCGTCGACCTGGAGTACTTCAAGGCCCTCGGCGTGAACTTCATCGAGCCGCCGGAGAAGGCCAAGGCCGAGGGCGGCGGCTGGTTCGAGAGCCTGAGCTGGGAGAACGTCGACAAGTACAAGGCCGACGTCATCATGATGGATGACCGGTCCTCGGCGATCCAGCCGAAGGACATCACCGAGGCGACGTGGAAGAAGCTGCCGGCGGTGAAGGCCGGGCAGGTCATCGCGCGTTCGGCCGAGCCGATCCTGTCTTACGACAAGTGTGTGCCGCTGGTGGAGAACCTGGCGAAGGCCATCGAGACCGCGAAGAAGGTCAGCTAGGCGCTCAGCGCCGTGGGGGCTGCGGGCCAGGTCCGCGGCCGCGGCCGCATCCCGCTTGTCGCGCAGTTCCCCACGCCCCTGAGGTGCACCCCCCACTGCCTGACGAAGACTCAGGAGTCCCTATGACTACCGCCGTAGCCGCCCCGTTCCGTTTCTTCTCACTCCAGGTCGTACGGACGAGGCGGCTCGGTCCGTCGCTGGTCCGTGTCACCTTCGGCGGGCCGGATCTGCACGCCTTCCACTCCGACGGGCGCGACCAGTCGCTGTCGTTGTTCCTGCCCCACCCCGGGCAGCCCGAGCCGGTCGTTCCGCTCGAGCTCGGTGACGGATGGTGGCAGGGGTGGCGTGAACTGCCGGACGACGTACGGGCCGTGATGCGGTCGTACACCCTGCGCGCACTGCGCCGCGACCCGGACGAGATCGACATCGACTTCGCCCTGCACGGCATCGAGCCGGGCGCCTCGGTCCAGGCCGGCCCCGCCTCCCGCTGGGCCGCCCGGGCGACGGCCGGAGACCGGGTCCTGCTCCTGGGGCCGGCCATCGCGGACAACCGGGCGATCCGCTTCCGGCCGCCCGAGGACACCGGCCTCGTGCTCGTCTGGGGCGACGAGACCGCCGTACCGGCCGCCTCGGCCATCGTCGAGTCACTCCCGGCCGGCACCCGCGCCCGGGTCTGGCTGGAGGTACCCCACGCCGGGGACATCCAGGACCTGGCGACCGAGGCGGACGCCGAGATCACCTGGCTGGTACGGGAGGAGAGGGGGAACGACGAGGGGTCACCCATGGCCCTCGACCTGCTCCGCGACCACCCCGTCACCGCCGCTGACCGCCCTTACGTCTGGATCGCCGGCGAGTCCGGCTGTGTGAAGCGACTGCGGCGGCACTTCGTGCAGGAGCGCGGGGTCGACCGCCGTCGGGTCACCTTCGTCGGCTACTGGCGCCACGGCGTGAGCGAGGAAGAGCTGCGGGCCGAAGCGTGACCGACCGTCAGCGATGAAACCTGAGTGACCACAGTCACGGCAGGGGCCTGTTCTCCGTCAGTCAATTTAGGTTAGGCTTACCTAAGTTGAACCGGCGGTTCAGCCACCCTGTCCCGTACCGGACTGTCCCCACCGGAGGACCCCTACATGCGCTCGCACCTGCTCAACGACACCACCGCGGAGCAGTACCGCCGCTCCGTGACCGAAGGAGTCGAGCGGGTGGCCGCCAAACTCGCCGCCACCGACAGGCCGTTCACCGGCGTCAGCGTCGACGCCCTCGCTCCCCGCATCGACGAGATCGACCTCGACCAGCCGCTGCACGACACCGCCGCGGTGCTCGACGAACTGGAGGAGGTCTACCTCCGGGACGCGATCTACTTCCACCACCCCCGCTACCTGGCCCACCTCAACTGCCCGGTCGTCATACCGGCCGTGCTCGGTGAGGCCGTCCTGTCCGCCGTGAACTCCTCGCTGGACACCTGGGACCAGTCGGCCGGCGGCACGCTCATCGAGCGGAAACTGATCGACTGGACAAGCGAGCGCATCGGCCTCGGGCCGGCCGCCGACGGCGTGTTCACCTCCGGGGGCACCCAGTCCAACCTCCAGGCGCTGCTGCTGGCCCGCGAGGAGGCGAAGAGCGACAGCCTCGGCACACTGCGCATCTTCGCCTCCGAGGTCAGCCACTTCAGCGTGAAGAAGTCCGCGAAACTGCTCGGACTCGGCCAGGACGCAGTCGTCTCGATCCCCGTCGACCACGACAAGCGCATGCAGACCGTCGCCCTCGCCCGCGAGCTGGAGCGCTGCAGGAAGGACGGCCTGGTCCCCATGGCCGTCGTCGCCACCGCCGGCACCACCGACTTCGGCTCCATCGACCCGCTGCCCGAGATCGCCGAGCTGTGCGAGCAGTTCGGCACCTGGATGCACGTCGACGCCGCCTACGGCTGCGGCCTGCTCGCCTCCCTGAAGCACCGCGACCGCCTGACCGGCATCGAGCGCGCCGACTCGGTCACCGTCGACTATCACAAGTCCTTCTTCCAGCCGGTGAGTTCCTCCGCCGTGCTGGTCCGCGACGCGGCCACGCTGCGCCACGCCACCTACCACGCCGAGTACCTGAACCCGCGCCGCATGGTGCAGGAACGTATCCCCAACCAGGTGGACAAGTCCCTGCAGACCACCCGCCGCTTCGACGCCCTCAAACTGTGGATGACCCTGCGGACCATGGGCGCCGACGGCATCGGGCAGCTCTTCGACGAGGTGTGCGAACTGGCCCGCGAGGGCTGGCGGCTGCTCGCCGCCGACCCGCGCTTCGACGTCGTGGTCGAGCCGAGCCTGTCCACGCTGGTCTTCCGCTACATCCCGGCGGACGTCACCGACCCCGCCGAGATCGACCGGGCCAACCTCTACGCCCGCAAGGCCCTGTTCGCCTCCGGAGACGCCATCGTCGCGGGCACCAAGGTCGCCGGTCGCCACTACCTGAAGTTCACCCTGCTGAACCCCGAGACGCAGGCGTCCGACATCGCCGCCGTCCTCGACCTGATCGCCGGCCACGCCGAGCAGTACCTGGGAGAGTCCCTTGACCGCGCGTCCTGACAACCCGACCAGAACCCATGATTTCGTGGGCATCGGGCTCGGCCCCTTCAACCTCGGCCTGGCCTGCCTGACCGAGCCCATCGCCGAACTCGACGGCGTCTTCCTGGAGTCGAAGCCCGACTTCGAGTGGCACGCGGGGATGTTCCTCGACGGCGCCCACCTCCAGACCCCGTTCATGTCGGACCTGGTCACGCTCGCCGACCCGACGTCGCCGTACTCCTTCCTGAACTACCTGAAGGAGAAGGGCCGGCTGTACTCGTTCTACATCCGCGAGAACTTCTACCCGCTGCGCGTCGAGTACGACGACTACTGCCGCTGGGCCGCGAACAAGCTGAGCAACATCCGCTTCAGCACGACGGTGACGGAAGTCCGCCACGAGGACGACGTCTACGTCGTGCACACCGAGGCCGGAGACGTCTTCCGCGCCCGCCACCTCGTCCTCGGCACGGGCACCCCGCCCCACATCCCCGAGGCCTGCCAGGGCCTGGGCGGCGACTTCATCCACAACTCCCGTTACCTGCAGCACAAGGCCGAGCTGCAGAAGAAGGACTCGATCACGCTGGTCGGCTCGGGCCAGTCCGCCGCCGAGATCTACTACGACCTGCTCAGCGAGATCGACGTCCACGGCTACCGGCTGAACTGGGTCACCCGCTCCCCGCGGTTCTTCCCGCTGGAGTACACCAAGCTCACGCTGGAGATGACGTCCCCGGAGTACGTCGACTACTTCCGCGACCTGCCCGAGGCCACCCGCTACCGCCTCACGGGCGAGCAGAAGGGCCTGTTCAAGGGCATCGACGGCGACCTGATCAACGAGATCTTCGACCTGCTCTACCAGAAGAACCTCGGCGGTCCCGTGCCCACGCGGCTGCTTACCAACTCCTCGCTGAACAGCGCGGTGTACGAGAACGGCACGTACACGCTCGGCTTCCGCCAGGAGGAGCAGGAGAAGGACTTCGAGCTGACCTCCGAGGGCCTGATCCTGGCCACGGGCTACAAGTACGCCGAGCCCGAGTTCCTGAAGCCGGTCCGCGACCGCCTGGTCTACGACTCGCGGGGCAACTTCGACGTGGCCCGCAACTACGCCATCGACGTCACCGGCCGCGGGATCTTCCTCCAGAACGCCGGCGTCCACACCCACAGCATCACCAGCCCCGACCTGGGCATGGGCCCGTACCGGAACGCGTACATCATCCGCGAGCTGCTCGGCACCGAGTACTACCCGGTCGAGAAGACGATCGCGTTCCAGGAGTTCACCGTATGACCTTCACGTTCCGCCCCCTCGACCCGCTGAAGGACGCCCGTCTCCTGCACTCCTGGGTCACCCACCCCAAGGCCGCCTTCTGGATGATGCAGGACGCGAAACCGGAGGACGTCGAGCGCGCCTATCTCGAGATCGCGGCCGACGAGCACCACCACGCCGAGCTCGGCCTCCAGGACGGTGTCCCCGTCTTCCTGATGGAGAAGTACGACCCGGCCCACCGCGAACTGGTGGGCCTGTACGAGCCGCAGCCGGGTGACATCGGCATGCACTTCCTCACCCCGCCGACCGACACGCCCGTCCGCGGCTTCACCCGGTCCGTCATCACCGCCGTGATGGCGCACCTCTTCGAGGACCCGGCGGTGCAGCGTGTCGTCGTGGAGCCCGACGTGGACAACAAGGCGGTCCACGCCCTGAACGAGGCCGTCGGGTTCGTACCCGAGCGCGAGATCCAGAAGCCGGAGAAGCGCGCGCTGCTCAGCTTCTGCACGCGCGCACAGTTCCTGGCCGCCCGAGGAGTAGCCGTATGACCCTGTCCGACGCCGTAGCGCATCTGTCCCCCCACCGCTGGGCGCGGGCCAACCGCCTCCTGATCCGCAAGGCCCTCGCCGAGTTCGCGCACGAGCGGCTCATCACGCCGGAGGCCACCGGTGACGGCGAGTACGTCGTCCGCAGCGACGACGGCCTGACCCGGTACACCTTCAGGGCCACCCGGCGCGCCCTCGACCACTGGCAGGTCGACGCGGACTCGATCACCCGCCACCGCGACGGTGCCGAGCAGCCGCTGGCGGCCCTGGACTTCTTCATCGAACTGCAGAAGTCCCTGGGCTTGAGCGACAGCATCCTGCCGGTCTACCTGGAGGAGATCTCCTCCACCCTCTCCGGCACCTGCTACAAGCTCACCAAGCCGCAGCTCACGGCGGCCGAGCTCGCCCGCGGCGACTTCCAGACCATCGAGACCGGCATGACCGAGGGCCACCCCTGTTTCGTGGCCAACAACGGACGGCTCGGCTTCGGCATCCACGAGTACCTGTCGTACGCCCCCGAGACGGCGAGCCCGGTCCGGCTGGTCTGGCTCGCCGCGCATCGCTCCCGTGCCGCGTTCACGGCCGGTGTCGGCATCGAGTACGAGTCGTTCCTGCGTGAGGAGCTGGGCGCGGAGACCGTCGAGCGCTTCCACGGCGTGCTGCGCGACCAGGACCTCGACCCGGCCGACTACCTCCTGATCCCCGTCCACCCCTGGCAGTGGTGGAACAAGCTCACGGTCACCTTCGCGGCCGAGGTCGCGCGGAAACACCTGGTGTGCCTGGGCGAGGGCGACGACGAGTACCTGGCCCAGCAGTCCATCCGCACCTTCTTCAACACGACCAGCCCCGAGAAGCACTACGTGAAGACGGCCCTGTCCGTCATCAACATGGGCTTCATGCGCGGTCTTTCGGCCGCCTACATGGAGGCCACTCCGGCGATCAACGACTGGCTGGCCCAGCTCATCGAGGGCGACCCGGTGCTGAAGGCCACCGGCCTGTCGATCATCCGCGAGCGCGCCGCGGTCGGCTACCGGCACCTGGAGTACGAGAAGGCCACGGACCGCTACTCGCCGTACCGCAAGATGCTCGCCGCGCTGTGGCGGGAGAGCCCGGTGCCGTCCCTCCAGCAGGGCGAGTCGCTGGCCACCATGGCGTCCCTGGTCCATGTCGACCACGAGGGTGCGTCGGTCGCGGGCGCGCTGATCGAGCAGTCGGGTCTCACCCCGACGGAGTGGCTGCGCCGCTACCTCCAGGCGTACTTCACGCCCCTCCTGCACAGCTTCTACGCCTACGACCTGGTCTTCATGCCGCACGGCGAGAACGTCATCCTCGTGCTGAAGGACGGGGTCGTGCAGCGGGCGATCTACAAGGACATCGCCGAGGAGATCGCCGTCATGGACCCGGAGGCGGTGCTGCCGCCGACGGTCGAGCGGCTGCGGGTGGAGGTCCCGGAGGACAAGAAACTCCTGTCGATCTTCACGGACGTCTTCGACTGCTTCTTCCGCTTCCTCGCGGCGAACCTCGCCACCGAGGGCATCCTGGAGGAGGACGACTTCTGGCGCACGGTCGCGGAGGTCACCCGCGCCTACCAGGAGTCGACGCCCGAACTCGCCGACAAGTTCAGGCAGTACGACATGTTCGCCCCCGAGTTCGCCCTCTCCTGCCTCAACCGCCTCCAGCTCCGCAACAACGAACAGATGGTGGACCTGTCGGACCCGTCCGGCGCCCTCCAGCTGGTCGGGAACCTGAGGAACCCGATCGCGGAGTTCTGACCCCACGAACAGGCGGGCACCCCGGAGTACGGTCCTCCGGGGTGCCTGTCGTTTCAGGGTCACGGGAACCGCGCGCCCTTTTCCGGGGGCGCGGGGAACTGCGCGACCAGCCCCCACGCCCCCGCAGACGCATCACCGACCGCCGGAACCCCACGGCACCTGCGGCGACCGGTACCACTCGATCCCCAGGGCGTTCCACCGCTCAGCCTGCGCGGCAAGCCGCACCTTGTACCGCTCCCAGTCATGCGAAGCGGCCGGCGACCACCCCAGCTCGGCCACCCCCGGCAACCGCGGGAACGCCATGTACTCGATGTGCCCGGAGTTCTCGAGTGTCTCCGACCACATCGGCGCCTCGACGCCCTTCACGGCCCCGCCCGGCACCCCCGGCAGATACGCCCCGGGATCCCAGTCGTACGACCGCTTCACCTCGACATACCCCGCCCAGGACAGCCCCAGCGGCGTCTCCTTCGTGTACTTCATGTCGAGATACACCCGGTCGGCCGGGGACAGAATCAGCCCCGTCCCGTTCTGAGCGGCCTTGGCGACCTGTGCCTTCTCCTCGGCACTGGTGCCGTCGAGCCCCCAGTACTGCGCGAGAGCGTCCCGCGCCGGCGTCGCCCCGGTGAGCTGGTGCCAGCCGACCACCGTCTTGCCGTACTTCGCGACGACCGGCTGCACCCGGTCCATGAACTTCACGTAGTCCTCGTGGCTGGTGGAGTGCGCCTCGTCGCCGCCGATGTGCAGGTACCTGCCCGGCGTGAGTGCGGCGAGTTCGCGGATCACGTCGTCCACGAAGTCGTACGTGATCTCCTTGCCGACGCACAGCGAGCTGAAGCCGACCTCGGTGCCGGTGTAGAGCGGGGGTGCCACGCCGTCGCAGTTCAGGTCGGCGTACGAAGCGAGAGCGGCGTTGGTGTGACCGGGCATGTCGATCTCGGGCACGACCTCCAGGTAGCGGGAGGCGGCGTACCGCACGATCTCCTTGTACTGGGCCTTGGTGTAGGAGCCGCCCGGGCCGCCACCGACCTCGGTCGATCCGCCGTAGGTCGCCAGTCGGGGCCAGGAGTCGATGGCGATGCGCCAGCCCTGGTCGTCGCTGAGGTGCAGATGCAGCTTGTTGACCTTGTAGAGGGCGAGCTGGTCGATGTAGCGCTTGACCTGCTCGACGGTGAAGAAGTGCCGGGAGACGTCGAGCATGGCACCGCGCCAGCCGTAGCGCGGGGTGTCGGTGACGGTGCCGCCCGCGACGAGCCAGGGGCCGGGCTGGACGGTGTCCTTCTCGACGGCCGCGGGGAGCAGCTGGCGCAGGGTCTGCACGCCGTGGAAGAGGCCGGCGGGCCGCGCCGCCGTGATGGTGACGCCCTTGCGGCCGCTGTCGAGGCGGTAGCCCTCGGCACCGAACGGGCCGTCGGCGATGCGGAGCCGGATGCCTCCGGTGCCATGGGCGGTGACGGGGAGGCGGTAGCCGGTGGAGGGGCGGAGGATCTTCGCGAGGTACTCGCCGACGCGGCGGGTCTCGCGGGAGTCGTCGACGCGGATGTGGGTGCCGCGGGTGATCCGATAGGGAGGCCCGCCCGGGGCGGCCGAGACGGGCGCGGGGATCACGCGGTCGAGCGGGGTGGGCGATGCCGCCGTCGCGGGGGCGGCTCCTGTCACGGAGACGCCCGTCGCGGCCAGCAGCAGGGAACCGAGAAGGCGAAGCGCTCTCACAGAAACGTCCCTTCCATGAGCCATTGAGCTCCAAGAGGTCTGGACCACTCTCTCGTGAGACCGGTGGAACAATCCACCCCATGGCGAAAAGCGTCCAGAAGGACGGTGCGTGGGGAGGTCGATCCGCTCACATGCCCGAAAGCGGGCAGAATTCTTGCGAAACTCTCGCCGGTGGCTCAGGATCTACCAGGTGCACGACGAACTCGTTGATCATCTGACGCGGTCCAGCCCCCTCAGCCGGGGCGAGGCGCTGCGTGTGATCCAGGACGTGCTCGCCTACTTCGACGAGACGACCGAGGAGTACGTCCGTCGCCGCCACCGTGAGCTCCAGGCCCAGGGCCTGGTCAACGCGGCGATCTTCGAACGGATCGAGGCGGACCTCAAATACCGCGCGGTGGCCCCGCCGGAGCTCTCGCTCCGGCAGCTGCGGCGCATCGTCTACGGCTAGGAATACGGATCTATGTGCGGAATCGTCGGTTACATCGGGAAGCGTGACGTCGCTCCCCTGCTCCTTGAGGGCCTGCAGCGCCTGGAGTACCGCGGCTACGACTCCGCGGGCATCGTCGTCACCTCCCCGAAGACGTCCGGCCTGAAGATGGTCAAGGCCAAGGGACGCGTCCGCGACCTGGAGGCCAAGGTCCCCGCCCGCTTCAAGGGCACGACCGGCATCGCCCACACCCGCTGGGCCACCCACGGCGCCCCCTCCGACGTCAACGCCCACCCGCACCTGGACGCCGAGGGCAAGGTCGCCGTCGTCCACAACGGCATCATCGACAACGCCTCCGACCTGCGCCGCAAACTGGAGGCGGACGGCGTCGAGTTCCTCTCCGAGACCGACACCGAGGTCCTCACCCACCTCATCGCCCGTTCGCAGGCGACCAAGCTGGAGGACAAGGTCCGTGAGACCCTCCGGCTGATCGAGGGCACGTACGGCATCGCCGTCATGCACGCCGACTTCCCCGACCGCATCGTCGTCGCCCGCAACGGCTCCCCGGTCGTCCTCGGCATCGGCGAGAAGGAGATGTTCGTCGCCTCGGACATCGCCGCGCTGGTCGCCCACACCCGCCAGATCGTCACCCTCGACGACGGCGAGATGGCCACCCTGAAGGCCGACGACTTCCGCACGTACACCACCGAGGGCACCCGCACCACCGCCGAGCCCACCACCGTCGAGTGGGAGGCCGCCTCCTACGACATGGGCGGCCACGACACCTACATGCACAAGGAGATCCACGAGCAGGCCGACGCCGTGGACCGCGTGCTGCGCGGCCGCATCGACGACCGCTTCTCCACCGTGCACCTGGGCGGTCTCAACCTCGACGCCCGTGAGGCCCGGCGCATCCGCCGTGTGAAGATCCTCGGCTGCGGCACCTCGTACCACGCGGGCCTGATCGGCGCCCAGATGATCGAGGAACTGGCCCGCATCCCCGCCGACGCCGAGCCCGCCTCCGAGTTCCGCTACCGCAACGCGGTCGTCGACCCCGACACCCTCTACGTCGCGGTCTCCCAGTCCGGCGAGACCTACGACGTGCTGGCCGCCGTGCAGGAGCTCAAGCGCAAGGGCGCCCGGGTCCTGGGCGTGGTGAACGTGGTCGGCTCGGCGATCGCCCGCGAGGCGGACGGCGGCATCTACGTGCACGCCGGGCCCGAGGTCTGCGTCGTCTCCACCAAGTGCTTCACCAACACCACGGTCGCCTTCGCCCTGCTCGCCCTCCACCTCGGCCGCACCCGCGACCTGTCGGTCCGCGACGGCAAGCGCATCATCGAGGGCCTGCGCAAGCTGCCCGCCCAGATCGCCGAGATCATGGAGCAGGAAGAGGACGTCAAGAAGCTGGCCCTGCAGTACGCCGAGGCCCGCTCGATGCTCTTCATCGGCCGGGTACGGGGCTACCCGGTGGCCCGCGAGGCCTCCCTGAAGCTCAAGGAGGTATCCTACATCCACGCGGAGGCCTACCCCGCCTCCGAGCTCAAGCACGGCCCCCTGGCCCTGATCGAGCCGGCCCTCCCGACGGTGGCGATCGTCCCCGACGACGACCTCCTGGAGAAGAACCGCGCGGCCATGGAGGAGATCAAGGCCCGCAGCGGCAAGATCCTCGCGGTGGCCCACCAGCACGAAGAGAAGGCCGACGAGACGATCATCGTCCCGAAGAACGAGGACGAGCTGGACCCGATCCTGATGGGCATCCCGCTCCAGCTCCTCGCCTACCACACGGCGTTGGCCCTGGGCCGTGACATCGACAAGCCCCGCAACCTGGCCAAGTCCGTGACGGTTGAGTAAGTGACTCTCTTCTAGGGGCGCGAGGAACTGCGCGAGCAACCACAGCGCACCCGCACCGGTCGAACAAGAGGACGGACCCCCAGGTGATGCCACCCATCACCGGGGGCCCGTCAGAACGCCGGGGCCGCCCAACGCCCCGACGTCGGCTGCCCTTTCAGCCGGTGGCCGTCACACCTCGGCCGGCAGCACGTCGCGGAAGAACGGTCGGCCAGTGCGCCAGCACCGCGGTCGCGGCGTACCAAGCCACCGCTCCCGAAGCCACGGCGAACCAGCCACCCACCTTGGTGAGCCCGTCGCCACCGGCGAACTCGGCGACCGCCATGAGCAGCAGCGCCACGAAGAACAGCCCGTACATCGCCTGCCCGAGCTGATCCCCACCGGCCAACGTCAGAGACAGTGCCACCAGGGCGAACAACAGCAGGAACAGCCCGGCCTCATTGCCGGAGGCCACGTCGGACACGGCCCACGTGAACCACAGCGCCCCGAGCGCCGAGAAGGCCGTGCCACCGGCGGCGTCGCCCTCCCGGAGGGCCATCAGCCCGGAGACGAAGAGCGCGATACCGCCCACGTACTGGGCGATTGATCCGGCGTCAGCGGCTGACACACCGTCGAGCACACCGGTGTGCCCCAGCCCGAAGGCCAACAGGGTGATTCCGAGGGCGAGTCGACCGACCACGGTCGTGATTCCGATTCCCGCGGAGACGTCTTTGTCCACGGCGGGCTCCCTTCGTGCATGTGCAGTTGTGCGGTGCCCGCTATATGCCCTTCACAAGGGCACAAACACCTCTACGCGTGAGTAGGTTCACGCACTGCACAAGGGGAGTCGCTCTCAGGGAATGACGACGACGGGCCGCTGTGCCCGCTTGGCGAGCCGCCCGGCGACCGAACCGAAGATCCGGCCCACGATGCCGTTGGTCGACCCGACCACGATCGCGTCGGCCTCGTACTCGCGGCCGACCTCCTCGAGCTCGTGACAGATGTCCCCGCCACGCTCGACCAGGATCCAGGGCACCTCGGTGAGGTAGTCCGCACACGCCAGCTCCAGTCCGAGCACCTCGGTCCGGTGGTCCGGCACGTCCACGAAGACGGGCGGCTCGCACCCCGCCCACACCGTGGTCGGCAGCCGGTTGGCGACGTGCACGATGATCAGGCCCGACCCGGAGCGATGGGCCATGCCGATCGCGTACGCCAGGGCGCGCTCACTGGAGGTGGAGCCGTCGAAGCCGACGACGACCCCGTGCTTGAAGGCGGGATCGCAGGAATGACGTGGCTCTTCCGCCGCCAGGGGCTCGGCCGCCGTGGGATCGGCGACGGGCCGCTTGCGGTCCGCGGGTTCGAAGAATTCGTGACCGGCCATGGCTGTCTCGGCGTTGTGATCCTTTATGGGTGGGCCCGCGAGCGGAGCTCGCTGACGGATGCAGCAGGTGCGGCTGAGCTGTGTCCGGGAATGGTCTTCCCAACCCCATACCCCCAAGGGTACGGCGGCACGCCTCCTTAACCCAGACCACGCCCGCCGTGCGTGCGGGTTCCAGGGAGCATGCACGAGGCGACGCCCGTAACGCAATGGTTGCTGCGCTGTACAGGCGGTTTGCACAGGATTCACTTACCCGTGGGGGCGATCGGGTCGGACAGTGACCTGTCCTGCGGCCGAGCGTTGAACACCGCGAGTCACGCCAAGGGAGCACGCATGTCCGGACCTCGCCCCTCCTCCGAGGCGAACCGCGTGAACCGCGTGACCCCGCCGCCGCGGGACACCGCGGGGGACGTGGTCCGCTGGGCGGCCTTCAGCTGCCTGCTCGTCCCGGTCGTGCTCCTGGTGTACGGCACCTCGCCGGGCGGCGCCGCCGGCACGGCCCTCGGACTGGCGGCCGTCACGGGCGCCTGCCGGGTGCTGCTGCGCCAGTCGGAGCGCGGCGCGGCCCGGATGGCGGCCGAGGACCGGGCGCCCCACCGCGGCAGGCACCACCGCACCGGAACGGGGTCGCACCGTGGCGGACGGCACACCGGGGGAGATACACCGGTCAGCTGACCGGTTTCCGTGCACGTGCACGGCGGTTTTCAGCCAACTTCTCGCACCTGGGCATGCCCCCTCCGGAGCACCCCCCAACCCCTGTTCGACCTGCACGGAAAGGGCCTCTGGGGCCCTGCGCACCCTACGCGGATTGGCCACCGCGACAAGGCGCACTTCCCTGCCCGTCCCACGAGTGCAACGCTTCGTGATCGAATGCTTCACGCCAAGTTGCCAAGTCGACAATCTGCCGAGTGCCGAACCGGCCAACTCGGCGCGACCGGACACAGTAGATTCGATCTTGACTGTCTACGGCGGGGGACTCGTGCAGGACCGAGGGGAAACGTGCAGGAGCGACACAACCGAGGAGCCGCGACCACCGAGGGGGGCTTAGCAGTTATGAGCCACGACTCCACTGCCGCGCCGGAAGCCGCGGCCCGGAAGCTTTCCGGGCGACGCCGCAAGGAGATCGTCGCGGTGCTGCTGTTCAGCGGCGGCCCCATCTTCGAGAGTTCCATACCGTTGTCGGTGTTCGGGATCGACCGCCAGGACGCCGGCGTACCGCGCTACCGACTGCTGGTGTGCGGGGGTGAGGACGGCCCGCTGCGGACCACAGGGGGCCTGGAACTCAGCGCACCGCATGGCCTGGAAGCGATCTCCCGCGCGGGCACGGTCGTCGTACCGGCCTGGCGTTCGATCACTTCTCCGCCACCTGAGGAGGCGCTCGACGCGCTGCGCCGGGCACACGAGGAGGGCGCCCGCATCGTCGGGCTGTGCACCGGCGCCTTCGTCCTCGCGGCGGCGGGCCTGCTGGACGGCCGTCCCGCGACGACCCACTGGATGTACGCGCCGACGCTGGCGAAACGCTATCCGTCGGTGCACGTGGACCCGCGGGAGCTGTTCGTCGACGACGGTGACGTGCTGACGTCGGCCGGCACGGCCGCGGGCATCGACCTCTGCCTGCACATCGTGCGCACCGACCACGGCAACGAGGCGGCCGGCGCCCTGGCCCGGCGGCTCGTCGTGCCCCCGCGCCGAAGCGGCGGCCAGGAGCGCTACCTCGACAGGTCTTTACCGGAGGAGATCGGCGCCGACCCGCTCGCCGAGGTCGTCGCCTGGGCGCTGGAGCACCTCCACGAACAGTTCGACGTGGAGACGCTGGCGGCACGCGCGTACATGAGCCGTCGTACGTTCGACCGCCGCTTCCGCTCGCTGACCGGCAGCGCTCCGCTGCAGTGGCTGATCACGCAGCGGGTGCTCCAGGCGCAACGGCTGCTGGAGACGTCGGACTACTCGGTGGACGAGGTGGCGGGACGCTGCGGCTTCCGGTCGCCGGTGGCCCTGCGCGGGCACTTCCGCCGCCAGCTGGGCTCGTCCCCGGCCGCCTACCGGGCGGCGTACCGCGCCCGTCGACCGCAGGGCGAGCGGCCGCAGGACACCGAGAGCGCCCAGGGCGGGCCGGGGGCCGGCGCACCGGTCGGCTACTCGGGGTATCCCGGCCACCCGGGGCATCCCGGTCAGCCGGGCCAGCCATCCGCCTCCGGCCACCCGGAGCACCCCGTCCCGCCCCAGTCCCGCCGTGCGGCTGCGGCCGGCGCGGTCGGGTCGGCCCCGGCCGTGTCCGCGTCGGCTTCGTCCGACAACGGGCGGGAAGCGTACATACCCAGCCGGGCGAGTCTGCCCGGGCAGCGCAGCGCGACGTGAGCCGGTGACCGGGCCCGCGGGGAGAGACCCCCGCGGGCCCGGTCCCTTTTCGGAGCGGGGAGGCCTTGGCCACAAGGTCACCGCACGGTCGGCTCGGCGCCGGGCGGCTCGCCGTAAGGTGAGACGCATGAACGATCGCATGGTGTGGATCGACTGCGAGATGACCGGCCTCTCGCTGTCGGACGACGCGCTCATCGAGGTGGCCGCCCTCGTCACCGACTCCGAGCTGAACGTGCTCGGCGAGGGCGTGGACATCGTCATCCGGCCGCCGGACCGGGCACTGGAGACGATGCCGGAGGTGGTGCGTCAGATGCACACCGCGTCCGGGCTGCTCGCCGAGCTGCCGGGCGGCACGACGCTGAAGGACGCCGAGGACCAGGTCCTGACGTACGTGCGGGAGTTCGTCAAGGAGCCGGGCAAGGCCCCGCTGTGCGGCAACTCCGTCGGCACGGACCGCGGGTTCCTGCTGCGCGACATGCCGACACTGGAGGACTACCTCCACTACCGGATCGTCGACGTGTCGTCGATCAAGGAGCTGGCCCGCCGCTGGTACCCGCGGGCCTACTTCAACAGCCCGCAGAAGAACGGCAACCACCGCGCGCTCGCCGACATCCGCGAGTCGATCGCGGAGCTGCGCTACTACCGTGAGGCCGTCTTCGTCCCGCAGCCCGGGCCCGACTCGGACACCGCGCGGACGATCGCCGCGAAGTACGTTCTGCCAGGCCAGTAGGCGTGACAGGGGACCGTCGGGGGGCGCTGGGAAAGGCGTGCGCGAGCACCCCTTCGGACCCTGTACACTTTTTCTCGGCCGGTCGGAGACAGCACTGATCTCCAAGCCGGTCATGGTGGGTGTAGCTCAGCTGGTAGAGCACCTGGTTGTGGTCCAGGATGCCGCGGGTTCGAGTCCCGTCACTCACCCTCTTTTGAGAGGCCGGGGGCTGCGTGAACGCAGCCGCCGGCCTCTCTCGTTGTCGGCCTCAGCCAACGCGACCGAGACGCTCTGCCGACACCGCCTCCTGCGTACGACCTGTCCGAGGGACGAGGCCACGAACACCGGCAGCACATGCCCAGAACAGGAGAGGAAAGGCGGCGACCCGCTCCATACCTCCCATGCCGAGACCGAGGTAGTGGTGGGAGAGGAACAGCCCGAAAGCCGTGACCGCCGTGACGCCCAGCAAGCTGGTGCCCCACCGCAACGGGGCGGGAACGTGGTCCGCCAGGGCCAATCCCGCCAGTGCTACACCGATGTTGCCCGTCGCCATGATGAGAAAGGCGCCCAGGACGTGCTGGTCCTCGTTGACGTCCGCGGGAGCCAGACCGGCCAGCACGAATCCCACGCCGGCACCAGCGAGCAGCAGCCGCGCCACGGCCGCGGCGGGGCCTCTGCGCCACAGGGCACCGCCGGTCAGGACGGCGCCGACGACGAGCAGTGCTCCCAGAGTGATGAACGACGCGTTCATCAGGTCGTGATCGGGAGAGCAGATATAACGCGGCTCGGGCTCTGGCTGCAGGGCACAGTGCACGTTGCCCAAGTCGCTGATGTTGTTCCGTGCCCAGCTGTACGGTCTCGCCCAAGCCGACTCGGCGATGACGTGGATGACGAGGAACTGCACCACGCCCACGATCCATGCCGAGTACCCGATCCGGACTCTCACCTGTCCACCTTCCGTCACGTGAATCCCGTGCGGACAGCCGATCATGCGGCGCCGGGCTCAGGCATTCCGGCAAGCCCCCCGGAACAGGGTGGGGCAGACCCTACGACAGCCGTCGGCGCGATGGTTCGTCCCCGACGTGGAGACCCTGCGGCGCTGCCTGGACCTCAGTGCACCGACCGCGGTCATGCCGCTGCCTGCTCCCGCGGGGCGTGAACCGTGCGCTGGCGCCGGAGATGCCCGTCACGACGACGACCGCGCCACCAGCTCCGTGGCCAGGACCACCTGGCGCCGGTCGAGGCCCCGGGACGCCAGGGGACGGCGGTCGGCGACCTCGGTGAGGAGGAGGTCTATCATCCGGCGGCCCATCTCCTCGATGGGCTGGCGGACGCTGGTGAGCGGCGGATCCATGTGGCGGGCTATGGCGGAGTCGTCGTAGCCGACGAGCGCCACGTCGTCGGGAATGCGGCGCCCCGCCTCGCGCAGCGCCTGACGGGCGCCGGCCGCGGTGACGTCGGAACCGGCGAAGACCGCGTCCAGGCCGGGGTGGCGCTCCAGCAGCGCCCGCATGGCACCGTGGCCGCCCTCCTCCGTGAAGTCGCCCGCCTCGATCAGCGCCTCGTCCGCTCCGAGGCCCGCGTCCCGCAGGGCGTCGCGGTAGCCGTCGATGCGGCGCTGGGCGCCGTAGACGTCGAGGCGGCCGGTGATGTGGGCGATCCGGCGGCGACCGCGGGACAGCAGGTGCTCGACGGCCTGACGGGCGCCGCCGTAGTTGTCCGAGTCGACCGACGGCAGGGTCTCCGCCGAGGACCGCGGGCCGCTGATCACCGCCGGGATCTCCAACTGCGCCAGCAGGTCCGGCAGCGGGTCGTCCGCGTGGACCGAGACCAGCAGCACACCGTCCACCCGGTGGGCGGCCAGGTACTGGGCGAGCCGCTGCCGCTCCCGGTCGTTGCCCGCGAAGATCAGCAGCAGCTGCATCTCCGTGTCGGAGATCTCGGCTCCGACGCCCTTGAGCATGTCCGAGAAGTACGGCTCCGCGAAGAACCTGGTCTCCGGCTCGGGCACCACCAGCGCGATCGCGTCCGTGCGGTTGGCGGCCAGGGCTCGGGCCGCCGTGTTGGGAACGTAGCCGAGTTCCGCGACGGCGGCCTCCACCGCCGCCCGGGTGGCGTCGCTGACTCTCGGCGAGCCGTTGATCACCCGGGAGACGGTGCCGCGGCCCACACCGGCGCGCGCCGCCACCTCTTCGAGGGTGGGCCGGCCACCGCTTCGGCCCCGCGCTCCGTGGCTTGCCATGGGCTCCGCCTTCCCGTCCACACCCGCACTCTGCGGCTGGCCTGGAATTTAACAGGCTCGCCGATGGAAGTGACCGCTGCCGAGGGCTGCCGCCCCCGGCGTTCCGCTTCCACCGGCCGAGCCGGACCGACTGGCTGGATACCGTTGTCCCGGTCCGCAACCAGCACCGGTGCGAGTCCAGTTAACAGCCCGATAACTGAACGCATATCTCGCCGTCTGGTCCCTTGACACCCCCGCTCCGACCCGCGACCCTTCAACACATCACTGGTGGGAGCGCTCCCACAGTACCTGACACATACACAACCCGCACGTTCCCCGCCCGAGCCGCAGCGAGCAAAAACGGGTCCAACAATGCAGTTGGCCGGGGGGTCGGCACGTCAGGGCAACAGGAGGACGACATGCGAGCACGCATCCGAACCGCCCGCAAGGCGATGGTCCTCGCGGCCGTCGCGTCGCTGGGCGCCGGGCTGCTGGCCGGCTGTGCCGACGACGGTGGCAGCGACAACGGCTCGTCGGGGGACGCCGATGGCAAGACCGTCATCAAGCTGGGGCTCTTCGGCACCTTCGGGTTCAAGGAGGCCGGTCTCTTCGCCGAGTACGAGAAGCTCAACCCGAAGATCAAGATCGAGGAGAACGTCACCCAGCGGAACGAGAACTACTACCCCGCGCTCGTCAACCACCTCACCACCGGCGCGGGCCTGATGGACATCCAGGCCGTCGAAGTCGCCAACATCGCCGAGGTGGTGGCCACCCAGGCGGACAAGCTCGAGGACGTCTCGAAGGCGCCCGGCGTGAAGCCGGACAACTGGCTGGACTGGAAGTGGAAGCAGGCCACCACCCAGGACGGCCGGACGATCGGCCTCGGCACCGACGTGGGACCGGTGGCCATCTGCTACCGCAAGGACCTCTTCGAGAAGGCCGGGCTGCCCACCGACCGCGAGGAGCTGGCCAAGCGGTGGGCCGGCGACTGGGAGAAGCTGGTCGAAGTCGGCCGGGAGTACCAGAAGAACGCCCCCAAGGGCACCACCTTCATGGACACCCCCGGTGGCCTGATGAGCGCCATCCTCGGCAGTGAGAAGGTCCGCTTCTACGACGAGTCCGGTGAGGTCATCTACAAGGACAACCCGGTCGTCAAGAAGTCCTTCATGCTGACCGCGGAGGCCGCCAAGGACGGGCTGGTCGGCTCCCTGCCGCAGTTCCAGCCGGACTGGAACGCCTCGGTCGCCAACAGCAAGTTCGCCGCGATCGCCTGCCCGCCGTGGATGCTCGGCACGCTCAAGGAGCACTCGAAGCCGGATGCCAAGGGCAAGTGGGACGTGGCCGTCGCGCCGAAGTCCGGCAACTGGGGCGGCGCCTTCCTCACCGTGCCGAAGAGCGGCAAGAACGTGAAGGAGGCCCAGAAGCTGGCGGCCTGGCTGACCGCCCCGGAGCAGCAGACGAAGCTGTTCAAGGTGCAGGGCAACTTCCCGAGCGCACCCGCCACGTACACCACACCCGAAGTCACCGGCGCGAAGAACGAGATGACGGGTGACGCGCCGATCGGCGAGATCTTCGCCGAGGCGGCGAAGACGAACCCCGTCCAGGTCATCGGCCCCAAGGACCAGGTCATCGGCTCCAGCCTGAACGACAACGGCCTCGTCCTGGTCACCAAGGGCACCTCCCCCGCCAAGGCGTGGGAGACGGCCGTCAAGACCATCGACAACAAGCTGGAGAAGTGACCGGTATGGCCACCCGGCACGACACCGCCGCGCCCCCCGACAAGGAGGGGGGCGCGGCCCCGGCCCGCCCGCGCTCCGGCGCCGTGACCGCCGACGCGGACGCGGACGCGAAGAAGCGGGCCCGGCTGTCCCGCCGCTGGCAGCGGGACGTGCGCTGGAGCCCGTACGCCTTCGTGTCGCCGTTCTTCCTGCTGTTCGTCGCGTTCGGCCTGTTCCCGCTGGTGTACACGGGCTGGGCCTCGCTGCACCAGGTGGAGCTGACGGCGCCGACCGACATGAGCTGGGTGGGACTGCGCAACTACACCCGGATCTTCGACGACGACTTCTTCTGGAACGCGGCGGAGAACACCCTCGTCATCGGCATCATCTCGACCGTTCCGCAGCTGCTGATGGCGATGGGCATCGCCCACATCCTCAACTACAAGCTGCGCGGCTCGACCTTCTACCGGGTCGTGATG
This sequence comes from Streptomyces sp. NRRL S-455, assembly GCF_000717875.1. GTDB lineage: Bacteria > Actinomycetota > Actinomycetes > Streptomycetales > Streptomycetaceae > Streptomyces. The sequence goes on from NZ_JOCT01000013.1 coordinate 66,244, forward strand.
CTCGCCCCGTACGCGACCTCGATCGCCGCCGCCGCGCTGGTGTTCGCGCTGCTCTTCGGCCGCGACTACGGAATGATCAACTGGATCCTGCACCAGGTCGGCATCGGCGAGATCGACTGGCAGAACGACAGATGGCCGTCGCAGATCGCCGTCTCGACGATCATCATCTGGCGCTGGACCGGCTACAACGCGCTGATCTACCTGGCCGCGATGCAGGCCATCCCGCAGGAGCTGTACGAGTCGGCGGCCCTGGACGGGGCCAACCGCTGGCAGCAGTTCTTCCATGTGACGCTGCCGTCGCTGCGGCCGACGATCCTGTTCACCTGTGTCGTGTCGACGATCGGGGCCAGCCAGGTCTTCGGTGAGCCGCTGCTGTTCGACGCGACCAAGGGTGCCTCCGGTGGCGCCGAGCACCAGTTCCAGACGCTGGGCCTGTACCTGTACGAGCAGGGCTGGGTGAACCAGCACCTGGGGCGGGCCTCGGCGATCGCCTGGTCGATGTTCCTGATCCTCATCGTGGTCGGAATCGTCAACTACGTCATCTCGCGCCGGCTGCGCGCCAGTCATTAAGGAGTTCCGGCCGTGACGACGACTGTGACGAAACCCCCGGCCGACGCGGTGCCCGCACCGCAGAAGCGCACCCGGCGCCCCAAGTCCGCGCGGGCGGGCGGGCAGCTGCACGCCGGGCCGATCGCGTACGTGATCCTGGCCCTGTTCACCCTCGGCTCGCTGTTCCCGCTGGTGTGGACGGCGATCGCCGCCTCCCGCGACAACAACCGGCTCTCCCAGTCCCCACCGCCGCTGTGGTTCGGCTCCGGCCTCTTCGACAAGCTCGAGATCGCCTGGAAGGAGGCCAACCTGGGTGAGGCGTTCCTCAACACCACCATCGTGGCCGGCATATCGGCGGTGACCATCGTCGTCCTGTCGACGATCGCCGGTTTCGCTTTCGCCAAGCTGCGCTTCAAGGGCCGCAACGCCCTGATGCTGATCGTCATCGGCACGATGATGGTGCCGCCGCAGCTCAGTGTGATCCCGCTGTACATGATGGTCGCCAAGCTGGACTGGACGGACCAGCTGCAGGCGGTGATCTTCCCGTCGCTGGTGAGCGCGTTCGGCGTGTTCTTCATGCGGCAGTACCTGATCCAGGCGCTGCCGGACGAGATCATCGAGGCCGCCCGGGTCGACGGGGCGAGCAGCTGGCGCGTGGTGTGGCACGTGGTGTTCCCGGCGGCGCGGCCCGCGATGGCCGTGCTGGGCATGCTGATGTTCGTGCAGACCTGGAACGACTTCCTGTGGCCGTTCCTGGTGCTGACCCAGATGGGCAACCCGACCGTGCAGGTCGCGATCGCGGGTCTGGGCCGCGGCTACACTCCGGACCAGTCCCTGATCATGGCGGGCGCGCTGCTGGGCACGCTGCCGCTGCTGCTGGTGTTCGCGATCTTCGGCAAGCAGATCGTGGGCGGCATCATGCAGGGCGCCGTCAAGGGCTGACGCCCTGTCCGAGGGGGCCGGGTCAGCGCCGCTCCGGCCCCTCGTCCTCCCCTCCCCCCCTCCTCTCCCCCTCCACCGTCGCCTCTCCACGACTCCAATGGGAGCGCTTCCATGCCTGACTCCGAAAAGCCGGCCACCCCGGTGACCTTTCCTCCCGCCTTCCTCTGGGGCGCGGCCACCTCCGCTTACCAGATCGAGGGTGCGGTGCGGGAGGACGGCCGTACGCCCTCGATCTGGGACACGTTCAGCCATACGCCGGGCAAGACCGAGGGCGGCGACACCGGTGACATCGCTGTCGACCACTACCACCGGTACCGCGAGGACGTCGCGATGATGGCGGAGCTGGGCCTGGGCGCCTACCGCTTCTCCGTCTCCTGGTCGCGGGTGCAGCCGACGGGGCGCGGCCCGGCGATCCAGAAGGGTCTGGACTTCTACCGCCGGCTGGTCGACGAGTTGTTGTCCCAGGGCATCAAGCCGGCCGTCACCCTCTACCACTGGGACCTCCCGCAGGATCTGGAGGACGCGGGCGGCTGGCCGGAGCGCGACACGGCGCACCGCTTCGCCGAGTACGCGCAGATCGTCGGTGAGGCGCTCGGCGACCGCGTGGAGCACTGGATGACGCTCAACGAGCCGTGGTGCAGCGCGTTCCTGGGCTACGCCTCGGGTGTGCACGCCCCGGGCCGTACGGACCCGGCGGCCTCGCTGCGTGCCGCGCACCATCTGAACCTGGCGCACGGGCTGGGGGCGTCGGCGCTGCGGTCGGTGATGCCGGCCCGCAACCAGGTGGCGATCGCCCTCAACTCGGCGGCGGTGCGGCCGCTTTCGCAGGACCCGGCGGATCTGGCCGCGGTCCGCAAGATCGACGACCTGGCCAGCGGGGTGTTCCACGGGCCGATCCTGCACGGCGCCTACCCGGAGTCGCTGTACGTGGCGACGGCCGGCGTCACGGACTGGGAGTACGTCCTGGACGGTGATCTGGCGCTGATCAACCAGCCGTTGGACGCGCTCGGCCTGAACTACTACACGCCGTCGCTGGTGTCGGCGGCGGACCCGAAGGCGAAGGGGCCGCGCGCGGACGGGCACGGGGCGAGCGAGCACTCGCCGTGGCCGGGCGTGGACGACGTGGCGTTCCACCAGTCTCCGGGGGACCGCACCGAGATGGGCTGGACGGTCGACCCGACCGGCCTGCATGAGCTGATCATGCGCTACACGCGTGAGGCGCCGGGGCTGCCGCTGTACATCACCGAGAACGGCGCGGCCTACGACGACAAGGTCGACTCGGACGGCCGGGTGCACGATCCGGAGCGTGTCGCCTACCTCCACGGCCACCTGTCGGCGGTCCGCCGCGCGATCGCCGACGGCGCGGACGTCCGGGGCTACTTCCTGTGGTCCCTGCTGGACAACTTCGAGTGGGCGTACGGCTACGGCAAGCGTTTCGGCGCGGTGTACGTGGACTACGCGTCCCTCGAACGCACCCCGAAGACGAGCGCCCGCTGGTACGGGCGGGCGGCGCGGACGGGGACGTTGCCGGAGGTGGAGGCGGTCTGACCTACGGGGGCGGGGGGACGGGGCGCGGCACGCTCAGGGGAGTGCCGCGCCCCGGCGGCAGGCCCCGGGTCAGAGGGTGCCGGGAGAGGCGAGCCACTGGGTCGGCTGCCCGGTGACCGAGGCGATGGTCTCGAAGTCGTTGTCGTAGTGCAGCAGGGTGAGCCCCTGAAGCTCGGCGGTCGCGGCGACGAGCAGGTCCACGGCGCCGGCGGACCGGTGCCTTCCGTTCTCGGTGAGTTCTCGTTGCACATCCCACGCGCGGGTCATCGCCCGATCATCCAGGGGGGCCCAGCCGAACAGCGCGTCCAGATCCTGGACCAGCTCGACCCGGTCCTCGGCGTTCCTGGCGCTGTACAGAAACTCGACCTCGGTCAGCGGGCACCGCGCGAGCAGCCCCTCCTTCAGGGGCTTCTCCCAGAGTCCCCGGGCGGGCTGCTTCAGGACGCGGACCAGGGCGCTGGTGTCAATGAGGTAGGTCGCCGCGCTCATCGACGGTAGTTCTCTTTCTCCAGCAACACGTCAAAGTCGCCGGCGTCCGCCCGTGCCGCGAGCCGGGCCAACGCGAGGGCCCGCTTCTTGCGCTCGACGCCTTCCTTGAGAGCGGCGTTGACCGTGTCCTTCTTGGTCTTGGTCCCGAAAGCCATGGCCGCCTCGGCCAGCAGTTCCTCGTCGATGTCGATCAGCGTCTTGGCCATGGCGGACCTCCTGGATATCCGATCGGGATTCCAGTATATCCGTCAGCCGGTCAGCACGCGCTGGATGCCGGGGCCGGAGCTCAGTCCTATGCGGCGGTCGGCCTGCGGGGCCGCCCGCGCCGCAGCCGCCGGTGTCCCCGGTTCACCGGCGTCCGCCCGTCGAGCTGGATCCAGATCCGTATCTCGGTCCCGCCGAGCACCGAGGAGCCGATCCGTACGTCCCCGCCGGTCGACTCCGCGAGCCGGCGCACGATGTCCAGGCCGAGCCCGGTCGAGCCGTCGCTCCCCGAGCCGCGGCCCCGGGCCATCGCGGCCTCCGGGTCGGGTATGCCCGGGCCCGCGTCCGACACGAGGACGATCACCGCGTCCTCGCCGTTGTGCACGTCGACCGCGAAGGCCGTGCCCTCCGGGGTGTGCCGGAAGACGTTGCCGAGCAGCGCGTCGAGGGCGGCGGCCAGGTCGGCGCGGGCCACGGGTATGCGCACCGGCCGGTCGGCCCCGGCCACCCGCCACTTGCGGCCCTCGTCCTCCGCGAGTGCCGACCAGAACGCCATCCGTTCCCGGACGACCTCGGCCGCGTCGCACCCGGCGCCCGGACCGGCCGCGGCCGTCTGCGGTTTGGACTCACGGGCCGTACGGATGATGGTGTCGACCTCGCGCTCGAGCTGCTCGACCGCGGTCCTGGTCTGGTCGGCGGCCGGCCCCTCGCCGAGCGAGGCGGCGTTGAGCCGCAGCACGGTCAGGGGTGTGCGCAGCCGGTGGGACAGGTCGGCCGCCAGCTCCCGCTCGTTCGCCAGCAGTTGGACCACCTGGTCGGCCATCGAGTTGAACGCGACCGCCGCGAGCCGCAGTTCGGTCGGGCCCTCCTCGCGCACCCGGGCACCGAGCCTGCCCTCCCCCAGCTCGTGCGCCCCTTCGACCAGGCGCTTGGCGGGCCGGACCATCCGCACACCCAGCCGGTCGGCGACCGCGACCGAGCCGAGGATCAGCGCGACACCGACCGCGGCGAGTACCGCCCAGGCCGTCCCCACGCCGTTGGTGACCTCGGACTCCGGCACGTACACCTCGACCACCGCGATCTCGCCGGTGCTGAGCGCGACCGGCTGGAGCAGCGTCGAGCCGCCCGCGACGCCGGTGGTGGAGGCGCGGCCCAGCTTCCGCACGGCCGCGATGTCCTCGCCGGCGGCGCGCTGCCGCCCGAGCGCGAGGGCCTCCTGGCCGCCCCCCGCCGGGATGTGCACGGCCATTCCGGCGTCGGAACCGGCGGAGGCGACGACCCGTTGGAGCTGGCCCCGGTCGGTGGTGATGGACAGGGCCGGGGCGACGGCGGCGGCCTCCCGCTCGGCATTGGAGAAGGCCCGGTCCCGGGCCAGCTCCCGGATGACGAGCCCGAGCGGCACCGCGAAGGCGAGCACGACCATGGTGGTCACCGCCAGCGACACCTTGACCAGGGCCCACCTCATCGCGGCGCCTCCGCCCCCGGCGGTTCCAGCTTCACTCCGACACCCCGAAGGGTGTGCAGATAGCGCGGGTTGGCGGCGGTCTCGCCCAGTTTCCTGCGCAGCCAGGACAGATGGACGTCGATGGTCTGGTCGTCGCCGTAGGACTGCTGCCACACCTCGGCGAGCAACTCCTTGCGGGGGACGACGACTCCGGGCCGGCGGGCCAGGAAGGCGAGCAGGTCGAACTCGCGGCGGGTGAGGTCGAGCCGCGCGCCGTCCAGCTCGGCCTGGCGGCGCAGCGGGTCGACGGTCAGGCCCCCGACCCGGATCACCGGGGACGGCGCTCCCTCCGCCGCGCCGGAGCGGGCGCGGCGCAGTACGGCCGCCATCCGGGCCGACAGGTGCTCGACCGAGAACGGCTTGGTCAGGTAGTCGTCCGCGCCCGCGTTCAGCAGCCGGACGATCTCCGCCTCGTCGTCGCGGGCCGTGGCGATGATCACCGGTACGTCCGTGACGCCGCGCAGCATCTTCAGGGCCTCGGACCCGTCGAGATCGGGCAGTCCGAGGTCCAGGATCACCACGTCGAAGCGGACGTGGGCGACCTCGCGCAGCGCTTCCAGGGCCGTCCCGACGCTGCGCACGGTGTGCGAGGCGTCGGTCAGGTGCCGGATGAGCGCCGAGCGTACGAACTGGTCGTCCTCGACCACGAGCACACTTGCCATGCGCCGCACCGTACGCCATCTCGAACAGCCGGGTGGGGGCCTGTGGACAACTCTCCCTTGTGGACAACTCGTGGGACGCGTGCGGCAGTATGGCCCGCGATGCGCAGAGGACTCGTACACCTACTGGCCTGGCTGCTCGCCACGGGCGCGGCGGTCACGCTGTCGTGGTGGGGTGTCCACACGGTGATGGCGGGCACGGCCTACGACCCGCCGCGCGCCCTGCCCGTCCAGGCCGCCGAGGCGGCCGAGGCGGCCGAGGCGGCCGGGCAGAAGTCGAAGGCGCTGACGCCTCCGACTCGGAAGGCGAGCCCGGCGCCGCGGAAGCCGAGCACACGGAAGCCGAGCACGCCGCCGCCCGCGTCCCGCGAGCCGGCCCCCGCGCCCTCGCGGCCGGCCAGGCCCAGCCCCTCACCGACCGGTCAGGTCAGGAGCTACGACACCGACGGCGGCCGGGCGGTCTTCGACCTCGGGCCGGCCTCCGCCTCCCTCGTCTCGGCGACTCCCGGCGCCGGCTGGTCGATGCAGGTGTGGAAGACGGAGTCGTGGATCCGCGTGGAGTTCTCCTCGGGCGCGGACCGGGTGTCGGTCTTCTGCACCTGGCACGACGGGCCGCCGCGGGTGGAGATCCAGACCTACTGAAGTGCCGTACGGGCTATCGGAACGCTGACGCGGGCGGCGCCGGGGACGCCACCGCCGCGGTGTCCGTGACGGGTACGGCGCCACCGGTGAAGTCCGTGAGCGTCCTGCCGTGTTCGACCCTGCCGGGGTGCGGGTCGGAGGCGGCGCGGCGGGTCAGTTCGGCGACGGGCAGCGGCTGGTCGGAGGCGACCAGGACGGCGTTCCCGAAGCGCTTGCCGCGCAGTACCGTCGGGTCGGCGACGAGCGCGAGTTCCCCGAAACGCGCGGCGGCGGTGGCGATCTGGCCGCGCAGGTGGGCGAGCGGCGGCCCGTCGGCGAGGTTGGCGGCGTAGACGCCGCCGGGCTTCAGTGCCCTGCGTACGTCGTCGAGGAACTCGGTCGAGGTCAGGTGGGCCGGTGTCCGGGCCCCGCTGAAGACGTCGGTGATGACGAGGTCGGCCCAGCCGTCCGGCACCTTGGCGAGCCCCTCACGGGCGTCGACGGACCGCACCCGGACCCGCGCGTTCGGATCCAGCGGCAGTTCACGGCGGACCAGTTGCACGAGGGCGGCGTCCCGCTCGACGACCTGCTGGGTGGAGCGGGGGCGGGTGGCGGCGACGTACCGGGCGAGGGTGAGCGCGCCGCCTCCGAGGTGCACGGCGTGCACGGGCCTGCCGGGTGGGGCGACGAGGTCGATGACGTGCCCGAGCCGCCGCTGGTACTCGAAGGACAAGTAGGCCGGGTCGTCCAGGTCGACGTGCGACTGGGGCGCTCCGTCGATCAACAGGGTCCAGGCCCGGGCCCGGTCACGGTCGGCGATCAGCTCGGCGAGGCCTCCGTCGACGTTCTCGACGACGGATTCCGCGTCGGCCTGCCTGCGCCGGCCGCCCCTCGATCTTCCCATTGGGTCATTATCAGGGGTGGCCGTGGAGCGGGGCTCAGCGGCAGCTGTCCGCCGCCTCGATCATCCGGGCCGCCTCCCCCAGGGCCTCGCGCAGCACGGCGGGGTCCGTCGCGAGGTCCGCCTCACCGGGCGGCAGCAGCCAGTCCGAGCCCTCCACGGGGGGTTCGGGGGCCAGGGTCAGTCCGCGTCCGTCGGTCTCGGTGCAGGTGCTCCCGGGCACGTCCCACGCCGCGGCCGTCCCCGGCGGCACCAGGAATCCGAGGGTGCCACCGCCGTCGTCGTGCAGCACGGGCCCGACCGCCTCCCCGGTCCCGCGCCGCAGGATGTCCACCGCCTCCAGCCCCTGCCGCGCCGACACCGTCACCACGTCGCAGCCGGCCGCCGGCACACTCGGCGGCGAACCCGGCAAACCCGGCGAACCCGGCACACCCGTCGTACTCGGTGTACTCGGTGGCGTACGAGGATCGTTGATCCGGCTGGTCTCCATCCCGGCCTCCACCACGGAACCCCTGTCTGGACGAGCGGTCGGGAGTCGGGGGCCTCCCGGTCCGCGGGGTTCAACGCGGCAGAGCGTCAACGGCTACGGCGGAAGTCAGCCGCAAAGGATGGCACTTCATGGCAGATCACGGATGAGATATCCGGTTTGTAGTCAAACTCAGCGTGATGAATCCGGCACAGCAGGTACGTTCTTGCTCGCCGGACACGGGGTAGAAGATGCGGACAACACGCACAACCCACCCCGAACCCGGCATGGTTCGACGGTTCGCACGAGAGGACCCGGCCATGGCGTCGTCCACGGTGACCTCGTCTCAACCCAACCGGCCACCACGGCCCAACCTCGCCTTCCGGCGTCTGCGTGGACAGCGTTCGCCGGCCGAGTTCGCCGCGGCGATCCGCCGGGCCGGGCTCGAGATCGGCGAGCAGGTCAGCTGTGACGCGCGGTACATCGGCAGGGTCGAGTCGGGTGAGATCCGCTGTCCCAACTACGCCTATGAACGGGTGTTCCTGCACATGTTCCGGGGCCTCATGCTCACCGACCTGGGGTTCGCGCCCCGCTCGTCGGTACGCGGACGCCGGGCGCGCGACACCGAGGACGCGCCTGTGACGCGCACCGCGAACCCCGCAAACGCCACGAGTGAGACCAGCGGGGCGTGCGAGCCGTATGAAACGCAGAACCCGTACGACCCGTACCACCCGCACGACACCTACGAGGAGAGCGACGTGCTGCGTCGCGCATTCATGACCGGCGGGGGCGCCACGGTGGCCGCCGCCTCGCTGGGGCCCGTCGGCCTCGCCCTCGACGCCGCGGCGGCACCGCGCCCCGTGCGCCGCGCCGGGGCGAGTGACGCGGGAGCCCTGGAGGAAGCCGTCCGCCGCATCCGGCTGCTGGACGACCGGCACGGCGCCGACGGCCTCTACCGCCGTGCGGCGGCCCCCCTGCGCGCCGCCTACGCGCTGCTGGACGCCGGCGCGACCCGGCAGACGACGGCGGACCGGCTCTACTCGGGCGCCGGTGAACTGGCCATCTCGGTGGGCTGGCTGGCCCATGACTCGGGGCGCTTCGACGACGCCCGCTCCCACTACGCGGAGGCGCTGGCGACCGCCCGGATGACCGGCGATCCCGGCCTGGAGGCGCACGCCTTCTGCAACACGGCCTTCCTCGCGCGCGACGCGGGCCGGCCGCGCGAGGCGGTCCGCGCCGCCCAGGCCGCCCAGCGCGTCGGCCGGTCCGTGGGGTCGGCCCGGCTGATGTCACTGCTCGCGCTGCGCGAGGCGGGCGGCTGGGCGGGCCTCGCCGACCGGGTCGGCTGCGAGCAGGCACTGGTCCGGGCCCATGCCCTCTTCGACCGGGGCCCCTCGGACGCCGACCCCGAGTGGATGTCCTTCTACGGAGAGGCCGAACTGGAAGGCCTGGAGGCGCAGTGCTGGTCCGCACTCGGCGACTGGCCCCGGGCGGCACGGCACGCGCGGCGGGCGGCGGAACTGCAGGATCCGCACTTCACGCGGAACATCGCGCTGTACACGGCGGAACTGGCGGACGACCTCGCGCGGGGCGGGCGGCCGGACGAGGCGGCGGTGGCGGGCATGCGCGTGCTGGATCTGCTGGAACAGGTCCAGTCGTCCCGCGTCCAGACGATGCTGGCGGCCACGGCGAGGGTGCTGCTGCCGCATCGCCGCGCTTCGGAGGTGTCGGCGTTTCTGGACAGGCATGCGTCGGTGCCACGGGTGACGTGACTCCGGGCGGGGGCGTCGCGCAGCCCGGCACGGCGGGGTGCCTCCCCGAGCTCAAGCTCTCGGCTTCTCCCCCGAGTTCTCGGCTTCGCTCACGACCGCCCGCGGTCAGGTGGCTGTGCCAGGTGGCTGTGCCAGGTGCCCCAGGTCGTTCCAGCTCTCGATCGCCGGCTCCCCGTACGCCCACCCCAGCACCGACAACGACGTCGGATTCAGCCGTATTCGCGCCGCGAAGTCGATCGGCAGGCCGAGCCACCGCGCCCCGATCGACCGCAGGATGTGCCCGTGGGCGAAGACCAGGACGTCACGGTCCTCGGAGCGCGCCCAGGACACCACCTCGTCCGCCCGGGCCGTGACCTCGGCGAGCGACTCGCCGTCCGGGACACCGTCGCGCCAGATGAGCCAGCCGGGCCGGACGGCCTGGATGTCCGCCGGGGTCATGCCCTCGTACGCCCCGTAGTCCCACTCCAGCAGCGCGTCCCAGGTATCCGCGCGGTCACCGAAGCCGGCCAGTTCGCAGGTCTCACGCGCGCGCAGCAGCGGGCTGGTGCGCACCTCCACGCCGGGCAGGCCGTCGTACGGGCCCCGGTGCAGGCGCTCGCCCAGCAGTTCGGCTCCGCGCTTGCCCTCCTCCAGGAGGGGTACGTCGGTCCTGCCGGTGTGCTTGCCGGACAGCGACCACTCGGTCTGTCCGTGGCGGGCCAGCAGGACGCGCGGAGCCATGGGGGACCTTTCGGGAAGAAAAACGCGAGCGGAACTCCTCCATCATCGCGCACGCTGGTCGCGGGCAACCCGGGGGGCGATCTCAGCGTCTTTGAGGTCCGGAGAGCGCCCCCAGGGCGCGTGGACAAGCCGTAAGGTGACACGACCGGCCAGGTGGGCGCCGTGTGAGGACGAAGGGGGAGGACGATCGGATGCCGCACACCGATATACCAGGCACCGGGGCGGCCTCTGCGCCCCGGTTGCGCTGGTGGACCGAGCTGCCGCTGATCCTGCTGGTGTACGGCTTCTACACGGCGGGCCGGCTCGTCGCGCGGGGTGACGTCTCCGGTGCGGTGGACAACGGTCTGTCGATCCTGCGTATCGAGAAGGCCCTGTATCTCAACGCCGAGCACCCGCTCAACCGTCTGTTCACCCGCGAACCCTGGATAGGCGTACCGGCGGACTTCTGGTACGCGTCACTGCACTACCTGGTCACGCCGGTCATCCTCGTCTGGCTCTTCCGCTCGCGCACGGTGCGCTACCGCGCCGCGCGCACCTGGCTGATGACGTCCACCCTCATCGGCCTGGTCGGCTTCACGCTGCTGCCGACCTGCCCGCCCCGGCTGCTCGACGCGAGCCACGGCTTCGTGGACACGATGGCCCAGTACAGCTCGTACGGCTGGTGGGGCGGCGCGGCGAGCGCACCGCGCGGCATGGGGGAGATGACCAACCAGTACGCGGCCATGCCGAGTCTGCACGTGGGCTGGGCCCTGTGGTGCGGAGTGATGCTGTGGCGCCACGGGGGCACGCGCCTGGCGAAGGCGGCCGGTGTCGCCTATCCGCTGATCACGACGATCGTGGTCATGGGCACCGCCAACCACTACTTCCTCGACGCGGTCGCGGGCGCGGCCGTCATGGGGGTCGGACTGCTGCTGGCGCCGGCCGTGACGCGGACCTCGGACCGTGTGCGGGCCCGTTTCGTGCCGGCCGTCGCGCCGGTCCCGGCGGCCTCGTCCGCCGCGGGTTCCTCGATTGTCAGTGCCGGATGCCAGACTTCCGCGGGTGAGCGAATTCCACGGCAGCGCGAGTCGCGGCTCGGAGCGGGAGCCGAGCCGGGTGCCTCCCCCAAGGACGCGGGGGACGGCGCTCCGGCAGCGGCTCGCTGAGCTGCGCGGTCCCGACGTACCGGCGAAGGCACTGGACGCACGCGCCCTGGCGGCGCTGGCCGCCAACCCCGGTTGTGCGCGGCGCGCGATCCTCGACGGTGCCGGGGTGAACAAGGCGGCGCTGGCGAGTGCGCTGGGCTCGCCGTCGGCTTTCGGGCAGTCGCAGTTCGCCCTCACGCGGGGCAACGCGTTCGAGGCGAAGGTCAAGGCCGACGGCGGCGCGGAGCTGCTGCGGCTGGTGCACGAGAAGCTGGACCGGACCGCCGAGCCGCCCACCGAGGCGCGCGTGCCCGACCTGACCGCGAGCGGCCCCCGGGGGCGTACGGCCCGCACGGAGCTGGAGTTGCGGGAGGCCATCGCGCACCCGGGCGCGTGGACGCTGCTCGACCATCCGATGCTCGCGCTGGACGTCGCGGGCTCCCCCGCGTTCCTGGAGCCGGACGCGGTGGTGGTGCACCCGGACGGCAGCTGGACGGTCGTCGAGATCAAGTCCTTCCCGCTGCTCGACGGTTCGGCGGACCCGGCGAAGGTCGGGGCGGCGGCGCGGCAGGCGGCGGTGTACGTGCTGGCGCTGGAGGAGCTGGCCGCGCGTCTCGGCACGGAGCCGGAGGGGCGCGCCGGTGTCGAGGGGGCGGGCACGCGCAGGCCCGAAGGGTCGAGCACGATCGTCCCCTCGACACCGGCTGAGGCGCCCCGGAGGCGCAGCGCCCAGGACCGGTGCGCGGAGCCGGAGGCCGGTGACGACGGGGCGAGCGCGCGGAGCCCCGAGGCGTCGAGCACCGCCCCGCGGGTGCGGCACCGGATCCTGCTGGTCTGCCCCAGGGACTTCTCCAACCTGCCGGCCGCGTCCGCCGTCGACATCCGCAAGCAGCGCGCGGTGACGGCCCGCCAGCTCGCCCGGCTCACCCGCATCGAGGACATCGCCGAGGAACTCCCCGAGGGCACGTGCTTCTCCCCCGAGCTGCCCGCCGACGAGCTGACGGCGGCCGTGGAGTCGGTCCCGGCGACGTATGCGCCGGAGTGCCTGTCCACCTGCGAGCTGGCCTTCCACTGCCGGACCCGGTCCCGTGACGAGGGCGCGGTGACCTCGCTCGGCCGTCCGGCGCGGGCGGAGCTCGGCGGTCTCGCGACCGTGGAGGAGGTCCTCGCCGCCGCCCGGGGCGAGACGGGTGATCCCTCCGACCCGGCCGTGGCGGCCCTGCGGCGGGCGGCGGCCCTGCGCAGGGAAGCACTGGAGGCGGCGTGTCGCTGATCTCCACCCTGGCCCGGCTCGAGGCCGTCAGTACCGGCCGCGCCCAGCCCGCCGCCACGGTCCGGCACCGGCATCTGTCCGACCGCCCGCTGGTGTTCGTGCCGCTCACCACCGCCGGTGAGGCCGGCGCCCCGCTCGGCGCGCTGGTCGGCACCGACCGGGACGCGCCGCGCCTGCTGGTCGTCCCGCAGCCCCGGGACCGCGACCTCAGGTTCGCGTTCCTGGCCGAACTGGCCGACGTGGTCCTGCCGTACGTCGACGGTTACGCCGAGGTCGTGGAGGCCGCCGAGCGCACCGAGACCGACCCGGAGACCGGCAAGCGGGTCAAGGTCGAGGTCGACCTGTGCGCGGACGCCCCGCAGCTGATCGTGCCGAGCCGGGCGGGCATCGACCTGGTGCGGCTGCTCGGGCGCTCGACGCGCTTCCGGCGTACGGCGGAACAGGACCCGGAGGCTCCGTACCCGGCGCCGCCGCGGGTGCCGTTGCTCGGGCGGTGGCTGACGCACTTCGGGGAGCGGGCCCGGGTGCCCGGCTCCTCGCTGCTGCTGGCCATGACCGACGTCCTGGGCCGGCACTGGGCGACCGGGCAGTCCACCCTGGAGGACCAGCACCTCGGAGCGCTGCTCGCCTGGATCGACCCGCCGGAGGGCGAGAGCGGAGCGGAGGCGGCGCTGCGGGCCGAGCTGGAGCGGGACGACCAGGGCCAGCTGACGTGCCCCCCGGCCGGCCCCGCCACCGACCCGGCGTTCGACAACAAGCTGCTCGCCCCGGCCATCGAGCGCTACGACCGCGCCCGCACGGCCCTCGCCGCCGCCGAGGACGGCCTGGAGGCCGACGACCGGATCGGTGTGCTGACCGCGGCCGAGCGGGAGATCCGCGCCCTGGTGCTCAGCCGCACCCGGCCCACCTGGGACGCGGTCTGGCGGGGCCTGGACCTGCTGCGGGAACTGCCCGAGGGCGCGCACGTCGAGGAGCGGTGGACCCGCGACCGCTGGTCGTTCACCGGCCACCGCGACCGGGTCCTGGCCGGCGAGCCCCCGCAGCCGCGCCGCGACGACGCGGTCACCGCCGCGAACAAGCTCGCCACGCGCGAGCGCGAGCAGGCCCGGCTGGAGGCGCAGGAGGCCCTCGACGATCCGCTGGTGATGGCGGGCCGACGGCTGTCCGGGGAGGCGTTCGCGGGCGAGGTCACCGATGTCGTGATGGCGTACAGCGAGGGCAAGCGGCCCAGCCCGCGCCCTCTGGTCACCGTCCGCACGGACGACCGGCCGCATCTCGGGGAGCGGACGAAGGTGTACCGGTCGCTGGGCGGCAAGCCGCAGTCGGCGGAGTTCGTCCGGGCCGAGGACGCGGCCGAAGAAGGAGGCGGGGCGGGGGCCGGTGAGGACGGGGCGTACCTCGTGCTGCGGGTCCTCGACAAGATGGGCCGCGGCAAGGAGCCCGAGCCGGGGTCGGTGCCGGAGAAGGGCGACCGTGTGTGCTTCACGCTCTTCGAGCACGAGCAGCGGGGCGGCGCGAAGCTGCCGGACCCGGAGGAGACGCCGTGGACGCACGGCGGGCCGCCCGGTGAGGCGACCCTGGAGCCCGCCGACCCGGTGACCGAGGAGGATGTCCTGTGACCACGGTGTTCGACCCTTCGGCCGCCGCGGCGCAGGCCACCGACGCCATCCTCCACGACACGCTGCACGGCACCGCGCGCGGTGTCGTGGTCGACTCCCCGCCCGGCGCCGGCAAGTCCACGCTGGTGGTCCGCGCGGCCCTGGAACTGGCCGAGGCCGGTCACCCGCTGATGGTGGTGGCGCAGACCAACGCCCAGGTCGACGACCTCGTCCTGCGGCTCGCCGAGAAGAACCCCGAGCTTCCGGTGGGGCGGCTGCACAGCAGCGACGCCGACCCGTACGACAAGGCGCTCGACCATGTGGAGAACGTACGCAAGTCGGCGAAGGCGGCGGATCTCGCCGGCCTGGCCGTGGTGCTCTCGACCGCGGCGAAGTGGGCGCACGTCAAGGTGGACGAGCCGTGGCGGCACGCGATCGTCGACGAGGCGTACCAGATGCGCTCGGACGCGCTGCTCGCGGTGGCCGGGCTGTTCGAGCGGGCGCTGTTCGTGGGCGACCCGGGTCAGCTCGACCCGTTCGCGATCGTGGGCAGCGAGCAGTGGGCGGGCCTCGCCTACGACCCGTCGGCCTCGGCGGTGACGACCCTGCTCGCGCACAACCCGGACCTGCCGCAGCACCGGCTGCCGGTGTCCTGGCGGCTCCCCGCCTCGGCGGCGCCCCTGGTGTCGCACGCGTTCTACCCGTACACGCCGTTCCGCAGCGGCACCGGTCAGGGTGATCGCGGCCTGTCCTTCGCGGTGCCGTCGGACGGCTCGGGTCCCGACCGGGTGATCGACGAGGCGGCCGAGTCGGGCTGGGGCCTGCTGGAGCTGCCCGCCCGGCACACTCCGCGCACGGACCCGGAGGCGGTGCGGGCGGTGGCGGCGGTGGTACGGCGCCTGCTGGACCGGGGCGGCGCCGCGACCTCGGAACGCTCACCGGTTCCTTCCCCCCTCACCGCCGACCGCATCGCCGTGGGCACGGCACACCGGGACCAGGCGGCGGCGGTGCGGGCGGAGCTGGCCGGCCTCGGCGTCACCGACGTGGTCGTGGACACGGCGAACCGGCTGCAGGGCCGGGAGTACGACGTCACCGTGGTCCTGCACCCCCTGTCCGGCCGCCCCGACGCCACCGCCTTCCACCTGGAAACGGGCCGCCTCTGCGTCCTCGCCTCCCGGCACCGGCACGCCTGCATCGTGGTGTGCCGGGCGGGCGTGAGCGACCTCCTCGACGACTATCCGTCGACGGAGCCGGTGCAGCTGGGGACGGTGGTGAAGTTTCCGGATGGCTGGGAGGCGAATCACGCCGTGCTCGCGCACTTGGCCGAACACCGGGTGGTGTGGCGTCCGTAACCCGCTTCCGGGCGAACGGCAGGTGGTGTGGCAGCCGTACTACCACCGCGATGCCCACTTGCGCGCCCGCGAGACAATGGACGGTGGCCCACTCCACCGGAGAGTGCCCCCGCTCGCGGGGAGAGTCAGCGCGACGTACGAGGAGGAGAAGACATGGCGGAGCCCACGCCGCGTCGGAACGAACCGCGGCTACGCCCCGCGCCCCTGCTCTTCGAGCCCGCGGAGGCGGCCTCGGACCCTGAGCACTTCTTCGACCTCGAGTCGATCGACGATCCACGCGCGCTGCTGGCCCGCGCGACGGAGCTGACGCTGGCGTTCCGGGCCGCGGCGGACCGGGCGGTGGAGTACCAGGCGATGGCGGCGGCGCAGCTGGCCGATCCACGGCGGTTCGACCGGCTGACGGCGGCGGACATCGCCGAGCGGGCCGAGTGGACCGAGGACTACGCGAAGAAGATGGTCGAGTTCGGGCGGGATCTGATGCGCGGCGGCGGCGACGGCCGGGGCCCCTCCGACCCCCTGTGAGACCGGAAGCTCCGGCCTCCTCACCGATCCACCTGGCATATGCCAGGCGGGCAAGATACCCCCTCCCACCCCCTCCTGTCCCGATTTCGCGCAACCCTCGGGAACCGTGCGTTCACAGCCGGTAGATGTGGGGGCATGAGCAGCGCATGGAACGCCTCCCGTGTCACCCCGGACGGAGCCGCCTGGCTCGCCTCGGCAGGAACGTATCCCCGGAGCACGCTCGCGCTCTGGGAGGAGCGGCCGGACGCGCCGATCGTGCTGCCCTGCGGCTCGGTCTTCGACGTCGTCAGCGCGCCCGCGATGTTCGGGCGGCGGATGCTCGACCGGCTGTGGGACGACGGACCCGGCTCGGGCCCGGTCGCGGAGTTCCGGGGACGGATGCTGCTGTTCGCCGCGCCGGGCACGGCCCAGCGGTTGCCGGTGTTGCTGGAGTGGGAGGAGTGGGGCACGCGAGGCAGGGACACCGGGGCGCCCGGCCGCACCCTCGCGGTGCCGCCGCTGCTGTGCCACGGCACCGGCGACGCGGTGACCGTCCCGTCCCCCGCGGAGAGCACCTCTCCCGCCCGCTCCTCCACCAGCCCTTCCGTCCGCTCCTCCGCCCGTCCTTCCGTCCGCTCCTCCGCCCGTCCTTCCGTCCGCTCCGGGTCCCGCTGGCTCGTCGCCCCCGACACCCGTCAGCCCTGGCTGCCGGGGCCCGAGGTACTGCTGTGGGCAGCCGTGCGGGCGGCCCGTTCGGCCGTGCGGATATCGATTTTTCCTCCCGCCGACCAGGATGCTAAGGTCTACGACGTCAGCAGGCGCCGCTAGCTCAGTTGGTTAGAGCAGCTGACTCTTAATCAGCGGGTCCGGGGTTCGAGTCCCTGGCGGCGCACAGACAGCAGAGGCCTCTCGCGGAAGCGGGGGGCCTTTCGCATGCCCGCGAGGCCCTCAGCGCCCGGCCGTGATCTTCACCGTCCACGCACCCGAGGCCGTACGGCCCTCCACCTCCACCCGCACGCCCTCCCCCGGCACCGTGAAGCTCTCCCCGACACCGATCGGCGCGTCCGCGAGGGGCGGATAGACCGAGTCCTCCCAGCAGGCATCGGTGCGCGGATGGGCGTCGATCACCTCGATGGGCCCGCCGCCGGACTGGGCCTCGCCCCGCACCCGGTACACCAGCACCCCCTGCCGGCAGGCCCGCGTGTCGTTGCCCACCGGCCCGCGCGCCTCGAAGGCCAGCACACTGTCGCGGCCCGTGCGCACCACCGCGAGCTTGGTGCCCCGCCCCAGACCGAAGGCCGGTGCCCCGGCGGCACCCGTCACCACCACCCCGGGGCCTGCCCCCAGCGGCTCCAGGGTCAGCCGGGCGGGCCCGGCGTCCTGCACGCACCGCACCTGCCGCTGTTCGAGCCAGCCCAGCTTCCACTTGTGCCAGCCGAACAGGTCGGGCGCCAGTCCGAACTGGCTGCCCATCAGGTCCCAGTCGCCGACGTGCGTGTCCCAGTCGCCCTTGCCGTCGACGGGCCGGTGGTAGAGGTCGGGCAGGTCGAAGACGTGCCCGGTCTCGTGGGCGAGGACGAGCCGGTCCGGCGGATGCTGCTCGAACAGGGTGACGACCCGGCGCAGGTCGGTGCCGTCGGCCCGCAGCGGCGTCGTGAGGTTGACGACCTTGGTCGCGTCGGAGTCCACACCGGGCGCGTCCGGGTCGGCCACGAAGTACACGACGTCGTAGCGCGAGAAGTCGACCTGCGGGTCGACCACGGCGAGCGCGTCGCGGAGGTAGGCGGCCCGGTGGGCGGCGCTCCAGTCACGCTGTATGTCGTACGCCGTGGACGGCTGCGGCATCTGGATCCAGTGGCGCAGGGGGTGCGGGCGCAGGGTGAAGCGGCCGTAGGAGGCGCGTTCGAAGAAGCGGGTGGTGGCCGGGAAGTGGTCGGCGGTCAGCTCCTGCGGCGTGGTCACCGGGCGGGCGTCCGGGAAGGACAGGAACACCATGACCGCGTCCAGGGTTCGGGTCGGGCGGGGATAGGCGGCGTTCCAGGTGTCCAGGCCCTCCGAGTGGTGGGCGTCGGTGCGGGTCAGTGCGCAGGGCGCGGCCGAATCGGGATCCGCGGCCGAGAGGCCGGTGCCGAGGGAGGTGGCGGCGAGCGCGGACATGGTGGTGAACACGGCCGCGGTGCTGCGCAGTCGGGCGCGCGGGAACGGGCGCGGCACGGACACCTCCGGGTACGGTCGCGGGACACCGCACCCAGCCTGTGATGATTTGTCGTACTGCGTCCTGTTTGCCTGCACCAGTCGGGTGAAGGAGCCGAAAGAAGACGGAAGCCCGCACGCCCGAACCACTCACAGAACGTCACAACTGGTCGGGGGCTTGAAGAAGCCGTCCAGGCATGAGCAGAAACGATCTGGCAGAAGCGTGGACCAGCCCGCAACACTGGACACCGGCTGGAAGGCCCTGGGGCCAGCCTCTATGATCGGCACACTTTCCTGACCTTTCCTGCACGGACAGAGATCGAATACATGCGGGAGCGAGCGGTGAGCGGAACCTTCGAAGGGCCGGCGCCCGCGGCAGACCTCGACCGGCCGGTCGTCACAGAGAGTGAGATCGACACGTCTCCCCGTACCGAGCCCCCGTCACATCCGCCGTACCGCTCCGTCTTCACGGCCGCTCCGCTCGCCATGGCCGTCGTCGACCGGGAGGGGGCGGTCGTCAGCGCCAACGACGCGCTCGCCGCACTGCTCGGCACCTCCCCCGAGGAACTCGCCGGGACCGTCGCCGCCGACCTGGTCGACCTCACCTCCGACGCCCGCACCTGGCACGCCTACGGTGAGGTACTGCGCGGACGGGAGTCACGGCTGCGCTGCACCCGCCGCCTCAAGCACCCCGACGGGCACTCGCTGTGGGTGCAGGTGACGGTCGCCCCGCTGCCCGCCGAGGACCGGGGCGTACTGCTGTCGGTCGCCGACATCAGCGGCCGCCGCGAACTGCAGGCCCGGCTCCGGCACATGCAGATGCACGACCCGGTGACCCGGCTGCCCAACCGCACGCTGTTCTTCGAACGTCTGTCGGCCGCGCTGGAGGCGGAGTCGTACGAGGAGAGCGGCACCGGCCGGATCGGGCTGTGCTACCTGGACCTGGACGGCTTCAAGGCCATCAACGACACCCTCGGCCACCGGGTGGGCGACCGGCTGCTGGCCGCGGTCGCCGAGCGCCTCACGCGCTGCGCGGACGAGTCCGGTTGCTCCCGCACCAGCATCCCGCTGGTGGCCCGGCTCGGCGGGGACGAGTTCGCGCTGCTCGTCGAGGACTCCACGGGCACCGAACAGCTGGCCGAACTGGCCGAGTCGGTGCTGGAGGCGATCCAGGACCCCTTCGACATCGCCGGCCAGCGGCTGTCGGTCTCCGCGTCGATCGGCGTCGTGGAGCGGCACGCGGCGGGCACCACCCCCACCGCCCTCATGCAGGCGGCGGACACGACGCTCTACTGGGCGAAGGCCGACGGCAAGTC
Organism: Streptomyces sp. NRRL S-455; assembly: GCF_000717875.1. Classification (GTDB taxonomy): domain Bacteria; phylum Actinomycetota; class Actinomycetes; order Streptomycetales; family Streptomycetaceae; genus Streptomyces. The sequence continues at coordinate 85,976 of NZ_JOCT01000013.1, forward strand.
CCGCTGGACGCTGTTCGACCCGGAGCGCAACGCGCACCGCATGACCCGCCAGGCCCTCGCCTCCACGCTCCGGCCGGCCATCGACCGGGGCGAGTTCCAGCTGGAGTACCAGCCGCTGGTCGGCATGGAGGACGACCGGCTGCACGGGGTCGAGGCGCTCGTCCGCTGGAACCATCCCCAGTTCGGCGTACTGACGCCGAATCGGTTCATCGGACTGGCCGAAGAGGACGGTTCGATCGTTCCGCTGGGCCGCTGGGTGCTGCGCACGGCCTGCCGGCAGGCCCGCCGCTGGCAGCTCGACCACCCGGACGAGCCGCCGATCTTCGTCAGCGTCAACGTGGCGGTCCGGCAGGTGTGGGACTCCGACCTGGTGGCGGACGTGGCTCAGACCCTGGCCGAGACGGACCTCGAGCCGCACCTGCTCCAGCTCGAACTCACCGAGTCGGCGGTGATGGGCTCGGCGGGCCGGCCGCTGCAGGCCCTGAAGGCGCTCAGCGAGATGGGCGTACGCATCGCCATCGACGACTTCGGCACGGGCTACTCGAACCTGGCCTACCTGAGCCGTCTGCCGGTGTCCGTCCTGAAGCTCGACGGATCCTTCGTGCGGGGCTTCCAGTACGACGACCGGGACGCGGCCGCGCGCCCCAACCCCGCCGACGAGGTCGTGGTCGAGGCGATGATCCAGCTCGCCCACCGGCTCGGGCTGACCGTCACGGCCGAGTGCGTGGAGACCTCGGCCCAGGCGACCCGGCTGCGGCGCATCGGCTGCGACACCGGACAGGGCTGGCTCTACTCCCGTCCGGTGCCGCCGGACCGCATCTCCGAGCTGCTGGGGACGCCGGACGTTCAGGCCGAGGCGGGCGTCGGCAAGCCGTAGGCGTCGGCGATGAGTTCGTAGGAACGCACGCGTACGTCGCCGCCGTGTGCGTTGGCCGTGATCATCAGCTCGTCGGCGCCGGTGCGCTTGGCGAGGTCGTCCAGGCCGGAGCGGACCTCGTCCGGGGTGCCGTGGATGACGTTGGCGTTCCAGGAGTCGACGAACTCGCGCTCCATGGGGCTGAACGCGTATGCCTCCGCCTCCTCCGGGCTGGGCACCAGGCCGGGGCGCCCGGTGCGCAGCCGGACCATGCTGAGGGCGGCGGCCAGCACCTGCCGGCGGGCCTCCCGCTCCTCGTCGGCGGCGAGGGCGGAGACGCCGATGAGGGCGTACGGCTGATCGAGCACGGCGGACGGCTGGAAGGACTCCCGGTACAGGTCCAGGGCCGGGATGGTGTTCTGCGCCGAGAAGTGGTGGGCGAAGGCGAAGGGCAGGCCCAGGACGCCGGCCAGCCGGGCGCTGAAGCCGGAGGAGCCGAGCAGCCAGACCGGCGGGCGGTGCGCGGACTGCACGCCGCCGGGGCTGGTGGCCTGGACCGGGCCGGGTACGGCGTGGATACGGCGGTAGGGGTGCCCGTCGGGGAAGTCGTCGTCGAGGAACCGGGTCAGCTCGGCGAGTTGCTGGGGGAAGTCGTCGGCGCCCTCGTTCAGCCGTTCGGTGCGGCGCAGCGCGGCGGCCGTGGCACCGTCGGTGCCAGGGGCACGCCCGAGGCCGAGGTCGACCCGGCCCGGAGCCATCGCCTCCAGCGTCCCGAACTGCTCGGCGATCACCAGCGGGGCGTGGTTGGGCAGCATCACGCCGCCCGAGCCGAGGCGGATGCGGTCGGTGTGGGCGGCGAGGTGGGCGAGGATCACGGCCGGGGACGACGAGGCCACGCCCGGCATCGAGTGGTGCTCGGCCACCCAGTAGCGGTGGAAGCCCCGGTTCTCCGCCAGACGGACCAGGTCGACGCTGGTGCGCAGCGCGTCGGAGGCGGTGCGGCCGACCCCCACGGTGACCAGGTCCAGTACGGACAAGGGGACGGGGGCGCTGCCCTGCGCTGCGCCGCGTATCTCGTCTGCCGCCACGGTGGGATGCCTCCTGCTGTGGGCCGTGTGCTGTCGCTCGGGCCTTAACAGGGGACTGTCTCCGGTTATTCCCGGGCAGGCCCGGCCGGATCGCCCGCTGCGGCCGCAGGGGGCGGCGCGGACCGGGCCCCGGGCCTCACACCTGGACGATCGGCTCCCGCGTGAACAGGGCACCCAGCTCCGGCGCGTTCACCCGCCGGTCCGCCAGCCGGAGGGCCTCCCAGACCGTGACCTGGTTGGCGGTGAGGACCGGCTTGCCGAGCTGCTTCTCCAGGGCGGGGATGTGGGCCGCCGTGTGCAGGGCGGTGTCGGGGAGGAGGAGGGCCTCGGCGTCGGGGTGGTCGGAGTTCTGGGCCAGGGCCAGGAGTTCCGCCTCGCCCCAGGTGCCGACCTCCGCGGCCGTGATGATGCCGGAGCTGTTGACCGAGACGACCTCGACGCCGTCCGAGCGCAGGAACTCCGCGAAGAGCTGCGCCACGTCCTCCGGATACGTCGCACCGATCGCGACCCTCCGGGCTCCCACCTCCCGTACCGCGTGGAGGAACGCGAAGGACGTCGAGGAGGCGGGCATGCCGGCCGTCTGCGCCAGGGCGCGGACCTGCTCCTGCGCGCCGTCCCGGCCGTAGACGAAGCTGCCGCTGGTGCAGGCCCACACCACGGCGTCCGCGCCGGCGTGCCGCAGCTCCTGGACGCCCGCCGCGAGCCGCCCGGCGGAGCCCATCTCGAGCAGCGCGTCCACCCGGTGCGCGTCCTCACCGATGTCGGTGTGCACCAGGTCCACCCGGATGTCGCTGCCCAGCAACTGCTCGATGCGCGGATAGTCGTCCTCGGCCGAGTGGCCCGGGTAGAGAAATCCCAGTGCTGTCATGTCCAGCCTTCCTGCTGCTGCTCTTCTTCCGGCACGACGGGACCGGGGTCCGCCCCCGGCGTTACGAGACCGGCCCGCGCGTCCGGATTGATCAGCGCTTGGTACGGCCCCACCGCACGGGTACCCAGTCGGCGCAGCGCCGCCCACATCGTCACTTGGTTGGCCGAGATCACCGGGATCCGCAGCTCCGCCTCCAACTGCGGGATGACGTCGTAGGTGGGCAGGTTGGTGCAGCTGATGAACAGCGCGTCGGCGTCATCGCGCACCGCCTGCCGCGCCATGTCCACCACCTCCCGGTAGGGGACCTTCCAGATGTGCCGCGTCAGGCCCATGAAGGCGCACCCGGAGATCGAGACGCCGGCCTGGGCGACGTACGCCTCCAGCGACCGCGTGACCGAGACGGTGTACGGCGTCACCAGCGCCACGCGGCGTACGTCCAGCTCCACCAGGGCTTCCAGCAGCGCGCCGGACGTGGTGATCGCCGGTATCGCCCCGGCCCTGCTCATCGCCTCGCACATCGCCCGCTCGCCCATGACCCCGCCGACGAAGCTGCCCGACGTACAGGCATAGGCCACGACTTCGGGTGCGATCGCGTTGAGCGTGCGGACCGCCTCGCTCAGCGTCTCGTGCTCGCTGACCAGCCGTGCCAGGTCGAGACTGACCTCGACCGGCACGAAGGGTGTTCGTGTCATGTGCAGGGAGACCTCGTCCGGCACCCAACGCCAAAGCTCGCGGTCGAGTGCGAAGTCGAACGGGGCGACGACGCCGACCCCGCGCTGCGGGCTGGGCCCGCCGAGAAACGAGACATCCATGCAGGGCACCGGCCTCACTGTGAGCAACTGGTGTGCAACGGATCGTGGAAACGCCCGTGTTGACGACGGTAGGTTCGGGTGCGAGCGTGGTCAATCCACCCGGATCACTCATAGGTCAACAACTGGTTAACTCGTCGCCCCCCGGCCGGCGCCGCCAGGGTCTTCCGATGGACCCCCGAGCCCGGCCACCCCGCCGTACGGCTGGAGAAACGGCTGCTCATGCCCCCTCCCACCCTCCTCGTCCTGGACGCCGAACCGCCGCCCCGCCTCGGCCGGCTCACCGGCCGCGCCCACATCGAGCACACCGACGCGGCGGGCCTCGCCGAGCGTCTCCCGCGTGCGGACGCACTGCTGGTGTGGGACTTCACCTCGCGCGCCGTGCGGGACGCCTGGCCGGGCGAGGGCCCGCGGCCGCGCTGGGTGCACACGGCGAGCGCCGGTGTGGATCATCTGATGTGCCCTGAACTGGCTGCTTCCGACACGGTGGTGACCAACGCGCGCGGCATCTTCGACCAGCCGATCGCCGAGTACGTCGCCGCGCTGGTGCTGGCGATGGCCAAGGATCTGCCGCGGACGCTGGAGCTGCAGCGGGAGCGGACCTGGCGGCACCGCGAGTCGCAGAAGGTCGCCGGGGGCCGGGCCGTCGTGGTCGGCTCCGGGCCGATCGGCCGGGCGATCGCCCGCACGCTGGGGGCACTCGACATCACGACCGCGCTCGTGGGCCGCACCTCGCGCACCGGCGTGCACGGCCCGGAGGACCTCGACCGGCTGCTGGCGCGCGCGGACTGGGTGATCGCGGCGGCACCGCTCACCGAGCAGACGCACGGCATGTTCGACGCCCGCCGCTTCGGAGTGATGCAGCCGTCCGCCCGGTTCATCAACATCGGCCGCGGCCAGCTGGTCGTGGAGGACGCCCTCGCCGAGGCCCTGGCCAAGAACTGGATCGCCGGCGCCGCACTGGACGTCTTCGAGACCGAGCCCCTGACCCCGGACAGCCCGTTGTGGCACGTCCCGGGCCTGATCGTGTCCCCGCACATGAGCGGCGACATCGTCGGCTGGCGCGACGAACTCGGCGCGCAGTTCGTGGAGCTGTACGACCTGTGGGAGGCGGGCAAGCCGCTGGTGAACGTGGTCGACAAACAGCGCGGGTATGTACCCGGACACTGACGTTCCCTGGAGGGTGCATGACCGAGCTCACCGACCTGACCGCCGTACGGCTCCTGGACGGGTACCGCAAGGGCGAGTGGAGTCCCGTGGAGGCGACCCGGGCGGCGCTGCAGCGGGCCGAGGCGATCCAGCCGGAGGTGAACGCCTTCGTCCGGCTGACCGCCGAGGACGCGCTGGCCGGGGCCCGGGACTCGGAGGAGCGATGGCGGCGCGGTGAGCCGCGGGGACTGCTCGACGGGGTGCCGGTCACCGTCAAGGACATCCTGCTGCTGCGGGGGGCGCCGACCCTGCGCGGCTCCAAGGCCGTGGACCCGGCGGGGCGCTGGGACGAGGACGCGCCGTCCGTGGCCCGGCTGCGGGAGCACGGGGCGGTCTTCATCGGCAAGACGACCACCCCCGAGTACGGCTGGAAGGGCGTGACGGACTCGCCGCTCAGCGGCGTGACCCGCAACCCCTGGGACCGGGCACGCACCGCGGGCGGGTCCAGCGGCGGCAGCGCGGCGGCAGTGGCGCTCGGCGCCGGCCCGCTGTCGCTGGGCACGGACGGCGGCGGCAGTGTCCGGATCCCGGCGTCGTTCTGTGGGATCTTCGCGCTGAAACCGACGTACGGGCGGGTGCCGCTGTACCCGGCGAGCGCGTTCGGCACGCTGGCGCACGTGGGGCCGATGACCCGGGACGCGGCGGACGCGGCGCTCCTCATGGACGTGATCGGCCACCCGGACTCGCGCGACTGGTCGGCGCTCGCCCCGCCGCCCGGCTCGTACACGGACGGTCTGACGGGCGGGGTGCGCGGGCTGCGGGTGGCGTACTCGCCGACGCTGGGAGGGCAGGTGGCGGTGCGGCCGGAGGTCGCGCGGGCGGTACGGCGGGCGGTGGAGCGGCTGGCGGAGCTCGGCGCGTACGTCACGGAGGCCGACCCGGACCTGACCGACCCGGTGGAGGCCTTCCACACCCTGTGGTTCAGCGGGGCGGCCCGGGTGACCGAGCATCTGGGCCCGCACCAGCGGGAGTTGCTGGACCCGGGCCTGCGGGAGATCTGCGACCGGGGCGCCCGCTACTCGGCGCTGGACTATCTGGCCGCGGTGGACGTGCGGATGGACCTGGGCCGCCGGATGGGCCGCTTCCACGACGCGTACGACCTGCTCGTCACGCCGACCATGCCGATCACGGCGTTCGAGGCGGGCGTCGAGGTACCGAAGGGTTCCGGCCACCGGCGCTGGACGGGCTGGACGCCGTTCACCTACCCGTTCAACATGACGCAGCAGCCCGCGGCGAGCGTGCCGGTCGGCGCCGACGGGGACGGTCTGCCGATCGGGCTGCAGCTCGTGGCCGCCCGGCACCGGGACGATCTGGTGCTGCGGGCGGCGCACGCGCTGTACGAGGCCGGGGTGGCGTCCGGCGGCCGGCCTAGGCCCTCCGGAAGCTGAGCGTCTCCCCCGCCGCTCCCGACCGCCACAGGTCGTTGCACGCCTCGGCCATGGCGTCCAGGCCGTCGACGACCTGGCCCCAGACGATGCCGGGAACCCAGCCGACGTCGCCGTTCAGCAACAGGTTGTTGCGCTCGTAGAACAGGGCCAGGTCGACGAGCGTGGTCCCGGCGCGGACCTCGCGGTCGTAGCCGTAGGACTTCGTCCCCAACTCCGTCCCCGCGAAGGCGAAATAACACAGATCACCCGGAATGGGGGTTACTGTCGGATTTTCCAGGGGTGGTTCGGTTTCGGCGAATGGTGGAAAAAGGGCATAGATCTCGTTGCGTGCGTACTTCGCGTGGTAGACGTCACCGGACAGCGGGAGGGCGTCCCAGACGGTCGCGCACGTGATCGGAGCACGGTCGTCGAGCAGCTTTGCCGTGCAGGTCACGTCGCGCTTGACCAGCGAGACTTCGATGTAGCGATCGGCCATCCCTCCATGGGAGTGCCCACCGCCCCCGCGGTCAAGGGGACACGGGATACGTGGGGGGCTTGAAAAGGTCGGCATAACTCCAGTGGCGTCGGGTAGCCGCGCGCCCATGGCTCCACCAAAGAGAAGCCCATTGAGAAGCGCACCGGGAAGTCCACTGAGAAGTCCGGAACCCGAACCCCAGGCCATGGCCCGGGGCGTATCCGCTCCCACACGCCGATCGCTGCTCGCGGGGGTCGCGGCGCTCGGCGCGCTGGGCGCCGCCGGATGCAGCCGGGTGGCCACCGCGTCGAGCACGGAGGGCGGCGACCTCCTCGACCGGCTCCGGGCCGCGGGAGTCGTCCGCCTCGGCATCGCCGGCGAGATCCCGTTCGGCTTCATCGACAAGAACGGCGAGCTCACCGGCGAGGCCCCGGAACTGGCCAAGGTGATCTTCAAGCGTCTCGGCGTCGACCGGGTGCAGCCCGTGCCGACCGAGTTCGGCTCGCTCATCCCGGGCCTGAACTCCCAGCAGTTCGACGTCGTCGCCGCCGGGATGTACGTCAACCCGGAGCGCTGCGAGCAGGTCATCTTCTCCGACCCGGACTACCAGATGCTCGATGCGTTCATCGTGCGCAAGGGGAACCCGAAGGGGTTGCGCAGTTACAAGGACGTCGTCGGGAAGAAGGCGAAGTTCGCCACCGGCACCGGCTACGCCGAGATCCAGTACGCCGTCGAGGCGGGGTACAAGGAGAGCGACATCCTCATCGTCCCGGACCAGGTGGCGGGTCTGAACGCGGTCGAGGCGGGCCGCGTGGACGTGTTCGCCGGTACGGCGCTCACCGTGCGCGAGGTGGTGAAGAAGTCCGCCAAGGCGGAGGCCACCGAGCCGTTCAAGCCGATCGTGGGCGGCAAGCCGCACGTCGACGGAGGCGCCTTCGCGTTCCGGCCGACCGAGACCAACCTGCGGGACGCCTTCAACGTCGAGCTGCGCAAGCTCAAGAAGAGCGGCGAGCTGTTCCGCATCCTCAAGCCCTTCGGTTTCACGGAGGCCGAGATGACGGATCTGACCGCGAAGGAGCTCTGCGGCGGATGACCTCGGGACTCTGGGAACTCGTACTCAAGGGCGTCTGGGTCACGATCCAGCTGCTCGTCTGCAGCGCGCTGCTGGCGGCCGCGGTGTCCTTCGTGGTCGGCGTCGCGCGCACCCACCGGCTGTGGATCGTCCGCTTCCTGGCGGGCTTCTACACCGAGGTGTTCCGCGGGACCTCGGCCCTGGTGATGATCTTCTGGGTGTTCTTCGTGCTGCCCCCGGCCTTCGGCTGGCAGCTCGTGCCGCTGTGGGCGGGCACCCTCGCGCTCGGCCTGACCTACGGGGCGTACGGCTCCGAGATCGTGCGCGGCGCGCTGAACGCGGTCGACCCGGCGCAGAAGGAGGGCGGGATCGCGCTCAGCTTCACGCCCTGGCAGCGGATGCGGCTGATCCTGCTGCCGCAGGCGGTGCCGGAGATGATCCCGCCGTTCTCCAACCTGCTGATCGAACTCCTCAAGGGCACCGCCCTGGTGTCGATCATGGGCATGGGTGACCTGGCGTTCAGCGGCAACCTGGTCCGCCTCGCGCTGCAGGAGAGCGCGGAGATCTACATGTACATCCTGCTGATCTACTTCGTGATCGCCTTCCTGCTCACCCGGGTGATGCGCGGGCTGGAGAAGAAGCTCAAGGCGGGCGTCGGCAAGAAGCCCGACGACAAGACCAAGGCTCCTGAGCCGGTCGTGGTGGAGGCGGTCCGATGAACTGGGACTGGAGCGCGGTCTCCGACTTCATGCCGGACTTCTGGGAAGGCCTGCTGGTCACCCTGCAGATCCTGGTGCTCGGCTCGCTGATCTCCTTCGTGCTGGGCCTGGTGTGGGCGCTGCTGATGCGGGTGCCCTCGCGGTGGGTGACCTGGCCCGTCGGGGCGGTCACGGAGTTCGTCCGCAACACGCCGCTGCTCGTGCAGCTGTTCTTCCTCTTCTACGTGCTGCCCGAGTGGGGCCTGACCTTCTCGGCGCTGACCACCGGTGTCTTCGCAATCGGGCTGCACTACTCGACCTACACCATGCAGGTCTACCGCGCCGGTATCGAGGCCGTGCCGGTCGGCCAGTGGGAGGCGGCGACGGCACTGAACCTGCCGCTGCGCCGGACGTGGACCGCGGTGATCCTGCCGCAGGCGGTGCGCCGGGTGGTGCCCGCGCTCGGCAACTACGTCATCGCGATGCTCAAGGACACGCCGATGCTGATGGCGATCACCGTCCTGGAGATGCTCGGCCACGCGCGCCTGTTCTCGCAGGAGCACTTCCAGTTCACCGAGCCGCTCACGGTGATCGGAGTGGCCTTCATCGTCATTTCCTACCTGGCCTCCCTTGCCCTGCGAGTTCTGGAGCGACGCCTTGTCCACTGACACCCTCCCCAACCCCGAGAAGAACCCGGCCAGGAGCAACGGTGAGCTGATCCGGCTGGAGCAGGTCACCAAGCGGTTCGGCGCCAACACCGTCCTGGACCACCTGGACTTCTCCGTCGACGCCGGCAAGCACGTCACCCTGATCGGGCCGTCCGGATCCGGCAAGACCACGATCCTGCGGCTGCTGATGACGCTGCTCAAGCCCGACGAGGGCACGATCACGGTCGACGGGCAGAAGCTGTTCCCGGCCTCCGACAAGGAGGTCCGCGAGGTCCGCAAGAAGATCGGGATGGTGTTCCAGCAGTTCAACCTGTTCCCGAACATGACGGTGCTGCGGAACATCACCGAGGCGCCGGTCACCGTCCTCGGCATGTCGAAGGACGAGGCGGTGGAGCGGGCCAAGGACCTGCTGGACATGGTGGGCCTGGCCGAGAAGGCCGACGCGCACCCGGCGCAGCTGTCCGGCGGTCAGCAGCAGCGGGTGGCGATCGCCCGGGCGCTGGCGATGCGGCCGCAGGTGCTGCTCCTGGACGAGGTGACCTCCGCGCTCGACCCGGAGCTGGTCGCGGGCGTGCTCGACGTCCTCAGGGACATCGCCCGCTCCACCGACATCACGATGCTCTGCGTGACCCACGAGATGAACTTCGCCCGGGACATCTCCGACCAGGTGCTGATGTTCGACTCCGGCCGGATCATCGAGGCCGGCCCGCCGGAGAAGATCTTCAGCGAGCCGGAGAAGGACCGGACGCGGGAGTTTCTCAGCGCAGTGCTCTGACTACGGCGCGTGACCAGGCATAACGCGGGGCCTGCGGACTGGGGAATGCTTCCGGCATATGCCGGAGGGCCAATGCCCCAGTCCGGGGCCCCGCGAATCTTGTCAACCCCCGCTCTCCACAAGCCCATTGCCCGCTATCGTGGAGGGGATTCGCTGTCCGGATAACGGCCCTAACAGCAAGCGCAGGGGGAGACCACCGTGGCGCTGACGCACGAGCCGACCACCCCGTACCACTCGGCCCAGGAAGCCCTGCGCGTCCTGGAGACGGTGGCGCGAAACAGTTCCGGCATCACCGACGCCGAGCTCTCCCGGCACACCGGCATCGGACGGGAGCGGTTGACCGCGCTCCTGCGCATGCTGCGCCGCGAGGGGTACGTCGAGCAGATAACCGACGGCGCGTACGTCGCGGGCGAGACCCTGGCCCGCCTCGGCTCCGCCCACCACCGCGAGCAGGCCTTGCGGGACAAGCTCCAGCGCACCCTCGACCGGCTGCGCGACTCGGTCGGCGCCGCCGTCTACATGAGCCGGTACGTCGACGGCGAGATCAGCGTCACCCAGTACGCCGACAGCCCGGCCACGCCCAAGGTCAACGAGTGGGTCGACTTCCGCTCCTCGGCCCACGCCACCGCGATCGGCAAGAGCCTGCTCACCCAGCTCGACCACGCCGGCCGCCGCGACCACCTCGCCCGGCACAAGATGGCCCGCCTCACCTCGCGCACCATCACCAGCGACCGGCTGCTGCTGTCCCGCCTGGAGGCCCAGCCGCCCACCGTGCCCGTCCTGGACCTCCAGGAGTACGCGGTCGGCACGGTCTGCGCGGCCGTCCCCATCACGGCCGGCTCCTCCGTCGGCTGCCTGGCCCTGTCCCTCCCGGTCGAGCACGCCCACCGGCTGCGCCAGGCCGCGGACGCCCTCAACCGCAACGCGGCACCGGTCCTGCTGTCCATGGCGATCTAGGTGTCCCGGCCACCGCCAGGTGGTCAGGAGCACCCCTCGGGACCGGGTAGTATTTTCCCGTCGCCCACCGCGGAACACGTTTTCGCAGGTCGGCGGGAGTCATGCGCCGCTAGCTCAGTTGGTTAGAGCAGCTGACTCTTAATCAGCGGGTCCGGGGTTCGAGTCCCTGGCGGCGCACCGGTGAAGGGCCTCTCGTGGGAGCGGGAGGCCCTTCGGCGTGTTCGGGTCCACCGGGTCGGCGGGGCGCTAGGGCAGGGAGTCGCCCACGGCGGAGAACATCGCGTACGCCACCGCCATGAAACCGAGGGCGAAGAGGATGAACGTGCCGAGGAAGGCCAGCAGACATCCCGTGCCCGCCAGGAGCTTCCCCCGCGCCGGGGGCCTGGCCGTGGCGTGCTCCGGGCGGTCCGCCGGGTAGTGCACGGTGACGATGTCACCCTCGAGGGTCGTCCCCGGGCCGCCCCCCTCCTCGAACCGGACGCCACGGCCGTCACGCGTGGTGAACTCGTAGACGTGGTGCAGAGTCGTGCGCACCGACCTGTCGCCGCCACCGCTCGTCGTGGTGTACGTCCGCAGACAGCGCGCCTCGGCGGTCAGGCCGCTGTTCCAGGCGCGGCCGAGCCGCGCGGAGCGGCGGATCACCAGGACCGCGGCAAAGGAAACGACCGCGATCATGAGCGTGGGCACGATGTAGAACAGGACTTCCATGTGCTCCCCCGAAGGCCTGCGCGGCCTTCGGTCGGCCGGCGTGAGAGGAACCTACCCACGCCGGCCGCGCCGGTGACTCAAGGGAACCTCAGAAGGTTCAGAACACGACGTCCGAGCACGCGTAGAACGCGTTGCCCGTGTCGGCGATCGTCCACACCGCGAGGATGACGTGACGGCCGCTGAGCCCGGTCGGCAGTCGGCCGCTGTGGGAGAGCGTCGACGGTGGCCGCTGGCCGTTGTACGGCACCGTGAAGAACGGGGTGAGGTTGAGGTCGGACCGGGACAGGTTGTGGTTCTGGTTCCAGCCCGGTTTGGTGACGTAGTACCGGAAGTCGGTGGTGGCGTGCATGGCCGTGAACTGCCAGCGGAACGTGTAGTTCTGGCCGCCCGTCACCCTGGTGGCGGGCCAGGCGCCGCCGGAGGGCGTCCGCGGGGCGCTGAGCTGGCTGAACTGGCCGAGCCCCGCGTTGCAGAGCTGCCCGTCGGCCGGGCCGGAGGCCGGGAATCCCTTCGGGCCCTCGACGCTCTGCGGCTCCCACTGGATGGGGCCGCAGTTGGTCACGGTGCCGTTCTGGCAGAGCTTCTGCCGGCTGATGGGGAGGTCGGTGTAGCCGTGGCCGCTGGCGCCGCCGGAGGAGAGTACGAGGGCTCCGGTCGTGGCCAGTCCCACCGCGACCGCGGACAACTTGGTCCTTGTACGCATGCTGCCGCTCCTGGAGAACGTGGGGGAGGTTCAGTGAGCTGTGCAGGTAGGTCTAGACCAAGACTGAGGGTAGGGGCGTTAGTTGAACATGTCCATACCAATCACGGGCCCGTTTCTCCCCGGCCCGCGCAGAACGCCACCGTCAGGTCCTTCACCAGCGCCTTCCGCTCGTAGTCGTCGAGTTCGACCAGGCCCCGCGTGGTCAGCCGGGTCACCGTGTCCTCCACCGAGTCGACGACCGAGGTGAGCACGCTCGCCCGGTGCTGGGCGTCCAGCGCGGCGATCCGGCGGCGGTGCATCGCGGCGGCGACCTCGGGGGCGTACTCCACCCTCAACGGCTGCACCGAGAACACCTCCAGGCCGATGGGGGCCGTTTCCGACGCCACCAGCCGGGTCAGCGCCTCGGCCGCCGCGTCCGTGGAGCCCTTCGTCCCGCCGGGCATCTCCAGCGGCACCCGGGCGAGCGCCGCCTCGACGCACTCGCGCAGGTACCTCTCGTGGTCCTCGACGCCCAGCGTGGCCCGCGCGGTGTCCCGCACCCGCCACACCACCAGCACGACGGTCCGCAGCGCCACTCCGCCTCTGTCGGCGGCGGGCACGGGCTCGCTGCGCCAGTGCCGCAGCCGGACGTCCACCCGCCGGCGCAGCCACAGCGGGTTGACCCACAGCAGGCCGGAGCGCCGGACGGTCCCCCGGTAGCGGCCGAACAGGCCGATCACCCAGGCGCGTCCGGTCCGGCCCCGGGCCAGCCCGCCGAACCCGAAGAGACCGAGCGCCCCGGCTCCCGCGTACGCCGCCCACTGCGCGGGCCCGAGCCCGGCCCCGGCGTGCGCGGGCAGCCTCAGCGCCGCCAGCACGAGCGGCGGCAGGACTCCGGCCCACCACGAGGCGGCCACGCAGCCGGCCGCTCCGCACGCCCCGGCCAGCACACCCACCGCGCCGGGCAGGACCCGGGCGGGGCGCTCCACCAGGCCGGGGTCGACCCGCGGCACCGGGCGGGGCGTCATGTCCGCCGGGCGTCCGAGGCGTGGCTGCTCCCCCGTGCCCTGCCCGCGGCCCACGACCGCCGGCTTCAGCGGTACCGGCGAAGGACAGGGGTCGTCGCGGAACAGCAGGTGGACGGGGATCTCGGTGGTGGACTCGTTCTGGATGAGCCGGGCGGGTCTGGCCGCCCCCTCGGCCGGTCCGTCGGGCTCGGACGTGTGGGAAGTGGTCGTACTCATGCCGTGCCTCCAGCCTCCGCGCCAGATGCGTCACAACGGTGGACCCCGGTACCGGGGTTCGGGCCCCCTCGGGAGGGCCTCAGGGGACTACGAGCAGAAGCGCCTCAGGGGCGCGGTCGGGGTCTACGAGAAGAGCCGCCGCCAGGTCTCCGGCCCCGGATAGCCGTTCGCCGCGCCGCCCCGCCAGCCCTGGCTGCGCTGGAAGGCCTCGACGGCCCGTCGGTCCCCCTCGCCCCACTGCGGCCCCGGCCCGTCCGGGTAGAACCGGCCGAACCCCTGGCGCACCAGCTCCGCGCCCAGCTCACTGACGTACGTGTTGACCGCACCGGGCCGGAACCACGCCCGCCCCGGATAGCCGGGAACTCCATGGGAGGAAGGCACGGGGTCGGCCGCCCCGGGCCGGATGTCCTCGCCCCTCCCCGTGACCAGCAGCTCCCAGGTGCGCGGGCCGGGCAGTCCGTCCGCCTCGGCGCCCTCCCAGCCCTGCGCCTGCTGGAAGGCCCGGGTCGCCTGCCGGGTGGCCTCCGTCCAGCGCGGTCCCGGGTCCGAGGCGTAGGCGGCACCGGCTCCGCGAGCGACCAGCATGCGGCCGAGCAGCGCGACGTACTCGTTGTTCGCGCCGGGGCCGAAATACGCCGCTCCCGGGTACGGCGTGGGAGCGGCGGCGGGAGCGCCCGGCTTCTCCACCTCGGGCCCCGGGGCCGGCTCCTGTGTGACGCCCTTGTAGCGGTAGGGGACGTACCGGTGGGAGTCGCTCTTGTAGGGGTACTTCATGGTCCGCCGGCGGGTGTGCGGGCGGATCTGCTCGTAGGCGGTGTAGGAGGTGTGCGCGGAATTCTTCCAGCCGCCGAAAATGACGACGTGCGAGCCACTGGTGGGGGCGGCCGGATTATGGAACAGCAGAATGTCGCCCGGCTGGAGCTCGTCCTTGGAAATCCGCTCGGCATAGTGGGCGAGACTGCCCGTCCATTCGTTTCCGGGCAGGTTCCAGGCCATCGAGACATAGCCGGAACAGTCCTGCCGGTAGCCGTCGGACCAGTAGGCGTACATGCTGTAGGGCACCTTCGCGGTGACCCAGGTCCTGGCCCGCTTGATGATCTCCGAGCGGGTGATCGCGGTGGGCTTGGCGCCCGCGGAAGGGCCCTTCTCGATGCTGTCGGGGCCGTGCAGCGGCGCCTTGTCGCCCTGAGGGGTGTCAGGGTCCTCACGTGCGGGAACGCCCACCCGGTGGGGTGCGTGCGGGGCGGCCGCGGCCGGTGCGGTGGGGCTCGCGCCGAGCGCGGCGGAGGCCACGGCCGCCAGGGCGAGGACCATGGGGGTCCCCGCTGCCCGGGTGGGGCCGGGTGGCCGGGTGGCCGGGTGGGCGGTGGTGCGGCCGGCCGGGGAATGCGGCAGGACACGGCGCCAGTGGACGCAGCCGGGGCAGTCACAGTCGCTCCCGGGGTCGAATTGCTCGAATACCGGAGACTCCATGCGATTCCCCTCACACTTCCGGCGGAAAATGGCAGCGTCAATGCACGTCCGGGCGGGACGCCGTAAGTTTCTCAACTGACTTCCGGACGCGCATGCTGACGGTCCGAATGATGTAACGCGGGCACCCCTGGCCGGGCCGCTCCGGGCCGGGGCGGTGGTCGGGAGCACCTCCGGGAGTCCTGTAGAGTTACGACGTCAGCAGGCGCCGCTAGCTCAGTTGGTTAGAGCAGCTGACTCTTAATCAGCGGGTCCGGGGTTCGAGTCCCTGGCGGCGCACGACAGTGAAAGGCCCTCGCGGAAGCGGGGGCCTTCTCGCGTCTCCCCCGTCTTCTCGCTCCCCCCTCTTCTCGCTTCCCGTCTGCGTCCGGGGCCCTCCCCCCACTCTGTCCGGAACCCGATGCCCGGCGCGAATGGCCGGATACCCTCTCGCCATGGCAGCGCGCGACCTCCAGGAGCGGATCAAGAAGCTCATCATCGACCGCCGGCTGGCCTCCGGGGCCCCGCTGCCGACCGAGCCCGAGCTGATGGACTACCTCGGCGCGAGCCGGAACTCGGTCCGGGAGGCGCTGAAGGCGCTCCAGGCAATGGGCATCGTGGAGATCCGGCACGGCTTCGGCACCTACGTCGGCCCGATGTCCCTGGCCCCGATGATCGAGGGCCTCGCCTTCCGTACCGTCGCCGGGCACTACCGGGGCGAGGACTCCCTGCTCCAGTTGCTGGAACTGAGGGAGGCCGTGGAGACGGGGCTCGTGTCCCGGCTCGCGGGGCGGATACCGGACGAGGATCTCGATGAACTGAACGCGCTCGTCGACCGTATGGAAGAGCAGGCCGCGCGCGGGGCCGGTCTCGCCGAGACCGACCGGGCTTTTCACGCCACCCTCTACCGGGGGCTGGACAACGTGCTGCTGAGCGAGGTCCTGGAGGCCTTCTGGGACGCCTTCCACCGGGTCCGGACGGACCTCGGGGGCGAGCCGCAGGACCCGAAGGTGACCTGCCGGCAGCACCGGGAGATCCTCGACGCGGTCCGGTCCGGCGACTCGATGCGAGCGGAGGAGGCCATAAGAGAGCACTTCGGGAACATCCGCGCCCGTCTGTCCACACCGGCTCCACAGGCCCCCCACACCCGTCACAATGAACGCGTATGACCGGTAAACACCGTGTTTCCTGCCTTGCGATCATGATGAGCGCCGTAGACCCTGGTTTTCTCGTTTTTCAAGATGCTGCGGATTCACGGCACTTGGGGGGCAATAGAACCGGTTGCCCGAAGGGCGGGGAGAGGGACCTCGTCCGTGATGCGATGCCGAGGGGGGCATCATGCAACCGGAAGGTCGCGCTGCCATGTCTATAAGGTGTGGAAGACGTGGTGACTGCGATCCACCACTGATACGTCTGTGAAGGTCGAGGGGGACCTGCCGCAGACGGAAGCAAGCGATACGAAACACGCGGCTGTCCGCGTGTGGGGGGATGACTCATGACGTCGAGGCCGACGGGCGCCCGGCAGGACCACGACCCGTCCCAGACCACGCAGCTCAGGGTGCCTGAGCACCGGATGAGCACCACGGGGACCTTCCGGCGGATCAAGAAGACCCTGCCGAGATACGACTACGAGCACTACAGCCGGCTCGCGGGTCCCCTCACCCAGCCGGATCCGAACAAGCCGTACAAGGTGCAGTACCGGTCGCTCATCTCGCAGGAGCCGCACCGGATCAGGGTCGCCCTGATGCTGGCCGCGGCTCCGGTGCTGTCCCTGGTGCTGCTGTTCTGGCTGCTCCAGCCCGAGCACTGGACCGAGCGCGACTACCCGGCCTTCGACTGGCTGCCCGCGCTCGACATGGTCATGCTCGTCTCGATCGGTCTGATCGAGTTCTTCCGCTGCATGAACGTGCTGTCGAACGCGCACGCCACGCTGGTCGCCCGCGACCCGGTCCCGGTGGTGCCCGAGACCGGCACCAGAGTCGCCTTCCTCACCTCCTTCGTGCCCGGCAAGGAACCGCTGGAGATGGTGACGAAGACCCTGGAGGCGGCCGTGAAGATCCGCCACCGGGGCCTGATGCACGTCTGGCTGCTCGACGAGGGCGACGACCCCGAGGTGAAGGCGGTCTGCGAACGCCTGGGCGTGCACCACTTCTCCCGCAAGGGCGTCGCCAAGTGGAACCAGGACAAGGGCCCGCACCGCGCCAAGACCAAGCACGGCAACTACAACGCCTGGCTGGAGGCGCACGGCGACGACTACGACTTCTTCGCCTCGGTCGACACCGACCACGTGCCGCTGCCCAACTACCTGGAGCGGATGCTCGGCTTCTTCCGCGACCCGGACGTGGGCTTCGTCATCGGCCCGCAGGTCTACGGCAACTACGACTCGTTCGTCACCAAGGCCGCCGAGTCGCAGCAGTTCCTCTTCCACGCGCTGATCCAGCGCGCGGGCAACCGCTACGGCGCCCCCATGTTCGTCGGCACCTCCAACGCCGTGCGCATCAAGGCGCTGAAGCAGATCGGCGGTCTGTACGACTCGATCACCGAGGACATGGCGACCGGCTTCGAGATGCACCGCCACAAGAACCCGGCGACGGGCAACAAGTGGCGCTCCGTCTACACCCCGGACGTGCTCGCCGTCGGTGAGGGACCCAGCGCCTGGACGGACTTCTTCACCCAGCAGATGCGCTGGTCGCGAGGAACGTACGAGACGATCCTCAAGCAGTACTGGAAGGGCTGGTACTCGCTGCCGCCGAGCAAGCTCTTCAACTACACGATGATGATCATCTTCTATCCGATGTCGGCCCTGAACTGGATCCTGGCGGCGCTGAGCTGCTGCCTGTTCCTGGGCCTGGGCGCCTCGGGTGTGAACATCGACCCGGCGGTCTGGCTGATGCTCTACGGCAACGCCTCCGCCCTGCAGATCGGCCTGTACGTCTGGAACCGCCGGCACAACGTCTCGCCGCACGAGCCGGAGGGCTCCGGCGGTGTGGCCGGCATGGTGATGTCCGCGCTGTCGGCGCCGCTGTACGCGAAGGCGCTGATCGACTCCGTGCTGCGGCGCAAGAGCAAGTTCGTGGTCACGCCCAAGGGCGACTCGGCGAGCCCCGACCGCTGGTTCGGGACGTTCCGCTACCACTGGTACTTCATCCTGATCTTCGGCGGATCGATCGCGGCCGGCTTCGTCTACGGCCACTCCCACCCCGCGATGATCATCTGGGCGACGTTCGCCATGCTGATCACGGCCACGCCGATCTTCGCGTGGCGCTGGCAGATGAAGCAGGACGCGAAGAAGCCCTCCGCCCCCGGCGGGGGCGAGCCGCAGGATTCTGCGGGCCCGAACCGGACGCAGCCGCTGCCCGTCCCGCAGCAGCAGGCGCCGCACGCCCCGCAGCAGAAGCCCAGTTGGGCCGCCGCCCCGGGCGGAAACGGGGAGGTCGGAGGATCCGACCAGACCATGCAGATCGCCCTTGGTGGACTTGGGGGACGTAAGGAATGAACGACCGTGCAGGCCGCCGCCGGGCCCGTCGACTCGCGATCGGCACGGCGGTGGTACTCGCGCTGGCCGGGATGAACGGGCCGTGGCTCTACCGCTTCGGCACCGAGAAATACCACCAGTACAAGATCAACCAGCCGGAGTACAAGGCCGCGAACGGCAAGTGGGAGATCATCGAGTTTCCCGAGGAGTACCGGCAGAACACCATCCACGCGGCGCTGCTGCGCACCGGCAAGGTGCTGCTCGTCGCGGGCTCGGGCAACAACCAGGACAACTTCGACGCGAAGAAGTTCGACACCCGGATCTGGGACCCGGTCAAGGGCACCATCAAGAAGGTCCCGACGCCCAGCGACCTGTTCTGCACCGGCCACACCCAGCTCGCCAACGGCAACCTGCTGATCGCGGGCGGCACCAAGCGGTACGAGAAGCTCAAGGGTGACGTCACCAAGGCCGGCGGCCTGATGATCGTCCACAACGAGAACCCGGACAAGCCGATCACCCTGCCCGCGGGCACCAGGTTCACCGGCAAGGAGAACGGCAAGACCTTCGTCTCGAAGGACCCGGTGCTCGTGCCGCGCGCGAAGAAGGTCTTCGACAAGGCGACGGGCAGGTTCCTGCGCAACGACCCCGGCCTCGGCCGGATCTACGTCGAGGCGCAGAAGCGCGGGGCGAAGTACGAGACGGGCACGCAGGACAACTACCGCGTGCACGGCCTGAAGGGCGACGACGCGCGCAACACCTACGGCATCGCGCAGAAACTCGCCCTCGACAAGAAGGACTTCCAGGGCATCCGGGACGCCTTCGAGTTCGACCCCGTGGCCGAGAAGTACATCAAGGTCGACCCGATGAAGGAGGCCCGCTGGTATCCGACGCTCACCACCCTGAGCGACGGGAAGATCCTCAGCGTCTCCGGCCTCGACGACATCGGCCAGCTGGTCCCGGGCAAGAACGAGATCTTCGACCCGAAGACCAAGAAGTGGACCTACACCGACAAGGTCCGGCAGTTCCCGACCTACCCGGCGCTGTTCCTCATGCAGAACGGCAAGGTCTTCTACTCGGGTTCCAACGCGGGCTACGGGCCGGACGACGTCGGCCGTGACCCGGGCGTGTGGGACGTGGACACCAACAAGTTCACGAAGATCCCCGGGCTCAGCGACCCGAAGCTGATGGAGACGTCCGGCACGGTGCTGCTGCCGCCCGCGCAGGACGAGAAGTACATGGTGATCGGCGGCGGTGGCGTCGGCGAGTCCAAGCAGTCCAGCGAGAAGACCCGGATCGTCGACCTGAAGGACGACGACCCGCGCTTCGTGGACGGCCCGTCCCTGGACAAGGGCACGCGCTACCCGAACGCCTCGATCCTGCCCGACGACAGCGTGCTGATCTCCGGCGGCTCGGAGGACTACCGCGGCCGCAGCGACTCCAACATCTTCGAGGCGCGGCTGTACGACGCGGAGAAGAACGACCTCCGCCGGGTCGCCGACCCGCTGGTGGGCCGCAACTACCACTCCGGGTCGATCCTGCTGCCCGACGGCCGCGTGATGTTCTTCGGCTCCGACTCGCTCTACGGCGACAAGGCCAACACCAAGCCGGGCGAGTTCGAGCAGCGCATCGAGATCTACACGCCGCCGTACCTGTACGGCGACGGGGACCAGCCCTCGCTGTCGGGCGGTCCGCAGACCATCGAGCGCGGCGAGAAGGGCACGTTCACGTCGTCCGACGCGAACCGGATAAAGAAGGTCCGGCTGATCCGGCCGAGCGCCGCCACGCACGTCACGGACGTCGACCAGCGGTCCATCGCGCTCGACTTCAAGGCGGACGGCGACAAGCTGACCGTGACCATGCCGGAGAACCGGAACCTGGTCCAGGCGGGCTGGTACATGCTGTTCGTGACGGACGACAAGGGCACGCCGAGCAAGGCTCAGTGGGTCAAGGTGCCGTAGACACCGGCTGGTCGACCGGCTGATCGGGGCGCTCTCCGGCAGGGAGGGCGCCCCTTCGGCCTGTCGGGACTTCCCGGGTTTCCAGGACTTCCCGGGGTTCCCGGACCTCTAGGAAGTCGCCTTCGCCAGCTTCAGCGCGTAGTCCGCCCACCACTGCCCCGCCTTGGGGCCGCCCTTGCACTCGCCGTCCGACTCGCCCGGCCGCTTGACCCACAGGTACGCGTCGACCAGCGGGTCCGCCGTCTTCGTCGTCGGCGTCTCGCCCAGCGCGCGGCCCGGCGGGTTGCACCAGCGCTCGTCGGGGTTGCCGCCGGTGTAGGGGCCCTTGCCGTTGCGGCTGGTGTCGATGACGAAGTGCTTGCCGCCGACCTTGGCGGAGAGCTGCTTGCCGTAGGAGATGGAGTCCTCGGTGGAGTAGAAGTTGGAGACGTTGACGGAGAAGCCGTCGGCCTGGGCGATGCCCGCGCGGTTCAGAGGTTCGAAGATCTGGTCCGGGTTCTGCCAGCCGGCGTTGCCCGCGTCGAGGTAGACCTTCGTGTTCTTCAGCGACTTCAGCTTGGTGACGGCGCCCTTGAGGAGGTCGTAGCGCTCCTCGTGGAACTGCTCCGGCGTGCAGCCGTCCACGAGGTGGAGCAGGGCGTCCGGTTCCAGGATGACCGTGGCCGGACGGTCGCCGATGCCCGCCGCCACGCCGTCGAGCCACTCGCGGTAGGCGTTGCCGTCGGCGGCGCCGCCCTGTGAGTACTGGCCGCAGTCGCGGTGCGGGATGTTGTAGAGGACGAGCAGCGCCGTACGCCCGGCCTTTTCCGCGGCCTCGGTGAGGCCTCGGGTCTGCTCCTGCGGATTGTCCGGGCCGATCCACTCGGCGACCGGCTGCTCGGCTATCTTGCGGATCTGCTCGGCGTCCTGCTTCTTGCCGGACTTCTCCAGGTTCACGAGCTGCTGGGCCGCGGTGCCTTCCGGGTTGACCCAGAACGGGGCGGTCTCCTTGGGCTGCTGCGTGATCCCGGCGCCCGCGTCGCCGCCCTTGTCCGATCCGCCCTCTCCGCCGGACGAACACCCCGTGACCAGCAGCGCCGCCCCCAGCACCACTGCGGACACCCGCCTCGCGGCGAACGCCCCGGCCCCCCTGCTGCCGTACATCCAACTCCCCCTTGGGTGCAGCCGTTCCAAGGCTCAATCCTGACATACGTCCCGTGCCCCCCGAGGCCGAACTCCAGCCGAGCGATGACACAGAGCCACCGTGCGAGAACTTGGCGTTATTCGACCTCTAGGCCCGGCCGGTCCTTTGCATCTAAAGTTTCCTGCGCGGCGCCCGGCCTCCGGCCAGAGTCTCACCCGCCGTGGCTCCTGCCGCCTCCCGCGCGGCTCGCCGGGCTACTCCCGCAGCCCGTGCGCGCGGTCGAGGACCAGCCCGGTCGGCGACCTCAGGGGGAGCGGGTCGCCGACCGGGTCAGGTGGGCCCCGGATGTACTAGGGGCCGCCGGTTCCGGTCAGATACGCCGACACCACCACGTTCGCCGTGTAGCTGCGGGTCGTACGGTCGTAGCTGCCGCCGCAGGTGACCAGGCGCAGCTCGGCCCGGCCCGACTCGCGGGGGCCGTAGGCCTGGTGGGCGTCGAAGCGGTCGCGGGTGAGGATCTGGACGGACTCGACGGTGAACTCGGCGACCTTGGCGTCGGCCCGGACCACCCGGATCGTCTGGCCGGGCCGCATGGCACTGACCTTGAAGAAGACGGCGGGCCGGGACCGGGTGTCGACGTGACCGACCATCAGCGCGGTCCCCGGCGCCCCGGGCGCGACCCCGTCCGCGTACCAGCCGACCACGCCCGGCTGGTCGTACGGCGGCGGATCGAGCGCCCCGCGTTCGTCCAGGCCGCGCCCCACGACGGGTGCCTGGACACCCAGCCCGGGGATGTCGACGCGCTGCGGCGGCGCGTCGCCGATCGGTCGGTGCGCGGGCGGCAGTTTCACGTCCGGTGGCCGTCCGGCAGCCGCCATGTCGCCCGTGGTGGGCGCGGAGATGCCGTGCCGTACGTCGGTGACCTCACGGCCCCAGAGCCACAGCCCGAGCAGCAGCACCACCCAGGCCACGCCGGCCAGCAGGCGGCCGGTGCCGGAGCGTCCCGTGATCTGATCCTGAACCTGATCCTGGTCCGACATGTCAGTCCGTTCCACGGCTCCGGCGCCGGACAGCGCTCAGCGCGACGACCACGGCGGCGATTCCCGCGAGAACCAGGCCGGTCACTCCCTGGGCCGCACCGGGGCCGGCCCCGCGGCCCGCCGCCGTGACGAGGTCCGCCGCGCCACCGCCACCGGCCTCGACCGGGGCGACGGGAGAGGTGTGCGGAGCAGGCCGCCGGGCGGCGGACGACTGCCCGTCCTCTCCGGGCGCGGCCGACTGCCCGTCCTCTTCTTCCACGGACGACCGACCGTCGCCGTCCTCCGCGGGTGACTGACCGTCCGCTTCCCCCGCCGTCGATTGCCCGTCGGTGTGGGGCACGGGTGACCGCCCACCGCCCTCGGGCACAGGCGGCTGTCCGCCCGTGCCCGGCGCGGGGGGCTGCCCCGCCTCTGCGCCCGGCGCGGATGACCGGCCGGCCGTCCCGTGCGCGGGCGGCTGCCCCGAAGCCCCGGGAGCGGTCCCTGCCCGCGGCCGCCCTTCACCCGCCCGGACGGTGAACGTACCGGTCCGTTCGGCGGCCCCGCAGGTGACCTTCACCGCGTACGTCCCCGGCTCGAGTGTGGAGCGGACCCGGCTGTCGCCGGTGAGGCCGGCGTCGGTGACGGTGAGCCGCGCGTCCGCGACGAACGCCGTCGACGCGGCGACGGCCGTCCGCTCCGCACAGCCGGTCACGCGGAGCGTGACGTCACTGCCGGGTGCGGGGGACGCCGGGATCACCGAGACGCTCCCGGCCTCACCCGCGTACGCCGCCGGGGCGAGAGCGGCTGCGCCCCCTGCGACCGCGACCAGGACACCCGAACAGACAGTGACTTTCAGCGAACCCATCGTGAACCTCCAGATACCTGGAGCCTCCCCCGCACGGTGGGCCCGCGCATCCTCGGGGACGCGGCGGCTGCTCCGTTCGGGTGGCGACGGGTTTGACTGCGGTCCGGGCGCCTTTCGCGACGTCAGACCCGGTCGACGAGGTCCGCGATCGAGTCCACGACCTGCGACGGCCGGTACGGGAAGCCCTCCACCTGCTCGGGCTTGGTCAGGCCGGTGAGCACCAGGAACGTCTGCATTCCGGCCTCCATGCCGGCCAGCACGTCGGTGTCCATCCGGTCGCCGATCATCGCGCTGGTCTCGGAGTGCGCCCCGATGGCGTTCAGCCCGGTGCGCATCATCAGCGGGTTCGGCTTGCCGGCGAAGTACGGCTTCCTGCCGGTCGCCTGGGTGATCAGCGCGGCCACCGCGCCGGTCGCGGGCAGCGGGCCCTCGGTGGACGGGCCGGTCTCGTCGGGGTTGGTGCAGATGAAGCGGGCGCCGCCGAGGATGAGCCGCACCGCCTTCGTCATGGCCTCGAAGGAGTAGGTGCGGGTCTCGCCGAGGACGACGTAGTCCGGCTCGTGGTCGGTCAGGACGTAGCCGATGTCGTGCAGCGCGGTGGTGAGGCCCGCCTCGCCGATGACGTACGCGGATCCGCCCGGCCGCTGGTCGTCCAGGAACTGGGCCGTGGCCAGGGCCGACGTCCAGATGCTCTCGATCGGCACCTCGAGGCCCAGGCGGCGCAGCCGGGCGTGCAGGTCGCGCGGGGTGTACATCGAGTTGTTGGTGAGGACCAGGAAGGGCTTCCCGGACTCGCGCAGCTTCTTGATGAAGGCGTCGGCGCCGGGGATCGGTACGCCCTCGTGGATGAGCACCCCGTCCATGTCGGTGAGCCACGACTCGATGGGCTTGCGGTCTGCCATGTGCGGGATCTCCTGCCGTACGCGGTCCAGCGTGCGCCTTGGGGGTGCCAGGCAGCCCCCAGCCTAAACAGTGGCCGGATCTTGCGGAACGGTCGGATCCCGGCGTCCCGAGGGGCGGGACGGCCATCGTGTCAGCGTCGGCGGCGTGCGAGGAGCAGGGCCCCGCCTCCGGTGAGGAGCATGGCGGCGGCGGTCGCGGCGACCTTGGCGCCGGCTCCGGTGCGGGCGAGTTCCTCGGCGAACGGGAACCGGTCCTCGCGGGGCGGGACGGTGGACTCGGACTCCGGCACGGTGGTGTCGGGCTGCGGGACGGTGGTGTCGGGTCGCGGCTCGGTGGTGTCGGGCTGCGGCTCGGTGGCATCGGGGTCCGGCTGGGTGTCGGTGCCGTCGTCGTCGCCTGTCTCGCCACCGTCGTCCGGCCCACCGCCATCGATGCCGAACCGGTAGTCGTTGGACTGCCCGACCCACTCGCCGTCGTCGTCGTGGCGTTGTACGACGGCGGCGTTGGCGGTGACCTCGTTGGGTACGGCGTCCGAGGTGACCGCGAGCCGCACCTTGACGGTGACGGTCTTCCCCGGCCCGACGGTGAACCCGGCGAACCGGCCCTCGTCATCGGCCAGCGCCCCGACGAGCTCGTCCTCAGTGGTCTTCTCGAACCGCACGGGGTGGGACCGGGTCCCCTCGAAGAACTCCAGCCGTGGCTGGGACGGCTCCAGCGCCCGTTTGTCGTCGACGAGCACCACGATGGGGTGGATGCGGGTGCAGGGCCGGTCGGTCGTGTTGGTCAGATCGACGTACCAGGTCCCGAATCCGCCCCCGGCCGCGTAGGAGTCCGGCCCGCCGTGGATGCGGGTGGTGACCGGGAAGGTGTGGTCGTCGGGCGCGGCGCAGGCGGGCGCCGGGTCGTCCGCGTAGGCCGGGTGGGCACCGGTGAGCAGGACGGCGGCTGCCGCCGCCAGGCCGAGGGGAGCGGGCGTGCAGAGTCGCATGGAGATGTGACCTAGCCGGATGAGGGCGTTCGCTAGCCGACCCGCCCGGAACGGCCCCCGAACGGCGGCGCGGATCCGCCCGGTCGGCGGACAACCGGGCCTGTCGACGCGGTCGCCCCGGGGCCTTCGCGCGCGAGTGGGCCCCGCCGATCAGGAGGAAACCGGCACCCCACCCGCGCCCCAGGGCTTCGCGCGCGAGTCGGCCCGGCCGATCAGGAGGAGACCGGCACCCCACCCCTCTCCCACCCGTCCCCCCGTCCGAACACGGGTCCCAGCACCAGCTGAGCCGCCCCCACCGCCACGGCTCGCCCCCCGCCCGGGGCGACGCGCACCGGCACCGCGTCCTGCCCCGTCCGCCGGGCCCTCGCCTCCAGCACCGCCCCGACCCCGCGCACGAAGGGCCGCGGAGCCGCGGCCACCGTGCGGCCGCCCAGCAGGACGACGTCGATGTCGAGCAGCCCCACCAGGTTCGCCGCCCCGGCGCCCAGCACCCGCGCCGCCTCCTCCAGGTCACCGCGCGCCACGGCGTCGAGGCACAGCACCTCGACGCAGCCACGGTCTCCGCAGGTGCACGGCGGGCCGTCGAGCAGGATCACCTGGTGGCCGAACTCCCCCGCCCCGGTCCGGGCGCCCCGGTGCAGGCCGCCCCCGATCACCAGCCCGGCCCCCAGCCCCGTACCGAGGTGCAGATAGGCGAAGGAGCCGCTCTCGCCCCCGGCGGCCAGGCCCAGTGCCGCCGCGTTGGTGTCCTTGTCGATCAGCACCGGCACCCCGAGCCCGTCGGCCAGCGCCTTCCGCAGCGGAAAGCCGTCCCACTCGGGAAAGCCGGTGACCCTGTGCAGCACCCCGCGGGTGTGGTCGAGCGGCCCGGGCAGCGCGACGCCCGCCCCCAGCAGGGCCCGGCCGAGCCCGGTGGGCAGCACCTCGGCGACCGTCTCGCGCACCGTCTCCGTCACCGACGCCAGCACGGCCGGCGCCCCGGCCCCCAGGTCCAGCCGGGCCCGCCGCTCCCCCACCACGGTCCCGCGCAGATCCACCAGCACGGCCCGGACCTCGTCCCGGTCCAGGTGGACCCCCACCGCGTGCCCCGCCTCGGGCACCAGCCGCAGCACCGTGCGCGGCTTGCCCCCGGTCGACGCCCGGCGCCCCGCCTCCGCCGCGAGTCCGTCCTCCCGCAGCCGGGCCGTGATCTTGCTGACCGCCTGCGGGGTGAGTCCGGTGCGCTCGGCGAGTTCGAGCCGGCTGATGCCGTCGGGCCCGGCGGTCCGCATCAGGTCGAGCACCAGGGCGGCGTTGTGACTGCGCAGCGCGAGCAGATTCGCCCCGGCGCCGCCCGCGGTCCCTCCAGCTCCTCCAGCCACCCCTGTGCCGCGCATGCCTCCGACCCCGCCCGTACGCTCGTCCGCCCTGTTCACGACCCCATTGTCCCCGGCCCTTGCACTTTGGCAACAGCGTTGCGAAAGTGGGTGTCATGACTGGCACACCCCTCGGCCCATCCGGCACTTCCGGCACCCCCGGCTCACCCCTCCGCGTCGGCCTCGTCGGCTACGGTCTCGCCGGCTCCGTCTTCCACGCCCCGCTGATCGCCGCCACCGAGGGCCTGAGCCTCGACACGGTCGTCACCTCGAACCCCGAACGGCAGCAGCAGGCCCGCGCCGAGTTCCCGGACGTACGCCTGGCCGCCGCCCCGGACGAGCTGTTCGACCGGGCCGCCGAGCTGGACCTGGTCGTCATCGCGTCCCCGAACAAGACGCACGTGCCGCTCGCGACCACCGCCCTCGAGGCGGGCCTGCCGGTCGTGGTCGACAAGCCCGTCGCCGGCACGGCGGCCGAGGCCCGGGAACTCGCCGCCCTGGCCGAGAAGCGCGGCCTGCTCCTCTCCGTCTTCCAGAACCGCCGCTGGGACAACGACTTCCTCACCCTGCGCAAGCTGCTGTCCGAGGGCGAGCTGGGCGACGTCTGGCGCTTCGAGTCCCGCTTCGAGCGCTGGCGTCCCCAACTGAAGGGCGGCTGGCGGGAGTCCGGCGACCCCGCAGAGATCGGAGGTCTGCTCTACGACCTCGGTAGCCACGTCGTCGACCAGGCGCTCGTCCTCTTCGGCCCGGCGGCCACCGTGTACGCCGAGTCGGACGTCCGCCGCCCGGGCGCCGAGGCGGACGACGACACGTTCATCGCCATCACGCACACCAACGGTGTCCGCTCCCACCTCTACGTCTCCGCGACGACCGCTCAGCTCGGCCCCCGCTTCCGCGTCCTCGGCTCCGCCGCCGGCTACGTCAAGCACGGCCTCGACCCCCAGGAGGCGGCCCTGCGCGAGGGCGAGCGCCCCGGGCCCGGCTGGGGCGTGGAGCCCGAGTCGCTGTGGGGCCGGGTGGGGTCCGGCGAGTCCCCGGTGACCGGCGGTGGCCGCCCCGAACCGACCCTCCCCGGGGACTACCCCGCTTACTATGCGGCCGTGGCGAAGGCCCTGCTGGAGGGCGCCCCGAACCCGGTGACCGCACTGGAGGCGGCCGCCGCCCTGGACGTACTGGAAGCCGCCCGTCGTTCGGCCCGCGAGAAGGTGACGGTGACCCTGTGACACACAAGAACAACCCCTCGCACCACCAGGAGCTCGGCCCGAAGTTCCACCCCGAGCTCACCCCGAGCCTGGAGGAGCTGGAGAAGCAGGAGCGCCGCCTGGTGTTCCGCCAGTTCACCCACGACGACGCCTGGGCACTAGGCTCGCTCCTGGTCGAGATGGCCCGGCAGCGGCAGGCCCCGCTCGCCATCGACATCCACCGCGCCGGCCAGCAGCTCTTCCACGCGGCGCTGCCCGGCTCCACGCCCGACAACGACGCCTGGATCGCCCGCAAGCGCCGGGTGGTCGAGCGCTACGGCTCCGCGTCCTACCTGGTCGGCGCCCGCTTCCGCGCCAAGGGCACGACGTTCGAGGAGTCCTCGCGCCTCGACCCCGACACGTACGCGGCGCACGGCGGCTCCTTCCCGATCATCGTCGAGGGCGTGGGCGTGATCGGTGCGGTGACGGTGTCCGGGCTGCCGCAGCTCCAGGACCACCGGTTCGTGGTGGAGGCGCTGGAGGAATTCCTGGGCGGGGAACGGTAGTCGACTCTCGAGCGGCCGTAATGCCGGAACCCGGAATGCTGGAATGAGCGAGCGGTCCCCCCGGTTGGCACCTGCTGTACGCATGATCGACACGGCGCCCCACCGGAGGGATCGCAACCGATGACCCACGCCACCGCCCTGAAGGAAACCGTCGGCCGGTACGGCATCTGGAGCGTAGGCCTGCGCTCGGAGGACCCGGACCGGCGCGGCGAACTCGCCGAGGCCGCCGCCGAACTGGAGGAACTCGGCTACGGCGCCGTGTGGCTGGGCGGCAACACGTCCGCCGCCAACGCCGCCCCGCTGATCCGGGCGACCTCGCGGCTCACCGTCGGCACCAGCATCCAGAGCATCTGGGAGCACGAGCCGGACGCCACCGCCGCGGCCTTCGCCGAGCTGGAGGCCGCCCACCCAGGCCGTTTCCTGCTGGGCCTCGGCGTCAGCCACGCCAAGCGGGCGGAGCAGTACCGCCGCCCGTACTCGGCCCTCGTCACCTACCTGGACGGCCTGGACGCCGCCGGGTTCCCCGCGGACCGCCGGGTCCTGGCCGCCCTCGGCCCGAAGAGCCTGGAGCTGACGCGCGACCGCTCCGCGGGGGCGATCCCCTACCTGGTCACCCCGGAGCACACCGCCCACGCCCGCGAGCTGCTCGGCGAGGGCCCCCTGCTCGCCCCCGAACTGGCGGTGGTCCCGGAGACGGACCCGACCCGGGCCCGCACCCTGGCCCGCGAGTTCCTCGGCATCTACCTCCCCCTGCCGAACTACACCAACAACTTCCTCCGCCACGGCTTCACCGAGGACGACCTGACGGACGGCGGCAGCGACCGCCTGGTCGACGCCCTGTTCGCCTGGGGCGACGAGACGGCCATCCGCGCCAGGATCGACAGCTTCTTCGCGGCGGGCGCGGACCACGTGGCCCTCCAGGTGGTGGACGGCTCTCCGAGGGACGCCCTCCCGCGGAAGGCGTGGCGCGACCTGGCCGATCTCCTGGCATGACCGAAGGTCGGGCAGCGGCCGGGGCAGGACGGCCGCTGCCCGCCGAGCCGCACCGGCCCGACCGGTACTCGCGGGCACGCCCAGGGCTCAGCCGCGTGCGTCCTCCAGTACGCCGAGCAGCTCGGTGAGAGCGGGCAGGGCGTCTTCGATGGCCCGTTGACGCTCTGGCGCGAGGACGGTCAGGGCGCGCCGCAGGGCGTCCGTGCTCACCCGGTCGTAACGGCTGAGCAGGTCGAGAGCGAGTGGAGAGGCCACGAGGCTCACCGTGCGCAGGTCGGTCGACGACGGTTTGCGCTCGACAAGCCCCGCTGCGGTCATCGCGCGGACCAGGTTGCTGACGGTCGAGGGGGCTACGCGCAGACGGGCGGCGGCCTCGCGCGGGGACAACGCACCGGCCTCCGACAGGACCCGCAGCAGTTCGATCTGTGCTTCGGGGAGATCCGGCAGGTCCTCCGCTCTGCGGGTACGCAGCAGTACTGCTCGCCGAAGGGGCCCTATGAGGCGGCTCAAGTCGGTCGCTGTGTCCATGGGTTCATCATGCCGGACCATAGGTTTTGTCGCAAAAGTATTTTGTGACAAAATAAAAGGGTTGCCATCGCGACACGCACCAAGGAGGCACCCCCATGACCAGCAACGGAGTGCACGAGACCACCGTCGAGAACCCCGTCCCCCCACAGGACCTGTCCGGGATCGTCGGCCACCGCTTCATCTACACGTACGCCAACGGCTGGCAGTACGAGATGTACGTGAAGAACGCGACCACCATCGACTACCGCATCCACTCCGGCATGGTGGGCGGCCGCTGGGTGAAGGACCAGCACGTCGACCTCGCCCAACTGGACGACGACAGCTACAAGGTCTCCTGGAACGAACCCACCGGCACGTCGGTCTCCGTCGACGTCATGCCCGGCAAGCGCCGGCTGCACGGAGTGATCTTCTTCCCCCGCTGGGTCGAGGAGCACGGCGAGCGCACCGTCGTCTACCAGAACGACCACCTCGACGAGATGCGCAAGTACCGCGACGAAGGCCCCACTTACCCGATCTACGTGGTCCCCGAGTTCGCCAGGATCACCCTCTTCGAGTACGTCGGCCCTGACGACGACACCGTCATCTCCACGGCCCCCGCGGACCTCCCGCGAGGCTGGTCCGACCGCACCAACTGACCGGCCTGATCGCCGTCGGGGCTCATGGGCGACGGCGCGCCGTGGTGCCGCCGCCCCGTGCCGGCCTCAGGCCCGTGTGCGGGCCGAGCGGAGATACAACCGCGAGTTCCGCCCCTCAGGCGTCCTTGAACTCCTGCCGCTGCCGCCCGAGCCCCTCGATCTCCAGCTCCACGACGTCCCCGGCCCGCAGGAAC
Organism: Streptomyces sp. NRRL S-455; assembly: GCF_000717875.1. Classification (GTDB taxonomy): domain Bacteria; phylum Actinomycetota; class Actinomycetes; order Streptomycetales; family Streptomycetaceae; genus Streptomyces. The sequence continues at coordinate 116,687 of NZ_JOCT01000013.1, forward strand.
GGCTTCGGCTCGGGCGCCCCCAGCGCGACCCCCGCCGGCGTCCCGGTATTGATCACATCCCCGGGATACAGCGTCATGAACTGACTGAGATACCGCACGACCTCCCCCACCGGGAAGATCTGCTCAGCCGTCGTCCCGTCCTGCTTCAGCTCCCCGTTGACCCACAGCCGCAGCGAAAGCCGCTGCGGATCCGGCACCTCGTCCGCCGTCACCAGCCACGGCCCCAGCGGATTGAACGTCTCGCAGTTCTTCCCCTTGTCCCACGTCCCGCCCCGCTCGATCTGGAACTCCCGCTCGGACACGTCGTGTGCCACCGCGTACCCGGCGACATGCGCGAGACCCTCCTCCACGGACTCCAGATACCTGGCCGTACGCCCGATGACGACGGCCAGCTCGACCTCCCAGTCGGTCTTACGGGACGCCCGCGGCACGAGCACGGTGTCGTTCGGCCCGACCACCGTGTCCGGCGCCTTCATGAACATGACCGGCTCGGAGGGCGGCTCGGCCCCCGTCTCCCGCGCGTGGTCGTGGTAGTTCAGCCCGATACAGACGATCTTGCCGATCCGCCCCAGCGGCGGCCCGATACGCAGCCCCGTGGCGTCCAGTACGGGCAGCTCACCGGCGTCGGCGGCGGCACGGACGCGCTCGAGCGCCGCGTCGTCCGCGAGCAGCGCCCCGTCGATGTCCGGCACGACACCCGACAGGTCCCGCAGGGCCCCGTCGGCGTCGAGCAGGGCGGGCCGCTCCGACCCCTCCGTACCGACTCGCAGCAGCTTCATGATCACGTCTCCCTCGATCGCGGGCACCCACCGGAAGCCCGCGGCCCGGATGAGGCGGGGCAGTCATCGGAGGTCTGGTCGATCCTCCAAGCTGGGAGCGCACTCCGCAATACCCGGTTCACGTACTGGACCGTGGACCGCCACCGGGGACTACCGGTACAGCACAGCCCGCTCGACCACACTCCACGTCGTACTGGTCACCACGTACAGCGCGGCGGCCAGCGGCACGACCGCCACGGTGACCAGCGTGAAAAAGGACATGAACGGCATCACCTTGGTCACCGACCCCAAGCCCGGCACCTGCTCCCCGCCACTGACCTGCGCGGCCGGGTTGACGGCCATCATGCGCTTGCTCAGCCGGTAACCGAACCAGGCGACGCACCCCACGACGACGAACAGCCCGGCGTACACGAGCCCCGCATCACCGAAGGCACCGCCCTCCCCGAGCGCGTCCACCCACCGCGCACCCAACGGCGCGGCGAACAACTGATGCCCCAGCAGCTCGTTGGCCCGCCCGCCGATCGTGTCGCTGGAGAACAGGTGGTAGAGCAGGAAGAAGGCCGGCACCTGGAGCAGCCCGGGCAGACAGCCGGCCAGCGGCGACACCTTCTCCTCCGCGTGCAGTTCCAGCACGGCCCGCTGCAGCTTCTCGGGGTTCTTCCCGTGCTTCTTCCGCAGCTCGGCGATCTTCGGCTGGAGCGCGGTGCGGGCCTTGTGGCCGCGCGCGGCGGCCCGGGACAAGGGGTGGACGAGGAGTCGTACGAGCGCGGTGAACAGGACGATCGCGGCGGCGGCCGCCGAGGCGCCGAACAGCGGCTGGAGCAGGTCGGCGAGGTGCTCGACCAGGTTGGCGAAGACGGACATGCGTGAGCCCTCCGGGGGTCTCGTCGTGCCGGAAGTGGGGCAGGGCGGCATGACGACCCGCGCGGGGTCCGACTACGTGGAGATGCCCCTACGCGAAGGTCGCCCGGAGGGCGTGACCGGGTGCCCGGGGCCGGGTGCGCCCCCGGGCGTCGGGGTCGCGTTGCGGCAGGAAGGCCGTACGGAGATCACGGTCGCGGATGGCCGTACGCACCCGGGTGCGCGGCACGGTGGGCGCGCAGCGCGAGGCGACGAGGGCACAGACCGCGAGCGCGGCCGAGGCCGCGGCGGTCGCGGCGAGGGCGACGGTGGCGGAGAGGCTGCCGGTGTCGAGCAGGGCCACTTCCACGACCAGGAAGAGCAGCACGAGAGCGGGACGCAGACTCGCCCAACCACGGACCATGCCCTGCCCCTCCCCTCGTACACCCACGCGTCGACCACCCGCTCTCTTCCCTCTGTTCGTTATACAGGATCCCCCACGGCGCCTGCCCACCACTCACGTCCGGCACTTCGTCCACGGGTTTTAGAAAGCCCCGTCACAACCCTCGACAACACACCGGCCACACCCGATGCTTCTCGATGCCACGCATCGGCGCCACGCATCGGCGCCACGCATCGATGTCATGAACGGGCCAACTCGCGGCGCCGGACCGGGGGGACCGACGCCTGCCCCTAATCCCCTACGGAGGAGCCGTGATACGACGCAGATCCCTGCTGGCCGCAGCAGGAGGTACGTTCCTCGGCAGTGCCCTGGCGACAGGGATCGCGCACGCGGACGCCACCATCGCCGTCAACCCCTCGACCACCTACGGCACCTGGGAGGGCTGGGGCACCTCCCTCGCCTGGTGGGCCAACGTCTTCGGCGCCCGGGACGACTTCGCGGACCTCTTCTTCACCACCAAGTCGGTGACGTACAACGGCCGTTCCCTCCCCGGCCTGGGCCTCAACATCGCCCGCTACAACCTCGGCGCGTGCAGCTGGAACAGCGTGGGCGGCGAGACCATGGTGAAGTCGCCTAACATCCCCGGCTTCAAGCAGATCGAAGGCTTCTGGCAGGACTGGAACAACGAGGACCCCACCTCCTCGGCCTGGAAGTGGTCGGCGGACGCCAACCAGCGCGCGATGCTGGTGAAGGCGACCCAGCGCGGCGCGATCACCGAACTCTTCGCCAACTCCCCCATGTGGTGGATGTGCAGCAACCACAACCCCTCCGGAGCGGCGAACGGCGGCAACAACCTCCAGACCTGGAACTACCGCCAGCACGCCTCCCACCTGGCAGCCACGGCCCTCCACGCCCGCGACAACTGGGGCGTGAACTTCGCGACGGTCGATCCCTTCAACGAGCCGGCCTCCACCTGGTGGACCGCGACCGGCACCCAGGAGGGCTGCCACATGGACCCGGCGGTCCAGGCGGCCGTACTCCCCCACATGCGCGGCGAGTTGGACAAACGCGGCCTGACGAACATCCGCATCGCCGCCTCCGACGAGACCAACTACGACACCGCCCGCTCCACCTGGGCCTCCTTCAACGCCTCCACCAAGGCCCTGGTCTCCCAGGTCAACGTGCACGGCTACCAGGGCTCGGGCGGCCGCCGCGACCTGCTCTACACGGACGTGGTGACGACGTCCCGCAAGAAGCTGTGGAACTCCGAGACGGGCGACAGCGACGGCACCGGCCTCACCATGGCCTCCAACCTCTGCTACGACTTCCGCTGGCTGCACCCCACCGCCTGGTGCTACTGGCAGGTCATGGACCCGTCGACGGGCTGGGCCATGATCGCCTACGACGCGAACACCCTCCAGCCGACCACCGTCCAGACCAAGCACTACGTCCTGGCCCAGTTCAGCCGCCACATCCGCCCCGGCATGACGATCCTGGACACGGGCGTGAGCTACGCGGTCGCCGCCCACGACGCGACGTCCCGCCGCCTGGTGATCGTCGCGGTGAACACGGCGACGTCGGCCCAGACCCTCACCTTCGACCTCTCCCGCTTCTCGACGGTGACCGGCGGCTCCGGAGGCCTGGTCCCCCGCTGGAACACGGTGACGACGGGCGGCAGCGACCTCTACACCCCGCGCTCGGACATCCGCCTGAACGGAAAGTCGGTCAGCGTCCCCTTCGCCGCGAAGTCGGTCCAGACACTCCAGATAGACGGAGTGGCTCTCTAGACGGAGCGGCTGGGCAGCACGGCGAACGTAGAGCCGGGGTGGCGAGCATGGGGAGGAACCTGCGCAGGCCGAGGGCCTGGCCTGCGCCCCTCTCACGCTCGCCACCTCCCGGCAGTACGGTGTCCCCCATGCGCCCCGACACGCCTGCCGAAACCGTCGACCACACCGCCGAGGCGGCACGCCTGGAGCGGACCGCCGGCCTGTACCCCGAGGACGCCGAGGCCCTGCTGCTGCGGGCAGCGGCCCACCTGGAACTCTCCGGCGACCGCCCCGCGGCCACCGCGCTCTACGACCGCCTGCTGTCCATGTCGGACGGCCTGGACAACCCCCACCTGGTCCGCGCCCTGAAGGCCTCGAACCTCTGGGAGTACGGCCACGAGGCCGAGGCCCGAGCGATCATCGACGGCGTCCGGGCGGCGGCCCCCAAGGACGCGGCCCCCTGGGTGATCGTCGCCGAGGCCCTGGAGTCCCACGACGAGCTGGAAGCGGCGCACGACACCTTCACGGAGGCCGTACGCCACCTCCTGACCGACGTACCGCAGCCCCCGCAGCCGACCCACCCCCTCCTCTTCGGCCGCCACAGGGTCCGCCGCATGCTGGGCGTCTCCCACGACGAGTGGGACGCCCTGGCCGATTCGGTCCACTCCCTCCCCGTCTCCCTGGACGAACTCCACGACCCGAAGCGCGTCTGGTCCCTCGGCTCGGAGAACCCGGCGGAACTGGAGGCGGAGATCCTCCGCCTCCGAGCAGAACTGGGCGCCTACCGGGAGGCCCTCTCCCGCCCCTTCCCGGTGGCGATCCTCCACTGGCCGGCGTCGGAACTCACCGAGCTCCTGGAGGCGTACCCGACCCTGACCTCGGAGTACCCCTCCCACGAGGCTCACCTGGCCTCGATAGAGCAGTCCCTGCGCGAGCTCTCCGCCTCCGGCACCCCCAACCTGGGCATCGTCACGGGCACGGTCCCGTCCTACGAGGCCTTCGCCGCATCGGAGCTCTCCTCCCCGTCCGACCCCACCCTGCTCCCCCAGTACGCGACGACCCTGGCGGCCCGGGGGCGCGCGGCGGCCTGGCCGCCGCAGCAGGCATCCGCCTGCTGGTGCGGCTCCGGCCGGCCCTACGGCCAGTGCCACGGCGGCCCGGCCGCGGCCTGAACGGGACCGGCGATCACGGTCCCCGAGATGCGCCGGCCACCCGCACAGCAAAACTGGACGTATGACCACGAAAGCACTCCTGGACGGCGGACCGGACGACCTGGCAGGCAAGGTCGTCCCGGTCACCCCGCCCGGCCAAGAGCTCAAGATCCCCCACCGAGGCGGCTACGAGCACTACAAGGTCACGACGCGCCACGAGGACACCGAGCAGGGCTCGGCGACGGTGTACCGGTGGTGGGAACGGACGGAGGTGGCGGAGTAGCCGGGGTGGTGCCGACCCGGGCCGGCCCGAGAGCCGGCCCCACGGAACTGCCACGACACGACCCCCGTCTTCCCGGACGACAGACGACTGACGTCGGCTCCGGGGGGAGCGCCACATGGACCAGCCCTGGCTCACGATCACATTCATCATGGCCGCCGCCATGACGGCCTTCGGCATCTGGAACCTACGCATAGCCCAACGCCAGCGCCGAGCCCTCTCCCGCCTCGGCGCCCGGGGCATCCGCACCAGGGGCGAGGTGGCCCGAGGCCCTCGCCGAGAGGGCCCCACCTTCCACCCGCCCCAGGTCCGCTACAAAGCCCCACCGGTCGACCGCCCCAACGCCCCCACCGACCAGACGTACCGCCGCACCCCCCTCAATCACGAGCAGCACCCTCTCCACGCCGGAGTCCCGGTCGTCCTCCGCTACGATCCGAGGGACCCACGCCGGGTGGTGGTCGTACACCAGAAGGACGGAAGGCCGGCAAACGTGTCGTACTCGGCGGGGGCGCATCTGGCTTGGGGGGTCTCTTGCGTGCTGCTCGGGATGGGGATGGGAGCGGGCGCGTTCTGGTGACGCCCCGGACGCCTCGCCCCGTCGGCGGCCCGCCGCCGAACCGACCGGGCGTGACCGAGCTGCTGACACGTTCGCCCACGCCGGGTGACTGGACAGCCAGTGGCGCTCCCTACTTGCGCCCCGGCCGCCCGCTCGCTTCTCGACGGTGCCGATGAACGCCATCCAGGAGACCGACCGGCGTCGCACCTACCCAACCGATCCGGTTGGCGCGCGGGTACATCCCGTGATGGAATCCGAACCCCGGATCGCGTCCGACGGTTCGGTCGATCCGCGTGGCCTCGTAATGGGTATCGCCTTCGTCGCCCCGCCGTCCAGGGCTCAGTGCGTCCCTCGGTTCGGTTCCGTCGATCGGTCGACCACGGTGGAAGCGGCGATAATCGACCGTGATGACATGCGTTCGTGAGGCTCGACGACAGTGAACAGCGTGACGCCTTCCTCCTCCAGCGTATCGGCCCGCATGAGCAGGCAGGCGAGCAAGGACACGGCTGTCGAACTGGCCGTGCGACGGCTGCTGCACGCGGCCGGGTTGCGTTATCGCGTCGAGTACCCCGTGCCGGGCATGCCCCGGCGGCGTATCGACGTGGCGTTTCCCCGGGCCAGGCTCGCGGTCCTCATCGACGGTTGCTTCTGGCACGGCTGCCCGGAACACGCGACGCAGCCGAAGTCGAACGCAGAGTGGTGGCGGCAGAAGCTGGACCGCAACATGACGCGTGACGTGGAGACGACCAATCACCTCATGGCGGCCGGGTGGGAAGTGCTCCGGTTCTGGGAGCATGAAGCGCCGGAGGACGTGGCACTGCGCGTCATCGCAGCCGTATCGCGGCGAAGGGCAGAACGGCTAGGGGGGAGGAATCGATGAGGGGGCTGACCTTCGTCGACGTGTGCTCAGGAGCTGGCGGGCTCGCGCTCGGACTGGAGCGGGCCGGCTTCGAGCCGCGGCTGTTGCTCGACGAGGACACCGATGCCTGCCGGACCCTACGGGCCAACCGACCGCAATGGAACGTTCTTCAGGCAGACCTCTTGGACTTCGACCCGAGCGAGCACCCGGAGAGCTATGACGTCGACTTGTTGTCCGCGGGGCTGCCCCGAGTGAAGTCGAACGCGACGGCAGCTCGGGCCGACTCAGGCGACGAGGAGCGGCTGCTGAAGGCCACCGTTTACCTCACACACGCGGTCGGGCCTCGTGCGCTACTCGTGGAGAACGTACCCACCTTGGCCCACTCGGACCGGTTCCACGATTTCCGCGAGTTCGCTCGCGCCGAATTGGAGCATCTGGGCTACGAGTTCAGCTGGTTCGTCCTCAATGCAGCGGACTTCGGTGTGCCGCAGGATCGCAAACAGGGGGTACTAGTCGCGATCAAGAAGCAGTGGTTCTCGTCCTTTCAGCCACCACCCCCCACTCTGACGCAGCACCTGTCAGTCGGTAAGGCTTTGGGGCCCTCCATGCGGTCAGGCGGCTGGAGGGATGCTGACCGTTGGGCGACCCAGGCGTCCAACGTGGCGCCGACGCTGGTCGGCGGTTCGAAGAACCGGGGCGGCGCCGACCTGGGGCCTGCTGGAGCAAAACGGAAGTGGGAGAACCTGGGGGTGAACGCCCACTCCCTGGCCAACGAGACCCCAGGGCCTGACTTCGTGTGGGCACCGGAGCAGGGCAGAGTCGGCATGGTGCGACTCACCGTGGACCAGACGGCCATACTGCAGGGCTTCCCCGATGATTGGGAAATCACCGGCATGAAAACGGCCCGGTACCGGCAGATCGGCCACGCCTCGCCGCCGCCGGTGGGCGAGGCGCTCGGCCGGGCCATCGCCCGAGCGCTTCGCTCCTGAGCGAAGAGTCGCCAGGTCGCAGCAGGAACAGCGAACTCGCGACCGGCCGTATGACTCAAGCGGTCCCTATGATCTGACGCCGGCTACACTTTCACCTCATGACCCGAGCACCTCATCCGGACGCAAACCAGGCAGAACCCGATATTGTGGATCTTTTCGCGGGGCCGGGGGGCTTGGACATCGCGGCTGAAGTGCTCGGTATACCCACCATCGGCGTGGAGTGGGAGGAATCGACCCGAGCAACGCGGCACGCCGCGAACCTCCTCACCACCCGTGAGCCGGACGTGGCAAGAGTGAACCCGCTCGACCCAGAGGTCGCATCAGCCAGCATCCTCACCGGAGGCCCCCCTTGCCAGACCTACTCGGTGGCGGGCAATCGCGAGGGCCATAAGGCCCTCGAAGAGGTGAAGGACCTGGCCGAGCGCGTAGGCGAGAGTGAGACCGTCGGACAGCTGGAGACAGCCTGGGTGACCGTCGAGAAGAAGGCCCACGAGCTGTCCTGGACCGACGAACGTACCGGACTCGTACTCCAGCCCCTGCGGTGGATCGTCGAGAAGAAGCTCAAGGCCGATCCCTTCAAAGCAGTGGTCCTGGAGCAGGTACCCACCGTCCTGCCCGTCTGGAGGAAGTACCGCGACATCCTTCGCGACCTTGGGTATGACGCGGATTGCCACATCCTGCACACCGAGGACTACGGGGTGCCTCAGACGCGTCGCCGAGCTGTGCTGATCGCTCGACACACAGGACGAAAAGGTCAGGGGATCGAGTTCCCAGCTCTGACGCATCAGCGCTACCGCAAGGGTGCGGAACGCAACTCCGCCGCCCAGGAGAGCACGACGACGAGCGGCCAGCAGGGCCTGCCCTTCGAGACGCCGGCACCTACCCCGAAGCAGCCTTGGGTCTCCATGGGCGACATCCTCAAGGACTCACGACCCACCGAATTCGTCGTCCGCTCCAATTACGGATCGGGCGGCGACCCCAAGAAACGAGGTCTGCGCACCTCGGACCAGCCGGCTGCCACCGTCACCGGGAAGGTGCGCCGCAACAGGGTGTACGACCTCAAGGGCTTCGACGCGCACGGCGAGCCTGAACTGGGGCCGGAACAGGACCGTTTCACGCTTCGCGAAGCCGGCCTACTGCAGACGTTCCCCGCCGAATACCCCTGGCGGGGCGCTGATGTCGCACAGCAGATCGGCAACGCGATCCCGCCCCTCTTGGCCGTCCACGTGCTGTGCACAGCACTGAAGCTGGATGAGAAGCAGAAGAATACGGCCATTGAGGCGCTCAAGACCTGGCGCCCTCCCCACTCACGCGAAGGCGCAATCTGATCACGCAGCCTCGATGCAATAACGGCCTCAAGAAGCACCGGCCGGCGTAGGGCAACGAGCGCGCCTCGATCACTTGAGCCACATAGAAGGCGCATCTTCTCCACTTTTGACAATCACGTCGATGTCAAAGCAAATTTGATGAACGACTTGCCGCCACCCTTCTGACCTGCGGATTCACGATTGCAACTGCGCAGCTGGCCTGCTCTTACAGCTTGCGCCGCAGGTCAGCGAAACTTAGGATCCAAGCTCAGATCACTCACGACACCTCAGGTTGCCGTGAGGAACAGGTGCTCGCGCTGCAAGAACGAAGGCCCGGCACGGACGGCCATCCGCACCGGGCCACGTTCGGAGCGTTCTATGTCAGGTGGGTTCGGCCGTCCAGAAGCCGGTCGTACTCACTTGACGAGCACTACGGCCGAGCGCCGACCCGCTAACGGGCAGCTACCTGACTCACGCATCCTGCGACTGCCGTAATCGCCGACAGGACCGCCAGAAGGACCGGAATCCACCAATCTGGATCCCGTCGCTTCCTCTTGACCCCCTTGCGACTACTGACCATCGCCACTCAACTCCTTACCCGGGCTGCTGCCAGCTTGCCTGGTGGCAAGGCTGACGCCTCGGTGCCCAGCCGAGACGAAAGGGGCCAGGGGGAGTTGAGTTGCGCTACACCCTACAACCCTTGATCCAGACAGCCGAACCGTTTCTCCTCGGTACCGGTGAGTAGCCGACGAACAAGCGGTGAGATGCGTCACCCTGACGCACCATCAGGTCAAGGACTTCAAGGCTACCGGCCAACCAGCCACTAACACTCGGCAGTTCGGCACTGGCTCGTTGAGAGAACGATCATCCCCCCTCCACCTCGTCCTCGCTTTCTTCCTTTCCGCGCACCGGTGCGTCGGCAAACAGTTCCGCGAAGTGGTCCGTCAGTCGCTCGACAGAGTCTTCGGGAGCGCGCTCCTCGGCAGGCCCTACGGGAAGAGGGCGATGGTGCACGGAGACGCCCTCTTCCGCCTCGTCTATCCATCTCTGTTGGGCACCGGCGTCCCGTTCCCTGTCCGGAGCGATCACGTCGTACATCAGGGTCGCGGCTGCCGTGTTGACGGCCTTGGCCAGGGCGTTCGCATCGCGGCCCGTCCGCACGACCTGCCGTTTCAACAGCCGAACCAACGCCTGGGCTGTGGGGCGGTGGTCGATGACGTCCAGCCTGAGCACGGTGTTCAGCATGTCCTGGTTGCCGCAAGCGGTGACGACCGGTTCATAGTCCGGGCCGTTCCTGAACAGTTCGGCCACCCACCAAAGGCGGGCGAAGGCCTGCTTGTAGTGAGGGCCTTTGAAGTACTGACCATTGACGGTTTTCCTCGACTCGGAAGTGTGCCGCCAAACCACGAAGTCGGGGGCGACACCGAGAGCCAGGTAGTTCCACAGCGCGGAATCCGCGGCTTCGGCACGCGTCAGGCGAAGGATCGCGTGCAGCCGCGGCGCGAGCCAGGCGTCAGCCTGCGTCGGCCTGTCCTCCTGGTGGATGTACATCACGTCGTCAATGAGGTCCCGAATAGCGCGCAGTCGCCACCGAGGACTCTCGGGCAGACGCTCAGCAGCCTGGTTGAGGGCGATGCCAGGGACGTTGTCCTTACCGGCAAGCAGTCCGTCCGTAATGAATCGCACCGCCTCCTCGTCGGCGAGCCGAGCCAGGTACTCGGGCAGGTGGTCGGGCCTCTCCGTCATGCCTCGTCCTCACGCTTGAGCGTTTCCAGGCCGCGTACGGTCTCCGAGAGCGCCCTGGGCACCTCGGCCCTCCGCATCGCCGCGTACTGAATACGCGGCTGCAGTTCGGTCCACCCCGTCGCGCCCACTCGCCGGCGGTGCACTTCCCGCAGGGCGTCCTCAAGAGTTCGGTCGGGCACGACGTCGGGAAGCATCTCCCTCAGCACCTCGCCCTGCCAGCCGTACGGGAACAACGGGGTACCGTCGTCCTCGATCTCCAAGTCACCGATGGCCGAGTGGAACACGGCGATCCACACGTCGGCGGCCATCTGGGACACCATCAGTTCGTTGACCAGCGCCTCGGATCCGCGTCCCTCCGCTGCGAGGATGTCCGTCACGCCCTCGAAGTCGGTGTTGATATGGACGGTGGGCAGTGCTCCCGACGCATTCACGATCCACGGAGCGTCCGTGAAGTTCTGCAGCCAGCGGGGGCCCCTGGTGAACGCGACCTCTTTGATGTCAAAGCTCTGCTCTCGGGTCGGGGTGTCGCTCTGCACGTCGACGATCCAGTCGTCGGACGCTTCCCCGATGATCCGTCCGGGGACGCCGTCCACCGTCGCGACCACCTGAACGGTCAGAGTGGCTCGATCGAAAACGTCGGAGCGCAGCAGCTGCAGCTCTCCGCGCCATTCACGGCCCCCCTCCGCCTCAGGGGCAAGCCGAGACGTGATACGGGTGTTGGTCGTCCTGTCCGTCACCAACGCCACCACCGCGACGTCGGCCCACGGTCCGCCCGGCTCGGTGGCCTTGGAGGGGATCGTCGCCGAAACGGTCAGCGTGGCCGTCTCCCAGTCTTCTGTCTCCGCCTGGCCGAGCGCGACGACACGTTCGACCACGGAACGCGCACGGGAATCGAGCTGCTCGCGAGGCTGCTCCGGCGCTTTGACTTTCGCCGCGTCCACCCGCAGCGAGACGGTGCCGCGCAGGCGGGGGTACGGGAACATCTTCATGACAGCGACTCCCCTTCACCGGTGCGCAGTTCCACCACGAGTCCGCTCAGGCTCGTCCTGACGGCATGGGTAGAGGGATCTGTCACGCCGCGGAACGTCGCTGAGCGCGCCCCGTCGGAGAAACGCAGAGTGCCGTCCACTACCTGGCAGTTGTCCACCCCGACGAGTTCAGCCCACGCGACGGTGGGACGCGGACCGGAGCGTACGTCGAACTTGGCCACCGGGACGAGGTGCCAGTCATGGCCGCCGGCAGGAATCCTGATCTCGCCGGTCACCTGCCAGGCGTTGTCGTCGAGCACCTGGGCGTCCAGCTCCTCCAACACAGGCATGGTCGCCGCCGACAGCCGCTTTCGCTTCTTCGTCGCACCGACAGTCAGGGTCCTGGCCAGGCGCCCTCCACCCGGCTTGGGTCCCTTCTTGGGGCGGGCCACCAGTGTCTTGATCGCCGCATTGGTTTCCCGAGTCAGGGCGTTGATCCGGCGGTACGCCGAGGAGGAGTAGGTGAGCGTCAGTTCCTCCGTCTGGCCCCACTTGTTGTGCTCCGGGGGCTCGGCAGCACGTAGGAACTCCTCTGCCTCGGCGGCAAACGGAGCCTGCGAACCTGCTGCTTCACCGGCCAGCAGAACAGCCTGGAAGGGATTGACGGACAGGGGCAGCCCGGGGACTGCGGTGTCCCGCACCGTCATACGGTTGCCACGCATCGCCACGACGCGATTGGGTTTGCCGTCGGCGTCCTCCGCGTCGGTCACCAGGAGAACCGCGCGATGTTCCCCCTGAGAGGTCCGCCCGCCCCCGCGGAGGGGCAGGTTGAGGGGCACGGTTGTCATGGCGACCTGACCGGCCTCCGTGAGCTGTTCCACGGTCGTACCGCCCAGGAACGCTTTCAAGGCACGGGTGCGGGAAGGCTGCGTAACACTGGGGTCCACGCGCTGCTCAGGAATGACATCAGCGCCATTGCGCAGAGTGCGCACGGATGCCTCCAGGAGCGGCAACCGGCCGCCCCCGCCCGTCATCGCGGCCCAGAAGTTCTTGCCCAAGGCCCGTACGAGCCTGCGATGCATCCGCTGGATGCTGTCGTCGTCCTCAGTCTCGTTGCCTTCTGGTGCGGAGCTGTCGTCGGCCAGGCTCGCCACGTCGTGGGCCCCGATGATCAGGAAGGACGTTCCCGGCTCACCACTCTCCCGCGCCAGGTGAAGGATCTCAACGGTCTCCTCGTCCGCCCACCAGGACCGTGCCACTTTGGCTCCCGGCGAATCCGGATCGGGCCGCCCCAACCACGCCGGCCCCGCGCACACTTCACCGTTCACCTGACGCCAAGGCAGGTCCAGGCGCCCGATGAGACGGCGTTCGGTCCGCCCCTCGTGCGGTTCGGACAGCGTGGAGTTGATGAGCACGAGCCCGAGCCGGCTGGTCGCCCACAGGGTGGCCTTGCCCAGACCGTACGAACCGCCCGCGGAGCTGCCGGACTTGTGACTGTCGAGCTGCCGCCTCACGACCGCCGCGAAGCGGCCGTCGTCGTAGTCGTCACCCGTGAGCCCCGCCGCGTTGTAGTCGTCCACCCGCAACAGGACGAGACGGTCGTGCTCGTACATGTCGCGTAGGCCCGCGTCGATGACCCGGCCGACCTTCTGGTCCTGCGCGCGCACCACCTCGTAGTGCGGGTAGAGGTCGTCCCACTGGATGGCCTCGCGGAACCGGGCGAGCGTCTCCCCTGTCAGCTCGTGCAGGGTGTAACGCACCCGCACAGGCTGCCCGTTGACCGTGAGCCTCTCGTCGAGACTGTTCTGGCAGGTCTCCCGCGCCAGCACGGACACATCGGCGTCGAATGCGAACGCGGCAGCATTGCCCAACTCCCGTCCACCGTCGGCGTGTCCGGGCCGGTGATACCAGCTCACGGGGAGGCCGGCCTGGGTGTCTGTGGTGCGGGTGTGCACCGTGGCAAGGTCGGTGTTCAAGGCCCGAGCGATACGTTCGATCGTCTCGGGGCGTGGGGTCGCCCGTCCGGTGATCCACGCCGAGACAGCAGCACGCGTCACTTCCACTGCCTGTGCCAGCTCAGTCTGCGTCATGTCGGCGAGCTTCAACTGCCGCGCCAGCCATGGACCGAAGTCCTCGCCTGCTTCCACGGGTCACCTGCCCTCGGGTGTTGCTCCACTGGGTCGGACAACTCACCACACCATACCCGCGCCTTTGACAGAACTCTGCATGTCAAACGATCTTTGACGAGGATGAGGGAGGTCGAAGCATGACCGGAGGACTGTTTATCAACTTCCTCCCGATTTGCCCGCATTGGCTCCTGGAGAATCCGTTCTTCGAACCCCCTTGCGTGGTCTCAGCCCAGCCGAGTAGCGTCCCGTTCAGCGGCCCCACCCGCCTCGGAAGAAACGCCTTTCCGACGCCCTGGTGAAGTGTGCCGTCTTTTCTCGTCGGGCCTTCGCGACGGCATCGCAGGCAACAGTGCCCGATTCTCTCACCCGGCTCCCCCGGGCGACGTTCTCGCTCACCGCTCCGAAAGTGTAGGCCGCATTGGACAGCAGCACTCATCGGTTATTCCGCGCAGGGACAGTCCGGACGGGAACCATCGTCACTGCAGCCGCGTCCGTGTCATCACCCGCATGCGTCACGGTATGTGGCAGGACACGACATCGGCACTTGCTCGGCCGAAGCGGTCCTCGTACCTCGTCATGCGCCTCAGGTCGCCGCTCCACGATCGGAGTCCCGTGTCTCCCGAACTGACCCCTGTGCTCAAAACCGTTCTCGATCAGTCCTCTCGCGTTCTCAAGACGTACGCCGTCGATCCAGGTCTGATCCCTGAACACGCGAACGGAGAAAGACGGATCACCCAGGGCGGATACGGCGACCGTCAGCTCTTCGAACTCGTCCAGAACGCCGCCGACGAAATCGCGGCCGAGCCGGGCGGCACCACCCACGTCGTTCTCACGGACACACATCTCTATTGCGCGAACGAGGGGACACCGGTTACCCCTGAAGGGGCTGAGACGATCCTCCGCATGAGCATGTCGCGGAAACGTGGCGGCCAGATCGGACGTTTCGGGGTCGGCGTCAAATCTGTCCTCGTCGTGACCGACGCCCCACAGTTCTTCAGTCGCACTGGCTCCTTCGGCTTCGATCGCGAGTGGGCCTCTGCGCAGATCCGCGCCATTCCCGAGGTCACTGCTCGACTCGGCGAGGACTTCGAGGCGCCTGTGCTACGCATGGCCCGCCCCTTGGACGAAGCTGCCGAACGTGCCGCCGACCCTGTACTCGACGAACTCGCTAGCTGGGCCACCACCGTCGTCCGCCTCCCGTTGCTCGACGGTGCTGCCGATCGCCTCGGCCAGGACATGCACGGAGGGCCGTCGGCCGGAAGCCGGGAGGAGTTTCCCGTCGGTTTTCAGCTCTTCTCACCTCACGTGGCCAAGGTGATCCTGGAGGATCGCCGTCCCCGCCCCGTCGTGCGACGGACCCTCACCGTCGAACGTGACCACACGCTGCACGCCGTACGTGAGGAGCGCCCCGGTCGGCATTCATCGGCCAACCGATGGCGGGTGTTCACTCTCACCCACGAGCCGACGGGCACCGCCCGTTCCAGCGCGGGCGAGTTGCACGACCGTGTCTCCCTCGACCTCTCGTGGGCCGTGCCCGAGTATGAGCAGGACCCCACCACCGGACTCATGTCCTCCCCCAAGGGCCGGGGGAGGTTCTGGTCGTTCTTCCCGACCAAGTACGAGATGACGCTCAGCGGAATCCTCAATGGAGCCTGGAAGACCAACGAGGACCGGCAGAACCTGTTGGACTCGTCCCCGTTCAACCAGGAGATGATCCGGGTGGCCGCCCGGCTGGTGGTCGAGTCGCTGCCAGAGCTGGCGCCCGCCGAGGACCCGGCTGCGTACCTTCCGCTCCTTCCCGGACGTCCCCGTGAGTCGGAGACCGTGAGTTGGGCCGACCGCTACCTCACCGAACGGATCTGGGAAGCCACCGCCCACCGGCCGTCGCTGCCGGACCAGGACGGTCGGCTGCAGGTGCCGCGCGACCTGAACATCCACCCGCAGCTCGGCAAGGACACCAAGTCCCTGGTCCGCTGGTTGACCCTCTGGAACTCGTACGGCGGCCGGCCCACGAACTGGTTGCACCCGTCCGCGGATGCCACCGACCTCCGCGCGGGCAAGGTGGAGCACATCCTCAAGGCCGCCAAGCGTGAACGCGCCTCCGTCCGGGAGTGGTTGGAAGCTCTGGTCGCCGACGGCACCGCCGAGGCGTCCGCCACCGCCGTCCGCATCGTCGCCGACATGATCCAGTCAGCCTCGCCGTACGCGGATCAGGCCCGTACCGCGCGGATCGTGCTGACCGAGGAGCAGGGCATGGTGGCGCCGGTCGTCGGCAAAGTGTTCCGTCGCACCGACCAGGACGGGCTGCGCGAGTCCCTCGTCTATGTCGACAGCTTGCTGTCCGACGACCCCTCGCTCGCCGCCGCCCTCGCCACGCTCGGCATCCGCGAGGCCGACGTCCGGGGCCGCTTCGTCAGCGTGCTGGAGCAGGGGTTCTCCTCGTACGGCGCTCAGGACTGGACTCGGTTCTGGGAGCTGTTTCACCATGCAGGCAGCGGCCAGCTGTCGCACGAGGTGATCCGGCGGGTGCCCGTACCGCTGTCGACTCTGTGCGTGCGCACCGCGGACGGACGCTTCCACCTGATGCGTGACTGTCTGCTGCCCGGGCCGGTCGTGTCCGCGGAATCGGACCCAGCGGTCGCCGTGGACGCCCGGTTCCACTCCGATGACATGGCCTTCTTCCGCGAGGTAGGGCTGCGTGACCGTCCCACGGGAGGACACCGCCCTGAGGAAGAACCGTGGTTCGAGCAGTACAGGGAGGTAATGCACAAGGCCTACTGCGCGACGCTGCCCGACCAGGCGTCCCGGCCGACGCTAGCCAAGATCAAGCTGGAGGGCGCAGCGGTCGGCGGACCGCTGCACCTGCTGCCCCAGCTCTCGGAACAGGCCCGAGCCAACTTCCTGAAGGTGCTGTCCGAGGATGCCCTCGTCGACAACTGGACGCTGCAGGTGGGGGCACAGGTCGGCACCCGTCGCGCCGTGGCCTCGCCGATGCGTTGGATGCTCAAGCGGCACGGCCTCGTGCCGACATCACAGGGCCTGCGCCGCGTCACCGAGGCGGTCGGCCCACAGCTCGCCGCGTACAGCGACGTGCTGCCGGTGGCGCAGATCAGCATCGAGAAGGCCCGGAAGCTTCGTCTCCCAGCGAGCGTCGAAGAGGTACCGGACTCTTTTTGGGACCAGCTCCTGGCCAAGCTCCAGCACAGCGAGGACGACGCCTTCGTCGGCAACACCTACGTGCTTCTGACCCGCCTTGAGGTGTCCTTCCCCGAGGACACCCTCACTCGGTGCCGGATCGGCGACGAGTGGGGCACGCGCCCCGACGGTGAGATCGCCGTCGCCTCGTCGCAGGAGGAGTATCGGGCACTGCGGGCGGAGCGACTCCCCGCCCTGCTGACCGCGTCCGCCCAGGATGCCGCGGTGCTCGTCAAGCAGTGGGGGATGCTCCCGTACGCCGATGTGATCAGCCGCGAGACCCGCTACGAGAGCGCCGGTGAGGCGGTACCGCTCAAGGAGGCGTACCCCGCGCTGCGGCAGCTCCACGGCTCCAAGGTGGACCAGTACACGCTGCAGCGGTGCAAGGTACTCGAAGAGGTGACGCGCACCCCCAACGGCATGAAACCGAAGACGCTGAACAGCAGCCTGCAGGGGTCCGTGATCCTCGTGCTTGAGCCGGCCACGCCTCTTGAGGTCCTGATGGCCGTGGACAGGGAACTGCACTGGCGCATGGGCGAGTCAGGTTGTCGGCAGGTGCTGGAGGCCCAGCAGCGTCAGGAGCAGGACCAGAAGGTCAAGAACGCGCTGAAAGCCGTGCGTGAGGCAGACGACGTGGTGACGAAGCTCCTGCTTCTGCTGGGAGCCGAGGCCCTGCGGGACCGCCTGCCCGCCGGTCTGATGGACGGTGAGCGCGCGGAGAACGGCGGAACCGAGCCCGACGGCTACCGCATCGCGCAGATGGCGTTCAACGCACACGGCGACGGCATCTTGCAAGTGCACACCCGTGACCTGCAGAACCTCTACCCCAGCCACGCCCCGGCGTCTTTCACGGGCGCCTCCACGGCAGTGGCGTTCGTGGCGGACCTCCGCTTCCCTGACGCCTTCGCCGGGTTCAGGGCGCCGCCGTTGGAGCCGCGTATCGACGTGGACGGACCTCGGCACTTCCCACGTCTGCACGACTACCAGGAGCGGCTGGCCGCCAACGTCTTCACGATGTTGGACCGCATCGTCCCCCAGCGCGGCATGCTGTCTCTGCCGACCGGCGCGGGCAAGACGCGCGTCACGGCCGAGGCGGTGATCCGTTGGGTGAAGCAGGTGGAGCGGCTCGACGGGCCGATCCTGTGGGTCGCCCAGACCGAGGAGTTGTGCGAGCAGGCGGTGCAGAGCTGGAAGTTCGTCTGGGAGAAGGTCGGCGCGGAGACGCCGCTGGCGATCAACCGGCTGTGGTCGACGAACGAGGCGGGTCCCGTCACCGACCGGCCGCAGCTGGTCGTCGCGACGGACGCCAAGCTCCAGCAACCGAACTGCCTCGCCGCCGAGGCCTACGCATGGCTGCGGGACGCCGCCCTCGTCATCGTCGACGAGGCGCACACCGCCATCACACCCCGCTACACCGAGATCCTGGCGCACCTGGGCCTGACGGCCTCCCGTACCGACCGCCATCTCCTGGGTCTCACCGCGACGCCCTTCCGCAACACCAACCAGGATGAGACCCGCCGCCTGATCAATCGCTTCGGTGGCCGGCGTCTGGACAAGGGTGTCTTCACGAGCGACGACGCGTACGCCGAGCTTCAGAAGCTCGGCATGCTGGCACAGGTCGAACACCGCCTCCTGCAGGGCGGCACGATCACCCTGACCCGTGAGGAGAAGCAGCGCGCCGAGCAGTTGAGCCTCCTGTCGAGGGCGGCCGAGCAACGGCTGGCCGACGATCACGACCGCAATGCCCGTATTCTGGACGAGATCTCCGACATGCCGGAGGACTGGCCGGTGCTGGTGTTC
Source organism: Streptomyces sp. NRRL S-455 (assembly GCF_000717875.1). Classification (GTDB taxonomy): domain Bacteria; phylum Actinomycetota; class Actinomycetes; order Streptomycetales; family Streptomycetaceae; genus Streptomyces. Next base: position 135,455 of record NZ_JOCT01000013.1, read on the forward strand.
GCGACCTCGGTCGACCACGCCAAGTACCTCGCGGCGAAGCTCCGCGACCGGAAGATCACCGCCTCCGCCGTCGACTCCACCACGTCGGCCAACGACCGCCGCCGACGGATCGACGACTTCCGGGCGGGCCGCACCCGCGTGCTCACCAACTACGGCGTCCTCACCCAGGGGTTCGACGCCCCCGCCACCCGAGCCGTTGTCGTGGCACGCCCGGTCTACAGCCCCAACGTGTACCAGCAGATGATCGGGCGGGGTCTGCGCGGACCGCTCAACGGCGGCAAGGACACCTGCCTGATCCTCAACGTCAGGGACAACATCCAGAACTTCGACACCGCACTGGCCTTCACCCAGTTCGAACACCTGTGGAGCAGCAAGTGACCGACCCCTACGGTGACAGCCCTCCGCTCACCGAAGAGCAGCGGGCCGTCGTCGACCTCCCCTGGGACACCCGGCTCCTCGTCACCGCGGCGGCAGGCTCCGGCAAGACCCATACGGTCGTACGGCGCCTCGACGCCCTGGTGGGCCACGAGGATCCCGAGGAGGCACTGGAGGCGGGCGAGATCCTCGTCCTCAGCTTCTCGCGCGCCGCCGTCCGTGAGTTACGGGACCGGATCGCCCGGCACGGCGACCGGGCCCGCAGGGTGCGCGTTCAGACCTTCGACTCGTGGGCGTACCAGTTGCTCGCATCCGCCTACCCTGACGAGGAGTGGGCGACCCGCAGCTTCGACGACCGCATCCGTGCGGCCACGGACGCGGTCATGAAGGGCGCGGTGGAAGCGGGGGAAATCGGCGCTCCCTCGCATGTGGTGATCGACGAGGCACAAGACCTGGTGGGCGACCGTCGGGACTTGGTGGAAACGCTGCTCGACCGCTTCCAGCGTTCGTGCGGGTTCACCGTGGTCGGCGACTCGGCCCAGGGCATCTACGGCTTCCAGATCGAGAACCCGACGGAACGAGCCGGAGAGACGGACAGGTTCTTCGCCTGGCTGCGGACGTCCTACGACGACCTCGTCGAGCTCGAACTGACCGAGAACTTCCGTGCAAAGAGCCCCGAGGCGCGCACCGCCCTCGCCCTCGGCGGCCGGCTGCAGAACCTGGCCGGCTTCGCGAGCGGCCAACTGGCTCTGGCCGAGGTGCTCCACGCCGAGCTGCGCGACCGGCTGCTCGACCTACCGGGACTCGGAGACCTGTCCGACGAGTTCACGCTGCAGACGTTGAAGGCGTACCCCGGCGCCTGCGCGATCCTGACCCGCGACAACCGTCAGGCGCTCGCCGTCTCCGAGCTCCTTCACGAGCACGGCGTGGAGCACGCGCTGAAGCGTTCACTGCAGGATCGGCCCGTGCCGTACTGGGTCGCCGAACTACTGCGCCGCGCCGAGTCGGCGACGCTCACGGAGCCACGGTTCCTGGAGCTGCTCGGGGAAATCCCGCTGCCCGCGGGCGTGGAACCGCAGCGATGCTGGCGGTCCTTGCGGGCCGCGACCCGGCGCACCGGCCGAGGCCTTGTCGATGTCGCCGCCGTGGGGCGCCTGGTGGCCGAGGGTCGCTTCCCCGACGAGCTGGGCGACCCGGAGACGGCTCGTTTGACCGTCTCGACGGTGCACCGGGCCAAGGGTTTGGAGTACGACCGGGTGCTGCTGCTGTCTCCCCCGTCCATCGCTGAGCTGCGAAGGACGCACGAGGACCTTGATGTGCCGGCCGAGGCGCGCGCCCTCTACGTGGCCATGACGCGGGCCCGCGAGGACCTGTACCACGTGGCCGGACCCGACACCTCCCGCATACGGCGTCACCGCCCCACCGGCCGCTGGTACCTGGGTGGTTGGAAGAAGCACGAGCGCTACGGCATCCAGGTCCTGCCGGGAGACGTCCACCGCGAGCAGCCTCCCGGCTCCTACAACGCGGACCTTGCCGCCGTCGAGACGCAGACATACCTGCTCGAGCAGGTTCGTCCGGGTGACGCGGTGGCGCTTCGGTTGCGCCACTCGCTGACCGCGGGGCCAGGCCAAAGTCCCCCGTATGACGTGGTCCATCGCGACCGGGTCATCGGCGAGGCGTCCGAGCGCTTCCGTCGGGACCTGTATGCGGTCGAGATGATCTCGCGCTCGTGGGACGTCAGCTGGCCCAGGCAGATCGTCGGCCTGCGGGTCGACATGCTGGAGACGGTCGCGGGCAGCACCGCAGCCGGCGCCAACGCAGGGCTTGGCGGGAACGGGGTGTGGATGGCCCCTCGGATCACCGGAATCGGTCGGCACCGGCGCGCCACGCGGCCACAGGAGGGACAGGGATGACGCACGAAGAGAGTCGACATGTCGAGCACTACCGCGTCCGCGAGGAGTTGGTGGCCCGACTGCGACGCGAGCTGCTGGGCCCGGACGTCGAGGCCGGTGACGACCCTCATGAGGTGCTCACACAGGACGCCCCGATCAACCGCTACCTGACCGGCGTTCTATACCCGAGGCCTGCGAACGAACGGGCCCGGCGGCAGATGGAGGATGTCGACGCCGAGAAGGACGGAGTGGACGCCGCTCCCCTCCTCGGTCGAAAGAGCCCGGACGAGGAGGAGAACGGGCTCGAACCACCTGCGACAGGCGAGCGCAAGCCCTCGACCATGGGCCTGACCTTCGCTGTGGACCCCGGCATCTGCCCCGAGGTCGTGATTTCCGCGCGGGCTGCAAGATACGAGCCGGTCGACGCGGAGGGCCGACTCATTTCCGCTCAGCGTGCCGAAGCCCGGACGACCGACCATCAGCGGGAGCACTGGCGACGCAAGGAGCTAGACCTTCCGCATACCCGAGTGGACGTCACCCTTCCCGGGCGGCTGAAGCCGGCACCGCAGCTCGCCGACGGCGTAGAACTGGACGTCCTGGTACGCAAGCCGAACCACGAGTCCGGGAGCGTTACTCTCACCGTCACGCTCGTCAACACGAACACGGTCGGGGAACGAGAGCTCCAGGACGCATTCGCGCTCTTCCAGACGGGCTTGCGGGTCCGAGCGGCCGACGGCTCCTCTGCATTCGTCGAGCGCCCCGCAGCTCTGTCAGCCGTGGACCCGGAGCTGAACACGAGCCGCTTGCTGCACCGACACGCCCCCACCTTTGCAGTGGGACACGGTTGCGCAGCGGTCTGGGACTGGACCCCGCCACCGGTCGGCCTGACCGAGATAAGGCAACGCGCCGCCGTCGCCGAGGTCCGCACCGAGTTCGTACCGACGCACGAGGTACTGCTGACCGACTCCAATCGAGACATCGACAGCTCCGCCCTCGGCATGCTCGGTCTCGCCACACGGCCGGACGCGGAAGTGCTCGCGGCGCTGACCGGGCTGGCCGACGGTTACGCGCAGTGGATCGACGCGAAGGCCGTCGAAGCCGCAGCGTTCGCGCGTACTCAGTACGAGGACGCCGCGATCGAACAGCTCGAGGCATGCAGAGAGGCGCTCGGCCGGATTCGCGAGGGCATTCGACTACTGAGCGAGAAGCCGGACGTGATGAAGGCGTTCCGGCTGGCCAACCGCGCCATGGCGGAGCAACGGGCGCGCAGTGCCTGGGTGAAGGAAGGGTGCAAGGGCGAACCCGACCGGGACAACCAGCGCTGGTACCCCTTCCAGATCGCATTCATGCTGCAGTGCCTCTCAGGCATAGACGACCCGAATCACCCCGACCGCGCCATCTCCGACCTGCTGTGGTTCCCGACCGGCGGTGGGAAGACCGAGGCCTACCTCGGGCTGATCGCGTTCACCACGTTCCTGCGACGCCTGCGGCACAAGGCTCACGGTGACGGTGTGACGGTACTGATGCGGTACACGTTGCGCCTGCTCACGCTGCAGCAGTTCGAACGTGCCACGGTGCTGATCTGTGCCATGGAGCAACTACGCCTGTCCGATCCAGAGGCTCTGGGCAACGAGGTCATCTCCATCGGCATGTGGGTCGGCAAGTCGGCGACGCCCAACGATCTGACCACCGCCGCCAAAAAGATCAAGGAACTGCGCGCCAAGCGGAACCTGCAGACAGAGAACCCTGTCCAGCTGCACGCCTGCCCATGGTGCGGATCCGCGCTCGACGCCTACAACTACGAAGTCGACGAGATGCGCGAGCGCATGGACGTGCGCTGCCCCGGACGGGACTGTGCGTTTTCCAAGGGCCTTCCGGTGCACTTGGTGGACCAGACCGTGTACAAGGCCCGTCCGACGTTGGTCATCGCGACCGTGGACAAGTTCGCTTCCCTGCCATGGCGCAAGGAGACTGCGGCCCTGTTCAATCGGGACGACGACCTGACCCCTGCACCCGAGCTGATCGTGCAGGATGAACTGCACCTGATCTCGGGTCCGTTGGGCACTTTGACGGGCCTGTACGAGACGGCTGTCGACACGCTTGCCGACCAGCCGAAGGTGATCGCGTCCACGGCGACCATCCGGCGCGCCGCCGAACAGGGCCGTAGCCTGTTCGACCGTGCGGTACGCCAGTTCCCGCCCGCAGGTCTCGATTCCCGTGACTCGTGGTTCGCCGTAGAGGCCCCCCGCGAGATCAAGGCGAGCCGTCGCTACGTCGGTCTGCTCGCTCCCGGGGCGAGTCAGGCAACCCTGTTGATCCGTACGTATGCGGCACTGCTGCACGGAGCCCTGTGTGCCGACACCACCGACCAGGTCCGTGACACGTACTGGACCCTCGTCGGCTACTTCAACAGCCTACGCGTGCTCTCCGGCGCGGAGCTCCAGGTCAACGATGACGTCGAGGACTATCTCAGACTCCTGGCCGACCGTGACGGCACCGAGATCCGCCGTTCCGACCGATACTCGGAGCTGACGAGTCGCGTGGACGCAAGCCTGATCCCCACGCGTCTCAAGGAGATCGAAAAGCGCTACCCGAACGTCGATGTGCGAGACGTACTGCTCGCGACGAACATGATCGCCGTGGGCGTGGATGTCAACCGGCTCGGCCTGATGGCGCTCGCGGGCCAGCCACAGACGACCGCCGAGTACATCCAGGCGACCAGTCGTGTCGGACGCGCCCACCCCGGCCTGGTGGCCGTGATGCTCAACTCCGCGCGTTCCCGGGACCGCTCGCACTACGAGAACTTCCAGCACTTCCACTCGGCTCTCTACCGCGAGGTGGAGTCGACGTCCGTGACTCCGTTCTCCGCGCGCTCCCGCGATCGCGGTCTGCACGCGGTGGTCGTGGCACTGGCCCGCATCCTCATCCCTGAGGCGCGCGAGAACGACGCCGCCGGCCGCATCCGTGCCTTCGAAGACCGACTGAAAGCGGAGATCAGACCGCTGCTGACCAGCCGCGTCTCGCAGATCGCGCCGGAGGAGACACAGGCGACCGCCGACGCGTTCGACGAGTTCGTCGACTGGTGGGGCAGAGCAGCCGACACTTACGGCGGGCTGCTGTACGCACCGGTGCGCGGAGACCGCACACCCGCCCTGCTCAAGTCGTACGACGACGAGTCCGAGGACACGGGATCCTGGCCGACCCTGTGGAGTCTGCGCGATGTGGATGCCGAGTCCGCCCTTTTCCTGGAGGCAACCCGATGACCCCGCCGCCCGCGCGCCGTCGCCGCACCCCCGGCGTCCCGTCTGCGCCGCGTATCAACTACCCGCGCCGCGGCTCCGTCCGACGCTCCCAGATGATCACGACGTACGGGGTCGGGTCGCTGATCGCCGTGGACGGCGAGTCGTTCATTGTGTCCGGTCTTGACGACGCACACGCGAGCTGGTCACTCGACGAGGCCCCGATCATCCACGAGGAGCGCCTGTCAGAACTGCTGGGAGTCGACTACTTCCGGCTGCCACCGAGCTCGGACGACACGAGCAAGGACGGCGTGCGGGTCCGCCGCTTCCCACTGTGGCATTACTGCCCGGGCTGCCATGCCCTGCAACACGTCGCCGCATTCAACTCTCCGGCCGGGAAGAACGTGTGTGAGCAGTGTGACGATGAGCCGCTCGTGCCGTCTCGTTTCGTCGTCGCCTGCGAAAAGGGCCACCTCGACGACTTCCCGTACTGGAAATGGCTGCACCGCAAGAACCGAGAGGGTGGCGCCTCTGGTTTCTGTGGAGGCCAGATGAGTCTGCAGTTCTCCGGACAGAGCACCTCGCTGCGGGCCATCGTTCTGTCCTGCTCCTGCGGGGTCCCGGACAGGTCCATGGAAGGTGCCTTCCGGCGTGCCGCGTTCAGTGAACTCGGCGTGCGCTGCGAGGGCACGCGGCCCTGGCTCAAGGACGCTCCCGTCGAGCATTGCACCGAAACCCCGCGCACCCTGCAGCGCGGTTCGTCGTCGGTGTGGCAGCCGGTGCTGCGCTCTGCCCTGTCGATCCCTCCATGGAGCGACGGCCTCGCGGACAAGCTGGCCGAGCATTGGGAGGCACTCCTCTCCTACTCCTCCCGCATGGAGATCGAGATCTACCTCAAAGGCGCATTTCGCGGAGACGACTCGGTCTCCGTCGACGCTGTGCTGGAGCTGCTGGAGGCGAAGCGGCAAGGCGAGCCCGAGCAGGAGGGCGACGCGACCTCCCGGCCTACAAGCCACTACCAGACACTGCGCCACCAGGAGTACGAATACCTCTGCGCGGGCAACACCCTGGCGGACAAGGGACGCGAGGAACAGTTCATCTGCGAGCCCCCGCGCACGAACCTGGAGTCCCTCGCTCCGTACGCAGTGCAGCAGTCGATGCTGGTCAAGCGGCTGCGTGAGGTTCGAGCCCTGAAGGCGTTCACCCGGCTCGTCGACGCCGAGTCGGCCACGGAGAGGCACGAGGCCCCGTTGTCGCTGAGGCGCACCAACTGGCTGCCGGCGATGGAGGTTCACGGCGAAGGCGTCTTCATACGCGTTGACAGCGAACGGCTCGACGACTGGGCGCGTGCGGTGAACGTGGCAACGCGCGTGGAACGGATACGCACCAACCATGAGCGGCTTCTGCGGGAACGTGCCGCTGACCCAGCTGAGGCACCCTCCTCCCCTGCCGAGCCTCGGATGGTGCTGCTGCACACCCTGGCACACATCCTCGTCAACGAGTGGAGTCTGGATGCCGGTTACCCCGCCGGCGCCCTCCGCGAAAGGCTGTACGCAGGCGACTCGATGGCCGGCATCCTCGTCTATACCGCGACGAGCGACTCCGCTGGGAGCCTCGGCGGTCTTGTAGCCCAAGGGGAGCCCGATCGACTCGCGCAGGCCCTGACCTCGGCGCTGCAGCGAGCCGCTTGGTGCTCGGCCGACCCGCTGTGCATCGAGGCAGGGATCTCCGGGGCCGGCGGCGCGAACATGGCCGCCTGTCACGCCTGCGCGATGCTCCCCGAGACGAGCTGCGAACACAACAACATCCTGCTGGATCGCGCGCTGCTGGTGGGCACCCCGGACGACCCTCGCCTGGGCTTCTTCGCCCACATCCTGTTCCACTGACATCCGACCGTCAGTTCGGACACAGCAGTTGCCACCACCGCGGTGTTCCAGAGGATCCTCCGTCACAGGTTTCGGCCCATGGCTCTGGATCCGTCGATCTGCGTCTCAAACTGGGTCTGGGCGCAGTCCAAGACGTCATCCGCGTCACAGCCATGGGCACGGAGCCAGTGAAGGAAATCCGTAATGACGTCGATTACGGCCTCTTGGGTTATCGACATGCTGAGCCTGCCCGCATCAGTCCCGCAAGGCAGCTGAGCAGCGGCGTAGAGACCGAGAAGGGCCTCAGCCCGCATCACGCCGGGTGCTTCTACGTGGCCGTGGGGTGCGGTGAGCTTCGTGGCCAGTTCGCACCACGTGACCTTCCGGTCCGGACGCAGCAGCACACCCCAGCGATCGGCGACGGCGTCCACGAGCGCCATGCCTCTCCCATCCTCACAATCCGTTGCGCTCGCATCGCGGAGGACGGGCAGGGCTCGCGTATCGGGATCATGCACCTCGATGCGTAGGTGATTGCCCCTCACGGACACAGCGAGCGTCGCGGGGGTGCCGTGTCCGACGTGAGTGATGACGTTGGACACCAGCTCGCTGACACACAGTTGGGCCTCGTCGCTGATGTCGTGCAAACCCCAGATGCCCAGGTGCAGCCGCATGATCCGGCGCAGGGCAGCCACCTCGACGGGCTCGGCCGTGAAGGACAGCTCCCACGGCTTGCGCGACATGCACACCTCTTGGCTCACGTGGACCCCTCTGATCGCAGTCGACACCACGCACAACAGCGCAATGTCACGAACGCTCACGTTGAGTTGTTCTGTCGACCACTGTTGCGGCATCACATCCCGCCGTGCAATGTGCACGGAGAGAATCCCACTTCCGTGTGATTGGCACGCACATCCCTTGGCGCAAGACTGAACACCCGCTACCTGGAAGAGGGTTGGAATGGCCGGTTCACCGACGGCACGTCGCCGCCGTCTCTCGATCGAGCTGAAGAAGCTCCGGGAGAAGAGCACACTCACCTGCGCCCAGGTCGGTGCGGCTCTGGACTGGAGTGGATCCAAGGTCAACCGGATGGAGACGGGCAGCGGGCGCATCCAGCCGTCGGACATCGACGCCCTGTGCCGCTTCTACGGCACGAGCGAAGAACTGCGCGAGTTCCTCAAGTCGCTGGCCCGGCAGGCGAAAGTGCGCGGCTGGTGGCAGGTCCACGGCGCCGGCGTCCCCGAGTGGTTCAACATCTACATCGGCCTCGAACAGGACGCTTCGACGTTCCGCCAGTACCAGTGCGAGGTCGTACCCGGCCTGATGCAGACAGAGGAGTACGCGTCCGAGCTTCACAAGACCGGCGCGCACATGTCCGCCGAGGACATCACCAAGGCGGTACAGGTCCGCATGGAACGCCAAATGATGCTGAGACGGCCTGACGCTCCCGAGGCGTGGTTCATCGTGAACGAGGGCGCCCTGCGCCACGTCATCGGGGACCGCGCTGTGATGCGAGGGCAGATGGAACGCGTCTTGGAGACGGCGGATCTACCGACGGTGACCTTGCAGGTCCTTCCCTTCGACTCAGGCACCTATCCGGTCACCGGTTCGTTCACCATGCTGGGCTTCCCGGCCCCGGAAGATCCGGACATCGTCTACCGCGACGGCATCACCGATGCCATGTACTTGGAGGGCGAGCATCATGTTCGTGAGTACACGCGGACGTTCGATGGCCTTCGTGCAGCAGCTTTGAGTCCTCAGCGCTCCGCCCTGTTGATCGAGTCGATCTTGAAGGATTACACAAGGTGACAATAGAAGGATCCGGTGGAAGTGCCCGCCCGGCATGGGTCAGGTCGTCCTACAGCAACGGCGCTGGAGGCGAGTGCGTCGAATGCGCACTCACCGGCAACGGCGCACTCGTTCGCGATTCGAAGGCTACGGAGGCCCGGGTGATCGCGGTAGGAAGCGCTGCGTGGCGCTCCTTCGTCCAGAGCGTGAGGCACGGTGGGGCGGCACGCTAACGTTGCGTCTCCCCGGTGCCCATGTCCCAGCCATTCCTCGGCGGCCCAGGACCGATCGTTGATCAAGGAAGCGGGCTGATCGTCCCAATCCTGAAGGTGGCATCTGCACCTCTCACGTGATCTCCTCCACGCAGCACGGGCAAGAGGTGAGGGGCGCGTATGAACAGGCGGGGCGTGCTGGGGCGGGGCGTGCGTGTCGGTCTGCTGATGGCTTGCGTTCCGGGCATCCCCTGGGCTGCTCTCGCTCCGGCGGTGGCCGCGGTGGAGTTTCTCCGGGGTGGGGACACTGAGCTTGCCGCTCGTAACGTGCCGTATGGCGGGCTGCTCTGCGGAGGGAGTCTGCTGGCCGGGGTGCTGATGGGCTTGGTTCTCGGTGGAGGACTGGCTCTCGCGTCTCGCGTCATCACCCGGGCCTAAGGGCTTGCCCTTGTAGGAGCAGTGCTCGGAGTGCTGGTCTTCCCGGCCGAGTTCGTGGTCGTCGCGATAGGAACGGGTGCGGCTCGTGCGCAGCTTGGGACGACTCTGCTGGCTTGGCCGGTGATGACGGTGGTGGCAGCCGCGCACAGCGCCGACGTCGCAGGCGTAAGCCGCAGCCGCACTTGGCTCTGGACTCCAGGACTGGCGCGGCGGCTCGCGCGGGGCTGAACACGCGTCGGCTTACGCACCGCCTCTCAGCTCCCGGACTGCGTCGAGCACGCTGTCCACCACCTCGGTCACCGGCTTGGATGCTGCATCGATGATGGTCGCGCCATGGCTTTCGTAGATCTCTCGCATTCGAGGGTTCCACTTCAGGGCCGCTGCGAGCTCTTCGGGATGTTGACCGAATGGGTTCGTAGTGCGGGTGGCCAGCCGGTGGCGGAGGGTGTGCTCGTCGATCACCAGGCACACGATGAAGTCGAAAAGATCGCGGACGTCTGCCTCGTTCTCCGCCGACCCACACAGGAACGCGATGCGGGAACGGGATTCCTCGACGAGGGCCTCAACACGCTCGCGCACGATCACCCAGCCGTATCGATCGAGCCAGCCCCTGGGGACCGGATACGGAGGGTCCCTCACGATGTCGCCGTTGGCTCGATCGATCCAGTGACTGAAGCCGTCCTCGTCGGCGTCGAGCGCGATGTGGCCGCGCTCTCGCAACACCCCGCAGACCGTGGACTTACCAGTGCCTGAATTACCTGTCAGCCACACCAACGTCACGCCGCGAGTCTAGGCACGCGATTGCGACCGGTCACTCATGGCGGCTTACAGCTGGTCACCCGCGCCGGCCGGCTCCGGAGGGTGCGGCCCGCCACCGTCTTTGATGTCCTGCTCGCAGGTTCGTCCTTGGTAGGACTGGTCGTTGGGGATCAAGAGCACTTCGGCAACCTGCTCAGGGTGTTCGACGGCTAGATAGTCGTCGCCCGTGAGGGCACCGTCCGGCCCGAACGCCTCCGACGAATGGACCGTTCGGCACCCCAACGCCACGCGTCCCTTGTCGACCGCGCAGGCGTCCACCGCAGGGCCGGATGTCTCGCCGGCGCCGTCGAAGCGGTAGCGGAAGTGGACCTGGTCACCTTCGGAGGGCACCTGCGGGTGGGGCTCAAGGCGCCAGTCGACGACCTCGGCGGTGACGCCGAGAGGCCGTCCGGACAGGTCCTCGACCTGCACGCTGACAGCGGCCTCACCGCGCTCCGCCGTCGTGTCGGTGCAGTCCCAGAGGGAAGAGCAGCCGGACAGGGCGAGAATCACCAGAGCCAACGGAACACCGGCGAGTATCCGTGCAGCAGGCACTGATGACCTCCAGTCAGGTGGAGCGGGGCAGTGTATCCCGGGCATGAAGAAGCACGGTCGGTCATTCAGGTCCAGCCGGCTGTGCCTGAACAGGCGTCAGTTGGGATCGTCCGTGCCGGAACCCACACCGGAGGGGCACGAAACCTTCCCCGAGGTCCGCGACGTGGGGATCGCCGGCGTCGGCGAAACGGTTGCAAGGACCTCACCCGACGGCATCCCGCCCCTCGCCTCCTGTTGTGGAACGTAGACCTCAAGCCGGCGCAGCTGTGCCTCGTCAAGGGCCAGCGAAAGGAGCGGACCGAGAACCGCTTCGGCGCCGTTGGCAGTGAACGTCTCGACGGTGCCGTCGGTGTGGTGTTCCAGCCAGTCAAGTGACCAGTTCACAACCCGATGCGTCTCGGTGGCCGACAGTTCCTCCAGCACCAGCAGGGATCTGAGGAGGAAGCGGGACTGCCATTTCGGCATGTGGCGTTCCAGCCATGCGAGCGACCAAGAGATCGCCTTCGTGCGCTGCGCCAGCGGGACGTCCGCACGCGCCAGGCGGGGCTCCAGCACGAAGGTGGCGTCGACCGCGGTGGGGTCCGCCGACACCCGGGTGGACACCAGCGATTCCACCTTTGCCGCCTGATCGGCGGGCAGGTCCGGGCGCTCAGCGAGGACGCCCAGCATCCGCCAGGTCTTCGCCGGCTTCTGCTGGGACATCCACCGCAGTCCGCAGTCCGCCAGCCTCCTGGTCTGGTCCTCATTCAGGTCCGCCGGGCCGCCGAACAGCGACCGCAACATCAGGTGCGCCTGCGGAGAATGGCCGAGGCTTTCCAACCAGGCGATACCGGTGTCCAGTAGCTCGTCGAGGTCTGTCGGCCCGATCCGGTCGTGCTCGGCGAGCCCAGTCACGACGTGCCGCGCCGCACGGCTGGTCCCGTGCTCCCTCAACCAGCCCATCGCCTGCGGCAGTACCCACGCCCATTCGTTGTCCGTCAGGTCGTCCCGGGCCAGCAGGGCCTCGAGGATGAAGCCGGCCTCTTTCGTCGCGCGATGAGCGGCAAGCCACGAACGCGAGAAAGCGACGGTGTCCCGCACCCGCTCCCTCACGAGGCCGGGGCACCCCAGCAGTCGCTTTATGAGGTGACGCGCCTCAGGCGCCGTTCCCCGGATACGCAGCCAGCCGATGGCCAGAAGGGCGCCGGCGTCGAGCTGCTCCCCGTCCAGATCGGCGCGGTGCAGGAGCAACTCCAGCACATACCTGGCACGGGTTTGCTCCCCGTACCTCGCGAGCCACCGCAGGCTGTACGTCACCACGTCGCCGAGTTGCCCGTCCGTCATCTCGGGCACCCTCAGCAGTCGCTGGATCAGGTGTGTGGCGGTGACATCGGCCCAGTGCTCCCCCAGCCAGGCCAGGGCCGAGGTGACGGCTCTCTCGGTGAGTTTCCCCGTCGGCTCCGAGAGCGACAGCATGGGATGCTCCAGCACGGCGGTCAGCACAGTGAGCGCCTCCATCTGCGGGGCGTTCTCCTCAAGCCACCGCACCCCGGAGTCCAGCTCCCGCAGCTTCTCCTCGTCAGTACGCGCCGTGCGGCTCTGCAGCATCTTCCGGAGTTCCTGGGCCTCCGTCCGGGTGCCGGTGTTCCGCCGCTCCCATACCTGGGAGAACGCGGTGGCCCGCGCGCTCTGCTCGGGCGTGAGTTCGGCCCGCCCGAGCAGCTTCGGCAGAAGGCTCTGAGTACCGGATGCCGGGCAGTGCCGCTCCAGCCACGTCAGTCCCTCCTCTATGCCGACCGCGGTCTCCTCCGGCGTGAGGTCGTCGCGCGCCAGCAGCGCACCGAGCAGGTAACCCGCGCTTGTGTCCTCACGGTGCTGCTCCAGCCATTGCTCCATGCGGCAGACGGCGGACCGCACCTGGTCGGGCGGGAGGGCGGTCCGGAGGAGCAGCGGCCGCAGAACCCGGTCCGCCGTGTCGACGAGGCCGTGCACGCTCAGCCAGGACATCGCCAAGGTGACGGCCTGCTCCGCCTGCACATCGGTGAGGTCGGGTCGCGCCAACAGGACGGACAGGACATAGCTAGCGCCCTTGGTCTCCTTGTACTGCGACAGCCACTCGTTCGCGAAGGTGGCGGCCCGGCGGGCCTCGTAGGCTGGAACGTCCTTCCGCTTGAGCACGTGCTGCAGTACGTACGTCGCCTCGTCTTCGTGTCTGTGGAGCTCCAGCCAGGACATCGCCTGTCCTATGGCCAGCCGGACCTGTTCGACGGTGAGGTCGGGCCGGATCAACATCCCGGCCAGGATGAAGCTGGCGTTCACCTCGGTCGCGTGGGTGCCCAGCCACCGGTCCCCGAATTCGACCACGCGCTCTCGTTCCTCGGGAGTAAGGTCGTCGCGCTTGAGCAGCCGGTGGATCAGGAAGTCGCCGTGCTTCTCCGTTGCGTAGTCCTCCAGCCACCGCTCCGCGGCCCCGACCACATTCTCTCGTTCTTCCGGGGTGAGGTCGTGGCGCTCCAGCAGTTGGCCGATCAGGAAGTCGGCGTCTGCCTCCGTGGCGTAAGGCGACAACCAACCGACCGCGTGGGTGACCGTCCGTCGGATCTGCGGCTTGCCCACTCCCCGCATGCCGAGCACGGCGTGCAGGACCAGGTTGGCGCGCCGCGTGTCCCCGTGGTGCTCCAGCCACTCAAGCGCCAGCTCGGCGGCGTAACGAACCTCCTCGCGCGGCAGGTTCGCGTAGTTCAGCAGTGCGATCACTACCTTGGAGGAACTCGCGAGGGTGATGTGGTGCCCCACCCAGGCGTAGGCCGCGGCGATCACGCGGTGGGCCTCTTCGGCGGTCAGGTCCTCCCGGTGCAGGAGGGGCTGGAGAACCGTGCCGGTCTGCCGCGCGGCGATCGAGTGTTCGCACCACTGCAGGGCCGCCGGGACGGCCTTCCTCGCCTGCTGAACGGTGAGGTCGTCACGGGCGACCAAGGCGCTCAGGACGAAGTGGGCTCCCTGGGACTGGCCGTGGAGATTCACCCAGCCGACTGCGTTTTTCAGATACGGGCTCAGTTCTGCCGGGAGTTCCGTTCTGCTGAGCAGCGGCCCCAAGACGTAGCTGGCATCCTGCCGCCAGCCGTACTCCTCGAGCCAGCGCAGGGCCCCCGGGACGAGCAGCGCAGCGTTCTCTGCTGGCAGGCGAGACAGACCACTGTGGAGCAGGTGGCGAGCGTCGGCCTGGTCGCCGTACTCCTCGAACCAGGGACCGGTGATCTCCTGCCAGTTACGTACGGCGGCCTGCGCCCACGGTGGCCCGTAGACGAGCGCACCGAGGGCGTAACCACCCGCGTCGGCGTCGCGGCGCATAACGGCACCGATGGCCGAGGAGTTATCCGCGAACCAGCGGTCGAACAGCTCAACAACGGCGTCTCGGGGCCGGGGCGCCAGGTCGTTCACCAGGCGGGCGAGGTTGGTCGCGTAGCGCCCGAGTGTCCGGGGACCGGTGAGAGAACCACTCAGCAGGGACAGGGTCCTGCGCCGGTCCGGACTCCTGGAGCCGGCGGGGAGGATTACGGACTCGACGAGTTGGTCGCAGACGATGTCGTGGGCGGTGGCCAACGTGTCGGCAGGACCTTTGCGCTGGAGCCAGCCCAGGTCGAGTAGGGTCTCCACGACCACCTCGGCCTCCGGCGTGTCCTCGGACGCCCGGGGCAGGGCCGCCTTGGCGGTCGCGACGACCTCGTCGTACTCCTGCGGACAGGCCGCCGCGGCGGCCGCGGCGGCCACCAGCAGCTCGGACGCCGAGACCCGGTCGAAGACGGTCGGGCGGGGACGGGACTCCTCGCTCCCGACGACAGCAAGGTCGTCCTCCTCCAGCCGGTTCCTGAGCCAGGTGGACAGCTCGCCGTTCGCCCTCAGACCGGTGAGGTCCCCCAGGCCACCCTCACCGACCCGGCGTTCCACCTCACGGGCGACCAGCAGCGCGATGATGGGCCGATGGCCGCAGATCTCCCACATCCGGTCGACGCCGTACCGCTCGATGGCTGTGGGCGCGAGCCTGGTCAGCGCCTGCTCCGCCACCAGCCGCTGGAATTCCTCGTCCTGCCGCAGATCGACCTCGTCGAACAGTTCGTAGAGGCGGATCTCGTTCATCTTGCGCAGCCACCCGGGGCGCGCCGTGGCGATGAAGGCGACCTTGATTCCCCTACGGTGCGCCTCCGGCAGGAGCTGGTGTCGCAGTGTGGTCAGGTCGAGCGGGGGGTCATCGTCCTCCGCCTTCCTGAAGTAGTGGTTGAGGTAGTCCATCACCACCAGGACCGGGGTGTCCTCGGCCAGGACACGGTGGATGATCTCGCTGGTCACGGGTTCTTTCCCGCCGGGGCGCAGATGCAGCACGCGCCAGCCCTCGTCCAGCGCCACCCGTCCCACTTCGAGGACTGTGCGGGTCTTGCCCGTGCCGGCCGCGCCGACCAGCAGTACACCCCTGTTATCGGACTCGCGCAGGCGGCGGAACAGCTGAGTCCGCTCGGTCTCGTGGTCCTGCCCTGGGGACACGTAGGGAAGGCATTCGGGGGTGAGGTTCTGCTCGAATCCGCCGAGCCCCCCGACGAAGTTCTCCTGAGGGATCACCGAGCCCAGTGATTCGAGACCGAGTCCCGGCGGCCGGTCGGCACCGGTGGTCGCGGCGGGCCTCTTGCCGGTGTACGCCCGATTGCGTGCGAGCGGAATCCGGGAGCCCTCGCCGCGGCAGGCGATGCGGGGTACTGGTACGGCTTTCCCGTCCTCCACCCGGTTCGCGAGCCGATTCCTGAGGATTTGCAGGACATCACCGGTCAGCAGGTGGCTCTGCTCCTCGCCTCTGCGCCCCTCAGGGTCCAAGGGTCCTGTGATGCCCTCCTTGAGCACCTTTACCAGTTCGGTAGTGAACACACTCCCGTCCGGGAGGCACAGCGACGACTCGGTCTCCGCGGCCGAGGTGAGGACACAGGTCCCCTCGATGTCGAATACCCCATCCTCCTCGGCCGGGTCCCCGCCGCCCATCCGTACGGCGAACCCGCTGTGACAGCAGTCGATGACGACGACCTTATGCCGTGCCAGGGACCCTGCGACGTACTCCTTGAGCTTTCCGTACT
The DNA here is from genome assembly GCF_000717875.1 of Streptomyces sp. NRRL S-455. Classification (GTDB taxonomy): domain Bacteria; phylum Actinomycetota; class Actinomycetes; order Streptomycetales; family Streptomycetaceae; genus Streptomyces. The sequence continues at coordinate 151,710 of NZ_JOCT01000013.1, forward strand.
CGATCGCGTGGAAGTCCCACTGGTCGCTGTACTGCTTTGTGGCAAGGAGCAGATCCTGCCCGTCCCGAGAGAACTGACCGTGCCCGGCGTAGTAGACCAGAAGCAGTTCGGAAGCCTCTGCCGCGGCGGTGATCACGGCGGTATAGAACTGATTCTGGTCGCTGTCCGCAGCAAGGACATGGCAGTCCTCGACGCTGAGCGCTTCTAACTCCGGGTCGGTCAACTGGTCGAGCAGTGCTGGGATATTCTTCGCGACTCCTTCGAGCTTGGGCAGGTCCTCGTAGTCGTGGACGCCGAGGAAGACCGCCCGGGACGACGGGGCCAGCTGGTCGATCATGAGTGGACGGCGTCATCGTTCGCGTCCCCGGCCTCCAGACGACGTAGCAGATCCGCCAACTGCTCAGGCTCGAGATGGCTGATGTCGACCGTCGTGCTCCCGAAGGTCAGTGTGCGCGCGCCCCGATTCCCACTGCGAGCCCGTGCGAGTCGCCAACCGGCGTAGCCGATCGCAAAGTTCGCGATATCGCCGGCGGATCCCAGAATGACGTCCAAAGCGTCCAGCGCGCCCATGGTGGGCCCTGGTGTCGAGACGGGGGTGACGGGCACCCGCCGCGCCTTCGGATCACGAGCCAGCCATTGCTGAAGCTCTGTCAAAGCACGTACGTCGCCATCACTTTCGATGCGAACGCGCATCGCGGGACCCCCTCGTCCATGTGCGAATAGACGTCGATGGTAACGGACCGGCCCGCCAGATCTACGACGAATGGTCCGATGTTTGCGCTGATCGCGACCATGACGAAGTGCGCCCGTTGGCGGGTCGAAGAGGTAGAGCGGACGCCTGCGTCGTCCATGGGCTCGCCAGGGGCGGAGACGCGCGCGATGTCGCAGTCCTCCAGGTAGAGGCCGCCGCTGCCGTCGAGGAGTGGAGGGGTGGCGGTTCACAAGCCGGTGGCGGCGCCTTGGGAGGGTGCCGGGGCAGGGCTCGTCCTGTTCTTCGTCGGCGCCGTCGCCGCTCACATCCGTGCTCGCGTGTACTACAACATCGCGTTTCCCGGCGGCTACCTGGCTATGGCCGCTGCCGCTCTCGCCCTCGCCGTGGCGCGATGAACACCGGCCGCGCGATCTCTTTTCGCGGGGGGGTGCGTGGAGGGCTCGCGCCTGGGGCCGGCCCGCACGCCGGCCACCGCCAGTCCGTCTGTCCCTGCGGTGGCCGTCATGCGCGCTCAGGAGGCTACGAGGCCGGGCTCAGGTCCGCCCGCCCGAACAGCAGGGCGTAGCCCGGGGGGAGTTGGGCCAGGATGCGGGTGACCAGGTCGTCGCCGACCAGGGGCGGCAGCACGCTGAGGACCGAGCTGACGTCCCAGCGGGCCGTCGCGGGGGTGGCTCCCTCGATACGGGCCGCGACGGAGTCGACGAACTCGGCGGCGGTGAGCCGGCGCGTGACCGGGATCTGGGAGGCGATCACCCGGGCGGCCTCCTCGGGCAGGGCGCGGGCGAGGTCGACCCGTTCGTCGCCGATGATGTGGCCGCCCAGCGCGGACAGGACGATGCGGGTGACGCTCTCGGCCTCCGGCCTGGTGGCGTACTGGCCCGCCTCCCGCACGGCGTCGATCAGCCGGGGCCAGCCGTTGTCGTCGCTCGTGGGGCGGGGGGTGTGCGACGGGGCGGGGATCACGGTCGCCGGGGCGTTGCGCCTCGTAGTCGAGCTGGGCACCGTCGTCACGCTCATGTGTGGGTCTTCCTCCGGGTCGGGTCCCGCGCCGCGTCGTCACGGTGTGCCGCGGCGGCGCGGGAGTACTGGGTGTGCTCGGTGGATCGGGGCCGGTGCGGGGCCAGGGCGGGCCGTGGCCGGTCCCGCGGGGTGGGACTCCCGCGGGGCCGGCGGCGTGGATACGTGAGTGCGGTCAGCCGCTGATCTGCTTGCGGCTGTCGCCGCCCGTGATCTGGATGCGGCGCGGCTTGGCCTGTTCGGCCACCGGGATGCGCAGGGTCAGGACGCCGGCCTCGTAGGAGGCGTCGATGCGCTCCGTGTCCAGCGTGTCGCCCAGGAACAGCTGGCGGGTGAAGGAACCGGTGGGGCGCTCGGCGACCAGCATCTCCGCGCCCTCGGGGGCGGGGGACCTGCGCTCGGCTCGTACGTTGAGGACGTTGCGCTCGACGTCCAGCTCGATCGTCTCCGGGTCGATGCCGGGGAGGTCGAAGTGGACGAGGAAGTCGTCCCCGGAGCGGTAGGCGTCCATCGCCATCGCCGACGGGCGGGTGGCGGGGCCGAGAACCTGCTGGGTGAGCCGGTCGAGTTCACGGAAGGGGTCCGTGCGCATGAGCATCACTGGTCACTCCTCTCTTCAGGCGCTGTCTCTGCGATGCCCAACGTTCTTCGTCTTCTTATATAGCTCGGGGGAGAAAACTTGACAAGCCTGGGCTCAGGTTCGGGGCGGGCCTGTTCCGCGCCCTGAAGCATGTGCCCCTGACCGCGGGAGTTAGCCTCAAGATCTTCAGAAGGTCCGGAAGCGGAACGCAGGAGGCAGAGATGGCGAAGGTTCCCAGCGCGGTGGTCGCGGCGAGCGGTCTCGTGGGTGGGTACGGCGTGGCCCGCTGGACCAGGCAGCGGCCTCTCGGCGGGGCCGTGCTCGCCATCGCCGGGGTGGCGGCCGCCCGGCAGTGGCGGGAGTCGGCCGGTGGGGTGGCCGCGGGGGTGTTGTCGGCCGCGTATGTCGCCGCCTTCGCGGGGTCGCATCCGCTGGCGAAGAAAGTGGGGGCCTGGCCCGCCGTGTTCGGGGCGGCGGGGGCCGTGGGGCTGGCGTCGTGGGCGGTGGCGGATCGGCGCGGCTGACCCGGCCGACCAGGGCGTGTGTCGAAAGTGGATCTTGATCGTGGGATGATCTTGGTTCATGGCGCGTGGAGATTTGACGGACGGGCAGTGGGCGGCTGGAGCCCCTGTTGCCGAGGGGCAAGAAGCTCGGCCGACCGCCGATATGGATCAGGAGGCGGCTGGTTGACGGCATACGCTTCCGGGTCCGTACCGGCATCCCTTGGCGGGACATGCCGCAGGAGTACGGACCCTGGGGCCGGGTGTACGACCTGTTCCGTCGGCGGCAGCGCAACGGCACCTGGCAGCGGATCTTCACAGCCCTGCAGGTCCGGGCCGATACCAAGGACCTGATCACCTGGGAGATCAACGTTGACTCCACCATCGTCCGCGCCCACCAGCATGCCGCCGGGGCACGAAAAAGGGGGACCTGCAGAACGAGCCGCCCGGCGGCGTCTCCACCGAGCCGGGCGACCACGGCCTTGGGCGCTCGCGCGGCGGCCTGACCACCAAGCTGCACCTGGCCGTCGAGCAGGGCCAGAAGCCCATGTCCATCGTGATCACCGCCGGGCAGCGCGGCGACTCCCCGCACTTCGAGGTCGTCCTGGGGCGCATCAGGGTGCCCCGACTGAGGTCGGGCAGGCCACGCACCCGGCCCACGCGGGTGCGCGCCGACAAGGCCTACGCCTCCCGTAAGAACCGCGCCTACCTGCGCAGACGCGGGATCCACTGCACCATCCCGGACAAGGCCGATCACATCCGCAACCGCAAGAAACTCGGCTCCTGCGGCGGCCGTCCGCCGAAGTTCGACCGGGAGGACTACAAAGCTCGGCACGCGGTTGAGTGCGGCATCAATCGACTCAAAAGGCACCGAGCTGTGGGAACAAGGTACGACAAGCTCGCGGTCCGCTACGAGGCGACCGTCCTCGTAGCGGCGATCAACGAGTGGCTCTGAACAGGGATAGAGACGTCCCTGGCTCAGGCCCGCGCGCCACCGTCGACCCGGAGGACCGTGCCGGTCACGTAGGAGGAGCGGTCGCTCAGCAGCCAGGCGGCGGCCTGCGCGATCTCCTGCGGGTCGGCCGCGCGGCCCAGCGGGGTGTGCGCCGTGAGCCGCTCTCGGAGACCGGGTGATCCCTTTTCCCAGGTGCTTATCATCTCGGTCGCCGTGTTGCCAGGGGCGATGGCGTTGACGCGGATGCCTTCCGGGCCGTAGGTGACGGCAGCCGACTCGGTGAGGCTGTTGACCGCCCGTTTCATCGCGCCGTAAACGGGCAGCTCGGGGTTGCCCATCAGGCTGCCGACAGATGAGTTGTTGACGATGGCGCCGGTCCCGGCGGTGGTTCGGATGGCGGCGATCTCGGCGACCATGGCCAGCCAGACGCCCTTGAGGTTCACGTCGTAGAGGCGGTCGAAGTCGGCCTCCGGCAGCTGGTGCATCGGGCCGGGCTGCTGGATCGTCGCGCCGTTGTTGAAGGCGATGTCGAGCCGGCCGTAGACGTTCACGGCGCGGTCCACAGCGGCGCGCACGCCGGCCGCGTCGGCCAGGTCGCACACCACGTACTCCGCGGTGCCGCCCGCCGCCCGGATCTCCGCGGTCACCGCCTGCAGCTGGTCCTCCGTCCGGGCCGCGAGAAGCACTCGGGCGCCCTCGCGGGCGAAGAGCCGAGCCGCGGCGGCTCCGATGCCGCGTCCGGCACCGGTGATGAAGGCGACTTTGTTGGCCAGCAGGCCCAGGGCGGCAGGCGTGGTGGATGTGCCGGTGACAGGTGTGTTGTCCATGGCGCCAAGCCTGCGCCCGTCCGCGAAGCGCAACCAGGCACCGGCGGTACCTGGATCCGCGGCCCGGCTCCCCCGCACACTGGAGAGGTGGACCGACGACAACTGGCCGACTTCCTGCGCAGCCGACGCGAGCGGATCACCCCTGCCGAGGTGGGGCTGCCCGCCGGACCGCGCCGCCGCACCCCGGGCCTGCGCCGTGAGGAGGTGGCGCAGCTGGCGTACATCTCGACCGAGTACTACACACGGCTGGAGCAGGCCCGGGCGCCGCACCCGTCGCACGAGGTGCTGGCCGGACTGGCTCGGGCCCTGCGCCTGACGGACACCGAACGCGACCATCTCCATCACCTGGCCGGCACACCGCCGCTCCCGTCGGCCGGGCCCTCGCGCCAGGTACGGCAGAGCATCCTCGACCTGCTGCACCGACTGCCGCAGGCCGCGGCGACCGTAACGTCCGCGACCTTCGAGGTACTGGCCTGGAACGATCTGGCGGCAGCCCTGATGGAGGACTTCTCCGCCCTGCCGCGACGCGACCGCAACCTCGTGCGCCGTGTCTTTCTTGGCCCGCACACGCAGGGGCAGCGGCTGTACGGAGTGTCGGACGCGGACGCCTTCGCCCGCATCTCGACGCAGCGGCTGCGCGCCGCCGCCGCCCGCTACCCCGACGATCCAGAGGTCGCCGAGCTGGTAGCCGAACTCCTCGACGGAAGCGAAGAGTTCAGCCGCCTGTGGCAATCCCACGACGTGTCCGCCGAGCTCACCCTGTGCAAGACCTTCCAGCACCCGCTGGTCGGCCCCGTCACCGTCAACTGCGACGTCCTCGACATCACCGACCGCGACCAGCAGGTCGTGATCTACACCGCGGTCCCAGGCTCGCCCTCCGAAGAGGCGCTACGGCTGCTGTCGGTCATCGGCACACAGCGCATGGACGTCACGCGCTGAGCCACACCGGCCGCACTTCAACGTCCCCTGATGTGGACCGACGCCGGTCAGCATCGCCCGCGCGCTTCTGAGCCCTGCCCTGCACGGCACGGCTCCTGAGCAACCACTTTCGACACGCCCTAGGGGCCTCGCACCCCGTACACACGTGCCCGGGGCACACGTACTCCGGACAGAAACGAAGAACCCGACCCTGGGACCCAGGGCCGGGTTCTTGTTATTGGAGCGCCGGGCAGGCCTTGCACCTGCATCTCCCCGCAGGAAGCGGGACGTCTTTCCTTGGACCACCAACGCACTGTCCGCCGACCGGAGTTCCGGCGACTGGACGCAGATCAACTATAGCGCAGGTGTGCGGCGCCCTGGAACGGATGGCGGCCGGGTGAAGGCGGATGCCGGCTGTACGGCGGGGTGGGATGGGAGCGCTTGGGCCACCGGGTCTCTTGGCGCGCCGCTCCGACCTGGGCATGCGGGCGCCTTCCGTTGTCGTTCCCGGCCCGAACGCTCCAAGGCGCCTGGGCTGGTGCGAGGGCCCCGTCCCGGGGACGCGGGAACGCGGAGACGGGGCGGGGCCCTCGCGCGTCGGTGCTCCAGGCCGTGTGTGCGTGGTGCCGGACGATTCCGGGCTGGTACGACTTCCTACGCCGTCGCCGGGCGGGAACTCGTTGCGCTCGGGTCCCCTTCCGCGTCGTTGCCCTGGCCGCCGTCCAGGTGTGCTCCCGGCTTGGCCGGGCTCTCCTCCGCCGTCAGCGGCGTGGCGATGTCCTCCAGGGAGCGGCGCTCCGCGCGGACCGCGAGGGCCGCGGCCACCAGGCCGGCCAGGCACATCAGGGTCGCGCCGATCTGGAAGGCGAGCGTCGTGTCGCCGACCTTGCCCGTGCCGGTGAGTTCCGCGAAGAGGAGCGGGCCGCTGATGCCGCCGGCGGCGGTGCCGATGGCGTAGAAGAAGGCGATGGACATCGCGCGGGTCTCCATGGGGAAGACCTCGGAGACCGTGAGGTAGGCGCTGGAGGCGCCCGCGGAGGCGAAGAACAGCACGGCGCACCAGCAGGCCGTCAGCGTGGTCGCGCTCAGGGAGCCCTGGTCGAAGAGCCAGGCCGTGCCGAACAGGAGCAGGCCGGACAGCAGGTACGTGCCGGAGATCATGATGCGGCGGCCGACCGTGTCGAAGAGCTTGCCGAGCAGCAGCGGGCCGAAGAAGTTGCCGAGTGCGATGACCGCGAAGTAGTAGCCGGTGCTGCCGCTCGGGACGTCGAAGAACGTCGTGAGGATCGCGCCGAAGCCGAAGGTGATGGCGTTGTAGAGGAAGGCCTGGCCGATGAAGAGGGAGAAGCCGAGGATGGCGCGGCGCCGGTAGTCGGAGAAGACGGTGCGGCCGATCTCGAGGAAGGAGACGTTGCGGCGCTGGTGGATGGTGATCTCACCCTCCGCACGCGGCAGCGGCTCGCCGTTCTCCCGCTCGACCTCCCGCTCGATCCCGGAGACGATGCGTTCCGCCTCGTCGTCGCGGCCGTGGATCAGGAGCCAGCGTGGGCTTTCCGGGACGTGTCGCCGGACGAGGAGGATCACCAGGGCCAGGACCGCGCCGAGGGCGAAGGTGAGGCGCCAGCCGACGTTCGCGGCGAAGATGTCGGTGTCCAGCGCGACGATCGCCAGCAGCGAGCCGAAGACCGCGCCCAGCCAGAAGCTGCCGTTGATCATCAGGTCGACGCGGCCGCGGTACTCCTTGGGGATCAGTTCGTCGATCGCGGAGTTGATGGCCGCGTACTCGCCGCCGATGCCGAAGCCGGTGAGGAAGCGGAAGAGGAAGAACCACCAGGTGTCGAAGGAGATCGCGGTGAGGGCGGTGGCACCGAGGTAGACCGCGAGGGTGATCATGAAGAGTTTTTTGCGGCCCCACTTGTCGGTGAGGCGGCCCCAGAACAGGGCGCCCGAGCAGGCTCCGGCCACGTAGAGGGCGGCCGCCAGTCCGGTGACCTCGCCGGAGGTGATGGGCAGGCCGCTGCCGGGCTCCGAGAGCCGGCTGGCGATGTTGCCCACGACGGTGACTTCGAGGCCGTCGAGGATCCACACGGTGCCGAGGCCGATGACGATCGTCCAGTGCCAGCGCGACCACGGGAGGCGGTCGAGGCGGGCTGGGATGTCGGTGGTCACGGTTCGGCCGGTTGCGGCCTGCGCGGTGGTCATGGGCTCCCTCCTCATCGAGATGATTCGGAGCGAGTGCCCTGGCCGGGTTCTCTTACGCTCTGAGCGGTTTCTCAGGCCCCCAGCGCGTGCGACACCGTGTAGATCAGCAGGCCGGCCAGTGAGCCGACCACCGTGCCGTTGATGCGGATGAACTGCAGGTCGCGGCCGATGTTCGCCTCGATCTTCTTCGTGGTGTGTTCGGCGTCCCAGCTCGCGACGGTGTCCGTGATCAGGGAGGTGATCTCCTTGCGGTAGGTGGTGACGACGTAGACGGCGGCGTCCTCCACCCACTGGTCGACCTTGTCCTGCACCTTGCGCTCGGCCGCCATCCGGGAGCCCAGGGACAGCAGGGACGCCCGCACGCGCAGGCGCAGCTCGCTGCGCTCGTCCTCCGCCGCCGCGACGATCATGGACCGTACGGCGGTCCAGGCGCTGGCGATGAGGTCCTGCACCTCGCCGCGGCCGAGCACCTCGCCCTTGAGCCGCTCGACGCGGGCGCGGGTGTCGGTGTCGGACTGCAGGTCGGAGGCGAAGTCGGTGAGGAAGCGGTCGAGGGCGCCGCGGGCGGGGTGGGCGGGCATGTCGCGCATCTCGGTGACGAAGCGCAGCAGCTCCTTGTAGACGCGCTCGCCGACCTTCTTGTCGACGAACTTCGGGGTCCAGCCGGGGGCGCCGCCCTGGACGGCGTCCATCACCGAGTCGCTGTGCAGGACCAGCCAGTCGTGGGCGCGGCTGACGATCAGGTCGACGACCCGTTTGTGGCCGCCGTCGGCGACGACCTTCTCCAGCATCTTGCCGACGCCGGGGCCGATCTCCTGGGCGTTGGCCCGGCGGGTGATCGCCTCGCCGACGACGGCCTGGACGTCGGAGTCGCGCAGGACGGTCAGGGCGCCGCGCAGGGCGGTGGACAGCTCGGCGGTGACGCGGTCGGCGTGGTCGGGGACCGCGAGCCAGGCGCCGAGGCGGCTGCCGATGCCGACGGCGCGCAGCCGCTGCCGTACGACGTCCTCGGAGAGGAAGTTCTCGCCGACGAACTCGCCGAGGGAGACGCCGAGCTGGTCCTTCTTGGTGGGGATGATCGCGGTGTGCGGGATGGGGATGCCGAGGGGGTGGCGGAAGAGGGCGGTGACGGCGAACCAGTCGGCGAGCGCGCCGACCATGCCCGCCTCGGAGGCGGCGGCGACATAGCCCGCCCAGGGGCCGGCGCCGGAGTTCTGGGCCCACTTGGCGAGGACGTAGACCAGGGCGACGAACAGCAGGAGGCCGGTGGCGGTGAGCTTCATGCGGCGTACACCGCGCTGTTTCTCCTCGTCCGCCGGGCTGAAGGTCGTCATCGCGCGGTTGACGGCGGCGCCGGGGCGGGCATGCTGCCCTCCGACCCTGCCCTTTTCATCCACTTTCATCCGTTCCATCCACTCCACCCGCTTGGTGATCCCGCACACATTGTCCCTTCCTGACCGACTCCTGGAACGGAACAGGAGTTCCCGGCGTCTGTCGGGAGGGGGTTTCGACATGGGGTCCGTGTGCGCCTCCCCCGGCCCATGCCGCATCATGGGCACATCAGATCGGAGCCTCAGGCTCCCATCGCCCGAGGAGAACTGAACAGCATGACCCGAGGACGGGCCGGGGGTGTGGAGCCCGCCGCGCAGCAGCAGGTGTCCACCGCCCCCACCAAGTACCGCGCCCTCTTGGCCGTGGTCGTCGCAGCGATCGTGGCCCTTTCCACCGCCATATACGTCGGGGTGGCGTCCGACAACGGTACGCAGGGCCGGAGAGCCCTTGCCGACGGCCGTCTTCCGAACAACGCCGCCCCCGCCTCCACCGGCACCTGGGTCGGCACCTGGTCCACGTCCCCGGCCGCCGCCGAGCCCGGTACGGAGACGACCGGCATGGCGGACCGTTCGGTGCGCAACGTCGTCCACACCAGCGTCGGCGGTACGAGTGCCCGCGTGACGCTGTCCAATCTCTACGGCCAGTCGCCGCTCAGCATCACCCGCGCCTCGATCGCCGTGGCCGCCGGCAGCGGCACGGCCGCCGCGCTCCCGGACACCCTGCGGCAGCTGACCTTCAACGGCGGCCCCACGGTCGTCATCCCGCCCGGCCGGCAGGTGATGAGCGACGCCGTGCGCGTCGTCATCCCGCACGACACGGACGTCCTGATCACGACGTACACGCCGAACAGCTCCGGACCGGTGACGTACCACCCGCACGCCCGGCAGATCTCCTACGCGGCGCGGGGCGACCACGCGGCCGACACGACGGGCACCCCCTACACCGAGCAGAGCCGCTTCTGGCGTTACCTGACCGCGCTGGACGTGCTGAGCAACGAGGCCGACGGGACGGTCGTCGTCCTCGGTGACTCGATCACCGACGGAATCACCTCCACCATGGGGGCCAACAACCGGTGGACGGACGTTCTGTACGACCGGCTACGCGCGGAGACCGCGACCGGGCGGCGGGACCTGCCCCGGTACAGCGTGGTCAACCAGGGCATCAGCGGGAACCGGGTCCTCACGGACGGGCTCGGCCGGCCGGCGGACAATCCCAGCGGGCTGAACCGCTTCGGGCGGGACGTGCTGGAACGGACGAACGCCAAGGTCGTCGTCATCGACCTCGGGGTCAACGACATCCTGCGCAATCCGCGGCTCGCCGATCCGAACGCGATCCTCGGGGGGCTGCGGACGATGGTCGGACAGGCTCACGCCCGGGGGATGAAGGTCGTGGGGGCGACCCTGATGCCGTTCTACGGGCACCGGGGGTTCACCGAGGCGCGGGAAGCCGTGCGGCAGACCATCAACGCGGAGATCCGGGCGGGGCGGGTGTTCGACGCGGTGGCCGACTTCGACCAGGCGCTGCGGGATCCCTATGACCCTCGGCGGCTGAAGTCCGAGTACGACTCGGGGGATCATCTGCATCCCAGTGATGCGGGGTTCACGCGGATGGCCGACGCGTTTGATCTGGACAGTTTGAAGGGGTCGGCACCGGCGGAGCTGTAGGGCCGGCTGCTGCTGGGTACCGGCGTCGGTGCTGGGGCGGGGGCGTGCGCGACCCGGCGCTGCGGGGTGCCGCCTGCGCCCACCCTCCCCCAAGCTCTCGGCTTCGCTCGAGCAGGGGGGACCCCCATCGCCCCAGCGGCACGACTGCCCGCTTCTCCGCGCGCGTCGGTTTCCGCTGGATTCCGACGCCGCCCCAGAAGGCGAACCCGGTCACGATCACGCGCGGCGCGCCCGGATCACCGGGCACGCCCTCCTCCTGGTGGTCGAAGCCGCCCATGACGCCGATACCGCGGACGACGACCTCGACGCCGGGCGGGACGATGACGTCCACGCCGCCCATGATCGCGATCGCGTTGATCTCGACCTCGCGGTCGGCGAAGTCGGCCTCGCGCAGGTCGATCTCCCCGCCGCCCCAGAAGGCGAAGCAGGTGAACCGGCGGGGCATCGTCCAGCGGCCCTTGCGCTGGAAGCCGGACATCACCGCGACGGCCCACGTCGAGGAGCCCTCACCGCCGACGATCCGCCCGGCCCATCCCGGCCCCCCGGCGGGCTCCTTGCTCAGTGACACGGAGGGCCCCGTGACGCCCGCGACCGGCAGGTCCCGGGTGATCGGGGCCAGTTCCCCGTAGGTCCGCGCGTTGTACGTCGCGTCCAGCCTCTCCTCGAACTCCGCCATGTCGAGACGGCCCTCCGCGAGGGCGTCCCGCAGGATGCCGGCGACCCGCTCGCGGTCAGCGTCGGAGGCGCGGAGGTCCGGGACTGCGTCGTCGGTCATATACAGCAGCCTACGAGTTCACCCGGACGGCGGCTACGACGCCGCGCGCTCGGACTGTTCGGCCTGATCGGGCGGGGGCTCGGGGGTGCCCCCCAGTGTGCGCAGCATCTTGGCGATCACCGCCTCGATGTCGGGCTCGCGCACCGACAGGTCCACCAACGGGTACTCCGCCGCGATCCGCGCCACCAGCGGTGCCGCCGACTGATCCGCCGGGAACGCCAGCCACTGCCGCGGACCGTCCACCCGGACGACCCGCGCGGGGGCCGGTGCCTCGATGGGCGGCAGTTCCCGCTCCAGGTCCACCACCAGTGTCCGCTCGCTCTCCCCCGCCTCGTGCAGACCCGCGAGCGGACCGTCGTACATCAGGCGGCCGTGGTCGATGACCATCACCCGCTTGCACAACTGCTCGATGTCCTGCAGATCGTGCGTGGTCAGCAGCACCGTCGTACCGCGCTCGGCGTTCAGCTCCCGCAGGAACTCCCGCACCTTCGACTTGGAGACGACGTCGAGGCCGATGGTCGGCTCGTCGAGGTACAGCACCTCCGGGTCGTGCAGCAGCGCCGCCACGATGTCACCGCGCATCCGCTGGCCGAGGGAGAGCTGACGGACCGGCACGTCCAGCAGGTCGCCCAGGTCGAGGAGTTCGACCAGGCGGCCGAGGTTCTCCCGGTAACGGGCGTCCGGGATGCGGTACATGCGGTGCATCAGCTTGTACGAGTCGATCAGCGGCAGGTCCCACCACAGGGTCGTGCGCTGCCCGAACACCACGCCGATGCGGTGTGCGAGCCGGATGCGTTCGCGTGAGGGGTCGATGCCAGCCACCCGCAGCCGGCCGGCGCTGGGTGTGAGGATGCCGGTCAGCATCTTGATGGTGGTCGACTTGCCGGCGCCGTTGGGGCCGATGTAGCCGACCATCTCGCCGCGCTCCACGCGGAAGGAGATCGAGTCGACGGCCCGCACCTGCCGCAGCTCGCGCTTCATGAAGCCGGTCTTCCTACGTACGTCGAACACCTTCTCGACGCCGTCCAGTTCGATGAATCCGCTGTCCACTCCGGTCACCCCGGTCAACTCCCTGTACTCCGGTAGGAACGAAGCCCTGTCCGCCACGCCAGACCGGCCAGCGCACAGCACACCAACGCCACCAGCGGCGACGCGAAGGCCGCCCAGGGCGGCAGACCGACCGGGTACGGCCGCCCCAGCACGTAGGCGGCGGGCACCCAGTTGACGAAGGCGAGCGGCAGCATGAACGTCACCCCCCGCACCAGGTCCTTCCCGAACACGGTCGGCGGATACTGCAGCAGCGTGGTCCCGCCGTAGGTGAACGCGTTCTGCACCTCGGCCGCGTCCTGCGCGAAGATCTGGAAGGCCGCGCCCATCACGAAGACCGCCGAGAAGATCAACGCGCCGCTGACCACCATCACCGGCACCAGCAGCGCCTTCGGCACGCTCCAGTCGACGTCCACCGCGACCAGCGCCCAGGCGAGCACCAGCGTGCCCTGGGTGATCCGGCCCAGGCGGCGCAGCGCGAAGCGGTCCGCGCCGACCTGGGCGAGCACCGGCGCGGGACGCACCAGCAGCGTGTCGAACGAGCCGTCGCGCATCCGGGCGCCCAGGACGTCCATCGAGCCGAGCGCCAGGTCGGCGATGCCGAAGGCCGTCACCGACAGCCCGTAGAGGAAGGCGACCTCGGGCAGCGACCAGCCGCCCAGCGTGTCGACCTGCGAGAACATCAGCAGGATCCCCACGAAGTCCAGGCCGGTCATGGTGAGGTTGCCGAACAGCGTGACGACGAACGAGGTGCGGTAGGTCATGCTGGACCGCACCCACATCCCGGCGATCAGCCGGTAGGCCCGCAGCCCCTCGACCAGGACGCTCCGCTCAGCCACCCTGCACCACCACCCGCCGTGTCGCGGCCGACTGCAGCAGCCGTCCCGCCGCCAGCAGCGCCACCGCCCACGCCGCCTGGAAGGCGAACGCCCTGAGCGGGTCGGTCTCCCCCATCAGCACATCCGCCGGCATCTGGATCTGCGCCGCCCACGGCAGCACCCGCACCACCTCGCCGAGCGCGCCCGGGAACGCGTTCAGCGGCAGCACCATGCCCGAGAAGAAGACGCCCGTGACCATCAGGGCCTGGCTGACGCCCATGCCGTCCATCAGCCAGAACACACTCAGCGCCGCCAGATAGCGGATCGCGAAGCTGACGACCGTCGCCAGCAGGAGCGTGACCGCGAAGGCCGCCCACGGGGCGACCGACGTCGGCAGCGCCATGGGGAAGAAGACCGCGCCGAACGCGAACGGGATCACGCCCCGCCCCAGCATCTGGAACAGCGCCCGCCCCACGTCACCGGCCAGCCACCACAGCTGCAGATCGGCGGGCCGGTACAGGTCGACGGCGATCTCACCGGTGCGGATGCGCTCCATCAGCTCCTTCTCGGCACCGCCGCCCTGGATGGCGAGGGTCGCGTAGAGGCACTGCCCCAGCCACACATAGGTCACCGCCTGCGCCTGGTCGTACCCCCCGAGGTGCGGCTTCTCGTCCCACAGCGCCATGTACGTGTAGACGAGGATGACGCCGAAGACCGTGTTGGTGAACACCCCGGCCAGCGTGGCCGCCCGATACGTCGCGTAACGCCTGAAACCCCCCGCCGCGACGGTGGCGTACAACCGTCCCGAGCCCACATCCACAGCCCTCCTCGCCGCCCGGCACCGAAGCGCAGGAGCCTAGTGGGCCGGGGATCGGGCGTGCCACGGATTTCCCGCGCGGGACGTGACGTTCGGGTCGGCCCCGGCCCAGACGGTACGATCCAGTCCGTCCGCGTGGGCCGAGGCGCCCGTGGCCAGGGCGAGCGGAGTGGCGGCGGTGCCGGCCAGGGCGGAGCGTGCGAACAGTCGCGTCTTCGGCGTGTCCCCTTCGGGCGAATCTCGCGCATGCGAGATCGCCATTCGGACAGGCGTACAGGACAGCGCGGTTCCCTGCGCTCGCCCGTATGTCCGCCCGCGCGCCACCCGCCTCGCCACACGGCTCACGACACGACCCTCGGTCAGGGAACTGATCGCCGGATGGGACAGTCTTCATCACAGGGGCGCAAGAGCGAGCAGAGACGTACGGGAACGACGTACGACGCGAAACAGGAGTCCGTGCACGACATGAGTGACGAGCCTCAGCCGAAGCAGCCGAAACCGGGCTGGGCACCGAGAGAGCCGCAGTCGGACGGCACCCCCGGCACGCCACCGGCCAAGGCGGACGACGCCGCGGGCAAGCCACCGGCCCGGACGGACGGCGCGCCCGGAACGCCCACCGCCAAGGCGGACACCGACCCCGGCGAGCCGGCGGCCCAGGCGGACGCGGACCCCGGCAAACCTCCGGCAACGGCGGACACCGACCCCGGCACCGTACAGATGCGCAAGGTCACCGCCACGGACACGGACCGGACCGAGGCGGACACCGACCCCGGCACCGTACAGATGCGCAAGGTCACCGCCACGGACACGGACCGCACCCAGGCGGACACCGACCCCGGCACCGTACAGATGCGCAAGGTCACCGACCCGGGCACAGCACGGACTCAGGCGCTCGGTGCCCAGGGGGCGGCACGGACTCAGGCGCTCGGTGCCCAGGGGGCGGCACAGACGCAGGCGCTCGGTGCCCCGGAGGCAGCACAGACGCAGGCGCTCGGTGCCCCGGGCGCGGCGCAGGCGGAGCCGTCCGGGAAGCCGAAGCGGACGGGCTGGCGCCGGGTGATCCCGACCTGGCGCATGACGCTCGGCGCCTTCCTCGTCGCCGCCCTGCTCCTGGTCGGCGGCTTCTTCCTCGGCTACTCGCTGGTGCAGATCCCGCCGGCCAACGCGCTCGCCACCAAGCAGGCCAACGTCTACCTGTACGCCGACGGCTCCGTCATCGCCCGCGACGGCGAGGTCAACCGGGAGAACGTCACGCTCTCGCACGTGTCCAAGGACGCCCAGCACGCGATCCTGGCCGCCGAGGACCGTGACTTCTACACCGAGTCCGCCGTCGACCCCAAGGCCATGGTCCGCGCCGCCTGGAACACGGCCCTCGGCAAGGGCAAGCAGTCCGGCTCCACCATCACGCAGCAGTACGTCAAGAACTACTACCTGCGCCAGGAGCAGACCGTCACCCGCAAGGCCAAGGAGTTCTTCATCGCGATCAAGCTGGACCGCGAGGTGAGCAAGGACCACATCCTCGAGGGCTACCTCAACACCAGCTACTTCGGCCGCAACGCCTACGGCATCCAGGCCGCCGCACAGGCCTACTACGGCATGGACGCCACGGACCTCGACCCGGCCCGCGCCGCCTACCTCGCCGCGCTGGTCAACGCGCCCAGCCAGTTCGACGTCGTCGCGCACCCCGAGAACCGCAGGGCCGCCGAGTCCCGCTGGAACTACGTACTGGACGGCATGGTCAAGAAGGGCTGGCTCAGCCAGTCGGAGCGGACCGGCATGAAGTTCCCCGTGCCGAAGGAGTCCACCCTCTCCACCGGCATGTCCGGGCAGCGCGGCTACATCGTCCGGACCGTCAAGGACTACCTCACCGAGAACAACATCATCGACGAGGACAAGCTCGACGCCGGCGGCTACCGCATCACCACCACCCTGCAGAAGCCCAAGCAGGACGCCTTCGTGAAGGCGGTCAACGACAAGCTGATCTCCAAGCTGGACAAGAAGAACAACAAGGTCGACACCTACGTCCGCGCGGGCGGCGCCTCCGTCGACCCGAAGACCGGCAAGGTCGTCGCGATGTACAACGGCATCGACTACGTCAAGCAGTACACCCCGAACGCCACCCGCAGGGACTTCCAGGTCGGCTCCACCTTCAAGCCCTTCGTGTTCACCGCCGCCGTCGAGAACCAGTCACAGACCCAGGACGGCCGCGTGATCACCCCGTACACGATCTACGACGGGACCAACAAGCGCACCGTCGAGGGCTGGGCCGGCGACCCCTACGCCCCCGAGAACGAGGACCAGCACTCCTACGGCCCCATCACCGTCACCGAGGCCACCGACAGCTCCGTGAACTCGGTGTACGCGCAGATGGCCGCCGACGTCGGCCCGCAGAAGGTCAAGCAGACCGCCATCGACCTCGGCGTGCCCGAGAACACCCCCGACCTCGCCGACGGCCCCGCCATCGCGCTCGGCACGGCCACCGCCAGCGTCCTCGACATGGCCCAGGCCTACGCCACGCTCGCCAACCACGGCCGCCACGGCACCTACACCCTGGTCGAGAAGGTCACCAAGGAAGGCGCCCCGATCGACCTGCCCGAGCGGGAGACCCGGCAGGCCGTGAGCCGCGAGGCGGCCGACACCACCACCAACATGCTGCGGAGCGTCGTCGAGAACGGCACGGCCTCCGCCGCACAGGCCGCCGGCCGCCCCGTCGCCGGCAAGACCGGCACCGCCGAGGAGGACACGGCGGCCTGGTTCGCGGGCTACACCCCCGAACTCGCCACCGTCGTCTCCGTCATGGGCCAGGACCCGGTGACCGCCGCCCACAAGTCGCTCTACGGGGCGATGGGCCTGGACCGCGTCAACGGCGGCGGGCCGCCCGCCGAGATCTGGACCCAGTTCACCCAGGACGCCCTCAAGGACAAGCCGGTCACGGACTTCGACCTCAGGCTCCAGCCGGGCTCCGACGTCCCGCAGCCGCCGGTCGACGAGGCCCCGGCCGACCCGACGACCGAGGACACCCCCGACGACGACAGCACCACCAGCGACGGCGAGGACACCGGCACCGAGACGCCCGGCGAGATCCCCAGCACGCCCGCGGGACAGACCGAGGGCCAGACCGACGGCGGCACCACCGACGGCAGCACGGGAGGCGAGTCCCCGACCGGCGGCGGCACCGCGGACGGCGGAACCGGCGACGACGGCACCACCGAAGGCGGCACCGCCGACGGGGGCACGACGGAGGGCGGCGGCGACACGAGCGACGGTGGCGCGACCGGCGGCCCGACCGGCCCCGACTGGGGCTTCGCCCCGCAGGGCGCACGCCGCGAATGACCCGGTGACCGTGGCTCAGTGACCGCTGGTCGCCTTCAGCCCCACCACGGCGACCAGCAGCAGACACACGAAGAAGATCCGGGCGGCGGTGGCCGGCTCCCCCAGCACCACCATGCCGAACACCGCCGCCCCGGCCGCGCCGATCCCCACCCACACGCCGTAGGCGGTACCGATGGGCAGGGTCTGCGCGGCCCGGGACAGCAACAGCATGCTCGCGACGATCCCGGCGCCGGTGAGAACACTGGGCAGTGGGCGCGTGAAACCGTCGGTGTACTTCATACCGACGGACCAGCCGACCTCGAGCAGACCGGCGACGACGAGCAGGACCCAGGCCATGACGGGCACCTCCGGGAAACGGGCTGACGGTGGCGGTGCGTCGTCTTTGCCTTGATCCCGGTACGGCGCGTCTCGTCGGGTCCCTCCAAGCTAACAATGCGAACGGCGAAGGGGCCGGTGACGATCGTCACCGGCCCCTTCGCTCGCTGTCGGTCGTGCCCGGACGTGCCCCGGACGTGCCCGGCCTACAGGTACAGGCCTGTCGAGTCCTCCGAACCCTCGAACCGGTCCGCGGCCACGGCGTGCAGGTCACGCTCACGCATCAGCACGTACCCGACCCCGCGCACCTCGACCTCGGCACGGTCCTCCGGGTCGAACAGAACCCGGTCGCCCGGCTCCACCGTCCGGACGTTCTGCCCCACCGCGACGACCTCGGCCCAGGCCAGCCGACGACCGACGGCGGCCGTGGCGGGGATCAGGATGCCGCCGCCGGAACGCCGCTCGCCCTCGCTGGTGTCCTGCCGCACGAGTACGCGGTCGTGCAGCATCCGGATGGGCAGCTTGTCGGGATGGGTGCTGTGCTCGTTTCTCTTGGCGCTCACGCCCTGAAACCTACCTGTCTTCCCGGCGAACGTCGGCAGTCGGGTCAGCCCTTGCGCCGCCGCGTGCTGACGGCCAGCAGCCCGACCACACCCACGACGACCAGCGCGACGGGCACGACCCGCTCCAGCCGCGGCGCCCCGTCCTCGTCCACGAACCGCGCCCGCACGTCGGTGACGGCCCGGTTGGCCCCCACATACGCCCGCCCCAGGGTGTGATCGATATGGGACGCGACCCTGGCCTTGGCATCCCCGACGACGGTCTTCGGGTGCACCCGCACCCCGATCTCGTCAAGGGTCTCGGCCAGGGTCTCGCGGCGGCGCCTGATGTCCGCCTCGATCTGCGCCGGGGTCCTGGTGTCCGCCGTGTCCGCCACCGTGTCGCCTCCGAAGTCGGTGTGAAGCCTCTGCGGACAGTCTGTCAGCTCCACGGCTCATCGCACCGCCCCGACCCCCGGTTACCCTGGCCCGATGAGCGAGCGACTCCAGCCGGGGGACGTGGCCCCCGCCTTCACCCTGCCCGACGCCGACGGCACCGAGGTGTCCCTGTCGGACCACAAGGGCCGCAAGGTCATCGTGTACTTCTACCCGGCCGCCCTCACCCCCGGCTGCACCAAGCAGGCCTGCGACTTCACGGACAACCTGGAGCTGCTGGCGGGCGCGGGCTACGACGTCATCGGCATCTCCCCCGACAAGCCGGAGAAACTGGCCAAGTTCCGCGACAAGGAGTCCCTGAAGGTCACCCTCCTCGCCGACCCGGACAAGCAGGTCCTGGAGTCCTACGGCGCCTTCGGCGAGAAGAAGCTGTACGGCAAGACGGTCGTCGGCGTCATCCGCTCCACGATCGTCGTGGACGAGGACGGCAAGGTCGAACGGGCCCTGTACAACGTCAAGGCCACGGGCCACGTCGCCAAGATCATCAAGGATCTGGGGATCTGAGAACGCTGCCCGACCAGTAGCATGGCCGGGCAGCATCAGGCGGCCGTGGTGGAACTGGCAGTCACGCTGGGTTTAGGTCCCAGTGGGGTAACTCCCGTGAGGGTTCGAGTCCCTCCGGCCGCACCAGAACTCAGCCCAACAGCTCCCGCACCACCGGCACCAACGCCCGGAACGCCTTCCCCCGGTGGCTGATCGCGTTCTTCTCCTCGGGGGTCAGCTCCGCGCACGTGCGGGACTCCCCCTCCGGCTGGAGGATCGGGTCGTAGCCGAAGCCGCCCGAACCGGTCGGCTTGTGGCGCAGGACGCCCCTCAGCTGTCCCTCGACCACGCGTTCCGTGCCGTCCGGGAGGGCCAGGGCGGCCGCGCAGGCGAAGTGGGCGCCCCGGTGTTCGTCGGCGATGTCGGAGAGCTGGGCGAGGAGGAGGTCGAGGTTGGCCTTGTCGTCGCCGTGGCGGCCGGACCAGCGGGCGGAGAAGATGCCGGGGGCGCCGTTCAGGACGTCGACGCAGAGGCCGGAGTCGTCGGCGACGGCCGGGAGGCCCGTCGCCCGGGCCAGGGCGTGCGCCTTCAGCAGCGCGTTCTCGGCGAAGGTGACGCCGGTTTCCTTGACATCGGGGATGTCCGGGTAGGCGTCGGCGCCGACGAGTTCGTGGGGCAGGCCGGCTTCGGCGAGGATCGAGCGAAGTTCGGTGATCTTTCCGGCGTTGCGGGTGGCGAGGATCAGGCGGGTCATGGCCCCCAGTATGGCCGGGGCGCGCCCCGTCAGGGGCGCGGGGAACTGCGCGAGCGACCACGACGCACCCGCCCCCGGCCACCCGCGCTACCCGGCAGACGAGAAGCCCTGCCCGGCCGGCGCGGCGCTACGGCGTGCAGACCTTGGTCAGTTCGCCCGCCGCGTCCGTGACCGGGCTGATGTCGGGCGTCTCGTCGCCGTTCTTGATCGACGTGCGGACGTTGTCGACGGCCTTGTTGAGGTCGTCCACGGCCTTGTTGACGTCCGTGTTGTCGGTCTTGTCGCCGATCTCGGTGAGGTTCTTGTCGATGGTGTCGAGGGACTCGTCGAGCTGCGTCGGGTCGTTGGAGGCGCTTTCCACGGCCTGCTGGAGTTCCGTGACGCTGTCGGCGATGGCGTCGGCGGTCTGGACGCAGTCCAGTGCCTTGTCGACGGCGGCGCAGCCGGTGGTGAGTCCGGCGGTGAGCGCGACGGCCGCCAGGGTGGCGGCGGCGGCTGCGGTGCGGCGTCGGCGGCTCGCGGCCATGGAGTGGTCCCTCTCGTTCGGCGGGCCGGTCCGGGCCCGTGTGGCTGGCCGGGAGCACGGGGATGAGCCGTGCGCCCGTATTCCTTCAGACGCGAGGGTGCTCGGCGCGGTTGCCCGTGCCGAGCACCTGTTTTTTGTGCGCCCTTTACTTTTCGAGGACGGTGTCGAGCGCGGTGCGCTGGTGGGCGGCGAGTTCGGCGCAGCCGGTGACGGCGAGGTCGAGGAGGGCGTTGAGCTCGTCGCGGGCGAAGGGTTCGGCTTCGGCGGTGCCCTGGACCTCGACGAAGCGGCCGTCGCCGGTGCAGACGACGTTCATGTCGGTGTCGGCCTTGACGTCCTCCTCGTAGCAGAGGTCGAGGAGGGGGATGCCGCCGACGATGCCGACGGAGACGGCGGAGACGGTGCCGGTGAGGGGCTGGCGGCCGGCCTTGATGAGCTTCTTGCGCTGGGCCCAGGCGACGGCGTCGGCGAGGGCGACGTAGGCGCCGGTGATGGCGGCGGTGCGGGTGCCGCCGTCGGCCTGGAGGACGTCGCAGTCGAGGACGATGGTGTTCTCGCCGAGTGCCTTGTAGTCGATGACGGCGCGGAGGGAGCGGCCGATGAGGCGGCTGATCTCGTGGGTGCGGCCGCCGATGCGGCCCCTGACGGATTCGCGGTCGCCTCGGGTGTTGGTGGAGCGGGGCAGCATGGAGTATTCGGCGGTGACCCAGCCTTCGCCGCTGCCCTTGCGCCAGCGGGGGACGCCTTCGGTGACGGAGGCGGTGCAGAAGACCTTGGTGTCGCCGAAGGAGACGAGGACGGAGCCTTCGGCGTGCTTGCTCCAGCCGCGTTCGATGGTGATGGGGCGGAGCTGCTGGGGGGTGCGGCCGTCGATTCGAGACATGGCGCTGAGCCTATCCGTACCCGCGGAAGGGGCCCCTCCCGCGGTGGGGAGGGGTCCGTTCAGGGTGTGAAGCCGGGGATGATGCCCGCTCTTCAGAGCATGTCTTCGATGTCCGCGGCGATGGGGTCGGCGTCGGTGCCGATGACGACCTGGATGGCGGTGCCCATTTTGACGACGCCGTGGGCGCCGGCGGCCTTCAGGGCGGCCTCGTCGACCTTGGCGGGGTCCACGACCTCGGTCCGCAGGCGGGTGATGCAGCCTTCGACCTCTTCGATGTTGTCGATGCCGCCGAGCCCGGCAACGATCTTCTCAGCCTTGGTGGCCATGTTCGTTCTCCCTGATCCGAACCGCTGTGTCGCAGTAGCCGTTTCCGACTGGTCTACACCACGGATCCACCTCTCGACAAAGCATCGAGGTCTGATCGTCGGTGTGGGTGGAATTGGCGGGTTCCACTCGTTCGGCCTACCGTGCTACAACTGGTCTACACCACTCCCCGGTGGAGGTCGCGCGGTGGAGACCGCGTTCCCCTTTCTTTTGAGACGCCGCCGCTCCCCGTCGCATTCTTCCCGGGCGGCGCCGTGCCCCCTGGAGGAAGCCCATGTCCACAGCCACTGACGCGCCCGCGAGCCCTAAGAAGGGGTCTGCGGTGATGGCGATCCTGCAGCGTATCGGCCGCAGCCTCATGCTGCCCGTCGCCGTGCTGCCGGCCGCCGCCCTGCTGGTCCGCCTCGGCAACACCGACATGCTGGGGCGGGAGTCGTTCCCGGGGTTCATCACCAAGATCGCGAGCTTTATGACCGCGGGCGGCAACGCGCTGCTCGACAACATGCCGCTGCTGTTCGCCGTGGGCATCGCGATCGGCTTCGCGAAGAAGTCGGACGGCTCGACCGCGCTCGCCGCCGTCGCCGGCTACCTGGTCTTCAAGAACGTGCTGGCCACGTTCACCGATCCGACCCTGCCCAAGGTGGCGGCTGCCGTCGACGGCAAGGCCGTCATGGTGGAGGCTCCCGCGGACGCCAAGGTGCTGGGCGGTGTCGTCATGGGCATCGTGGTGGCTCTGCTCTACCAGCGCTTCTACCGCACGAAGCTGCCCGACTGGGCGGGCTTCTTCGGCGGGCGGCGGCTGGTGCCGATCCTGTCCGCCTTCGCGGGCCTGGTCATCGGCGTCGTCTTCGGTTACATCTGGCCGGTCCTCGGCACGGCCCTGCACAACTTCGGCGAGTGGCTGGTCGGCTCCGGGGCGGTCGGCGCGGGCATCTTCGGTGTCGCCAACCGTGCACTGATCCCGGTGGGCATGCACCACCTGCTGAACTCCTTCCCCTGGCTGCAGGCCGGCTCCTACGAGGGGAAGAGCGGCGACATCGCGCGCTTCCTGGCCGGTGACCCCACCGCGGGGCAGTTCATGACCGGCTTCTTCCCGATCATGATGTTCGCCCTTCCCGCCGCGTGCCTCGCGATCGTGCACTGCGCCCGTCCCGAGCGGCGCAAGGTCGTCGGCGGCATGATGTTCTCGCTCGCCCTGACCTCCTTCGTCACCGGTGTCACCGAGCCGATCGAGTTCACCTTCATGTTCATCGCTCCGGTGCTGTACGCGCTGCACGCGGTGCTCACCGGTGTCTCCATGGCGCTGACCTGGGCCCTCGGCATGAAGGACGGGTTCGGTTTCTCCGCCGGGGCGATCGACTTCCTGCTGAACCTGGGCATCGCGACCAACCCGTGGGGCCTGGCCCTGGTCGGTCTGTGCTTCGCGGCGGTCTACTACGTGGTCTTCCGCTTCGCGATCACCAGGTTCAACCTGCCGACACCGGGCCGCGAGTCCGACGAGGAACTCGCCGAGCTGCAGAAGGCGGAGGCGAAGTAGCCCGTACGCGGTGAAGCAGCCCTTACACGGTGAAGGCCCCGGAACCTCTCCTCGGGTTCCGGGGCCTTGGCGCGCGTAGATGTTCAGATGTCGTACGTCTGCCTGGGTGCGGCCAGGTCCACCGGACCGTCGTAGACCGCGCGGGCGTCGGTCAGGTTGGCCTGGGGGTCCGTCCACGGCGGGATGTGGGTGAGGACCAGGCGGCGGGCACCGGCCCGGGCGGCGGTCTCGCCCGCCTCGCGGCCGTTGAGGTGCAGGTCGGGAATGTTCTCCTTGCCGTGCGTGAACGCCGCCTCGCACAGGAACAGGTCGGCGTCCCGGGCGAGTTCGTCGAGGGCGGGACTCACGCCGGTGTCGCCGGAGTACGTCAGGACCTTGCCGTCGTGCTCGATGCGGATGCCGTACGCCTCCACGGGGTGGGCCACCCGCTCGGTGTGCACCGTGAAGGGGCCGATCTCGAAGGTGGACGGCTTGACCGTGTGGAAGTCGAAGACCTCGCTCATGGAGGAGGCGGTGGGAGTGTCCGCGTAGGCGGTGGTCAGCCGGTGCTCGGTGCCTTCGGGGCCGAAGACGGGGAGCGGGTCGCAGCGGCCGCCGTCGTGGCGGTAGTAGCGCGCGACGAAGTACGCGCACATGTCGATGCAGTGGTCGGCGTGCAGGTGGCTGAGGAAGATCGCGTCGAGGTCGTAGAGACCGCAGTGGCGCTGCAGCTCGCCCAGGGCACCGTTGCCCATGTCGAGAAGCAGCCGGAAGCCGTCGGCCTCGACGAGGTAGCTCGAGCAGGCCGATTCCGCGGACGGGAACGACCCCGAGCAGCCGACGACGGTGAGCTTCATGAAGCAGAAACCTCCGCTGGCGGGAATGTCTTTGAGGGGCGTCGGGGGTCGTGCGGTTCGTCGAGCGTAAGGCGCAAAACCTCCGGTAGCTCCTCCGCCAAGGCCTGTTGTGGGCGAACTCACCTGTGGTGTCACCGGTTCGGGCGGCAGGGCCGGGTGTGATCCTTGCGAGGAGGGGCGCGCGGGAGGCGTGGCGCCGGTAACGTCTCAGTATGGACACGTCCTGGTGGCTGGCGCTTGCCGCGGTGGTATTGCTCGCGCTCGTCGCCACGCTCGTCGACGGCTGGGGGCGGCGGTCGCCGGTGCGGCGCTCCCCCGCGGGGGCACCGGCCGCCGTGCTCGCGGGCCGGCCGCAGCCCGCGGAGATCTGGTGGGCGGAGGTCCCTTACGAGGGCGAGGCCGGCGCCAGGGACCGGCCGTGTCTGGTGCTGTCGGTGCGTGGGGAGCGGGCGACCGTCGCCAGGATCACCACCCGGTTCCGGCACGAGCGCCCTGGAGTGATTCCGCTGCCCCCGGGTTCGGTCGGTGACGCCCGGGGCCGTGCGAGTTTCCTGGAGACGGACGAGCTGCGCGAGGTCCCCGTGTGGGGCTTCCGGCGGCGGGTCGGGGTGGTGGATCCGGCGTTGTGGAACCAGGTGCGGTATCTGGCGGGGTGAGAACCGAAAGGGCTGGGGTCACGCCCCCAGCCCTTTCTCTGTGCGTGCTCGCCGTCGGCTACGCCCAGAGCTGGCCCTGGAGCGTCTCGATGGCCTCCTCCGTCGTGGCCGCCGTGTAGACGCCCGTCGAGAGGTACTTCCAGCCGCCGTCGGCGACGACGAAGACGATGTCGGCCGGCTCGCCGGCCTTGACGGCCTTCTTGCCCACGCCGATCGCGGCGTGCAGCGCCGCGCCCGTGGAGACGCCGGCGAAGATGCCCTCCTGCTGGAGCAGCTCGCGGGTGCGGGTGACCGCGTCCGCGGAGCCGACCGAGAAGCGGCTGGTGAGGACGGATGCGTCGTACAGCTCGGGCACGAAGCCCTCGTCGAGGTTGCGCAGGCCGTAGACCAGGTCGTCGTAGCGCGGTTCGGCGGCGACGATCTGGACGTCCGGCTTGTGCTCGCGCAGGTAGCGGCCGACGCCCATGAGCGTGCCCGTGGTGCCGAGGCCGGCCACGAAGTGGGTGACGGACGGCAGGTCGGCGAGGATCTCGGGGCCGGTGGTCGCGTAGTGGGCGCCCGCGTTGTCCGGGTTGCCGTACTGGTACAGCATCACCCAGTCCGGGTGCTCGGCCGAGAGTTCCTTGGCGACGCGTACGGCGGTGTTGGAGCCGCCGGCGGCCGGGGAGGAGATGATCTCCGCTCCCCACATGCCCAGCAGGTCCCGGCGTTCCTGCGAGGTGTTCTCCGGCATCACGCACACGATGCGGTAGCCCTTGAGCTTGGCTGCCATGGCGAGGGAGATGCCGGTGTTGCCCGACGTCGGCTCCAGGATGGTGCAGCCCGGGGTCAGGCGGCCGTCCTTCTCCGCCTGCTCGATCATGTGCAGGGCGGGGCGGTCCTTGACCGACCCCGTCGGGTTGCGGTCCTCCAGCTTCGCCCAGATGCGGACGTCGGCGGACGGCGACAGCCGCGGCAGGCGCACCAGGGGGGTGTTGCCGACCGCGGCCAGGGGTGAGTCGTAACGCATGAGTGATCAGACCATGCCGCCGGCCACGGCCGGCAGGATCGTGACGTTGTCGCCGTCCGACAGCTTGGTGTTGATGCCGTCGAGGAAGCGCACGTCCTCGTCGTTCAGGTACACGTTGACGAAGCGGCGGAGCTGGTCGCCGTCGACGATGCGGGCCTGGATGCCGGGGTGCCGCGTCTCGAGGTCGTTGAAGAGTTCGGCGAGGGTGTCGCCCTTGCCCTCCACCGCCTTCTGACCGTCGGTGTAGGTGCGGAGGATGGTCGGGATGCGGACCTCGATGGCCATGGCTTCAGGGCTCCTGTCGGGAGTAGTCAGTCGGGGCGCGCGGCAGCGCAGGAACAGCGGGGTGGTGCCTGTGTGCAACGCCGCGGCTCACGGCCGTACGGCGGCAGGGGTCGCGTCAACAGATGGCGCTGGCGAGCCTGCACAGGTCGACGTGCAGCCGCGCCACGAGCATCTCGCCCGGCGTCTTGTCGCTCACGTCGTGGAAAACCATGGGGTCATCGTATCGATTCCCGGTCCGGGTTCTGGAATGTGATCCCACATCGCGGACGGTTTCAGGTCGGGGAGTGAGACCGCGCTGCTCAGACAGGCTCAGTACCGACTCGGTGTCGCCTCAGTACGCCTCGACGACGGTGACTTCTTCCTCCGTGACCTCGCCCTCCACGATCCGGAACGAGCGGAACTGGAACTCTCCGGCCCCGTCGGTGTCGGCGGTGGAGACGAGGACGTAGTGCGCGCCCGGCTCGTTGGCGTAGGAGATGTCGGTGCGGGAGGGGTAGGCCTCGGTGGCCGTGTGGGAGTGGTAGATGACCACCGGCTCCTCGTCGCGGTCGTCCATCTCGCGGTAGAGCTTGAGCAGGTCGCCGGAGTCGAATTCGTAGAACGTGGGCGACATGGCCGCGTTCAGCATGGGGATGAAGCGCTCGGGGCGGTCCGAGCCCGCCGGGCCTGCGATGACGCCGCACGCCTCGTCGGGGTGGTCCTTGCGGGCGTGGGCGACGATCTGGTCGACGAGGGCCTGGGTGATGGTCAGCATGCTCGTCAGGATAAGCAGATGGGCCGTTCCGTACCGATGGCTGGTACGGAACGGCCCATATGCCGGACGCCCTGAGCGGCAGCCGCGGGGAGTGCCACGAGTAGTCCCTGCGGCTGGGCGTCCTGGCCGGTTGGTCAGCCGACCTTCTCGAGGTCCGGGTCGCGGCGCTCGGCGATCTGCGGGTTGCGGCTCTTGAGGACCGCCCAGCCGACGGCCAGGGCGACGGCCCAGCCGGCCGCGACGTACAGGCAGATCCGCGCGTCCTTGTCGTACGCGATCATGCAGGTCACGCCGACGAGGAAGAGGAGCGCGACCCAGCTGAAGAGCGCACCGCCGGGGGCGGGGAAGGACGAGGCACGCAGCCGGCCGGCGTCGACGGCGGCGCGGTAGCGGATGTGGCTGACGAGGATCATCATCCAGGTCCAGATGCCGGCCGCGGTGGCGACGGAGGTGACGTAGAGGAACGCCTTCTCCGGGACGACGTAGTTCAGGACGACGCCGATGCCCATGAGTGCCACGGAGACCGTGATGCCGACGGCGGGCGTCTTGCGGGCGTTGAGCTTGCCGAAGGCCTGCGGGGCCTCGCTGTTGGAGGCGAGGTCGCGCAGCATCCGTCCGGTGGAGTACATGCCCGAGTTGCAGGACGACAGGGCCGCGGTGAGCACCACGAAGTTGACGATGCCCGCGGCGAGCGGGATGCCGATCTTGCCGAACGCGTGGACGAAGGGGCTCTCGCCGGCGGAGAACTCGGTCCACTTGACGACGGAGAGGATCACCAGCAGGGCGCCGACGTAGAAGACGATGATGCGCCAGGGCAGGGTGTTGATGGCCTTGGGCAGGGTCTTCTCGGGGTTCTCGGACTCGCCCGCGGTGACGCCGACGAGCTCGACGGCGAGGTAGGCGAACATGACGCCCTGGAGCGTCATCAGGCTGGAGCCGATGCCGTTCGGGAAGAAGCCGTCGTGCGCCCAGAGGTTGGAGACGGCGGCGGTGTCACCGGCGTCGGAGAAGCCGAGGGTGAGCACGCCGAGGCCGATGACGATCATGCCGATGATGGCCGTGACCTTGATCATCGAGAACCAGAACTCGACCTCGCCGAAGATCTTGACGGAGATCAGGTTCACGCCGAAGAGCACCACCAGGAACACCAGGGCGCTGACCCACTGCGGGATCTCGGGGAACCAGAAGTGGATGTAGATGGCGGCGGCCGTGAGCTCGGCCATGCCGGTGACGACCCACATGAGCCAGTACGTCCAGCCCGTGACGAACCCGAAGAACGGGCCGAGGAACTCACGGGCGTACTCGGCGAAGGAGCCGGAGACGGGCCGGTAGAGGAGCAGTTCGCCCAGGGCCCTCATGATGAAGAAGATGACGACGCCCGCGAGGGCGTACATGAGGATGATGCTGGGGCCGGCCTTGGCGATGTTCGCCCCGGCACCCATGAAGAGGCCGACGCCGATGGCGCCGCCGATCGCGATCATCTGGACCTGGCGGCTGCCGAGTCCGCGCTCGTACCCCTCTTCAGGGACGTTTTCCGTGTCGACCTGCGCAGAGGTCATGTGTGGTGCGCCTTTCTCCATGCCGACCCGGACCTGTTGTCGGCCTCGGATCGGGTCTCGATCCCCCCGGATGATGGAGTCGAGCGGGCCTCGCGGGCCCGCTCCTGCCTGTCCGACGATCCGCCGGACACATGGCGCACCCGGCCGAACATTCGGGTGGTGTTCGCCGGGCGGTCGTGAAGATTTATCACGGCCGCAAGACTGATCACATGGCTGATATGTGACGCACCGCACAGGGAGATTTGGACAAAGCGCACCCGAAAGGCCCATAGATGGCGGGCGCGGTGACGCGATCGTTATCCGGATTTGAGTGTCCTCTGAGCGAACACCGATCGATCACCCGGGGGTCACACAACCTGCACGGGTCAGGGCATAAGGGTTTCGACCAGCGTCTCCTGGAGTCCGCCCAGCCACAGGTAGGCCATCACCATCGGCTTGCGCGGGTCCTCGTCCGGGAGGCGGTACAGGAGGTCGGTGTCGTCCTCGGCGGTGATCTCCAGCCGGGAGCCGATCGCGAGCCGCAGGTCGTTCAGGGCGCCGAGCCACTGCTGGGACTCCGCCACCGACAGCTTGAGCACCGCGCCGCCCTCGCCGGCCGAGGCCGAGGCGAGCGCGTCGAGGGAACGGATCACCGCGAGGGCGTTGTCCCGCTTGCCGGCCCGCAGGTCGTTCTCGGTGTAACGGCGGAACTCGGCCGAGTACGCGCGCCGCTCCTCCTCGCCCCGGGACGTGGCGGACTGCTCCGGGTCGCTGTAGGCGTCCGGGAAGAGCCGCTTGAGCACCGGGTCGGAGGGCGGCTCGCTGGGGCCCTCCGCGAACAGCTCGGCGAGCGGGTCGTCGGTGGCGTCCTCGGCGGGGCCGGGCCCGATGAGTTCCAGGAGCTGGACGGCCAGCGACCGGATGATGGAGATCTCGACGTCGTCGAGGGCGACGGCCGCGCCGCCGCCGGGAAGCGGTTCGAAGGTTCCGGGCATGTACGTCTTTTCGCTGCTGGGCGGGCTGCTGGCTACTGGCTACTTGCGGTCCTGCTGGAGGGTGGCCCACAGGCCGTAGCCGTGCATGGCCTGCACGTCGCGCTCCATCTCCTCGCGGCTGCCGCTGGAGACGACCGCCCGCCCCTTGTGGTGGACGTCGAGCATGAGCTTGGTGGCCTTGTCCTTGGAGTAGCCGAAGTACGTCTGGAAGACGTACGTCACGTAGCTCATGAGGTTGACCGGGTCGTTGTGGACGATGGTGACCCAGGGGAGGTCCGGCTCGGGTACGGCGAAGACCTCCTCCGCCGACTCGGTGCGTTCGATCTCCAGGGGTGCGGGTGACGTCACAGTGCCCATGCTGCCACCCGAGGGGGGTAGTCGCACAAACAGGCCTGGCCGTAAGGCGATCGCGTCCCCCGGGACTGCAATCGTCAGATTGACGAAATGGGGGTAGCATCCCGCTCATGAACACAGCGGACCTTGGGCTGCCGGTGGATGTTCCGTCGACGGCGCTCTTCACGGACCAGTACGAGCTGACCATGCTGCAGGGCGCCCTGAAGGCGGGCACCGCCGAGCGGCGGAGCGTGTTCGAGGTCTTCACCCGGCGGCTGCCGAACGGGCGGCGCTACGGCGTCGTGGCGGGCACTGGGCGGGTGCTGGACGCGGTGGAGAACTTCCGGTTCGACCCGGGCGTGCTCAGCTTCCTGCGCGAGCGGGAGATCGTCGACGAGGAGACCCTGGAGTGGCTGGCCGGTTACCGGTTCAGCGGGGACGTCTGGGGCTATCCCGAGGGCGAGGTGTACTTCCCGGGCTCGCCGATCATGCGGGTGGAGGGCACGTTCGCCGAGTGCGTGCTGCTGGAGACCGTGATCCTGTCGATCCTCAACCACGACTCGGCGATCGCCGCGGCCGCCTCGCGCATGTCGGCGGCGGCGGGTGACCGGCCGCTGATCGAGATGGGCGCGCGGCGCACCCACGAGCTGGCGGCGGTGGCCGCGTCCCGGGCCGCGTACGTCGGCGGTTTCGCGACCACCTCCGACCTGGCCGCCGGGTTCCGGTACGGGATTCCCACCGTCGGCACCTCGGCCCACGCCTTCACCCTGCTGCACGACAGCGAGCGGGACGCCTTCCGGGCCCAGGTGAACACGCTCGGTCGGGGCACCACGCTGCTGGTGGACACGTACGACGTCGCCGAGGCGGTTCGCACGGCCGTCGAGGTCGCGGGGACCGAGCTGGGCGCGGTGCGGATCGACTCCGGTGACCTGCTGCTGGTGGCGCACCGGGTGCGGCAGCAGCTGGACGAGCTGGGCGCGACCGACACGAAGATCGTCGTGACCTCGGACCTGGACGAGTACGCGATCGCCTCGCTGGCGGCGGCGCCGGTGGACGCGTACGGCGTCGGCACCCAGCTGGTGACCGGATCCGGGCATCCGACGTCCTCGATGGTCTACAAGCTGGTCGCGCGAGCCGAGTCGCCCGGGGCGAACGCGCCGCTGGTGCCGGTGGCGAAGCGGTCCACGGGGGGCAAGACGTCCGTGGGCGGGCGCAAGTGGGCCGCGCGGCGGCTGGACGCCCACGGGGTGGCCGAGGCCGAGGTGGTGGGCACCGGGCCGGTGCCGGGTGAGCTGGCGGACCGGCAGTTGCTGGTGGAGCTGGTCAAGGGCGGTGAGGTGGTCGCACGTGAGCCGCTGGACGCGGCGCGCGAACGGCACGCGGCCGCTCGCGCGGGGCTCCCGATGTCGGCCACGCAGCTCTCGCGCGGTGAGCCCGTTCTTCCGACGGAGTACCTGGACGGCCCCTCGGGTAGCTAACTGCGGTGTGCCGTGACGCGCCGACCCGTGCCCCCTCCCGACCCCGCAACCAAGGCAATAGGCTCGGAAGTTCACCGGCCGGGCTTGCCGACCTCAGAGCCGAAGGACACCGACCATGCGCCGCGCCTTGATCGTCGTTGACGTGCAGAACGACTTCTGTGAGGGGGGCAGCCTCGCGGTGTCCGGCGGTGCCGATGTGGCCGCCGCCATCACCGAGCTGATCGGACAGGCCGCCGGGTCCGGCTACCAGCACGTCGTGGCCTCGCGCGACCACCACATCGCCCCCGGCGGCCACTTCTCCACCAACCCCGACTACGTCCGCTCCTGGCCCGCGCACTGCGTCGCCGGCACGGAGGGCGTCGGCTTCCACCCGAACTTCGCCCCGGCCGTCGCCTCCGGCGCGATCGACGCCGTGTTCGACAAGGGAGCGTACGAGGCGGCGTACAGCGGTTTCGAAGGCACCGACGAGAACGGGACGAAACTGGCCGACTGGCTCCGGTCCCGCGAGGTCACCGAGGTCGACGTCGTCGGCATCGCCACGGACCACTGCGTGCGCGCCACGGCCCTGGACGCCGTGCAGGAGGGCTTCCGCACGCAGGTCCTCCTTGACCTCACGGCGGGTGTGTCCCAGCACACCACGGAGCGGGCGATCGAGAAACTGCGGGAGGCGGGCGTGGAGCTCTCCGGGAAGCCGGTCGTGCAGTAGGGCGGAGGCGGCGGGGCAGAGCTGCCGGAGAGCGGGCGCCGCCGGTCCGGCCGGGCGCGCGTCCGACCGCCGGGGACGGCGGGGCAGGGCTGCCGGAGAGCCCCTGGTCGAGGAGGCGCTGGGTGGCGCCCTGCCGCCGAGGTGCGCCGTGGCGGTCGGAACGGCCGGACACCGACAGCGCGACGTGTTCCGCGTGCCGGCCGAACCCGGCCGCGCACCGGATCAGGTCTGAGTCGTCGGGCGCCTCAGGAGGGACCTGATCGGGCGCCACAGCTCCGTGGTGAGGTCCGGGGACAGGACACCGTTGTCAGGCGCCGTGCGCCATATCAGGCCGTCGGGGTGGTGCAGGACGGCGGTGACCTCGTCGGGGGACGGCGGGGCGGTGTTGCCTCGCAGGTAGACCGATCGCAGGCCCAGGTTGCGCAGCCTGGTCAGGGCGCGTGCCCGGTTCTGGGCGTGTACGAGGACCCGGACGCCGCCCGGCCCGTCGGCGGCGGGGCTGGGCAGGTTCAGTGCCACCACCACCGTGCCGTTCGGCAGCTTGCAGAAACCTCCTGCGGCCATGTGGTCATACCCCCGTGTCGGTCGGTGTGTCGGTCGGTGTCAATAAGCGAGCCACAGGACGCACCTAAACACGGATCGGCGGTGACCCGCCAGGGGGTCACCGCCGATCACGCTCTGACCTGCAAGGATGCGGATTACCTACCCGCGGGGCCGACCTCCAGCTCGATCGTCGAGCCGTCCTTGGCCTCCTTGAGGATCTTGATCTTCGTGTTGGTGTCAGTGATCTTGACGCCCGCCCTCGGGTTCGACTCGTCGTAGTAGTCGTTCGTCCGGTCGTTGAAGACCGAGACGCCCTTCGAGCCCGGGATGTACTTCGCCACGTCCGCCTTGTGCAGCGTCATGCCGTCCGTGCGGTACTTGCTGAACGGCGCGTCGTAGCTCTGGATGCGGTTGCGCATCAGCGTGCCGTCGGCCCACTTGAGTGCGGTCGGGTGCGAGTCGATCGGCAGGACCAGGCCGGTGCCCTCGTGCTCGCTGGTGTTGTTGTCCGCCTGGGAGGTGTCCCACTTCCAGATCAGCAGGCCGTTCTGGTACGCGTAGTGCTCGACCCAGTCCGGGCGCTCGGTGAAGCCGAAGTTGTACGGGCCGGTCTTCAGCGTCTTGTCGTACGACACGTACTGCCGGTTCTCGGCGATGTAGTACTGCGCGTAGTCCTTGGTGAAGGACGCGCCCATACGGGAGAAGCCGTTCGCCGTCCAGGCCGCGTCCGCGGACTCGGCGTCGTCGGAGAAGACGGTGGTGCCGTCGGCGGTCACGGCGATCCGGTCGGCCACGAAGCCCTTCATCGCCAGGCCGCCGTCGGTCTGGTAGCGGAAGCGCAGGTCGAACTTCTTGCCCGCGTAGGCGTCCAGGGAGTACGCCAGCTTCTTGTAGCCGTCGACCGTGCCGCTCAGGGCCGGCTTGTCGCTGCCGTCACGCGGGATCGGCTTGCCGTCCACGGTGCCGTCGAGCGCGGTCCAGTTGGCGCCGCCGTCGGTCGAGGCCTCGGCGTAGAGGTGGTCGTAGTTGGCCTCGATCTCGTACCAGCCGTCGAGGGTCAGCGACGCCGACTTCTTCCCGGTCAGGTCGACGGAACGGGTCAGCGTGTTCTTCAGGTTGTTGCCGCTGCCGCTCCACCACTGGGTGGCGCCCTGGGCCGGGGTGACGAGCTCGGTGGTGACGGCCTTCTTCGGCAGCTCCACCACGAGGGCCTGCTTGTGCTTGGTGTTGTACGCAGCGAGGCCCAGCTTGTGCCAGGAGTTCACGCCGGCCTTGGCCTTGTCGTAGTTCAGCCAGCCGAGCTGCATCTTGTCCCAGGCGGTCATGTCGCCGGGCAGGTCACCGATCTCGTTCTTGCCCTTGCCGAGCCAGGAGCCGGAGGACATCAGGGTCCAGAACCCGGTGGAGTTCTCGCCGCCGGCGGTGTCGTAGTGGTCCGGCAGGCCGAGGTCGTGGCCGTACTCGTGGGCGTACACGCCGAGTCCGCCGTTCTCCGGCTGGACGGTGTAGTCGCCGACCCAGATGCCGGTGTCGCCGATCTTCGCGCCGCCGAGCTTGTTGTCCGCGGGGCCGGTGGCGCCGGCGTCGGTGCCGAAGGCGTACCAGCGGTGGGCCCAGATCGCGTCCTCGCCCTGGGCGCCGCCGCCCGCCGACTCGTCCTCACCGGCGTGCACGACCTGGAAGTGGTCGATGTAGCCGTCGGACTCGTTGAAGTCGCCGTCGCCGTCGAAGTCGTAGCGGTCCCACTGGTCGTACTGCTTGACGTCCGCCTTGATCTGGGCGTCGGTCTTCCCGGCTGCCTTCTGCTGGGCGACCCACGCGTTCAGACCGTCCTTGACGACGTTCCACACGCTCGGGCAGTTCTTGTCACCACAGGCGTTGTTGCCGTAACGCGCCTCGTTGTAGGGGACCTTGACCCAGTCCGAGACCTTGCCCTCGACCGAGTAGCGGCCCGAGGACTGCTTCTCGTAGTACGTCTTGACCGAGTCGACGCCCTTGCCGGTGCCGAAGTAGAGGTCCTGGAAGTACTTCTGGTCGTAGTCCGCGCGCCAGGCCGTGGAGTTGTCCTTCTTGCGGTCCGGCTTGGGTATCTGGTTGTGCAGCGGGCCGGGCGTGCCGCCGAACTCGCTGATCCGGTCGCCGAACTCGACCAGGATGGTGAAGATCTTGTCGGTCTTCTCCCGGCCGAGTTCGACGTACTTGCTGTCGCCCTTCTTGCTCTTGAGCTGGACGACCTTCGAACCCTCGCGGTTCTTGACCTTGGTCTTGCCGGATATGACCTGCTTCAGGGCCTCTTCGCGCTGGGCCTCCTGGGTCCTGCTCAGCGGACCTTCGAGATTGTGCTCGTCCTGGTGACGATCCGCCGGGTCGTGCCGGTCCACGGTGGTGGGCCTGGGGGCGGAGGTGTTGTCGTCGGCCTGCGCCACACCGTACGCCGAGACGGTCGCGGTGGCCGCCGCGAGCGCCACACCGATGGCGGCCGCCCTGAACGTCCAGGGTCTACTGGTCACTTGAGTTCCTCCCCCGCGTTCGCGCGCGCGGAGGGAAGGGTCCTGGTCAGGTGAGGTTCCGCGCGCGCGTGATCAACGCGTGTAGTCAAGTGACGACATTTGACTAGAGGTTCAGCAGAAAAGACAGACCTTGACTTGCACAAGTGAAGTGCACTATGCGGAGCGCGCGTTCGTTTTGCGGACGGCCAACGGGATGCCCACCCGGCAGTGGGCGCGTGCATATGTCCACTACGTGGACGCCATGACTCCGTGCGCCCCCTGTGCTCCGGCCGTGTCGGTTAGGTCACGCTTACCGCTCGTTCCCGTCGGGCAGCCTGCCCGTGAGAATGTCGTGTGGCGGAACGCCGAAAGCCGGCGGAAAGCCAGGCTGACACCCCCGTGGACCCCCACTTCCGAGGACATGATGGCCATGCCCCGTCCGACCGCCGCACAGCTCGCCTACGGTGCGTGCACCGTGATCCTGTCGACCCTCGCCATGCTGCTGCTGTCACAGACGAGTTCGGGCGTGGGCATCGCGATGATCGCCGTCGCGGCGCTCGCCCTCGGGCTGCTGGTCGCCATGACGGTACCGCTGTCCGGGCAGCGCCGGGCCGCGGCGGCGCAGCCCACGCCCGCGGAGCCCGTACGCGCCGCGGTCGCCGCGCCGGCCCCCGAGCCGGTGCGCGAGCGGGTCATCTCCTGACCGCCCGCTGATCTCCCTTTCCCGTCGGCTGATGCTCTGACGTGCCTCAATCGGTGCTGACCACGACCGTCTTGGCCGCCTTGTCGTGCAGGCCCTGTTTGTAGGGCCGGTCGAAGAAGCTCCAGCCACCCGAGATCGCGGTCCAGACGCAGGCGCAGCAGAAGGCGAACGGGAGCCACAGCACCGCCGCGCGCAGCAGTGCGTTCTGCACGGAGGGCGTCGCCCCGTTGTCCAGGTTGGCCACGCGCATGTGCAGCAGCTTCTTGCCGAGGGTCTGGCCGGTCCTGGCGGTCAGGATGGTGTCGTAGGCGATGTAGAGGACCGCGGCGACCACCGACTGCCAGAGGGAATCGCCGACCTCGACGCGGTCGGTGTCCACGTCGTACTCGCTGACACCGGATCCCCAGGTGATCAGCCAGACGACGACACCCACCAGGATCATGTCGAGGATGCGGGCGAGTGTGCGCTTGCCGCTGTCGGCGAGCGGGGGCATGCCGGCGAGGGGGTCGGTGGGGTAGGAGTCCCCGCCGTACGGGGAACCGCCGTAGGGGCCGCCCCCCTGGGCGCCGCCGCCTTGGCCGCCACCGCCTTGGCCGCCGCCCTGGTACGGCGGGGGTTCGTCGCCGTGGGGCGAGGCCGTGCCCTCGCCGGGCGGCTCGTTCGAGGGCCGCTTCCTGAACGGGTCGTCTTCCGGGGGCTGCTGACCGGAGCCGGGGGGCGGTTCACTGCTCATGGCCCGAGTCGACCGCGAACGCCCCGGCTCCGCATCCGGCAGACGGCCGTCCGAGGTACCGGTCCCGCCCGCTCAGCCCGCTCAGCCCGCCACGAAGGTGTGGGCGGCCTTGTCGTGCCAGCACTGGCGCCACGGCTTGTCGAAGACGCACCAGACGACGCCCACGATCCCGACGACGAGGAGTCCGGGCACGCTGTAGACCAGCCAGCGGCGCAGGGCCGCGCCGAACTCCGGGGCTTCGTGGCCCTCGATGTCCCGGACTTCGAGACCCATCACCTTCTTGCCGAGGGTGCGACCCCACTTGACGGTGGGCAGCACCTCGGCGACGACGCCGACGAGCAGCAGCACCGCCAGGACGATGCCGAGGTACACCGACGTGGTGCCGTCGAGCAGCCAGACGGTGACGGTCTCGCCGGAGAGTCTGGCCGCCTCGATCTTCTCGTTGACATGGTCGACGGCCTTGATGCCGAGCGGTACGGCGGCCCCCGCTGTGAGGCCGGCGAGGACGACGGTGTCCAGCAGCCGGGCGGCCAGCCGCTTGCCGAGCCCCGCGGGGCGGGCCGCCGCCTGACGCCGGGCCGCCGCCTGGAACGGGTCCTCGACCGGCGGCTTCCACGGTGCGACGGGCTGCCCGTCACCGTCGTCGGCTCCGGCGAGCCGGTGCACCTGCTGTGCCCAGGAGGACTGGCCACCGCCGGGGCCGGCGCTGAGGGGGGTGGCGGCGGAGGCGGCACCGGGCTGAGGTCCGCCGGCCGCGCCGGCCTGCGGGGGTACGGCGGCGGCCGACCGGGAGCCTGACAACGCCGTCGGGGCGGCCGCGGAAGCCTGGGCTCCGCCTGCCCCGGCCGTCCCGGGCGGCGCCGTGGCGGCACGGGCGGCGGCCGCCTTGCCGGCGCCGAAGCCGGGACGGTTCGAGGCGTCGGGGGAACCGGCCGTGCCGGGCTGCGCACCGGAGGCGGGTCCCGCCGGGCCGCCCGGGCCGGCCTGAGCACCGAAACCGGAGCCGGAGCCCGCGGAGCCCGGTGCCCCGAAGCCCGGGGCACCGGAGCCGCCTGCCCCGTTCTGTGCGCCGAAGCCGGAGCCCGCCGGGCCGCCGCCCGGGCCACCGGCCGGCTTCGAGCCGCTGCCCGGTGCCGCGTCCCCCGAGCCCGGACGCGGAGCGACCGCGCGGAACGTCATCGTGCCCTCGTCAGGAGCCTCGGCCGGGGTAACGCCCCCGGGGGCCGCCGTCGGGCGGCGGAACATGAACGTGTCGCCGGCGTCCGCCGCGTCGGCCTCCTGTTCCGCGGCACGGGCGGACTCGCCGTCCGGCTGCCGGTCGGCCTGCTGCCCTCCCGGTGCGGCGCCCTGGGCGCCCTGCGCCCCCTGCGGCGCGCCCCAGGAGACGCGGTCCTGGCTGCCGAAGCCGGACTGGCGGGAGCGGTCGGCGCCCCAGGCGGAGGCGGGTTCGGGCCGGCTGCCGTGCTGGGAGTCGGCGGCGGACGGCTGCTCGACCGGGTCCTCGTCGAAGAAGTGCGGGCCGGTCTCCTCCACCGAGGCCGTGGCGGCTCCGGCACCGGGCGGCGGCGCGAGCGTCTCGCCCTCCTCGGGTGCCGGACGGCTGGTGCCCGGCACCCAGGAGGCACCGTTCCAGTACCGGACATATCCAGGAATGGACGGGTCCGGGTAATACCCTTCGCGGGGCCTGTCGTCACCCGGGGCCGGGGTTGGGGCGCTCATCTCCGTCGTCCCGTATCTGCTCGAGGGCCAAATGAGGGCCTCCACATCTATCAGACGAGGGCACCCGGCACCGCCGCTCCCACCGGACCCACCCCTTTCGAGCACCGATGTGCTACGCGCCGTGCGGCCCCGCGCGCGGCCTCCCCGCGGAAAAACTTCCCCGACGCGCGTAATGCCGGGGCCCTCACCCGCTCTCTGCTCCTGACCGGCCCTCGCGGGCTGCCGTTCAGCCGTTCGGGAAGAAGGGAACATCGCCATGCGCACCGTGGTGGAACGTGAACTGGAGCTGAAGCTCGTCCTGTCGCCGGAGCACCGGATCCCGGTGTCCGCCCGGCTCGAGTACGTCACCGACGACCCGTACGCCGTGCACGTCACCTTCCACGTCGGCTCGGCGCACGCCGTGACCTGGACGTTCGCCCGTGACCTGCTGGTGGAGGGGGTGTTCCGGCCGTGCGGGCGGGGGGACGTGCGGGTGTGGCCGGCGAAGAGCGAGGGGCGGTGTGTCGTGCTGATGGCGCTGAGTTCACCCGACGGTGACGCCGTGCTGCAGGCCCCGGTGGCGCACGTGTCGGCCTGGCTGGAGCGCACGCTGCGGCTGGTCCCGCCGGGGACGGAGGCCGAGCGGCTGGGGCTCGACGACGAGCTGGCCCGGCTGCTGGCCCGGTGAGCGTGCCGACCTCAGAACAGCTTGCCCGGGTTCAGGATGCCCAGCGGGTCGAAGGCCTGCTTCACGGCCCGCTGCATCTCCATCCCCACGGGGCCGATCTCGCGCGCCAGCCACTCCTTCTTCAGGACGCCGACGCCGTGCTCGCCGGTGATGGTGCCGCCGAGCTCCAGGCCGAGGGCCATGATCTCGTCGAAGGACGCGCGGGCGCGGCGGGACTCGTCCGGGTCCGCCGGGTCGAAGCAGACCGTCGGGTGGGTGTTGCCGTCCCCCGCGTGGGCGACGACCCCGATGGTGAGCCGGTACTTCCCGGCGATCCGGTCGACCCCCGCCAGCATCTCGCCGAGCCGGGAGCGGGGCACGCACACGTCGTCGATCATCGTCACGCCCTTCACCGCCTCCAGCGCGGTGAGCGACAGCCGGCGCGCCTGGAGGAGCAGTTCGGACTCGGCCGCGTCGCCGGCCGGTACGACCTGGGTGGCGCCTGCGGCCTCGCACAACGCGCCGACGGCGGCGAGGTCGGCGGCCGGGTCGGTGCTGTCGAACGCGGCGAGCAGCAGCGCCTCGGTGCTCTCCGGGAGGCCCATCCGCGCCAGGTCGTTGACGGCCTTGACCGTCGTACGGTCCATGAGTTCGAGGAGGGACGGGACGTGGCCGCCCTCCATGATCCGGCACACGGCGTCGCAGGCGGCGGCCGCGGAGGCGAACTCGGCGGCCAGCACCAGCTGCGCGGGCGGCTTGGGGCGCAGGCCGAGCACGGCCCGTACGACGATGCCGAGGGAGCCCTCGGAGCCGACGAACAGGCGGGTCAGGTCGTAGCCCGCGACGCCCTTGGCGGTGCGGCGGCCGGTGGACATCAGCCGGCCGTCGGCCAGCACCACGTCGAGGCCGAGGACGTACTCGGCGGTCACCCCGTACTTCACGCAGCACAGGCCGCCCGAGGCGGTGCCGATGTTGCCGCCGATGGTGCACATCTCCCAGCTTGAGGGGTCCGGCGGGTAGTACAGGCCGTGTTCGCCGACGGCCCGGGACAGGGCGGCGTTGATCACGCCGGGCTCGACGACGGCGACGCGGTCGACCGGGCTGATCTCCAGGATCCGGTCCATCTTCGTCAGGGAGAGCACGATGCAGCCCTCGGAGGCGTTCGCGGCGCCCGACAGTCCCGTGCGGGCGCCCTGCGGGACGACCGGGACGCGCAGGGCGGTGGCGGTGCGCATCACGTGCTGGACCTGTTCGACCGTGCGGGGCAGCACGACGACGGCGGGCGTGCCGGCCGGGCAGAAGCTGGCCATGTCGTTCGCGTAGGAGGCCGTGACGTCGGGATCGGTGAGGACCGTCTCCGCGGGGAGGCCGCTGAGCAGCAGGTCGACGAGGTTGCCGGTCGTCGCGGTGTCCTCGGAGCTGGGCGCTTCGATACGGCTCATGATCAAAGGGTCGCACCCGGGGCCATCGGTGTGAACCCCGTCGGCGGCACCCTTGGTCTGCCCGGGTGTGGTCGTCGTACTGACGCACAGTGAGCGCCATGGAGAACCAGCAGGAGGGCCTGGACGGGCAGGAGAGCGGTGGGCAGGCACGCCGCTTCCGCGGTCGGCGGGTGGTGCTCGCCTCGGTCGTGGGGTGTGCCGTGCTCGGCGGGGTGCTGGTGCTGCTGCCGTGGGAGCGATCCGCCGGGCCGGCCGGGCCGTCGCCGGGAGCGGTCGCGATGGCGGCGGTCAGTGCCGGGGCGCCGGCCGCGCTGCCCGACCTGGCGGAGCTGATCGACGAGCGGGAGAAGCGGCTGCGGACGCACCCGAAGGACGCGCGCTCCTGGGCGGTGCTCGGGATGGCCCATGTGGAGCAGGGGCGGCGGCTGGCGGACCCGGCGTACTACCCGCGCGCGGAGAAGGCGCTGCGCGCGTCGCTGCGGGTGCGGCCGGAGCGGAACACGGAGGCCCTGGCCGGGCTGGCCACACTGGCCAATGCGCGCCGGGACTTTCCCGCCGCGCGCCGGTGGGGCGAGGCGGCGCTGAAGCTGGAGCCGCGCAGATGGACGACGTATCCACTGCTCATCGACGCGTACTCCGGGCTCGGTGACCACGCGGCGGCCAAGCGGACGCTGGACCGGCTGACGGAGCTGCGCTCGGGTCCGGCCGTGCTGGCACGGGCCGCGGCCGTCTACTGGGAGCTGGGCTGGCGCGAGGACGCGGCGGCCTCCCTCGCGGACGCGGCGGCGGGCGCGCGGGCCCCGGCGGAACGGGCCGCCTACCTGGAGCGCGCCGGGCAGCTGGCCTGGGAGCGCGGTGACCTCCAGGACGCGCTGCGGCACTTCCAGGAGGCGGTGCGCCTCGACCCCGACCAGCGGGCGGCGCAGGCAGGGCAGGGCAGGACACTGGCGGCCCTGGGCCGGACGACGGAGGCGCTGAACGTGTACCGGGTGGCTCTCGCCAAGCAGTCGTGCCCCCGGTACGCCCTGGAGCTGGGTGAGTTGTACGAGTCACTGGGGATGCCGGAGGCCGCCCGGGTGCAGTACGACCTGCTGCGGGAGCGGGTGCGGGAGGCTGCCGCGGGCGGGGCCGACGAGGAGCTGGTGCTGGGGCAGTTCGAGGCGGATCACGGCGATCCGCGGGCCGCGGTGCGGCGGTTGCGTGCGGAGTGGCGGCGGCAGCCCGGGACGGAGGTGGCCGACGCGCTGGGCTGGGCGCTGCACCGGGCCGGGGAGCACGAGGAGGCGCTGCGGTTCGCGGTACGGGCGACGGAGGCGGAGCAGGGGGGCGGGGTGCGCAGCGCGCTGTACGCGTATCACCGCGGCATGATCGAGCGGGAGCTGGAGCGGTACGGGGCGGCCCGCCGGCACCTCGCGGAGGCGCTGCGGATCAACCCGCACTTCTCGCCGTTGCACGGGCGTGCGGCCCGTACGGCGGCGGAGGCACTCGGGGAGCCGCCGGACGAGGAGGTGCCGGAGATGGACGGTGAGCAGGGGTGAACGGGCGGCCGGGGTTCTCCCGGGCGTCGTCCCCGGGGTCGTGCGGGTGCCCCGTGACACCCGCACGACCGAGGCCGGCGATCCGGATCAGAGGTTGCCGCGGCGGGCCTGCTCCCGCTCGATCGCCTCGAAGAGGGCCTTGAAGTTGCCCTTGCCGAAGCCCATCGAGCCGTGGCGTTCGATGATCTCGAAGAAGACGGTCGGGCGGTCCTGGACCGGCTTGGTGAAGATCTGCAGCAGGTAGCCGTCCTCGTCGCGGTCGGCGAGGATCTTCAGCTCGCGCAGGGTGTCGATCGGGACCCGGGTCTCGCCGACCCACTCCCCCAGCGTGTCGTAGTAGGAGTCGGGTGTGTTGAGGAACTCGACGCCGGCCGCCCGCATCGTACGGACCGTCTGCACGATGTCGTTGGTGTTGAGCGCGATGTGCTGCACGCCCGCGCCGCCGTAGAACTCCAGGTACTCGTCGATCTGGGACTTCTTCTTGGCGATGGCCGGCTCGTTGATGGGGAACTTGACCTTGAGGGTCCCGTCCGCGACCACCTTGGACATCAGCGCGCTGTACTCGGTGGCGATGTCGTCGCCCACGAACTCCTTCATGTTCGTGAAGCCCATCACCTTGTTGTAGAAGCCGACCCATTCGTTCATCCGGCCGAGTTCGACGTTGCCGACGCAGTGGTCGATCGCCTGGAAGGTGCGCCGCGCGGGCGGTTCCACCATCGGCTTCGCCGCGACGTAGCCGGGCAGGTAGGGACCGTCGTAGCCGGAGCGTTCGACGAGGGTGTGGCGGGTCTCGCCGTACGTGGCGATGGCGGCCAGGACGACCGTGCCGTGCTCGTCCTTCCGCTCGTACGGCTCGGCGACGGAGCGGGCGCCGTGCTCGAGGGCGTAGGCGTACGCGGCGCGGGCGTCCGGCACCTCGATGGCGAGGTCGATGACGCCGTCGCCGTGTTCGGCCACGTGCTTCGCGAGGAAGTGGCCCCACTCGGTGGCGGGCTTGATGACCGAGGTGAAGACGAAGCGGGCGGAGCCGTTCTCCAGGACGTAGGCAGCGGTCTCGCGGCTGCCGTTCTCCGGTCCGGAGTAGGCGACCAGCTGCATGCCGAAGGCGGTGGAGTAGTAGTGCGCCGCCTGCTTGGCGTTGCCCACGGCGAAGACGACCGCGTCCATTCCCTTGACCGGGAAGGGGTCGGCCTGCCGGGCGGTGTCGGGAGTGTGGTGTGTGGTCTGCGTCATAGCGGCAGGGTCTCCCCGCTCGGCAAGGTGCGCAATAGTTTGCGATTTGGCTGGGCAATCTGTTCAGCGGAACGGGCGCGTCCTCGGCCTTTCTGTACATGATGACCACTCGGGAGGCTGCTGTGGCGATCGATCATCTGGACGGCCGGATCATCCTGCTGCTGGCGCGGGAACCGCGGATCGGGGTGCTGGAGATGTCGCGGCGGCTGGGGGTGGCCCGGGGGACCGTGCAGGCGCGACTGGACCGGCTTCAGTCGAACGGAGTCATCCGCGGATTCGGTCCGGAGGTGGACCCGGCGGCGCTCGGCTACCCGGTCACCGCGTTCGCCACGCTGCAGATCCGGCAGGGGCAAGGCGCGGACGTACGGGCCCACTTGGCGACCGTGCCCGAGGTGCTGGAGCTGCACACCACCACCGGCAGCGGGGACATGCTGTGCCGGCTGGTGGCCCGCTCGAACGCCGATCTCCAGCGTGTGATCGACCGGGTCGTCGGTTTTGATGGCATCGTCCGGGCCTCCACGGCGATCGTCATGGAGAACCCCGTTCCGCTGCGGATCATCCCGC
The DNA here is from genome assembly GCF_000717875.1 of Streptomyces sp. NRRL S-455. Classification (GTDB taxonomy): domain Bacteria; phylum Actinomycetota; class Actinomycetes; order Streptomycetales; family Streptomycetaceae; genus Streptomyces. Next base: position 195,224 of record NZ_JOCT01000013.1, read on the forward strand.
TCGTGGAGCAGGCCGCGGAGGAGACCTGACGCCTTGGGGTGAGCGCGTGTGAACTTCTGGGAGTACGTGGACAACCGGCACCAGCAGCTGCTCACGGACGCCTACCAGCACGCGAGCGTCGTCTTCCAGTGCATGGTCGTGGCGACCGCCCTCGGGGTCCTGATCGGGGTCGCCACCTACCGCAGCGAGTGGGCCGGGAGCCTCGCGACCACGACCACCGCCACCACCCTGACCATTCCGGCGCTTGCCCTGATCGGTCTGCTCGTCCCGGTCGTGGGCCTGGGAGTTCCGCCCACGGTGATCGCGCTGACGCTGTACGGACTGCTGCCGGTCGTGCGCAACGCGATCGTCGGGCTGCGCGGGGTCGACCCGTCGCTGGTGGACGCGGCCACGGGCATCGGGATGTCCGGGACGGCCCGGCTGCTGCGGATCGAGCTGCCGCTGGCCTGGCCGCCGATCCTGACCGGGATCCGGGTGGCGACCCAGATGCTGATGGGCATCGCGGCCATCGCGGCGTACGCCTCCGGCCCGGGCCTCGGCAACGTCATCTTCCGCGGCCTCGCCTCGCTGGGCAGCGCGAACGCGCTCAACCAGGTCCTCGCGGGCACGCTCGGGATCATCGTCCTCGCGCTGCTGTTCGACGCCGCGTACGTGCTGATCGGACGGCTGACCATTCCCAGGGGGATCCGTGCCTGAGACCGGCGACCACGGTGCCTCCATCGAGCTGGAGAGCCTGACCAAGTCCTTCCCCGGCAGCGCACGGCCGGCCGTGGACGACGTCAGCATGGAGATCAAGGCGGGCGAGGTGGTCGTGCTCGTCGGCCCGTCCGGCTGCGGCAAGTCGACCACGCTCAAGATGATCAACAGGTTGATCGAGCCGACCGGCGGCCGGATCCGGATCGGCGGCGAGGACGTCACCGACATGGACCCGGTCGAGCTGCGCCGCGAGGTCGGCTACGCGATCCAGTCCGCCGGGCTCTTCCCGCACATGACGGTCGCGCAGAACATCGCGCTGGTACCGAAGCTGATCGGCTGGCCGAAGGCCCGGATCAGGGAGCGGACCGAGGAACTGCTCGACCTGGTCGGCCTCGACCCGGGCGAGTTCCACGGCCGCTACCCGCGTCAGCTCTCCGGCGGTCAGCAGCAGCGCGTGGGGGTGGCACGGGCCCTGGCCGCCGATCCCCCGGTGCTGCTGATGGACGAGCCGTTCGGGGCCGTGGACCCGATCACCCGCGACCACCTGCAGGACGAGCTGATCCGGCTGCAGCACGAGCTGCACAAGACGATCGTCTTCGTCACGCACGACTTCGACGAGGCGATCAAGATCGGCGACCGGATCGCCGTCCTGCGCGAACAGTCCCGCATCGCCCAGTTCGACACCCCGGAGGCCATCCTCACCAACCCGGCGGACGACTTCGTCTCCGGGTTCGTGGGCGCCGGGGCGGCGCTGAAGCGGCTGAACCTGACCCGCGTCCGGGACGTGGAGATCACCGACTGTCCGACGGTCACGATCGACGACCCGTGGCAGCAGATCTTCAACCGGCTGCGGGCCGGCGGCACCAACGAGGTCCTGCTGCTCGACCGGCGCGGCCGCCCCTGCAAGTGGCTTCGGCGGGGCGACCTGATGCGGGCCCGGGGCTCGCTGGCCCGGGCCGGGACGCCGGTGCACGACACGGTCACCCGGGACGCCACCCTGCGGGACGCACTGGAGGCGGTGCTCACCGACAGCGCGGGGCGGGTGGCGGTGACCGGGCGGCACGGCGAGTACACGGGCGTCGTCGACATGGAGACGCTGCTGAACTCCGTGCACGCCCTGCTGGAGACCGACCGGCTCGACGCGGTGGAGCACCAGCACGAGCTGGAGGAGCTGCGGGCGGCACGGAGGCACGCGGAGCAGGAGGGCGGCGAGCAGGTCACCGGCGTGGGCGGTCCCGGAGGGGCGCGGTGACGGCGTTCGAGGTGGAGGGGACCGAGGGGGCGCAGGCCGAGGGGGCGCAGGCCGAGGGGGCGCAGGCCGAGAGGACGCAGACCGACAAGGCGCAGACCGAGAAGGCACCACCCGAGAAGGCGCGAACGGTCTCCGGGCCGACGCGGGAGGCGCCGCCCCGGACGTCACCACGGCCCCGCATCGGCCGGCAGAAGCTGACCGTCCTGCCCACCGTCCTGGTCGCCGTGCTGCTCGCCACCTGGCTCTGGTTCGAGCAGGCGGACCTGGACGCGCTCACCCGGAACGCCCTGTCCGGCGGCCAGGTCACGAAGGCGCTGTGGCAGCACGTCCAACTGACCTTGATCTCCACGTTCTTCGTGCTGGTCATCGCGATCCCGCTGGGCATCCTGCTGACCCGCGGGACGTTCAGCAAGGCCGCCCCGGTGGTGACGGCGTTCGCCAGCACGGGCCAGGCGACCCCGGCGATCGGACTGCTGGCGCTCCTCGTCATCTGGCTGGGCATCGGCCGCAGCGCCGCCCTGATCGGCATGATCATCTACGCCGTCCTGCCCGTGCTGTCGAACACGATCACCGGCTTGAAGGCGAACGACCCGACCCTGCTGGAAGCGGCACGGGGCATCGGTATGTCCCCCGTGGGCGTGCTGGCCCGGGTCGAACTCCCGCTGGCGGTCCCGCTGATCCTCGCGGGCGTGCGCACGGCCCTCGTCCTGAACGTCGGTACGGCGACCCTGGCGGTCTTCGGCGGGGGCGGCGGACTGGGCGTACTGATCACGGCCGGGATCACCAACCAGCGGATGCCGGTGCTGGTGCTGGGCTCGGTCCTCACGGTCGCCTTGGCGCTGCTGGTGGACTGGCTGGCCTCGCTGACGGAACTGCTGCTGCGGCCACGGGGGTTGCGGGCATGAGGGCCCGGGCGGGCCTTCTCGCGATGGGGCTGCTGACGGTGTCCGGTTGCGGTCTGACCAGCGGCTCCCCGATGGCCGACGCCGTACGCCCCGGTTCCGTCGGGCGGGGCGAACCGCTCAGGGGCGCGAGTCTGACGGTGACGTCCAAGTCGTTCACCGAAGGGCTGATCCTCGGCGCGATCATGGGCATCGCCCTGGAGGCGGCCGGGGCGGAGGTGCTCGACCGTACGGGCATCCAGGGCTCCATCGGCAGCCGCGAGGCCGTCCGGAAGGGCGACGCCGACGGCGGGTACGAGTACACGGGCACGGCCTGGATCACGTACCTGGGGCACAGCGAGCCGATCGCCGACCCGCACGAGCAGTGGGAGGCGGTGCGGAAGGAGGACGCGGCCAACGGACTGACCTGGCTGCGGCCGTCCTCCCTCGACAACACGTACGCCCTCGCGATGAGCCGGGAGAACGCGAAGAAGTACGGCACGAGGACCATGTCGGACGTGGCGAAGCTGGCGAAGTCCGACCCGGGGGCCGTGCGGCTGTGCGTGGAGGTGGAGTTCGCGAACCGGGCGGACGGCTTGCCGGGCATGCAGAAGCGATACGGGATGGATCTGCCGGCGCGGAACGTCACCCAGATGGACACGGGGATCATCTACACCCAGACCGCGAAGGGAGACTGCGCGTACGGAGAGGTGTTCACGACCGACGGGCGCATCAAGTCCATGAACCTGCAGGTCATGGAGGACGACAGGAAGTTCTTCCCCCACTACAACGCCGCGCCGATGATCAACACGAAGACGCTGAGGGAGTGGCCGGCGATCGCGGACGTGCTGGATCCGGTGACGGCGCGGCTGAACAACGCGGTGGCGCGGACGCTGAACGCGAGGGTGGATGTGGACGGGGAGGATCCGCATCAGGTGGCGTTGGAGTGGATGGTGCAGGAGGGGTTCGTCCGGGAGGGATAGGCAAGTTGCAAAGAAACCCTTGCAAGGATTCCTTTGCAAGGATAGCTTTGCATCGTGACCGAATCCCAGAACCCACAGGTACGGCAGCTCGACGCCCGATCCCTGCGCGGACTCGCCCACCCCCTGCGGATGCAGCTGCTGGACGCCCTGCGCTTCGGCGGCCCGGCCACCGCCTCACAACTGGCAGCCAAGCTGGGCGAGTCCAGCGGCGCCACCAGCTACCACCTGCGCCAACTCGCGGTGTACGGCTTCGTCGAGGACGCACCCGAGCGGGGCAAGGGACGCGAGCGGTGGTGGAAGGCGACCCACCACGGGATTCGCTTCGACGACGCCCTGCTCACCGACTCGGACCCTGCCGTACGCGGGGCAGCGGACCTCTACCTGCACGAGGTCGCCACCACGCAGACCCGGGACCTGTCGACGTGGCTGGGCAACCGCGACTCATGGCCAGAGGAATGGAGTCGCGTCTGGGACATGAGCAGCGCGACGCTGCGACTGACGCCTGAACTGACGCAGGAACTCGTCGAGAAGATGCACGCGCTCGTCGATACCTACCGCGACCGCGCGGCCTCCGAGGACACCCCCGGCACCGAGCAAGTCCGCCTCCACACCCACGCCTTCCCGATCAGGACGGACTGAGATGCACCCCGACATCCACCTCGCCCTGCACCACTCCCGCGCCGCCGAACTGCGCGCCGAAGCGGGGGCCCACAGCCCCGTCGCCGACACCCGGCGTCCGCGGCTCCGGGCCCGTCTCGGCTGGACCCTCGTAGAGGTCGGACTGCGGCTCGCCACCCGCCCGGGGGCGGCCGCCCCCGCCCACTAACAGCTCGGCACGGAGCCCTTCCCCGTCTCCAAGGCCGCCAGTGAACTCACCGTGCTCTTCAAGTCGGTCACCGGAATCAGCCGCAGCCCCTTAGGGAGCTCCGCTCGCGCGTCCGCGCACTCCGCCTTGGGGACGAGGAACACCGTCGCGCCGTCCCGCCTCGCGGCCTGCGTCTTGAGGGCGACGCCGCCCACCGCCCCGACCGTGCCGTCCGCGTCGATCGTGCCGGTACCGGCGATGACCCGGCCGCCCGTGAGGTCACCGCCCGTGCCGTCGCCGTCCAGCTTGTCGACGATGCCGAGGGAGAACAGCAACCCCGCGCTGGGCCCGCCCACGTCCGCGAGCTTCAGGCTGACCTTGACGTCCTTGGCGTCGAGGCCGAGGTAGCCCAGCGCGGCCTCGGTCGCCGCGTCCTGGGACTCCTTCATCTGTGCCTCGTTGTGCCGCTCGATCTCCTTGACGGTGTCCCCGCTCGGGTAGATCGCGTCGCGCGGCATGACGGCCTCGTCGGTGCGGAACCAGCCGTCGACGACATCCGGGAGCGAGACGCGGGTGTCCGGTGACGTCGCCACGATGGTCGTCATCCGCAGCTGCCCACGGGTGTCCCGGACCGGCGCCCCCGAGATGCTGATCACCGGCGTGCCCTTGTGATCGCCGAGCACGTTCGCCGTCTCCCCCGGCTGCGCCACCGAGAACGGCAGCGGCGCGAACACCGCCGTGGCGAGCAGGGCCACGACGGGCAGGGCGCAGACGGCGATGGCCTGGGGGCGTGTGAGGCGAGAGAACACGGGATCAATCTAACGCGGGGGCGGGACGCGGCCAGGGCCAGGTGCGCCGGGGGCCGCCCCGGCGACCTCGGCCCAGGCCGGCGCAGCGGCTCGACCCAGACCAGCACAGCACCTCGACCCAGACCAGCACAGCACCTCGGCTCAAGCCAGCGCAGCGCCTCGGCTCAGGTCAGCGCAGCGCCTCCGCGACCTCCCGCGCCGCCTCCACGACCCGGCCCCCCACCCGCTCCGGCACCACGTCGGCCAGCATCACCACACCCACGCTGCCTTCGACGCCGGTCACCCCCAGCAACGGTGCCGCCGCCCCGCACGCCCCGGCCTCCAGCTCCGCGTGCGTCAGGGTGTACCCCGGGCCCTCCATCGGGTGCTGCCGGGCCGCGAGTATCGCCTTTCCCGCGGCGCCCCGGTCCAGGGGGTGCCGGAAACCGGCCCGGTAGGCGACGTGATAGTCCGTCCAGGTCGGCTCCACCACGGCCACCGCGAGGGCGTCCGCCCCGTCCACCAGCGTCAGATGCGCCGTCGCTCCGATGTCCTCGGCCAGCGACCGCAGCGCCGGCATCGCGGCCTCCCGTACCAGCGGATGGACCTGCCGCCCCAACCCCAGCACCCCGAGCCCCACCCGGGCACGTCCGCCCAGGTCACGGCGGATGAGCGCGTGCTGTTCCAGCGTGGCGAGCAACCGGTACACCACGGTCCGGTTCACACCCAGCTTGAGGGAGAGCTCGGTCACGGTCAGCCCGTGGTCCGTGTCGGCGAGCAGCTTGAGGACACGCAGTCCCCTGTCGAGCGTCTGAGAGGTCTCCGCGGTCACGACGCCCACTCCTTAGTGGTGAGGTCGGCGGCCCTCTCGCGGCGGATGCGTCACCGAGTCCCGTCGGCAACGCGCTTCAGAGGCCGCCGATCGGCCGGCGACCCGGCCTGTCCGGGCCGCGTCGCTTCACGGCTGCGCTCCGCGGCGGCGCTGCCACGGGGCGTGTGCGTAGCGGGACATTAGCGAGACAGTTCGCTGAGCGGAAGGCTCCGTCCAGAATCCGGGCAGTGAGCGGGGAACACTGCTCGAATTTGCGGCGGTATGAGCCCCCCCCCCAGGGGCGCGGGGCTCTGCCGATGTGCGGCTCCGCCGCGTGGGCGCGACCAGCCACACACAAGCCGCGGCCGAAGCGACGGGAACTCACTTCATCCGGGTCGCCCACTCCTGCACCTTGGCGATCCGCTGCCGCAACTGCCCCGCCGTCGCCTCGGCCGCCGGAGGCCCCCCGCACACGCGCCGCAGCTCCGTGTGGATCACGCCGTGCGGCTTGCCGCTCTGGTGGACGTACGCGCCGACCATCGTGTTGAGCTGCCGGCGCAGCTCCATCATCTCCTTGTGGGAGACCACCGGCCGCCGCTCGGCGGGCACTTCGAGCAGGTCGGCCTCCGCGTCCGGCTTCTTGCGGCTGTGCGAGATCTGCTTGGCCTGCCGCTTCTGGAGCAGCAGCTGCACCTGGTCGGGCTCCAGCAACCCGGGAATGCCGAGGTAGTCCTGCTCCTCCTCGCTGCCCGGGTGGGCCTGCATGCCGAACTCGGCGCCGTTGTACATGACCCGGTCGAAGACGGCGTCGGACTCCAGCGCCTCGAACGGCAGCATGTCCTGCTCGCCGGTGTCCTCGTCCTGCTCCTTGTTCGCCTCCTCCATCTCCTTCTCGGATTCGGCGTACGGGTCCTCCTCGCCCTCCTTCTTGGGCTTGTCGAGGACGTGATCGCGCTCGCGCTCCATCTCGTTGGCGAAGGAGAGCAGGTCGGGCACCGTGGGCAGGAACACGGAGGCGGTCTCGCCGCGCCGCCGGGACCGTACGAAACGGCCCACGGCCTGCGCGAAGAAGAGCGGCGTCGAGATGGTGGTGGCGTACACCCCGACCGCGAGCCGCGGCACGTCGACGCCCTCGGACACCATCCGCACCGCGACCATCCACCGGTCGTTGTTCCCGCTGAACTCGTCGATCCGCTCGGAGGCGCCGGAGTCGTCCGACAGCACGAGGGTCGCCTTGTCGCCGGTGATCTCCCGGATGAGCTTGGCGTACGCGCGCGCCGAGTCCTGGTCGGAGGCGATGACGAGCGCACCGGCGTCCGGGATGGCCTTCCGTACCTCGGTCAGCCGCTGGTCGGCGGCCCGCAGCACGGCCGGCATCCACTCACCGCGCGGATCGAGCGCGGTCCGCCAGGCCTGGCTGATGGCGTCCTTGGTCATGGGCTCGCCGAGCCGCGCGGCGACCTCGTCACCGGCCTTGGTGCGCCAGCGCATGTTGCCGCTGTAGGAGAGGAAGATGACCGGCCGGACCACGTTGTCGGCGAGCGCGTTGCCGTACCCGTAGGTGTAGTCGGCGGCGGACCGCCGGATGCCGTCCTGTCCCTCCTCGTACGTCACGAAGGGGATGGGGTTGGTGTCGGACCGGAAGGGCGTACCCGTCAGGGCGAGCCGCCGGGTGGCCGGTTCGAAGGCCTCGAGACAGGCCTCGCCCCACGACTTGCTGTCACCGGCGTGGTGGATCTCGTCGAGGATGACCAGCGTCTTGCGCTGCTCCACGCGATTGCGGTGCAGCATGGGCCGGACACCGACACCCGCGTACGTCACGGCCACCCCGTGGTACTCCCGGCCGAGCGGCCCGGCGCTGTACTCGGGGTCGAGCTTGATGCCGATCCGGGCGGCGGCCTCGGCCCACTGCTTCTTCAGGTGCTCGGTCGGGGCCACCACCGTCACCTGCTGGACGACGTGGTGGTGCAGCAGCCAGGACGCCAGCGTCAGCGCGAAGGTCGTCTTGCCGGCGCCCGGGGTGGCGACCGCCAGGAAGTCCCGGGGCTGCTCCTGGATGTACTTGTCCATCGCGCCCTGCTGCCAGGCGCGCAGCTTGCTGGCGGTACCCCAGGGGGCGCGGCCGGGGAACGCCGGGGACAGGTGGTGCGAGGCAGTGCTGGTGCCGGCGGTGGTAGTCACGGTCTCCGTCGGGGGTCGGGCGGCTCTGTTCGAGCGAGCCTGACGGCTCGGCTCCGTATGACAACCGGGCCACCCTACCGGCGTCCCGGGCGTGTCAACGGGGGGACCGGGCCGGGTCACCCCTGGGTGGGATCCACATCACAGCACACTCGGCACCGCATCCGAGGTCGGCCGTTCTACGGTCGTCGCTCCCTCAAGCGCGTCGACACCCACGCCCCCACCAGCGCCACCGCCGCCATCGGCAGGAACACCGCGGCGAACGCGGCCGGATGGGATCCGGAGGTGTGGGCGGCGGTCGCGTGGGACACCGTGCCGCCGCCGAGGGCGGCGAAGGCGGCGCCACCGGCCGACAGCAGGACGACGTTGGAGAGGCCGTCGGAGATCTGGAGCGCGGCGGAGTTGGTGCCGGCCTCCTCGGGAGCGGAGAGCTTCAGCAGCAGCACGCTCGTGGAGGAGATGACGAGCCCCATGCCGAAGCAGCCGAAACCCCAGGCGGCCGCCACGGTCCAGACGGGCACGGAGTCGATGAGCACACTCGGTGCCGTGGCGACGGCCGCCGCCACCAGCAGCATCCCGACGGTCGTCAGCCGCTCCCGGTACGGCTCCACCCGCGGCCGCGACTGCACCCACGATCCCAGCGCCCACGTCCCGCCGCCCGCGGCGAGCGAGAACCCGGCCAGCGTCGGACTGAGCCCGCGCTGGGTCACGAGCATCAGCGGCACGAACGACTCCGCGGCGATGAAGGACCCCGCGGCGACGCCGCGCAGCAGTACGACGGAGGGCAGCCCGCGGGCGGCCCGGTACGTGCCCTTCGGCAACAGCCCGAGCACGGCGGGCACGATGAGGGCGAGTCCCGCCGCACCGGGCAGGAGCGAGAGCGGGCGCAGGTCCTGGGCGGCGTACTGGAGCAGGCCGGCGCCGAGGGAGATGCCGAGGGCCAGGCGGATGCGGCGGCGGTCGAGGGAGTGAGCCTTCCCGTCCGGCGTCGCCACCGGCCCGGAGGCCCGGCGCCGTATCTGCGGCAGGGCGAGTGCCAGCGGGAAGACGACGAGCACGGGTATCCCGACGAAGACCCACCGCCACCCCAGCTGCTCGGTCACCGCGCCGGCGGCGAGCGGGCCGACGATCGACGGCAGGATCCAACTCGCGGCGAACGCGGCCATGATGGCGGGCCGCAACCGCTCCGGATAAGCCCGCCCGACGACGACGTACAGCGCGACGATCACCAGCCCGCCGCCGAGCCCCTGCACGGCCCGCCCCAGGATGAACACCCACATCGCCCCGGCGGTCCCCGACAGCAACAGCCCCGCGCCGAAAGAGGCGATGCCGGTGGTCAACGGCCCGGTCGGCCCACGCCGGTCGGACCACTGACCCGAGAGCACCATGCCGAACAGACTGGTCGTGAAGTACCCGGAGAACGCGAACGCGTACAGCGACACCCCGTCCAGCTCCCGCGCCGCGACGGGCATCGCGGTCCCGACGGCCGTCGCCTCGAAGGCGACGAGCAGCACGACGGACACGATCCCGACACTCAACGCCCGGTACGCCCGCCCGAGCACGGTCTCATCCGCCCTGGCGACCGAGGGCGATCCGGCGGCATCCACGACATCTGGGTCACGCGACTTCGGGGCGGTCATGCCCGTGAGCGTAAGGCCCACACGAGGCCTTGACCCCTGTCGAGGGTCGGTCGACCGCCACGACCTTGGTCCTAGTCCCAGAGCCGCGCGCCCCTTCCATGAACGGCGTATGGCAGTCCCGTTGCAGCCCGGCGGCTGCCCTTGAACACCGCTTCGCCCCCGGCCTACGGTCACTGCACCGGTTCAAGAACACGGCCGTGTGCCCGAGTGGTTGAGGGGCTCGCCTGCAAAGCGAGTTACGCGGGTTCGAATCCCGCCACGGCCTCTGGTATCCGACCAGGCAAAGGGAAGGGCGGCACTCCTTCGGGGTGCCGCCCTTCCAGTCGTTCCGTCTCTGTCTCCGTCTTGCTTCACGACCGCCGCAACCGGACCGTGGCGCGGAGCCACGTTCCGCACATCGATCAAGCCTCGCGATCGAGGCTCCTGGCATGATCGCAATGTGACGAGTGAGCTTGTGCGGTCCGGCCCCAGAAAGTGCGTTCTCTTCGATGTCGACGGCACGTTGATCGACGCCGTGGAGAACCAGCGCCGAGTCTGGGCAGCGTGGGCGGGGCGGTACGGACTGGACGCAGATGAGGTCTATCGGGTGGCGCTGCGGACGCGGCCGATGGAGACCTTCGCGGTAGTGGCTCCGGACCAGGATCCAAGGGAGTGTCTGGCTGCGCTGCACGAACTGGAGGACGAGGACGTCCGGTCCGGCGTCTACGCTGCATTCGACGGTGCGTCGGAGCTGCTGGGCGCCCTGCCGTTGGGGGCGTGGGCTCTGGTGACCTCGAACTACGAGAACCGGGTGCGTGGGCGATTCGCTCGGACTGCTCTGCCGGTCCCACGCGTCATTGTGGACGCCGCCGCAGTGACGGAAGGTAAGCCGTCGCCCGTGCCCTACCTGCTGGCCGCCGAACAGCTCGGCGCCCAGCCCGAGAACTGCCTGGTCATTGAGGACGCTCCGTCCGGAGTCGAGGCAGGACTGCGGGCCGGCATGACGGTGTGGGGGGTCAACGCCGCGGCTGCGGTGACCGGCGTGCACCGCCACTTCACGAGCCTGCGCGAGGCAGTCCCCGACGTCCTCGCCTTCGCCCGGCTGGAGGGGTCAGCCGGAGTGGAATGATCACGACGTGGCTGCTGGTGTGATCACGGCGTCGGAGTCGTCCTGGATAGCCCCGTTCACCTGCTGCCGCCCCGGGCGTGCCGGTGACGGACTAGCCGGGGCGTCCGGCGAGTTCTCTGCGCCCCCTCTTCGGCCACCTTGGGGTTGACTGAAAGCACGGGTCTCAACCTGCCCCCCTGCGAGGAAGGATCCGGACTCCCAGTCGTCTCGGACGAGAAGAGGGGGAACACAATGCAGCATTCGGCGTGCCCCGCAGGGGCATGGGAGAGCGTGGGGGCCCGCCCTGATGCCCGGCTGCGTCCCGGGGTACGGGAGTACCGGGGATTCCGTCTGACGCTGGACCGGCCGCGCCGGCGACTCGAGGTTCCCGACGGCGCCGTGACCTTGATGCTCAACCTCGAGGACGAGCCCTTGGTGATCCGTGCCGCCGACGAGCCACGGTCGGCGGCTTCCCACACCTCCGTCCTGGCCGGTCTGCACACCCACGCCACGCTCGGCGAGCACAGCGGCCGCCTGACCGGCCTGGAAGTCGTCCTCGCTCCCTGGGCGGCGTTCTCACTGCTCGGCCTCCCGATGTACGAACTGGCCGACAGCATCGTCGACCCCGGCGAGGTCCTCGGACGTCGCGTCCGCACCCTGACCGAAGCGCTGACCGCCACCCCCGGCTGGCCCGAGCGGTTCGCACTGCTGGATTCGGTGCTGCTGCAATGGGCAGCCACCGGGCCGCCGTGCGACCCCCGCGTGATCTGGGCGTGGCGCCGGCTCGTCCGGACCGCCGGCACCGTCCCGGTCCGCCGGCTGGCCACCGAGACGGGGTGGACCCCGCGGACCCTGGCCGGGCGCTTCCGTGAGCAGATCGGCCTGACGCCCAAGTCGGTGGCGCGCGTGCTCAGACTGCGCCGAGTGCTGCGTCTGCTGACCGAAGGGCACCAGCCGATCCGGATAGCAGGCGAATGCGGCTTCTACGACCAGGCGCACCTGGCCCGGGACTTCCGGGGAATGACCGGCTGCACCCTGCGGGAGTTCCGCGCTCGCCGTGCTGCGGCGCCGGCCGCGCCGCCGGCACCGGACCGGATCAGCGGGCAGGTCACCAGCATTCTGATGGCCACCTGAGGATCCGACGCGAAGCCGGTCAGTCTCGGCCGCTCACGTCGACTTCGGCGTCGGTGCACCTTTTTTACAAGACGCACCGCGGGAGCCGGCGCCAAGGTGTCCGGTGCACAGCCAACCATTCCGCTCAGCCAGGTGAGGAGTGTGGACGTGTTCGGAAAGCTCGAAGCGCTGGGGAGCAGTCTGCTCGAACGGTTCGTTCCCAAGGTCGACGCCTCGGCGGGGGCTCAGTGGTGCCAGTGGATGACCTTCGGGGCCTGCTGGCAGTGCAAGGACATCTGCGGCTACAACGCGGGCTGCAAGGCCTACTGCTGTGACAGTGCCTACAACTGCGGACGCGTCAGCTGCTACTGCTGACACCCACGCGGAGGAGCCTCCCGGCCCGGGGCGGGAGCAGGTGCGACCGTCATCGGCCGCCCCCTTCCGGGCCGGCGGGGCATCGTGGCGACAGGGGAGATGCCCGGTGCGGTACCTGGTGACAGGAATGCACGCCCTCGTGGGAATGGTGTTCCTGACCTCAGCCCTCAGCAAGGTGCTCGGCAAGGGTGCCTTCGGCGCCTTCACCGCGTCCCTGGGGGAGATGCGGCTCCTGCCACCGGCTCTGACACGGCCCGCCGCGCTGTGCGTGCTGATCGCGGAGACCGCGGTGTGCGGGTTGCTGGCCGTGCCGTCGGCCCTCGCCACCCGCATCGGATTCACTGTGGCGGCCTTGTTGTTGACGGCGTTCACGGTCGGCGTGTCCCTGGTGGTACGCCGGGGTGTGGGTGCCTCGTGCCGGTGTTTCGGCACGTCGGCGACCCCGCTCGGCGCCCGGCACGTCGTACGCAACGTCCTTCTCACCGCCGTCGCGGCCACCGGTGCGGCCACCGGCACGACGGCGGCCGCCGCACATCCGGGCGGGACGGCCGTGGCGGTCGCCGGCGGCCTGCTGCTGGGTGGACTCGTGGCAGTGCTGGACGACCTCTTCGCCCTGTTCACCTCCGTCGACAAGGGCCCGGGCAACCGCCCCGGGCCTCCAGCGAGCAAAGAGGAGACGCACCATGGCCTTCCTGATCGCAGCCGTCGTGCTCGTGGGAATGCTCTGCACCCTGGATCTGGTCCTCACCCTGGGGGTGATCAAGCGACTGCGTGAGCACACGGACCAGCTGTCGGAACTCAGGGGCCTCGGTGCAGCCCCGGTGATCGCGACGGGTGAACAGGTCGCCGACTTCTCGACGTCGACCGTGGACGGCGAGGAACTCTGCCGGGAGACGCTGGACGGCGAGACCCTGGTGGCGTTCTTCTCTCCCACGTGCGAGCCCTGCAAGAAGAAGATGCCCGCCTTCGTGGAGTACGCACGGACCTTCCCCGGCGGGCGGAAACGCGTGGTGGCCGCGGTGGTGGGCGACTCCGGCCTGGCCGGGCCGTTCGTGGCCGAACTCGCGCCGGTGGCCCGTGTCGTGGTGGAGGAGGACACGGACTCCGCGCTGAGCGCCGCGTGCCAGGTCGCCGCCTTCCCCACCGTGCTGCGGGTCGCACCGGACACCACCGGCCGCCTCGTGGTCACGGCGAACGACGTGGAACTGGACCAGCCCGTCGCCGCGCCGGCATGACCGAGCCTCATGCCTCCCCGCTGTGGCGCCGGATCACCACCGCCTGCTCCCTCGCGGCCCGCGCCGCACCCGGCCGACTCGCCCTCTACGTGGGGATCACGCTGGTCGCGGGCGTCCTTCCGGTGGCGGCCGCCTGGCTGACCAAGCTCCTGGTGGACGCCCTGGTCCGCGGCGCGGAGCTGGGTACGCTCCTCGGGCTGGGCTCGGCCCTCGCCGCGGTCGGTGTCGTCGGCGGGGTGACGCCACAGGTCAACCAGTACCTGCGGGCCGAGATGGACCGCGAGGTCGGACTGCTCACGCAGGACCGGCTGTTCACCGCGGTGGAACGCTTCGTCGGGATCGGCCGCTTCGAGGACCCCCACTTCCTCGACCGGCTCCGCCTCGCCCAGCAGACCGGGTCCGGCACGCCGAACCAGACCGTCGACGGGGCACTCGGCATCATCCGCGCCACCCTCACCGTCTCCGGATTCATCGGCTCGTTGCTGCTGCTCAACCCGCTGATGACCACCCTGGTCCTGGCCGCGGGCCTGCCGACGCTGGCCGCGGAGATCGTCCTGTCCCGCCGGCGAGCCCGCATGCTGTGGGACATCGGACCCGCCGAACGGCGCGAGCTGTTCTACGGGCAGCTGCTGTCCAGTGTGGAAGCCGCCAAGGAGGTACGGCTGTTCGGCATCGGCGGCTTCCTGCGCGGACGCATGCTCACCGAGCGGCGGACCGCGAACGCCGCCAAGCGGGCCATGGACCGCCGGGAGGTGCTGCTCCAGGCGGGACTCGCGCTGCTGGCCGCACTGGTGTCGGGCGGCGGACTGCTGTGGGCGGTGAGCGCGGCGCGGGCCGGGGCCCTGTCGGTGGGCGGCATCACGATGTTCGCCGCGGCGGTGGCCGGCGTGCAGGCCGCCCTGGCCACGCTCGCGGCCGAGGTCGCCCGCTCGCACCAGGCCCTGCTGATGCTCGACCACTACCTCACCGTGACCACGGCCGAGCCGGACCTGCCGACCGCCGGGCGCCCTGCGGCCCTGCCTCCGCTGCGGCAGGGCATCGAGCTGCGCGACGTCTGGTTCCGGTACTCCGAAGACCACCCGTGGGTGCTGCGCGGCGTGTCCCTCCGCATTCCGTACGGCACGACCGTCGCGCTCGTCGGCCTGAACGGAGCGGGCAAATCCACGCTGGTGAAACTGCTCTGCCGGTTCTACGACCCCACCCGCGGCGCCGTCCTGTGGGACGGTGTGGACATCCGCCACGTCGACGCGGCCGAGCTGCGCCGTCGGATCGGCGCGGTGTTCCAGGACTACATGCACTACGACATGACCGCGGCGGAGAACATCGCCATGGGGGACCTGAGCGCCCTCGACGACCGCCGGCGGATCGAGCTCTCCGCGGGGCGGGCAGGCATCCACGACACGCTCGCGGGGCTCCCGCACGGCTATGACACGCTGTTGTCCCGGATGTTCCTCATGGAGTCGGACCGGGATGACCCGAGCACCGGCGTGGTGCTCTCCGGCGGCCAGTGGCAGCGGCTGGCGCTGGCGCGCGCGTTCCTCAGGGCCCGCCGCGACCTGATGATCCTCGACGAGCCCTCCGCCGGTCTCGACGCAGAGGCGGAGCACGAGATCCACACCGCCCTCGCGCGGCACCGCGGCGGACGGACCAGCCTGCTCATCTCGCACCGGCTCGGAGCCGTACGGGAGGCCGACCTCATCGTCGTCCTCGCCGAAGGGCGCGTCGTCGAACAGGGACACCACACCGAACTCATGGCCGCGGGCGGGCGCTACGCCCGCCTCTTCAGCCTCCAGGCCGCCGGTTACGGGTCCGAGGCCGAAGGAGAGCCGGCGCACCTGGGAGGGACATGACGACCACGCCATCACCCCGGCACAGGGCGGACGCCGGGACCAGGGCGGCGCCGCGGGGATGGCTGCTGGTGGGCGGTGGCGCCGCGGCACTGGCCGCGGGCCTCGGCGCGACCGCCGTCCTGCTCGGACGCCGGCTGGTGGCCGTCACGGTGCGCGGCACCAGCATGGAGCCGACGTACCGCGACGGAGACCGCGTCCTCGTCCGCCGGGACTCCCGATTCACGCCCGGCCAGGTGGTCGTGGTGGAGCGACCGGTGCCCGGGCGGGGCTGGCACCGGCCGCCGCTGGCGCGTGACTCCGCCGCGCACGCGGTGACCGGACGCGACTGGCTGATCAAGCGCGTGGCCGCCGCGCCGGGCGACCCCGTGCCGCACGAGCGGATTCCCGCGCTCGCGCACGTCCCCGAGACTCGTGTACCGCCGGGCAGACTGGTCCTGCTGGGTGACAATCCCGCCGTCAGCTTCGACTCGCGCCGCGTGGGCTACTTCCCGGCGGAGCGGGTCCTGGGAGCGGTGCTCCGCCCGCTGCCCCGGTGACACCGGTTCTCGAGCACCGGCCGCCTCCTACAGCACCCCACCCGCCTCGTCCTGGAACGCGTCCGTCCAGTAGTGCCGGCCCGGCCCGCCCGCGCTGATGCCCGTCGGGTCGACCGCCGCCAGGACCTGGAGCATCGTCATGGCCAGCTGGTCGTACGTGTCGGTCGTCAGCTCGTGGGACGAACCGGCGTCTATCGCCCGCTCGCGGTGCAGCAGCCAGAGGGTGAAGGCGAGGGTCGATACGTCCGTGTTCAGGGGGTGCAGTGTCGCGTCGGGTTCGCTCCAGTTGAGGACCGCGCCCGTCTCGCCGTCGATGACCAGGCTGTTGTCCTCGACCAGGTGGCCGAGGCGTATCAGGCGGTGGGCGCCGGAGGGGAGCTGCGTCAGGTCGTCCGCCTCGGCGTAGTACTCGGCCAGCGTCGCCAGGGGGACGTCCGTGTCGAGGGAGAAGACGTGGGCGTCCTCCGGGAGGCCCACCTCGCGCAGGAAGCGGCGGGTCGGCTCGTGGGTGAGGGTCGTGGGGAAGTCGACGTCCTCGAAGCGGGCCACCTTGCCGGGGCCGAACTCCTGGTCCAGCAGGCGGTGGGGAAGGTCCAGGGCCAGGCCTGACACGCCGCCCCGGCCCGCCACCAGGGACAGGGGGCGGATCAGGGCCGCCATCTTCCAGAACGGGGCAGGTTCGCCGTCCGTCCCGTCGCGGAAGACCGAGAGCAGGTGCTGTGAGGCCTCCGCGACAGCCTTCGGGCCGTAGCGGCCGGCGTAGGAGGCGAACTGGCCGCGCAGACCCGCCAGTTCGTCCGTCGCCTCGGCGAAACGGACCAGCGTCCGCAGGGAGGGCGCCAGGGGGCGGCGGTCCATCAGGTCCAGGTCGGGGCGGTCGTGCAGGAGGTACGTCGTCGAGATCTCGCCGGTCGCGCCGTCCAGCAGGACCGACTCCGTCTCCAGACCGCCGGGTCCCAGCAGTCCGCCTATCACCAGCTGCTCGCGCAGCTCCGCCGACAGCCGGTCCGACGACGCTTGGCCCGTCGAGTCCGCCACGCTCCGCAGACCCTCCCGGCGCAGCTCGGTGAAGCTCACGACACCGTTGTCGGAGGGCAGTCCGGGGCCGGTCAGCCAGTGCCGGGTCGACGCGTGCGTCACCCACGGGTCCAGCTCGGCCTCGGTCAGGGTGATCACCGCGGTACCGGCGTCGGTCGTACTCATGGGCTCCCCCGCATGTGCTTGCTCACCGTCCCCTGGCGGGGCACGGCAGACCGCCCGGCCAGGTCCGGCAGCCGTCCCCCAACTGCCCAGAACACTACGCCCCACCACTGACAACGCCCCGGAACAGCGACGCGCGTCCCGTGACTGGGAAAGCGCTCACTTCAGATGACGCTCAGAGGACCCTCGCGCGTTCCCTTTCCGCCAGAATCGCCTTCACCGTCTGTCCCACCGTCAGCTCCGCGGTGTCCAGCCACAGTCCGATGCGTGGGGTCCGCGTGCGCAGTACCCGGTCCAGTGCCCCGACCGTCCAGCCCGCGCCGTAACCCGTCTTCGAGCGGGCCGCTTCCCGGGTGGCCACCGCCTCGGGGCTCGGCGCGAGGACGACCACGTGCAGCGGGCGGGTGCGCACCAGACCGACGTACGTGGTCAGGTCCTCGCCGAGCACCACGTCCTGCAACGCAGGAGGAGCTGGGACCGCGCCTCGTCGTCCGCGCCGGGGACGTACCCCTGCCGGCCGGAGACGATCATGCGCCGGAACGCGGCCCGCGGACGTGCGCGGCCCGCACGACCCCGTCCATCCGAGCGGTCAGGACCGTTCCGTGACCACCGCGGCCTGCGGGCGGATCGGCAGCCGGTTCACGGGGCGGCCCGTGGCGGCCCGTACGGCGGACGCGATCGCCGCCGGGGACGTCACCACCGGCACCGCGCTGACCGCCTTCGCCCCGAAGGGCGCGACCACGTCCCGTTCCTCGACGAGCCTGACGATGCGGATGTCGGGCGCGTCGAGGGCCGTGGGCAGGGCGTATCCGGTCAGGTCGGGGTGGCGGATCAGGCCGCGCGGCGTGCGGAGGTTCTCGGTGAGCGCGATGCCCACGCCCTGCGTCACGCCCGCCTCGATGCGGGCGGCCAGCTGGGTCGGGTTCAGGACCCGTCCCACGTCCTGGGCGACGGCCAGTTCCACGACCCGTACGGAACCGATCTCGATGTCGACGTCCACCACCGCGCGGATGGCGCAGAAGGCCATGCCGACGAAGGCGTCGCCCTGGCCGGCCTCGTTCAGCGGCTCGGTCGGGTGCGGGCGGCACTGCGCGGTGGCCCACAGTTCCTTGCCGTCCAGCGCCTCGGTGACGGTCGTCGAGAGGACCCCGTCGTACGAGGTGATCTTGCCGTCGGTGATCTGGAGGAGCTCCGTGGACATGCCGAACTTGTGGGCGAGCGGCTGGAGGAGCTGCGTACGGACCATCTTGGCCGCGCGCTCCACCGCGCCGCCCGACACCCAGGTGTGCCGGCCGCGGCAGCCCGGGCCCGCGGGGGGCTGGTCGGTGTCGACCGGCGCCACGTGCACCTCGTCTATGCCGAGGGTCTCCTGCACGATCTGCCGGGCGAGGGTGGTGAAGCCCTGGCCGGTCTCGACGGCCGCGCACAGCACCGTCGCCACACCGTCGTGGACCTTCACGGTCGCCGTGGAGACCTCGTCCGCGCCCTCGGCGCCGAGCATGTGCACCATGCCGAGGCCGTAGCCGACGCCCCGGCGCACCGCGCCCGGTTCGCCCGCGCCCTCGGGGCCGCCGGGCAGCAGCCAGTCCTCCTCGGGGGTGTCCTTGGGCAGCGGGGGGAGGGGGAAGTCCCGTACCGCCTGGAGGAGTTCGGCGACCGGGGCCGGGCACGTCACCGTCTGGCCGGTCGGGAGGACGTCGCCCGTCGCCATGGCGTTGATCAGCCGTACCTCGGCCGGGTCGAGGCCGAGCTTCTTCGCGATCTTGTCCATCTGCGCCTCGTAGGCGGCGCAGACCTGCATGGCCCCTTCGCCGCGTACGTGGCCGGACGGGGGGTTGTTGGTGCGGACGGCCCAGCCCTCGATGAAGGCGTTCGGGACGACGTACGGGCCGCAGGCGAAGCCGACGGCGGCGGCCAGGGCGTCGGCGGAGGTGTCGGCGTAGGCGCCCGCGTCGAGCAGGATCTGCGCCTCGACCTTGACGAGTCTGCCCTCGGCGTCGGCGTGGTGGCGGTAGCGCAGGAGGGTGGGGTGCCGGTGGGCGTGGCCGAGGAAGGACTCCTCGCGGGTGGCCGCGAGTTTCACCGGGCAGCCCGTGCGCAGCGCCAGAAGGCCGAGCGGGAGCTGGAAGCTCTGGTCCTCGCGGTCGGCCGTGGCGCCGGGGACACCGGTGACGACGACCTTGACGCGCTCGGGTTCCAGGGCGAAGGCGGCGGCGGCGGTGTCGCGGTCGGCGTGCGGGTCGGTGGAGGCGAGGTACAGCTCCACGCCGCCGTCCGGGCGCGGTACGGCCAGGCCCGCCTCGGCGCCGATGGGCGCCGGGTCCGCGCGGCCGATGCGGTACAGGCCCTCGACGACGATCTCGCCGGCCGCCTCCGGGTCGCCGTGGTGCAGCGGGATGTGCCGGATCAGGTTGCCGTCGGGGTGCAACGGCTCGGCCTCGAAGGCCTGTTCCGGGTCGGTCACCGGGTCGAGCACCTCGTACTCGACGATGACCGCGGCGGCGGCCATGCGCGCGGTGTCCGGGTGGTCGGCGGCCACGGCGGCGATGGGCTCGCCGTGGTGGCGCACGACCTCGGAGGCGAAGACCGGACGGTCGGCCTTGCCGCGGCCGTGCAGCGCGCGGCCAGGGACGTCCTCGTGCGTGACGACGGCACGGACGCCGGGCATCTCACGCGCGTGGCTGGTGTCGATGGAGACGATGCGCGCGTGCGGGTGCGGTGAGCGCAGCACGGCCGCCCACAGCAGGCCCTCGGCCCACAGGTCGGCGGCGTACGGGAAGGTGCCCTCCGTCTTCGCGCGGGCGTCGGCGGCCGGGAGGGAGGCGCCGAGGCCGTGCGGCAGCGGTTCGGGAGCGGGGGCGGCCTCCGCGGCCTGCGCGGCCTGCGCGGTGGCTGCTTCGTTGCTCACGCGGGGCCTCCGTCCTGGCCGTAGGGCTGGTCATGGGGGTCTGGGGAGTGCGCGTCCGGGGCGTGCGGGCCCGGGGAGTGTGCTTCCGGCGCGTGCGTTTCCGGGGGCGAACCGAAGGCCGACGGGTTGACGCCGCCCGCCCCCGGGCCCGCCTGGTGCGGGATACGGGGCTCGCCGGTGTCGCCGTCGGCGGGCGCGGCGTGCGCCTCGCGTTCGGCGACGACCTCCTTCACGGCGTCCACCACGCCCCGGTAGCCGGAGCAGCGGCACAGGTTGCCGCAGAGTGCCTGACGGGTCTCCAGCTCGGTCGGCGCCGGGTTGCCTTCCAGGAGGTCGTGCACGGTCATCGCCATGCCCGGTACGCAGAAGCCGCACTGCACGGCGCCGCAGCGCGCGAGCGCCCGCTGCACGTCCGACGGCTGCCCGTCCTCGGCCAGGCCCTCGACGGTACGGACCTCGCTGCCGGCGGCGGTCACGGCGGGGACCAGGCAGGACGCCACGAGCCGTCCGTCGACCTGGACGTTGCACGCCCCGCACTCCCCCTGCGAGCAGCCGTCCTTGGCCCCCGCGAGACCGAGCCGCTCGCGCAGCACGTACAGCAGGGACTCGCCGATCCACGCGTCGGTGACGGGGCGCTCGGTGTCGTTGACGCGCAGGACGTACGAGGCGAGGGGGTGCTCCTCCTGCGGCATCGTGGGAGGAGCGTCGTGGGGTTGGGCGGCCGGGTCGTCAGGGGTCCCGGGCTCGGCGTGCGAGGTCCCGGTCCCGTGGTGCGGGGTTCCGGTCCCCTCGTGCCGGGCGGCCGGCGAGTCGTCCGGGGCCGGGGCGTCCGCGTCGGCGTCGGCGGCCTCCGGTCCGGCGTCCGCGTCCGCCAGGGCCGGGAGGGGCCCCGGGGACGGCTCGGCAGGGCCTTCAGCGCCCTCTGCGGCCTCTGGGGCGTCCTCGACGGCCTCACTGGGCCCGAGGGCGGGCTGTGAGGATTCCTGGGCGGGCTCCGGCGGCACGACGGGGTCGGCCGAGGGTGCCTCGGATGCCCCGGGTGCGGGGTCGCCGGGGAACTCCCCGGGGGTTTCGGGGTCCGGCTGGGGCGACGCGGTGGGGGTGGGCTGCTCGGACCCGGCGTACTCGTGGGCGTGCGCGGCCGGAGCGGCGTGATCGGTCGGGTCACCGGCAGGGCCGGACGGCTCCTGCGGCTGATCGGGGGCGCCCGACGGCTCCGGCCCCTGGCCGGACAGGCCGGACGGTTCCGCTTCGTGACCGGCGAAGCCGGAGTGTTCCTCCCCGTCCGGCCCACTGTCGGCGAAGCCGGAGTGCTCCGGCCCGTGATCGGTGAAGCCGGAGTGCTCCGAGCCATGGTCGGTGAAACCGGAGGCCTCCGGCCCGTGGTCGGCGAACCCGGACGGCTCGGCCGCGTGACCGGCATCCTCGTACGGCTGCGGCGCGTAACCGCCGCCGTCGTCGTGGTCCTCCCCCGCGTGACCGGTGCTCTCGGGCGCTGCCGGGGCCTGACCAGCCGTCTGGTCCGCCTGGTCGCCCTGGTCGGCCTGGTCCGTCTGCTGCGGGAGGGCGGCGGGCGGCTGCTCCGGCGCGTATGGGAAGGCCGACGCGGCGGCGTCCTGCCGCCCGTGCTCCTGGTCGTGCTCGTGCGGGTAGGCCGGTGCCGCCGGGTCCTGGGCCGCCGGGTCCTGCTGCCCCCACGGCCGGCCCGCCGCCTGTGTCGCCCACGGCGCGGGGGCGCCGCCGGGCAGCGTGGGCGGCGGGGTGCCGCCCCACTGCTCGACCAGCGAGGAGGTGGTGAACTCGCCCGACTCGTCCGGAAGGTCACCCCCGGCGACGGGGATGGACCACTGCCCGGTCACGTCGTGGCCGGGCGTGGTCTCCGCCGCCGTTTCTTCGAAGTCCCACTGTCCGCCGGTGCCCGGGTTGTACGTGAACCGGTCGTCAGTGCCCTGCTGCCCGTGGTCCGGGCCCGAGCCGTACGGCGTGCCGGTGCCGTACGGCGTACCGGCGCCGTACGGGGTGTCGGAGCCGTAGGGGGCAGCGGAGCCGTAGGGGGTCTCGTACGGCTGCTCCCCCACGTCATGCCCGTGCTGCTGGTGCCCGCCGTGCTCGTGCTCGTAGCCCTGGTGGTGCGCCGCGTGCGGGTCGTGCCACTGGGCGCCGTCGACGGGTGCACCGGGCACCGGCCAGCCCGTGGCCGCCGGGTCGATTCCGGCGGTCATGGCGGGGTCGACCGCGATCTGCGGCGGTACGTAGCCGTGGCCGGGCGCGGCGAGGGGGCTGTCGGCGGCCAGCAGGGCGTCGACGCCCCCCTCGGGGAGTTCGACGAAGGCGGTGGCGCCGTCGTCGTACTCGCCCTGGGGCAGTGGGTCCCAGCGGCCCCCGCCCCGGGGCGTGCCCTCTCCGTGCTGGTCGTCGGTCACGACAGCGCCCTCCCCAGTGCTCGTCGGGCCAGCGCGGCGACGGTGCGCCGCAAGTGCAGTACGGCGGGCGGAAGCTGTGGTACGGAGCCGTCCTCGGCCGGGGCCGCGTCGGGGATGCAGGCCGCGGCGACGTACTCCCCGAAGGCGCCCAGCGCCTCCGGCACGATCGCGCGGTTGTTGTCCCAGTCGATGAGCCGGCCCACCCACTGCTCGGCCTCCAGGGGCCGCAGCGGCATCGGCGCTATGGCGCCCACCGCGCAGCGCACGCCCCGGCGTGCGGGGTCCAGGACCAGGGCGACGGACGCCACCGCGCGCCCCGGGCCGGTCCGGCCGGTCGCCTTCAGGAACACCTGCGGGGCGTGCAGCAGCGGCACGCGCACGTAGCCGATGAGTTCACCGGCGCGCAGCATGTCCATGCCCGCCAGCAGGTGCGACACCGGGATCTCCCGACGGGCTCCGCCCGGGCCCGCGACGATCAGGGTCGCCTCCAGGGCGGCCAGCACCGGCAGCGCGTCCCCGGTGGGGGCGGCCGATGCGATGTTCCCGCCGAGGGTGCCCGCGTTGCGGATGTGCGGCGGGCCCGCGGCGCGCGCGGCGGCGGCGAGCGCCGGGATCAGGGCCGCGAAGTCGGGGCGGCCCATGCGCGCGTGCGTGAGGCCCGCGCCGAGCAGCGCGTGACCGTCCTGGTACTGCCAGCCACGGATCTCGCTGATCCGGCCGAGTCCCACCAGCGCGGCGGGCCTGAGCTGGCCGGAGTTGACGGCGGCCATCAGGTCGGTGCCGCCCGCGACGGGCACGGCGGCGGGCACGGCGTGGAGTGCCGCCACGGCCTCGTCCAGCGTCGTGGGCAGCGTGACGGCCTGCGCCGCCTGCGGTGCGTGCGTGGTCAAACCGGCTGCCCCTTCCCGCTGCCCCACCTGGTCCCACCTGTGCTGCCGTACGGTACGTGCTGACAGGGCGGACGTGGCAACTCTGGCACATCTTGGCGAGAGCCGAAGACACGGGTCCACTAGGAGGCATTCGCCCACCTCGCTGGGGAGATGGTCCGTTTTCGGATGGGTTCGCCAGTGCATGCCGATTGGCACTTTCGGTGACCCTTGTGCGCATTTTCTGTTGCCTGTTCGACCTGTTCGGTCTCGACGGCGCCGGGTGCTACCGGTGGGGCGGCAGGCCGTCGATCGGGCGGCCCAGCACCCCGGGGCGCCGTTGCCAGGGCAGGGGGCCGGAGGGTGGCCGGTAAGCGACGCCCAGGGCGTCGAGCCGCCCGTAGTGGGCCGTCATGCGGCGCTCGAAACCCGCGAAGTCCCGTTCCGCCGGGGCGGGCAGGGCGCTCCAGGCGACCTCGGCGAAGGCCGCGAGCCGGGGGAAGGTCTGGTAGTCCACGCGCGACCGGTCCTCCATCACCTCGGTCCACACGTTGGCCTGGGTGCCCAGCACATGCCGGGCCTCCTCGGGTGACAACTCCGGTGGAACCGGCTCGAACCGGTAGACGTCCTCCAGGGTGCGCACCCACCCGATCGGTACCGGCTCCTCGGGGCCCGGGGCCTGACGGTGGTCCAGGTACACCTGCTGCTCGGGGCACATGACGACGTCGTGGCCGGCCCGGGCGGCGGCGATGCCACCGGCGTAGCCGCGCCAGGAGGACACGGCCGCGCCCTTCGCCAGCCCGCCCTCCAGGATCTCGTCCCAGCCGATGAGCCGGCGCCCGCGCGCGGAGAGCCAGTTGTCGAAGTGCCCGATGAACCAGGACTGGAGCTCGTCCTCGTCGGCGAGCCCGAGTTCCCTGATGCGGGCCTGGGCGGCCGCCGACCGCCGCCACTGGTCCTTGGGGCATTCGTCGCCGCCGATGTGGACGAACTCCGAGGGGAACAGCTCGAGTACTTCCTCGAGGACCCCCTCGTAGAAGCGCAGGGTGTCGTCAGTGGGGGCGAGTACGTTCGGGTTGATTCCCCAGGTGTCCCAGACGGAGAGGGCGGTCGTGTCGATGACGTCGGTGTTGCCGAGTTCCGGGTACGCGGCGATGGCGGCCTGCGAGTGACCGGGCACGTCGATTTCGGGGACGACGGTGATATGCCGCTCGGCGGCGTAGGCGACGATCTCCCGGATGTCGTCCTGGGTGTAGTGGCCCCCGTGCGGTTTCTCCTCCCACAGCGGTGACGCGCGGTGGCCGATTTTCGTCCGGGCCCGCCAGGATCCGATCTCCGTCAGCCGGGGATGCCGCTTGATCTCGATGCGCCAGCCCTGGTCGTCCGTCAGATGGAAGTGGAAGACGTTCAGTTTGTGCGCCGTCATCAGATCGAGGTAACGCAGGACGCCTTCCTTGGGCGTGAAGTGCCGGGCGACGTCCAGCATCAGGCCGCGCCAGCGGAACCTCGGGGCGTCCTCGATCGTGAGGTGCGGCACGGTCCAGACGCGGTCGCGGTCCACCGGGGCCCTGCGGTACGCGTCGGGGCCGAGGAGCTGCCGCAGGCTCTGGGCGCCCCAGAAGGCACCGGCCGCGCTGCCGCCCTCGATGAGGACGCCGAAGCCGTCGCTGACGAGGCGGTACTCCTCGGGGCCGAGTCCGGGGTCGAGGCGCAGCCCGATGCCGCCCTCGGCCTCGCCGAGCTCCCGCCCCTCGCGCAACGGCAGGCCGGTGGCCTGCCGGAGGGCGGCGCCGAGCCAGCGGCCGACGCCTTCCGTCACGGTGTCGGCGTAGAGCCGGGAGTGCCGCGTCAACCGCACCTCGCCGGAACCGGCGACGGCACTGCGGGGCGCCGGAATCAGTTCGGTCACGTCAGTCCTTCACCGCTCCGCCCAGTCCGGAGACCAGACGGCGCTGTACGAGTACGAAGAAGACCAGGACCGGGATCGTCATCACCGTGGAGGCGGCCATGACCCCGCCCCAGTCCGGGTCGTCGGGCTTGTAGAAGACGAGCAGGGCCATCGGCAGCGTCGACTGGGACGTGTCACTGATGATGAACGACTTGGCGAACAGGAAGTCGTTCCAGGCGGAGATGAAGGAGAACACGCTGGTGGCCACGAGGCCCGGCAGGACGAGCGGGAAAAGGATCTGCCACAGGAAACGCGCCCGGCTCGCCCCGTCGATGTACGCGGCCTCCTCCAGCGCCTCGGGAACGGCTTTCACGAACCCCCGCAGCATCCAGATCGCGAAGGGCAGCGAGAAGGCGATGTGGGGCAGGATCAGCGAACCCAGCGTGTTGAGCTGACCGAAGTCCCGCATGAGGAAGAAGAGGGGGATCGTGAGGGCTTCCACGGGCACCATCTGGGCCACCAGAAACATGATCAGCAGGGTGGTCCGCAGGCGGAACCGGAATCGTGTCACGGCGGTCGCGGCGAGAAACGCGATGAGCGCGGAGGCGATCACCACACAGCCGGCGACGACGAGGCTGTTGACGAAGTAACGGCCGAATTCCTGTTGCCCGAAGACGCGCCGGAAGGAATCCAGGGAGGGCGCGAGCGTCCACGGTCTCGGCCGGCTCGACTCGATCTCCCCGGCCGGTTTGAAGGCGCTGAGCACCATCCAGTAAAGGGGGAAGGCGACGACGACGGCGATCAGCAGGGCGGAGGCCTCGGCGGCCAGCCTCCCCGGGCGGCGCACCCGTACGCGTGGCAGGTTCACAGTTCCTCCCCCTGCCGACGCAGCAATCGCAGATAGACCAGCGTGACGGCGAGCAGGATCAGCAGCATCACGACGCCGATCGCCGAGCCGAGGCTGTACTGCGAGGACGCGAAGGCCTGCTGGTAGGCGTAGACGTTGAGGACGAGGTTCTGGCCGGCGATGCCGCCGCCGTTCGTCATGACGTAGATCTGGGTGAAGACCTTGAAGTCCCAGATGACCGACTGGATGGTGACGACGACCAGGATCGGCCGGAGCATCGGGGCGAGCACGGAACGCCAGATGCGCCACTGCGAGGCGCCGTCGAGGGAGGCGGCCTCCAGGACCTCGGTGGGTACGGCGCGGATACCGGCGTACACCGTCACCATCACGAACGGGAAGGAGCACCACACCACTTCGAGCAGGACGAGGAAGAAGGCGCTGAGCCGCCCGTACGTCCACGAGTGGTCGCCGAGGCCCAGCATCCGGTTCACCGGCCCGAAGTCCGGGTCGAAGAGGAACAACCACACCGTGGAGCCGGTCACGGCGGGGGTCGCCCACGCGCCCAGGGCGGCCAGCATCAACGCGAGCCGCGGCAGGACCCGTACGCGGGTGAGGAGGACGGCGAGGGCGCAGCCGACCGCGAGGGTGGAGACCACACAGGCCGCGGCGAACAGCACCGTGGCGAGCAGCACCTGCCAGAACCGCGGGTCCCCGAACAGCTCGGTGTAGTTCGCGAACCCGCGGAAGGTGGTCGGCTCCCCGCCGCTGACCTGGGCCTGCGTGTACTGGAAGAAGGAGATCAGGCCGAGCTGGTAGATGGGGTAGACGAGCAGTCCGCCGAGCACGACCAGGGCAGGCGCGAGATACAGCCAGGGCGTCCAGCCGCCACCCTCCCGCCCGGCCCGGCGCACGGTGCGACCGCCCCGTGCGTCACCGGCCGCAGGCGGGGGCTGGGGGGCACTCGCGGCCGGTGCCGCGACGGCCACGGGCGCCGGTACGGAACCGCGGTCGGTCATGCGGGTCACCCGGCGGAGCCGAACGCGGCGTTCATCTTCTTCGCGGCGTCCTCGGAGGCTTCGGGCACGTCCTTCTTGCCGCTGATGACCTCCTGGAACATCGTCGGCAGGACGAGGGAGGAGTCGATCTGGGCCCAGGCGGGCGACGCGGGGACGAATTTGGTGCCGGCGGAGAGGGTCCGCACGAAGGGCTTCACGAACGGCTCCTTCGCGGCGACCTGCTGCCGTACGTCCGTGAAGGTCGGCAGGAAGCCCATCGCGTCGAAGAGTGCGGACTGTGTCTTCTTCGAGGCGAGCTGTTCCATCAGGTCGACGGCGAGCGTGCGGTGGGACGTGCTCTTCAGGACGCCGATGTTGTTGCCGCCCGCGAAGGCGGGGGCGATCGAGCCGGGCTTCACGCCCGGCAGCGGGACGACGGCGTACTTGCCCTTGACCTTCCCGGCCTCGACGGCGGTGTGGCTGAAGTCGCCGCCGATCGCCATGCCCGCCTTGCCCGCGGCGAACGCGGAGATCGTGTCGTTGCCGCCCATGCCCGCGCACTTGGCTGCCGGGCAGTTGTCGTCGCCGAACAGGGACGTGTACGCCTTGATGCCCTTCTGCGCTTCGGGGCCGTCGATTCCGGAGGCGTACGAACCGCCCTTGCCGTTCGCGAGTTCCCCGCCATTGGCCCACACGAACGGCATCGCGCCGTAGGTGTACGCGCCGCCGACCACGAGCCCGTAGAGGCCGGGCTTCGCCGCGCGTATCTTCCGGGCGGTGGTGGCCAGCTCGGCCATGGTCTTCGGCGGTTCGAGGCCCAGCTCCTCGAAGACGTCGGTGCGGTAGTAGAGAGCGCGGACGCCGACGTAGAAGGGCGCGCCGTAGATCTTGCCGTCCACCGTCACGGACTGCTGCGCCGTCGGGTCGGTGTCCTTCGCCTCGCTCCAGTCCCCGAACTCCCCGGTGACGTCGAGGAGTCCGCCGTCCTTCACGTAACCGGCCGTGTCGGTGTTGCCGTACTCCATGACGTCCGGAGCGGAGTCCGGGTCGTTGAACGCGGCCTTGACGCGTTGGGCGCGGGTGTCGATGGGGATGTACTCGACGTCGACCTTGGTGCCCTTGTGGGCCTTCTCGAAGTCGGCGACGACCGAGTCGACGACCTTTTCCTTGGGTGCGTTACCGACCTCCTGGAACAGCCACACGCGCAGTGTGCCGGTCTGCTCGTCCTTGTCGGAGGAGGAGTTCGAGGAGGTCTGGGGCGCGCAGGCGGTGGCCAGGAGGGCGGCGAGCGCGGTGAGCCCGGCAAGACGGACGGACAGCTTCATGGAGTGCTCCTCCGATGGAGTGTTGCAACATGCGCAATGAATGTTTCGCTGTGCACAACACATCGGAGGCTAGGGACTGCATGAACCCGCCCACAAGAGGTCTCAACCACTCTGTGACCGGCAGACGCATCCTGCGCAACGCCCGGACAGCACGAAAGCCCCCAGGGCGCACAAAACGCACCCTGGAGGCCTCACGCCGCTCGGGCGGGCGTTACTGGTCGCCCTTGCCCTTGTCGTCGTCGCCGGAGCCCATGGACTCGTAGATCTCCTTGCACATGGGGCACACGGGGTACTTCTTCGGATCGCGGCCCGGCACCCAGACCTTGCCGCACAGCGCCACGACGGGGGTACCGTCGAGGGCGCTCGCCATGATCTTGTCCTTCTGGACGTAATGGGCGAAGCGCTCGTGGTCACCGTCACCATGCGAGGTCTGCGGCGTCGGCTCTACGAGGGTCCCCGTACCAGTCCCGCGCTCGGGCTCGAGAGTGCTCATAGGCACCAGGGTACTGAAGGTCACAGGCATCAGTTGAGCGACGGGTCGTCCGGGTACGTGGCCACCATCGCCAGCTCGTTGCGCTGGCGGCGCAGCACCTCCCGCCAGAGCCGCTCCGGGACCGGGCACGAGACGTCGCCGGGCTCCGACTCGACCACGTACCACGCGCCGTCCACCAGCTCGTCCTCCAGCTGGCCGGGGCCCCAGCCGGCGTACCCGGCGAAGATCCGCAGGGAGCCGAGGGCGGAGGCCAGCAGCTCCGGCGGGGCCTCCAGATCGACCAGGCCGATCGCACCGTGCACCCGCCGCCAGCCCAGCGGGGCGGCCTCCCCCGTCGTACCGCCGGGGACGACGGCGACCCCCAGGGCCGAGTCCAGTGACACCGGACCGCCCTGGAACACGACGCCGGGTTCGCCGGCGAGATCCCCCCAGCCTTCCAGGATGTCGTCGACGTCCACCGGCGTCGGACGGTTCAGGACGACACCGAGGGAGCCCTCCTCGTCGTGGTCGAGGAGCAGCACGACCGCGCGGTCGAAGTTCGGGTCCGCCAGGGCGGGCGTGGCCACGAGCAGCCGCCCTGTGAGCGAGGACACCTCGGTCATGCCAGACATGATCCCGCATCTTCCCTTTCCGTGGGGGGCAATGCGGGCGACCGGAGTGCGTGCAGCTCAGGGGAGACCGGCGCGTCCCAGGCGCACGAAGATGACCGTGACCGCATGTGCCCGGCACGAAACCGTTCGTGTTGTGACAGAGCTATGACGTGGCTGGGTCTGACTCAGGCTTACGGAAGGGGGGTGGAAGGCGATTACCCTTTCCCTCCTGACCCCTGCCCGACTCCACGGAACGCGAGATTCATGACCGTCAACGACGATGTCCTGCTTGTCCACGGCGGAACCCCGCTCGAGGGCGAGATCCGTGTCCGCGGTGCGAAGAATCTCGTACCGAAGGCCATGGTCGCAGCGCTGCTGGGCAGCGCTCCGAGCCGGCTGCGCAATGTTCCGGACATCCGTGACGTACGCGTCGTACGGGGTCTGCTGCAGCTTCACGGTGTGACGGTCCGTCCGGGTGACGAGCCCGGCGAACTGGTGATGGATCCGACGCGCGTGGAGAGCGCGAACGTCGCTGACATCGATGCCCACGCCGGTTCCAGCCGTATCCCGATCCTGTTCTGCGGCCCGCTGCTGCACCGTCTCGGCCACGCCTTCATCCCCGGCCTCGGCGGCTGCGACATCGGCGGCCGGCCCATCGACTTCCACTTCGACGTGCTGCGGCAGTTCGGCGCGAAGATCGAGAAGCGCGCGGACGGGCAGTACCTGGAGGCGCCGCAGCGGCTGCGCGGCACGAAGATCCGGCTGCCCTACCCCTCCGTGGGCGCGACCGAGCAGGTCCTGCTGACGGCCGTCCTCGCGGAGGGCGTCACGGAGCTGTCCAACGCGGCCGTCGAGCCGGAGATCGAGGACCTCATCTGCGTGCTGCAGAAGATGGGCGCGATCATCGCGATGGACACCGACCGGACCATCCGCATCACCGGTGTGGACAAACTCGGCGGCTACACCCACCGCGCCCTGTCGGACCGCCTGGAGGCCGCGTCCTGGGCGTCGGCGGCGCTGGCGACCGAGGGCGACATCTACGTCCGGGGCGCGCAGCAGCGCTCGATGATGACGTTCCTGAACACCTACCGCAAGGTGGGAGGGGCCTTCGAGATCGATGACGAGGGCATCCGCTTCTGGCACCCCGGCGGGCAGCTGAAGTCCATCGCGCTGGAGACGGACGTCCACCCCGGCTTCCAGACCGACTGGCAGCAGCCGCTGGTGGTGGCCCTGACGCAGGCCACGGGCCTGTCCATCATCCACGAGACGGTCTACGAGTCCCGCCTCGGCTTCACCTCGGCCCTGAACCAGATGGGCGCGCACATCCAGCTCTACCGCGAGTGCCTGGGCGGCTCGGACTGCCGCTTCGGCCAGCGCAACTTCCTCCACTCGGCGGTCGTCTCCGGCCCCACCAAGCTCCAGGGCGCCGACCTGGTCATCCCCGACCTCCGCGGCGGCTTCTCGTACCTCATCGCGGCCCTGGCGGCCCAGGGCACGTCCCGGGTCCACGGCATCGGCCTGATCAACCGGGGCTACGAGAACTTCATGGAGAAGCTCGTGGAGCTGGGCGCGAAGGTCGAGCTGCCGGGCAAGGCGCTCGGGTAGTCCCCGCCTGACCGTGCACGCCGAGGGGCGGCCACCTGAACCAGGTGGCCGCCCCTCGGCATGTCATGCGGCTCTCGGCGGGCTCGCGCCCCGAAGGGGCGCGGGGAACTGCGCGACCAGCCACAGGCGGCCCGCAGTTGCCCACGGCGCACGCGATGGAACGCTTACTTGCCCTTGGCGGCTTCCTTGAGCTTCGAGCCCGCCGAGACCTTCACGCTGTAGCCGGCCGGGATCTGGATGGGCTCGCCGGTCTGCGGGTTGCGGGCGGTGCGAGCGGCACGGTGGGTGCGCTCGAAGGTCAGGAAGCCGGGGATGGTGACCTTCTCGTCGCCCTTGGAGACGATGTCGCCGACGACGTCGGCGAACGCGGCCAGCACGGCGTCGGCGTCCTTGCGGGTCACCTCGGCGCGGTCGGCCAGCGCGGCCACCAGCTCACTGCGGTTCATGTTCTTACTCCCGTGTTCATCTTGCCGTTGAGGCGTCAGATCGAAGCCGATGCTGCCAGGGTCCTCACTGAGTCCCCGGACCGGGTCCGTCGTCAGACCCTCGCGCCCAGGGAGGCATCCTGCCTCTACCTGCGGCGGGAAAGCCAATCCGGCACCCGCGTGCGTCGTGAGAACACCCTTGGGAGTCACACGAAAAGAGGGCCTGAGCCTGGCCGACACGATAGGGCTCCCCTGGTGACAGGAGTCCTGCGACGCGCCGGGTTCCGGACCGCGTGGGGATCCTCACAGTCCGGGGGCTGCCGCCCCCGGACCCCTGCCACCGGCCCGAAGGACCGCGTTCTCAGACGCCGGACGGGCTGACCGCCGCCGCGCCGGCCGCCTTCGCGGCCTCGCGCACGGCCCCGGCCACGGCGCCCGCGACCTTGTCGTTGAAGACGCTGGGGATGATGTAGTTCGGGTTCAGCTCGTCCTCGGTCACCACGTCCGCGAGGGCGGTGGCGGCGGCCAGCATCATCTCGGTGTTGACCGTGCGCGACTGGGCGTCCAGCAGACCGCGGAAGACACCCGGGAAGACCAGCACGTTGTTGATCTGGTTCGGGAAGTCGGAACGGCCGGTGGCCACAACGGCCGCGGTCTGGCGGGCGATTGCCGGGTCGACCTCCGGGTCCGGGTTCGCGAGCGCGAACACGATCGCTCCGTCGGCCATGGCGGCCACGTCGTCGCCGTCCAGGACGTTCGGGGCCGAGACGCCGATGAAGACGTCGGCACCGTGCACGGCCTCCTTGAGCGTGCCCGTGAGGCCCTCGGGGTTGGTGTTGTCGGCGATCCAGCGCAGCGCCGACTCCGGGGCGGCGTCGACCAGGTCCTCGCGGCCCGCGTGCACGACACCGTGGATGTCGGCGACGACGGCGTTCTTCACACCGGCGGCGAGCAGCAGTTTGAGGATGGCCGTACCGGCGGCACCGGCGCCGGACATGACGACCCGGATGTTCTCGATGGCCTTGCCCGTGACGCGCAGTGCGTTGGTGAGCGCGGCCAGGACGACGATCGCGGTGCCGTGCTGGTCGTCGTGGAAGACGGGGATGTCGAGGGCCTCGCGCAGCCGGGCCTCGATCTCGAAGCAGCGGGGGGCGGAGATGTCCTCGAGGTTGATGCCGGCGAACCCGGGGGCGATCGCCTTGACGATCTCGACGATGGCGTCGGTGTCCTGGGTGTCGAGGCAGATCGGCCAGGCGTCGATGCCGGCGAACCGCTTGAAGAGGGCCGCCTTGCCCTCCATGACGGGCAGCGCGGCCTTCGGGCCGATGTTGCCCAGGCCCAGCACGGCGGAGCCGTCCGTCACGACCGCAACGGAGTTGCGCTTGATGGTGAGGCGGCGGGCGTCCTCGGGGTTCTCGGCGATGGCCATGCAGACGCGGGCCACGCCCGGCGTGTAGACCATGGACAGGTCGTCACGGTTGCGGATGGGGTGCTTCGACGCCATCTCGATCTTGCCGCCGAGGTGCATGAGGAAGGTCCGGTCCGAGACCTTGCCCAGGGTGACGCCCTCGATGCCGCGGAGTTCCTCGACGATCTCGTCCGCGTGCGCGGTCGACGAGGCCGCGATGGTGACGTCGATACGGAGCTTCTCGTGACCGGACGCGGTGACGTCGAGGCCGGTCACCGAGCCTCCGGAGGACTCCACGGCGGTGGTGAGCTGCGAGACGGCGGTTCCGCTCGCGGGCACCTCCAGCCGGACCGTCATCGAGTAGGAGACGCTGGGCGCCGTTGCCATGTCCGACTTCCTCTGCTTTCACCTGACGCTGAGTTGTGCCGTCCGATAGTCGCACCTACCGCTGGGTAGCGGGTAGCCGCCCTTGATTGCGAACGTTTTGTTCGCGGAACAGGCAAACAAAAGAGACC
This sequence comes from Streptomyces sp. NRRL S-455, assembly GCF_000717875.1. Classification (GTDB taxonomy): domain Bacteria; phylum Actinomycetota; class Actinomycetes; order Streptomycetales; family Streptomycetaceae; genus Streptomyces. The sequence goes on from NZ_JOCT01000013.1 coordinate 228,942, forward strand.
CACGTCACTGATCGACGTGGGTCTCTTCGGAAGTCAGGTGGCACCGACCCGCCATGCTCGCCTCGCGGCAAGTGGTCGCTCGTAGCGACGATGGTTGGGCCCGGGGGCTTGGATCGGGCCGGTGCCACATCCAGGCTAACAAAGAGATCCCGTAAGGCCATTCCCGTACCGGGAGTTCATTTCGCCGCTGAGTGGGTAACCCGGCTCAGTCCCTGAGCAGATCCGGGATTCCCGCCCCGTCGGGCTCGTCCCGCTCCGCCGAGACGACCGTGAGCTGCTGCGTGGCGCGGGTCAGCGCGACATAGAGAACCCGCAGGCCGGCCGGTGACTCGTCGGCGATCTCCGCCGGGGAGACCACGACCGTCGCGTCGTACTCCAGCCCCTTCGCCTCCAGGCTGCCGAGCGCCACCACCCGGTCGCCCAGCCCGGCGAGCCAGCGGCGGGCCTCCTCACGGCGCTGCATGGCGACGACCACGCCGACCGTGCCGTCGACCCGCTCCAGCAGCCGGGCCGCCTCGGCGCGGACGGTTTCGGCCAAAGTGTCGCCGACGACCGTGAAACGGGGCTCGACGCCCGTGGAGCGGACCGCCTTCGGGGACACGGAGCCGGGCATCGCGAGGGCCAGCACCTTCGAGGCCAGCTCGGCGATCTCGGCCGGGTTGCGGTAGTTCACAGTGAGTTCGAAGCGGCGGCGCGGGCGGGTGCCGAGGGCCTCGTCGCGGGCCTCGGCGGCCTCGTCCGGGTCGGACCAGGAGGACTGGGCCGGGTCGCCGACGACCGTCCAGGTGGCGTGCCGGCCTCGGCGGCCGACCATGCGCCACTGCATCGGCGTGAGGTCCTGGGCCTCGTCGACGATGACGTGCGCGTACTCGGTCCGCTCCTGGGCGAGGCGCTCGGCCCGCTCGCGCTGCGACTCCTCGCGCACCGGCATCAGCTCCTCCAGGCCGGTGAGCTGGTCGAGCGGGTCGAGGTCACGCTTCTTGCGGGGGCGGGCCGGGGCGCCGAGGATCGCCTGGAGCTCGTCGAGCAGCGCGATGTCGTGCACGGAGCGGCCGTCGCGCCTGAGGGAGCGGGCGACCTTGCGGACCTCGCCGGGGTTGAGGATCCGCCGGGCCCAGCGGCCGAGGCGGCGTTCGTCGGCCATGGCGTCCAGGACGGCGGCCGGGGTCAGCTCGGGCCACCAGGCGTCGAGGAAGTCGATGAAGGCGTCCTCGGAGGTGATGTCCTCGTCGAAGGAGGAGCGCAGCTCGGCGGCAAGCTCCGGGTCGGTGTGCCGGCCGGCCGCGCCGGACCGCTCCCACAGGGCGTCCAGGAGAAGCCTGCGGGCACGGGGGCGGAGCAGGTTGACGGGGGCGGTGCCGCCGAGGGCGGCGCGGCGGATGTCCGCCAGCTCCTCGGCCTCCAGCTCCAGGCGGCGGCCGAAGGCGACCACGCGCAGCCGGGTCGGTGAGCCGTTCAGCTCCAGGGCGCCGCGCGCGGCCTTGCGCAGCACCTTGAGCATGCGGGACGAGCCCTTGGCGCGGGCCGTGGACGGTGAGTCGTAGAGCGTGGCCTCGGCCCCGTCGACCAGGGAGCCGATGGCGCGGATGGCGACCTGGCCCTCCTCGCCGAGGGAGGGCAGCACTCCCTCGGTGTAGGCGACGAGCAGCGGGGTCGGCGAGACGATCAGGATGCCGCCCGCGTACCGGCGCCGGTCCTGGTAGAGGAGGTAGGCGGCGCGGTGCAGGGCGACGGCGGTCTTGCCGGTGCCGGGGCCGCCCTCGACGTAGGTGACGGAGGCGGCGGGGGCGCGGATGACCAGGTCCTGCTCGGCCTGGATGGAGGCGACGATGTCGCGCATGGTGTGGCTGCGGGCCTGGCCGAGGGCGGCCATCAGGGCGCCGTCGCCGATGACGGGCAGCTCGTGGCCGTCGTGGTAGGCCTTCAGCTCGGGCCGCATCAGGTCGTCCTCGACGCCGAGCACCCTGCGGCCCTTGGAGCGGATGACCCGGCGGCGGACGACCCGGCCGGGGTCGACCGGGGTGGAGCGGTAGAAGGGGGCGGCGGCCGGGGCGCGCCAGTCGATCACCAGCGGCGTGTAGTCCTGGTCGAGGACGCCGATGCGGCCGATGTGCAGGGTCTCGGCGATGTCGGCGGTGTTGTCCTCCCGGACCGCGCCCTCGGCGGGCTCGACCGCGGTGTACGCGCCGTCGGGGCCCTTCTTGCCGTCCTTGCCGAGGAGCAGGTCGATACGGCCGAAGAGGAAGTCCTCGAACTCGTTGTTGAGCCGGTTGAGGTGGATGCCCGCGCGGAAGACCTGCGCGTCCCGCTCGGCCAGCGCGCCGGGCGTTCCGACCTGGCCGCGCCGGGCCGCGTCGTGCATGAGGAACTCCGCCTCGTGGATCTTCTCCTCGAGGCGTCGGTACACCCGGTCCAGGTGCTCCTGTTCGACGCTGATCTCTCTGTCTCGCAGGGAGTCGAGCGCGGTTCCCTGTTGAGCCTGAGCGGCCACCGGGCCCCCTTCTGACGTGCTGGGCAGCCGTCTACCGTACGCGAAGGGGGCCCGCGAAGGCTACGCGTCGACCTCGACGAGCCGCTTGCCGTCGAATTCCACGACCTCGAAGCGGTCGATCTGGTTCGGGTCGAACGCGGCGCCGCCCTGGACGTAGAGGGGTTCCTTGGCCTTGTCGGTCTTGGCGTCCGGGATGCCGTAGCCCCACTCCGGGACGGACCAGGAGGCCAGGGTCTCCCGCTCGCCGTTCTTGCCGACCGCGACGAGAGCGCACTTCAGCGGGCCCTTGAGGTTCTTCAGCTCCAGGACCGCGCCCGTGCCCCAGTCCTTCTTCTGGAGGGCGACCGTCGCGGTGACCTTGCTGGTCGGGTCGGTCGCGGTGATCTTGTCGGTGATGCCGTCGAAGGCTTCCTTGGCGGGGCTCGACGCGAGCGTGCGGTTCTCCGCGCCGCCGCCACCGTCACCGCCGCTGTTGGTCGCGACCGCGACGAACGGACCGCCGATGATCAGCGCGCCGGCCGCGGCCACCATGTAGAAGCTGCGGCGGCGCTTCTGGGCGCGGCGTTCGGCGACCTCGTCGACCAGCTTCTCGACCAGGCGCGGCCGGGGCTTGGCCGACAGCGAGTCCCCGATCGCGGGGGTGCTGCCGGAGCCGGGCAGATCGGCGAGGGCGGCGAGCATCGGCTCCATGCCGGCCAGCTCGTCGAGCTGCTGGGCGCACCATTCACAGGTCGCGAGGTGGGCTTCGAAAGCGGTTGCTTCGGCGTCGTCGAGGATGCCGAGGGCGTAAGCGCCGACGGTCTCGTGCTCGTTCGGCACCGGAGACTCCTGCATGGGACCAGACATACCCATGCCTCCCGTACCGAACCCTTGGTTACCCCCGTAAACACTCATCACGCCGTCACCCCCCGCTCCTCCAGTGCGAGTTTCATCGAACGCAGGGCGTAGAAGACCCTGGAGCGGACGGTGCCGCTGGGTATGCCCAGGGTCTCGGCCGCCTCGTTGACGGTACGCCCCTTGAAGTACGTCTCGACGAGCACCTCCCGGTGAGCCGGGGTCAGGTCGTCGAGTGCGTCCGAGAGGGTCATCAGCCACAGCGCCTTGTCGATCTCGTCCTCCGCGGGGATGACCTCCAGCGGCGACGGGTCGACCTCCTGCGGCCGGGCCTGCCGGCTGCGGTGGCCGTCGATGACGATGCGCCGGGCGACCGTCACCAGCCAGGGGCGTACCGATCCGGTCGCCCGATTGAGCTGACCGGCGTTCTTCCAGGCACGGATGAGCGTCTCCTGGACGACGTCCTCGGCGCGCTGCCGGTCTCCGGCGACCAGGCGCAGGACGTACGCCAGCAGGGGGCCGGCGTGTTCTCTGTAGAGCGCACGCATCAGCTCCTCGTCGGGTTCCGAGGACTGGGACATGCGATGTCGGGCCCTCGGTGCTCGTTCATTGGCCACGACGGAATCCTTGCGCACGCCCACCTCCGATGTCCGGGGGTTCCCCCAGTCGGTCGCTCGACATGCCGTACGGAAGCGAGGCGTTGGGCGTTCAAAGAGGCGCGACAGTTTTCTTCGAAGTGACGTGACGAGGGGGACATGAGGTCACATTCCCACCCCGCGTTCTTTACATTTCCGCCACATCGGCACTATCAAGCCAGCGTTTCCCTACGGGAGCGTAGGTAAACGGCATGTAACGCAAATCACTTCGGCAGTGCGGCCGCAGAAGTCGCATTTAGGACAGGGGATTTGACTGCTGTGGGCACGCAAATCCTTTGCGTGGCCGGGCAAAAGGGAATTAGGGCCCTTCTGATGGGCCCTAAGTCCGCGCCAGTGCCGCGCGGCGGCGATGCCGGGCGACGCGTTCGCGGTTCCCGCAGACCTCACTGGAACACCAGCGCCTCCGGCGTCCCCGGGAGGTGTCGAGGTACACGATCGGGCAGTTGTCGCCCTCGCACTGGCGCAGGGCCGCGCGGGCGACGGGGTCGGTGAGCAGGTCTACGGCGTCCCGGGCGACGGCCGCGAGCAGGGCGGCGCAGTCGGGCGGGCCGTCCAACCGCCGTACGAGTTCACCGTCCAGGTCGCGGACGGCGCGCGGAGCGGGGGGCGCGGTACGGGCGAGGTCGTTGACGCGGGCGAGCGCGAAGTCGTCCGCCCGGGCGGCGGGCCTCGACCAGCCGCGCACCAACCGGTCCGTCTGGCCTCGCAGTTCGTGGAAGGCGGCCAGCCAGGCGGCGTCGACGTGGGTCAGCGCGGTGCCCGCCGGGACGAGCCCCGAGCCGGAGATCCAGGCGCGCAGCACGTCCACGGAGCCGAGGCGCTCCTCCGGGTGGGTGGTGGAGAGCAGATCCAGGCAGATCCGCCCGGCATCGAACCGCAGCTCGTAGGGGGCCGTGGCCGTACCCAGTGCCATGTGCCTGTCACCGCCTAGAGGTTCCCCTCGGACGCGAGAGGTTCGGTGAGATGCCAGTGAGAGGGCTGGGAAACCGTTCCCTCTTACAGTGCCTGCCCACCGCCGCGCCGGAAACCCCTCGCGCGGGCCGGGCCTGACGGGCCGCTCCGCGCGGGCGCGCGTTCCGGCCAGCGCCCGACGGCCCGCGATGGCGCGCGACCCGAGCCCCTGAGCGCTCGCGGCTCACACGCCCCCGGCGTCACACCCCGAGCAACACGCGGCTCACGCCCGGGCGTTGGCCGCCTCGGGCGCTCGGTGTGCCTCGTCGTGGCGGATTGTCGCCCAACCCGCGGGGCGCCTCACGCGTCCGCGTACTTCGACTCCGCCACCGGGTCCAAGGCCAGGCGGTACCCCCGCTTGACCACCGTCTGGATCAGTTTCGGGGTGCCGAGGGCCGTGCGGAGCCGGGCCATGGCCGTTTCCACCGCGTGTTCGTCGCGGCCGGCCCCGGGCAGGGCACGCAGCAGTTCCGCACGGGCGACCACCCAGCCGGGCCGGCGGGCGAGGGCGCGGAGCAGGGACATGCCGGCGGGCGGTACCGGCTTGAGGTCGCCGTCGACCAGGACCGCGTGGCCCCGGATCTCCACCCGGTGCCCCGCGATCGGCAGCGAGCGCGCCCGAGTGGGCAGTTCCTGGCAGAGGAGCTGGACGAGGGGGCCGAGCCGGAAGCGCTCGGGCTGGACCGTGTCGACGCCGTGTGCCTGGAGCGGCAGGGCGGTGACCGGGCCCACGCAGGCCGGCAGCACGTCGTGGCCCAGGGCGGCCAGGACGTCCGCGACGAGTCCGCGCTCCTCGGCCCGGGACAGCAGGGAGGCCGCCGCCGGGGCGCTGGTGAAGGTCAGCGCGTCCAGGCCCCGCGAGACCGTCGCGTCGAGAAGACGGTCCACCGGCCCGATGTCATCCGGCGGCATCCACCGGTAGACGGGCACGCCGACGACCTCGGCACCGCCCTCGCGCAGTGCCTCGACGAACCCGGGCAGCGGCTCACCGTGCAGCTGGACGGCGATCCGCTGACCGTCGACGCCCTCCTCCAGCAGCCGGTCCAGCACCTCCGCCATGGACTCCGACGACGGCGACCACTCCTCGGTCAGCCCGGCGGCCCGTACCGCGCCCTTGACCTTGGGCCCGCGAGCCATGATCCGTACGCGGCCCAGCCGTGACAGCAGGTCGTCGCCGAGCCCCCAGCCGTCGGCGGCCTCGACCCAGCCCCGGAAGCCGATCGCGGTGGTGGCCACCACGATGTCCGGCACCTGCCCGATGATGTCCTTCGTCGCGGCCAGCAACTCACTGTCGTCGGAGAGCGGCACGATCCGCAGGGCAGGGGCGTGCAGGACGGCGGCACCGCGTCGCTGCAGCAGCGCCCCGAGCTCATCGGCCCGGCGCGCGGCCGTGACACCCACGGTGAAGCCGGCCAGTGGCCCGTGGTCCGGTCGCTGTTCTTTCTGGTACATGGCTCTCGTCCCGCACTCGAGTCGTCGTACTTCATGGGTACGGCGTACCTACATGCCGATCGAGCCTGTCAACGGCTCGTGACAGGCTCGGATCGGCTTGATGTCGTCAGTGTTACCGATGCCGCCTTCCGCCGTGACCGACGGCTGTGGGCTCGGCCGCGGGGCCGGGGGTTGCCCCCCGGGTCAGCACAGCGTCACACCTCGGCGTAGCTGAGCTGCGGCTTCGCCTCCGACGTCGCCGTGGTCACGGGTACCCGCGGGGCCGTACGGCGAAGGTATACGGCCCAGGTGACCGCGAAGCAGACCGCGTAGAAGGCGAGGAAGGCGACGAACGCGCCGGTGCCGGAGCCGTAGGAGAGGAACGACTGGCGGAAGGCGAGGTTGATGCCGACGCCGCCGAGCGCGCCGACCGCGCCGATGAGTCCCATGGAGGCCCCGGAGAGCCGGCGCCCGTACGCCGCGGCCTCCTCGCCCTGCAGCCCCTTGGCCAGCGCCTTGTTCTGGAAGATGCCCGGGATCATCTTGAACGTCGAGCCGTTGCCGAGCCCGCTGAGTACGAACAGCACCACGAAGGCCACGGTGAACAGGGCCAGCGACTTCTCCATGGAGGCGCCGATCAGGACCGCCGTCGCGACGCCCATCGCCACGTAGTTCCAGAGGCTGATCCTCGCGCCGCCGTACCGGTCGGCGAGCCAGCCGCCGAGCGGACGGATCAGCGAACCGAGCAGCGGGCCGATGAAGGTGACGTACGCGGCCTCCAGCGGCGTACGTCCGAACTGGTTCTGCAGGACCTGGCCGAAGGCGAAGCTGTAGCCGATGAAGGAGCCGAAGGTACCGATGTAGAGGAGGGACATGATCCAGGTGTGGCCGTCCCGGGCGGCGTCCTTGGCGGCACCGGTGTCGTTCTTGACGTTCTCCAGGTTGTCCATGAAGAGCGCGGCCATCACGGCGGCCACGACGATCAGCGGGATGTAGACGCCGAGCAGCACGCGCGGACCGCCGCCGGCGCCGATGATCGCGAGCGCGGCGAGCTGGATCACCGGTACGCCGATGTTGCCGCCGCCCGCGTTCAGGCCGAGGGCCCAGCCCTTCTTCCGCAGCGGGAAGAAGGCGTTGATGTTGGTCATGGAGGAGGCGAAGTTGCCACCGCCGACACCGGCCAGCAGGCCGACGAGCAGGAAGGTGGAGAAGGAGGTGCCCGGCTCCATCACGGTGAACGCGGCGACGGTCGGGATCAGCAGCATGGCGGCCGAGATGATCGTCCAGTTCCGGCCGCCGAAGATCGCCACGGCGAAGGTGTAGGGGACGCGGACGACGGCGCCGACGAGCGTGACCACCGAGGTCAGCATGAACTTGTCGGCGGGGGTCAGGCCGTACTCCGGGCCCATGAAGAGCACCAGCACGGACCACAGGGTCCAGATCGAGAATCCGATGTGCTCGGACAGGACGGAGAAGTAGAGGTTCCGGCGGGCGACCTTCTCTCCGGTCTCCTTCCAGAAGGTCTCGTTCTCCGGATCCCAGTGCTGGATCCAGCGTCCGCCCTTGCTCGGGGGTGCTGGTGCCGTGCCAGGGCCTGTCATGACGCCTCCACTGTGCTCAGGGGCCGGATCGTACTTCGAGTGACTGACCCCGAAGGTAGGGAGGGCGCGTTTCGTAGCTGTACCAGCGGGTGACCGCAAGGGAACTTTGCTCTCACCCCGCGCTCGGGCGGGATGAGAGGTTCCGCAGCGGGTGCCGGGGGGACGTTGTTGCTCCCCGACGACGGCGCTCAGCCGTGGGACGCCCGCCGCCGGCCGCCGCGTGTCCTCACTCGAGGCGCATCCGTCGGCCACCACCGAGGCCGCTGCCGCGCCGCCAGGTCCTCCACCCAGCCGAACGCCAGGACGCAGCAGCCGATCAGCACCCACACCACGACCAGCACCGGCCAGACACTCTCCAGCAGCCCGGGCACGTTCCGCTCCAGCATCTCGAAGCCCCACAGCCGGTCCCACAGGGTCGCGGCGACGAGGATGCAGATGTTGTGCCACAGGTAGACCGTCACGGCCCGGGAGTTGAGCAGGGCGATCGTCCCGGACCAGCGGCGCAGCCGGGGCGGCCACTCGGACCAGGACGGGCTGACGTGCAGCAGCAGCGACACCGTGCCGAAGGACCACAGGGCCTGTGCCGGCGGCATGCTGTCCAGGTCGTTGCCGGGACCGAAGCCGTGGTGCAGGGCGTACCAGAGGCCGGCCAGTGCGATGAGGGGCGCCACGGACGGGACGACGTAGCCCGGCAGCCGCCGCAGGACGCCCTCCTGGTGGGCCATGCCGAGGATCCAGCAGGCGCCGAAGGTGGAGAAGTCGGTGAGCGCCGAGGGGATCCGCTCACCGGGCAGGGCGAGCCAGCCCTGCCCGAAGGCGACGGCCAGGGCGATCGGCGCGAGGATCGTGACGGCCGGCAGCGCGCGCAGGGCCTTCAGCAGCAGGGGGGAGAGCAGGACGTACCAGAGGTAGGCGCGGACGTACCAGAGCGGGCCCGCGAGCTCCGCCGCCCAGTTCTCGCCGACGAAGCCGTGCAGGCCGGGCAGGCCCTCGGCGTACGGCGGGTCGCTGAGCGGGACGATCCAGAAGGCGAGGTGGAGCCACCACCAGCCGGGGTGCCCGTCGGCGTCCGGCCCCCAGCCCTGGAGCACCATGCCGGTCACACCGACGACACCCAGCAGCCACAGCGGAGGCAGCAGCCGCCGCATCCGGCCCCGGATCACCCGCACGGCGGACCGCTTGAGCGAGCGGGCCATGAGGTTGCCGGCGAGGGCGAACATCACGCCCATGGAGGGGAACAGCAGCGGCAGCCAGGCCCAGCCCGTCAGGTGGTACAGCACGACACGGAACAGGGCGAGGGCGCGCAGCAGGTCGAAGTACCGATCGCGGGCGGGTGCGGTGCCGGAGACCCGCTCTTCCTTCGGAGCCTCGGCCACGGGCGTCTGCTGCATGGTCACGTGGCGGACCTCCCGCCCACCGGCTGCCGGGGCGTACCGCTGCCCGGCCCGGGCAGGCCCACCGCGCCGGTGCGCCGGAGCTTCTGCCAGCGCAGCCGGCCGCCGGTGAGCGCGGTGATCCAGGACTGGAGGAGAACGACGTACATGAGCTGGCGGTACAGGAGCTGCTGGAGCGGGAGCGAGATCAGATGGGTCATGCGTTCCTTGTCGAGGTGGAACGCGTAGGCCGCGCACACCGCTTGCACCGCGAGGACGCCCAGCCAGGCGCCGATGGTCTTCTCCGTCGGGCCGAACACCAGCCCGTACAGCAGGAACACGTCGATCAGCGGGGCCAGCAGCGGCGCCACGACCATGAACATCGACACCAGCGGCAGGCCCACGCGGCCGAAGCGTCCCGAGTGGCCCCGGTCGAGCACGGACCGCCGGTGCTTCCAGATCGCCTGCATCGTGCCGTACGACCAGCGGTAGCGCTGGGACCACAACTGCTGCACCGACTCCGGGGCCTCGGTCCAGGCGATGGCCTTCTCCGCGTACACCACGTGCCAGCCGTCGCGGTGCATGGCCATCGTGATGTCGGTGTCCTCGGCGAGCGTGTCGTCGCTCATGCCTCCGACGCGTTCCAGCGCGCTCCGGCGGAACGCGCCGACCGCGCCGGGAATGGTCGGCATACAGCGCAGCACGTCGTACATCCGGCGGTCGAGGTTGAAGCCCATGACGTACTCGATGTGCTGCCACGCGCCGATGAGTCTGTTCCGGTTGCCGACCTTGGCGTTGCCTGCGACGGCGCCCACGCGCGGGTCGCCGAAGGGCTGCACCAGTTCGCGGACGGTGGCCGGCTCGAAGACCGTGTCGCCGTCCATCATCACGATCAGGTCGTACTTGGCGTTGGCGATGCCCCGGTTGAGGGCGGCGGGCTTGCCGGCGTTGAGCTGGCGGACGACGCGTACGCCGGGCAGGTCGAGGTCCTCGACGATGCGCGCGGTGCCGTCGCTCGACCCGTCGTCGATGACCAGCACCTCGATGGGATGGTCGCTCGCGACCAGGGACCGGACCGTCTGCTCGATGCACTTGGCCTCGTTGTAGGCGGGCACCAGGACGGACACCGGTTCGGTGACGGGGTCACCCCAGCGGAAGTTCCGGCGCCGGACCCGGCGGGAATGCGCGACGGACAGGATCAGCATCAGCCCGAGCCGCGCGAAGACCAGCACGCCGACGACGGCGAGCCCGGCGACGAGGATGTCGGTCGTCTTCTCGGAGGCCTGTACGAGGAAGACCCACGCCTCGCCCTTCAGCGACTCCAGCCCGGCGACCGGGGTGTGCGCGCTGGGGGCGTCCAGGGCGGCGGTGAGGGTGTTGAAGCGGTATCCGGTGCCCTTCAGGCCGGTGATGTACCGGTCGAGCGCGGCCACGGTCTGGGAGCGGTCGCCGCCGGAGTCGTGCATCAGCACGATGGCGCCCTCGCCGTTCTTCGGCGTGGAGTTGCGGATGATCTGGTTGACCCCGGGCCTGCGCCAGTCCTCGCTGTCGGTGTTGTTGACGACGGTGAGGTAGCCCTTGCTGCCGATGTACCGGGTCACCGGCCAGGTGTTGTTGTCGATGTTGTGGGAGAACGAGGAGTAGGGCGGGCGGAACAGCGAGGTGCGGATGCCGGCCGCCCCGGCCAGCGCGAGCTGGTTCTGCGACAGTTCCCAGTCGATGCGGTTCCTGCTCTGCAGTGACAGGTCCGGGTGGTTGAAGGTGTGCAGCCCGATCTCGTGGCCCTCGTCGACCATGCGCTGGACGAGGTCCGGATGACGGGAGGCCATGGTGCCGGTGATGAAGAAGACGGCGTGGGCGTCGTGCTTCTTCAGCACGTCGAGGATTCTGGGCGTCCACATCGGGTCCGGACCGTCGTCGAAGGTCAGCACCAGCTCACGGTCCGGGAGGTCCAGGCTGGTCGCCCGTCCTTCCCTGGTGTCGATGACGGGTCCGCCCTCGAGGATGTCCTTGGGGACCCGGTCGCTCGACGCGGGAGGTCCGACCCGGTGGTCGGCCAGTATCTCGCTGTGCACGTAGCCGCGCAGCATGAGCATCGCCATGAGGGCGACCAGGACGAGCAGGGGCAGCAGCAGACGCAGGGGCAGACGGCGGCGCGAGCGGTTGCGGGAACCGCCCTGGGCTCGGGTCGCGCGGCCGGGGCGGTGGGAACGGGTTGCCATCAGGGGTGGTACTCCGGGGTGGTGCGGGGACGGTGTGCCTGCGGTGAGGCGGCGGCGGGCCTGGGCCGGGCCCGGCGGTCGGCCGAGCGGGTCGGACCGGGTGGTGGATGCCGTCGGCGGGTGCGGGCGGAGGTGTGGCGGCCCGCGAGCGGGGCCGGCACGGGTGGGCCGGTGGGGTTGAGGGCGCGGCCCGGTCGGGCGGCGTGTACGACAGTGGAACCGCCGGCCGGGCCGGCACACCTGACGACGTGTCTGAGCGAAAGCCCGCAGGTCGCGCCGGGGCGGCTACGCCGCCGGCGACTCGGTGACCGGCTGGGGTTCCGCCGGATCGTCGGCGACCGGCTGGGGATCCGCCGGGCCGTTGGCGACCGGGCCGGTGTCACCGCCGCCGTCGCCGGTGCCCGTGGTCACGGTGGGCTCGGGCGTGGGTTCGGTCGTCGGTGTCGGGGCGGTGGCGGGCGTGTTCGGCGGGGCCGCCGACTTGCTCGGGGTCGGGTCGGTGACGCCGGTGCCCGGGGCCGGTGCGGTCCGGGTCGCGGCCGGCGAGGGCTTGGCGGTGGTGCCCGGACGGCCGGGGTCCGCGGCGTCCGCGGGGGCCGCGGGCCGGCGGGGGCTCACGCCGGGCGAGGGTGCCGTGGCCTCGTCGGTGGCCGGCGTGCTGCCCGGGGTCGCGGCTCCGGCGGACGCGCTCGGTGCCGACTGCTCCGGCTGGGGCGGGGTGTCGACCTGCGCCGCCGGCTGGTCCTCCTTCTGACCGGGTACGGGCAGCCAGGGCGCGTTGGAGTTGCCCGACAGCAGCGTGGCGACGATGACGACGGCGTATACGCCGCAGGCCAGCGCGACGGCCATGCCGATCCGGCGGTAGCGGCGGCTGCGGCGGCCGGACTCGTCGACGAACACGGGCCGGTCGGCGGCGGCTTCGGGGCCGGCGCCTTCCTTCACCTGCCGGACGAACCCGTCACCGAGCAGTACGGCGTCGAGCTGGACGGTGACCTCGTGCGGGTCGTGGGTGTGCTCGGCGGAGTCGTCGTCGGGCGGGGTGGCCCCGGCCGGCTCGGCGTCCTCCAGCCAGGGGTCACGGACGGCGGGCCCGGTCGAGGCGTCGGGGGCGGGCGAGTCGGGCCCGCCCTCGCTCTGCCGGGGGATGCCGCTCAGTCTCTCCGTCCCGGCGGGCAGCCTGCTGCCGGTCGCCTGGACGTCGCTCCCGGCGAAGACCTGCGTGGCTCGGCGGTCCCGGGCTCTGCCGTCCGAGGGGAGCTCTCCGGTCGTCACCGCGGCCTGGGGCCACTCGGGTTGGGCGTCTTCTCGCCACTGTGTCACGCGCACGCACTTCCCCCCACGGGATGGTTCAGGTGCGCGTACGACCTGAGCACTCGTCGTCGGACCCGGGCCCCCACCCGTTCCGAGCGCCCCCCATTACCACAACGTGCTCAGGAGTCGAATGTAGCGCACGCGCAGGTTCTGTGCGGACCGCGTGCCGAATCGTGGCATCCGTGAGACGCCCTGGGGACATCGTCCGTGGCCGGAAAACCCGGCCCGGGCGAGGGCCGGGAACCGTCAGGCTCCGGCACCCCGCTGAGGCCCCTCGCCCTGCCCCGTCGCCTTCCCACCACCCGGGACCTCCCCACCGGCGAGGTCCTTCGGCGGCCGCTGCCCCAGGCGGTGCCGCGGCACCGTCCGTACGGGCGGGCGCGTCAGCGTGATCTGCCGGACGACCTGCTGGAAGCAGGCCAGCGCCGCCAGCCCCGGCAGGGCCGCCGCCACGGTGCCGAGGACCGTCCTCGGCGCCTGGGCGACGCACAGCAGCACGGCGACACACGAGAAGACCAGGACCACGCACCAGGAGTGCACGGCACGCCGCTGGTGGAGCGCGGCCCGCAGCACGGAGAGGGAGGACACCAGCCAGGGTCCGTACACCAGCAGAGGCCACCAGGCGCGGAGGCCTCTGCCCGCGGGGGACACGGCGACGAGGCGCAAGGGGTCGTAGGCGACCATTCCGCTCAGCAGGCTCACGGCGGAAGCGACCACGGCCGCCAAGGCGGCGACGACGAAACTGGTGGTGCGGAGCAGCCCCGGGGCTCTGCGGGTACGGACTCTGCGGTGTCGCCGTGGGAGCTCCCGCACGGGCGGCAGTTCCTCGGTGATGTCCTGGAGCCGCCTCATGTGGCCGTCGGCGACGAGGTCCGCCGTCCCGTTCCGCGTCTCGTCACGGGGGCCGGGAATCCTGGGCCCCTGCTCCTCGTCGCGGAACTGCCCGTATTCCCTGCGGGCCTGCCTGGGCTCTCCGCGGCCCTGCCACTGTTCTCCGCGTGCCTGCCTGTGTTCCCCGAGGGCCTCCTCGAGGATGAACGCCAGCTCCTCGGCCGGGTCCCAGGTCGGGTCCGGCGGCGTGAGGGGCGTCACGAAATCCCGTGTCGGGGCCCGGTGCCGCCCGGTGCCGCCCTCGATTCCTTTGTCGTACATATGCAGGCCCGACTATTCCGCGAGCGCGAGAGCGGGCCATTCCGTCGCACTGGTCCACCGTCGGGCGAGATCGTTTTGCAGCACGCTCATGGCGTCGAGGAAGTCGCACAGCACCGGCTCGGTCACCTGCAACGTGACCGGGCAACCGCCTTTAGTCAGTGTGCCGTTGACTGTGGCCGACGAGTGCGCCGGAGCGGGAATGTAGGTGTATGGGCCGAGCGTTACCGCCCACCCGTCTTTCCTGGTCGCCTCGGTCATGTACCGACTAACCGTCGGCCCACTTCACCGGATGCGCGGCAAACGAGTGAAGGATTTCCCTGTTGAGCATCTTTTCCATGCGGCATCAGGAATCTCCATATCTCTGTATGAAGAACAGCAAATCGAGCGGGACGACGCGCCGGAGGTCCCGGGCGCCGGCCGCATGACACAGGCCCCGCCGCTCGAAAGCGACGGGGCCTGTGCCCACATGGGATGAGTGGAGATGGCGGGAATCGAACCCGCGTCCAACGGTGCAGAACCAGGGCTTCTCCGTGTGCAGTCGGCTGTGCTTTTCTCGGCCCCGGAGATCACGCCGACAAGTCTCCGACGGGCCCAGTCACTGTGTGGTTTCCCTCTTCACCCCGTGACCGGGATCAAGGTTTAGTTCCCTAGCTGATGCCAGGATCCGGGTCGGGAACACCCCCGGGCTGACACTCCCTTTAAGTAGGGGAGCCGCTGCTCGCTACCTGAAGATCAGGCAGCGAGGGCGAGCTCGCCCTGGGAGACAGATCGCTTGGAATTGGCGATTATTTTTCTCGGCCTGTGGTTTACGAGATCATGGCCGCTTCCTCGACACGCTTCCCCTGCTTCGACAGCCGCTGTCGAAACCGATCATCCCCATGTTGATTTTTCAATCGTGCCCCACGCGGGGGCTCGCACCCGCTGTGAGGTGCAGGTGCCATCGTACGTGAACAACACCCGACCATGCCACCCTATTCCCCGTGCCGGGGACCTTACGCCCGGGCCTTCCGGCGTACCGCCGAGATCGCCCGCTCGGTCTCGCGCCGGTCCTGCTTCTCGCGGAGCGCCTGGCGCTTGTCGTACTCCTTCTTGCCCTTCGCCAGCGCGATCTCGACCTTGGCGCGGCCGTCCTTGAAGTACAGCGCGAGGGGCACGATGGTGTGCCCCGTCTCCTGGGACTTGGACTCCAGCTTGTCGATCTCGGCGCGGTGCAGGAGCAGCTTCCGCTTGCGGCGGGCGCTGTGGTTGGTCCAGGTGCCCTGGCTGTACTCGGGCACGTGCACGTTGTGCAGCCACGCCTCGTGCCCGTCCATCTGCACGAAGCCGTCGGCCAGCGACGCTCGTCCCTGGCGCAGCGACTTCACCTCGGTCCCGGTGAGGACCAGGCCGGCCTCGTAGGTGTCGATGATGAGGTAGTCGTGCCGCGCCTTCTTGTTCTGCGCGATCAGCTTGCGCCCTTTTTCCTTAGCCATAGTGCCGCCCATTTTCGCACTACGGAGGGGGCCTGCGGGAAGTCGATTACGAAGGGGCCGCGAGACCGCGCAGCACGGTCTCGGCTCGCTGGAGGGCTCCTTCGTCGGCCTCCAGGTCAGGGGTGATGCCCCGGCCGTCCACCCCGCGGCCCGAGGGGGTGCGGTAGTGCCCGACGGTCAGCTCCGCCACGGAGCCGTCGGGCAGCCGGCTCGGCATCTGGACCGAGCCCTTGCCGAAGGTCCGGGAACCCACGACGAGCGCCCGTCCGCGGTCCTGGACGGCGCCGGTGAGGAGTTCGCCCGCGCTCATCGTCCCGCCGTCGACGAGGGTGACCAGGGGCCTCGTCGTGTCGCCGCCGGGCTCGGCGTGCAGGGCACGCTGCTCGCCGTCGACGTCGTACGTGGCGACCAGACCGCCGTCGAGGAAGGCGGAGGCGGCGGTGACGGCCTCGGTGACCAGGCCACCGGAGTTGCCGCGCAGGTCGAGGACGACGCCGGCGCCGGGCGGGGCCTGCCGGACGGCCTCGCGGACCTGGTCACCGGAGCCCTTGGTGAAGGTGTCGACCCGGATGAGGGTGACCGGGCCCGGCAGCTCCCGGACGGTGACCGAGTCCGTGGACAGCTGGGCGCGGCGCAGGGTCTCGGTCCAGGTCCGCGTGCCGCGCTCCAGACCGAGGCGGACGGCGGTGCCGGCGGGTGCGTCGGTGGTGTCGCCGCGCAGTAACGAGACGACCTCGGTGACGGGCCGGCCGTCGGTCTTCCGGCCGTCGACGCTGCGCAGCAGGTCCCCGGGGCGGATCCCGGCGGTGGCGGCGGGCGAGCCGGCGCGCACCCTCGTGACCTCGATGCGGCCGTCGCCCGCACTGCGTGCCCACAGTCCGACGCCGGTGTACTGGCCGTCGAGGGTCTCCTCGAACTCCTCGTACTCACCCCGGGAGTAGACAGCACCCCAGCGGTCGCCACTGCGGCTGACGGCGCGCTTCGCGGCCTCCATGGGGGACTTGCCGTCGGCCATGGCCTCCTCGGCCGCCCTGGCGACGTCCGCCTGGTGCCCGGCGGGGACGGTCGAACGGGCCTCGTCCGGCGCGGACTTGCGGTCGGCCTGCGGGAGGGCTCCGGTGGCCGCGCCCGCGACGAGAACACTCGTGAACAGCAAGGTCAGGGCGGCCCCGCGGCGAATGTGGCGGGGCCGACAGAACGGGTCACGACCTGACATGCCGGTGAGTCTAGGACAGAGCGAAGGGCCGTACGGTCGCTTGTCCGTACGGCCCCGGTTGGGATGCGTCACACCTTCAAGTACTTGCGCAGCGCGAAGAACGCGGCCAACGCGGGCATCAGCAGGCTCGTCGCGAGGATGAGCGGCAGTTTCGTGAGAACGGCGTCCCAGCCGATGAAGTTGATCAGGTTCAGCTTCTCGGACAGCGCCAGACCGTGGTCGATGATGAAGTATCTGGCCATCAGCAGGAACCCGCACGCGAGCGTACCGCCGATGAGTCCGGCGACCGCGGCCTCCATGATGAACGGCGCCTGGATGTAGAAGCCCGAGGCGCCGACCAGGCGCATGATGCCGGTCTCACGCCGCCGGCTGAACGCCGATACGCGCACGGTGTTGACGATCAGCATCAGCGCGACCACGAGCATGAGTGCCATCACCGCCCGCGCGGCCCAGTTCATGCCGTTGAGAAGACCGAACAGATTGTCCAGGATGCCCTTTTGATCCTGCACGGACTGCACGCCGTCCCGGCCGTCGAAGGCGGTGGCGATGACCTGGTACTTCTGCGGGTCCTTCAGCTTGATGCGGTACGACTCCTGCATCTGGTCCGGCGTGAGGGAGCTGGCCAGCGGGGAGTCGCCGAACTGCTCCTTGTAGTGCTTGTACGCCTGGTCCTGCGACTCGTACGTGACCGTCTGGACGACGCCCATCTTGTCGAGGTCGGCCTTGATCTGCTGCTTCTGGTCGTCCGTCACGGCACCCTTGGCGCAGTTCGGGTCGGACTCGGCGTCGCTCTTGTTGCAGAGGAAGATCGAGACGTTGACCTTGTCGTACCAGTAGCCCTTCATGGTGTTGACCTGGTCGCTCATCAGGAGCGACCCGCCGAACAGGGCGAGCGACAGGGCGACGGAGACGATGACGGCGAAGGTCATCGTCAGGTTGCGGCGGAGACCGACGCCGATCTCCGACAGGACGAACTGGGCGCGCATGGCGGCTGGTTATGCCTTTCCGTGGATCTCGGGATGCGGTCTCAGTGCTGGTAGCCGTAGACACCGCGGGCCTGGTCGCGGACGAGGCGGCCCTTCTCCAGTTCGATGACGCGCTTGCGCATCTGGTCCACGATGTTCTGGTCGTGCGTGGCCATCACCACGGTCGTGCCCGTCCGGTTGATGCGGTCGAGCAGCTTCATGATGCCGACGGAGGTCTGCGGGTCGAGGTTGCCGGTGGGCTCGTCGGCGATGAGCAGCTTGGGCCGGTTGACGAACGCCCGCGCGATGGCGACACGCTGCTGCTCACCACCGGACAGCTCGCCGGGCATCCGGTCCTCCTTGCCGCCGAGCCCGACGAGGTCGAGCACCTGCGGCACGGACTTGCGGATCTCACCACGGGACTTGCCGATGACCTCCTGCGCGAAGGCGACGTTCTCGCCGACCGTCTTGTTCGGCAGCAGGCGGAAGTCCTGGAAGACCGTCCCCAGCTGACGCCGCATCTGCGGCACCTTCCAGTTGGAGAGGCGCGCGAGGTCCTTGCCCAGGACGTGCACCTGCCCGTGGCTGCACCGCTCCTCGCGGAGGATCAGCCGCAGGAAGGTGGACTTTCCGGAGCCGGAGGACCCCACGAGGAAGACGAACTCGCCCTTCTCGACCTCCAGGGAGACATCCCGGAGGGCGGGGCGGGTCTGCTTGGGGTAGACCTTGGAGACGTTGTCGAATCGGATCACGGATGCACCACGGGTCGCCGGGGGTAGATGAGCGTGACCATACGCGAAGCGGGTACGTGACCGCAGTCACCCGTGGTGGTTGCACATTGGATGTGCCGTTTTGTACGCCCCCGGAGTGGCGGCCGTGTCGATCTGCGGCCCCGCCGCAGCGCGCGACCAGCCTCCACCGCCGGGCAGCCGCGGGACAATGCACGACCACCTCTTTGGCAGCGGCCGCGCAGCCGCCGACGGAACCTGGCACAGTGGGGAGGGGAACATTCCCCTACCCACGGACGTTGAACACGTGGAACCGGCGCGAGGAGGGCGAGCGCATGACGTACGACCGGCTGGTGTGCGCGAACTGCGCGGCCCCCGTGAGCGAGGGCCGCTGCCCCGTGTGCCGCGCGAACCGTGAGCGGCTGCAGCAGGAGAGCTTCCTCGCGAACCTGAGCCCGCTGGCGTTGATCGCCCTGCTGACGGTGCTGGTCGCGGCCGTCGCACTGCTGGCCCACCAGACGGCGTAACAAGCAGCCCCCCGACACGGCCGAGGGCCCGGAGCGTGACGCTCCGGGCCCTCGGTGTTGCGCTGTGCACACGGTCCGTACGGACGCGGCTACCGTCAGGCGGCAGCTCCGCCACGGCCGCCCACGAGGCGCGGCAGGACGCGGAAGCCGACACCGCCGGCGATCATCGTGGCGGCGCCGATCACCAGGAAGGTGGTCTCCGTGGCACCGGTCTCGGCGAGCTCATCGCCACCGCCCGCGCTCTGGGCCTGCGGGGCCGGGGTGACGTCCGAGCCGGTGTCGGTGAGGGAGGAGGAGCCCTCCTGCTGCGGGGCGGTCCCGCCGTCGGGGTCGGTGACGTTTCCGCCGCCGTTGCCGCCACCGTTGGCATTGCCACCACCGTTGGCGTTGCCGCCACCGTTGCCGCCACCGTTGCCGCCACCGTTGCCGTTGCCCGGGTCGGTCGGCTGGACCGTCGGGTCCTCGGTCGGCTCGGTCGGCTCGTCCGTGGGTTCGGTCGGCTCGTCGGTGGGCTCCTCGGTCGACGGCGGGTCCGTCGGGAGGTCCGTCGGCGGGTCGGTCGGGATGTCGGTCGGCACCGGCGGGGTGGTCGGCGGCGTCGGGACCGGCGACTCCTTGGCGCACAGGATGCCGAGCAGGCAGTCCTCGGCCTCGGTGGCGGATGCGGCACCCGCGGCGGTCAGCGAGGCGCCTGCGGCGATCACGGCACCGGCCGCTATCCGCGCGACACGGATCCGCGTCTTCTTCGTCATGTGGTTGCTACCCCCAGTAGCTCATCGTCATTAGGCATCGCTCGGGGCTGTGCTCTACGGGGACAGCTGTGGTGAAAAGCCCCCCGGTTCACATGCGCCCCAGAGACACGCATGCCGCGCTTTACCCTTCCCATTTTTCAAAGGCACGTCAAGGGCGTTTGCGGGCGCCATGTCCAACTACGGGGCCAATGCCGGGAGTCTGAGTCTGTGAGTGTGATGTAAAACCCAGACATGCGGGCGCGAAAAAGGCAACTGCCGCACCGACGTGGGCAGTTGCCTTATCGACAAATTACTTCTCCTGCTGCTTGCGCCAGCGAATTCCGGCCTCGAGGAACCCGTCGATCTCGCCGTTGAACACGGCCTCCGGGTTGCCGACCTCGAACTCGGTGCGCAGGTCCTTGACCATCTGGTACGGGTGCAGCACGTAGGAACGCATCTGGTTGCCCCAGGAGTTGCCGCCGTCGCCCTTGAGGGCGTCCATCTTGGCCTGCTCCTCCTGGCGGCGCCGCTCCAGCAGCTTGGCCTGGAGGACGTTCATGGCGGTGGCCTTGTTCTGGATCTGCGACCGCTCGTTCTGGCAGGAGACGACGATGCCGGTGGGGATGTGGGTGATGCGCACCGCGGAGTCGGTGGTGTTCACGCCCTGGCCGCCGGGGCCCGAGGACCGGTAGACGTCGATCCGCAGGTCGCTCTCGTCGATGTCGACATGGTCGGACTGCTCGACCACGGGCAGGATCTCCACGCCCGCGAAGGAGGTCTGCCGACGGCCCTGGTTGTCGAAGGGCGAGATGCGCACGAGGCGGTGGGTGCCCTGCTCGACGGAGAGCGTGCCGTACGCGTAGGGCGCCTGGACGGCGAAAGTGGTCGACTTGATGCCGGCCTCCTCCGCGTACGACGTCTCGTAGATCTCGGTCTTGTAGCCGCGCTGTTCGGCCCAGCGCAGGTACATGCGCTGGAGCTTCTCGGCGAAGTCGGCGGCGTCGACGCCGCCCGCCTCGGCGCGGATGTTCACCAGGGCCTCACGGGCGTCGTACTCGCCGGACAGGAGGGTGCGGACCTCCATCTCGTCCAGCGCCTTGCGCACGGCGGCGAGCTCGGACTCGGCCTCGGCGCGGGTGTCCGGGTCGTCCTCCTCCTCGGCCATCTCGAAGAGGACGGCGAGGTCGTCGATACGACCGCGCAGGGCCTCGGCCTTGCGCACCTCGGCCTGGAGGTGGGACAGCTTGCTGGTGATCTTCTGCGCCTCGTCGGGGTTGTCCCACAGGGACGGCGCGGCCGCCTGCTCCTCGAGCACGGCGATGTCTGCCCTCAGCTTCTCGAGGTCCAGAACGGCCTCGATCGACTCCATGGTCGAGGAGAGGGACTTGAGCTCTTCGGATACATCGACGACTGCCACGCCCTCCAGCGTAACGGCTCCGCCCGGCGGCCAGCGCCGGGCCGCCGCGGCGGGCTTTGAAGGCGCGGGCCCCCGGGTGCCCCCTCCGGGGCTCCGGCGCGCCCCAGGGGGCGAGGCGAGTGCGGGGCGGAACGCCGGGCGTCCCGGCGCCGGCCCGGCGCCGGCGGACGGAACCGGACAGCGACCGCGGCCGCCGCCCCGCGTTCACGTGCGCCCGCTCACTCGACCACACCCACCGACCGGCCCGCGCGTGGACCGCGAAAGCCCGACCGCCACCCGCCGACCGGCCCACGCGTGGACCGCGAAAGCCCGACCGCCACCCGCCGACCGACCCGCGCGTGCGCAGGGTCAGGGGGACTGCGGGGCCGAGTTCTTCGTGTCCTGGGGTGGGGTGTCCGCGTCGTCGCCCGAGGTGGACAGCCACGCTCCGACGCCGAGGGCCGCGGCCAGGACGACCGCGCCCACTCCCAGGGCCACGCGGCGCCGCCGGACGGCGGCGCGGTTGCGGGCCGAGCCCGGCCGGGGCGTGCCCGACGCGCGCGGGGCCCGGGCCGTGCCGTGGGCGCCCCCGGCCAGCTCGTCGGGCGCGGGGACGCGCATGGAGGTGTGGGTGTCCCGGTTGGAGTCGGCCGGTTTCGCGCCCGGCACCAGCGGCACCGCGCCGCGTCGCCGGGCCCGCTCACCTGCCGGTGCCGGTCCGGCCGGCCGCTCCTCCCGGTCGGCCTCCTCGGCGGACTCGGTGTCCGGCTCGTCCACCTCCAGCGGCGGCATGCCCTTCAGCATCGGCAGCAGCTCGCGCAGCCGCGACCCGAGCTCCGAGGCCCGCAGCCGCGAGGCGGGTGCCTTGGCGAGGCACTGGACGAGCAGCTGCCACAGCTCGTCCGGGATGCCGGGCAGCGGGACGACCGTCTCCGTGACGTGCCGCCGCAGGACCGCGCCCGGGTGGCCGCCGCCGAACGGGGTGAAGCCCGCCAGCAGCTCGTAGAGGACGGTGGCGAGCGCGTAGATGTCGACCGACGCGCGCGGGGGCAGGCCCTCGACGATCTCGGGGGCGAGGTAGTCCGGCGTGCCGATGATCTTCGTGGCCTTGGTCCGGCGCGGGGTGTCGATGAGCTTCGCCACACCGAAGTCGGTGAGCAGCGCGCGGTGGGAGCCGCCGGGGCCGAGCGGGCCCTGCATGTCCAGGAGGACGTTCTCCGGCTTCACGTCCCGGTGCACGACGCCCGCGGCGTGCGCGGCCGCCAGCCCGTCGGCGATGTCGGCCGCGATGGCGACGGCGGCCTCGGGCGCGAGGCGCCGGTCCCGGTCCAGCCGGGTCCGCAGGTCCGTGCCCCGGACGAGGTCCATGACCAGGGCCAGGTCGTTGCCGTCCACGACCAGGTCGCGTACGGACACCACGTGCGGGTGCTCCAGCCCGAGCAGTGCCGTCCGCTCCTGGACGAAGCGGCCGACGAGTTCCTGGTCGGACGCGAGGTCCTCACGCAACAGCTTGATGGCGACGGGGCCTTCCGGTCCCTCGCCCAGCCACACCGTGCCGGCACTGCCTCGCCCGAGGATCTGGTGGGCGGTGTACCGGCTGCCGATCTTCCGTGCCAAGGCTGCTCCTACCGACGCGTGTTGTCGCTAAAACTACGCGTCCGAAGAGCCAACCTTCACCGCCGAGGCGGAAATCACCCGCCAGGTGTCGACAAATCACCAACACCGTAGGCGGGTTCCGGTCAGATCGGTCCCCGGGGCCGACGTGGTGCAAGGCCCCCGAGGGGTCCTAAGCGCCCCCGCTGCCGCCCAGCTTCTCGAACCAGCCGGTCACCGTGCCGAACCAGTCGGTGAGCTGGTCCCAGTAGCCCTTGCCGGTGCCGATCCACTCCTGGAGCGGGCTCAGTTCCCAGATCAGCCAGCCGGCGACGAAGAGGATGACGATCGTGAAGAGGCAGCCCTTCAGACAGCCGAGCCCGGGGATCCGCATCGGGTTGGCGCTGCGCTGCCGCGGCTGCCGTGGCTCGCGCTGGGGCCGCTGCGGCTGCTGGGGCTGGGGCGGCGGCGCGGGCGGGGCGTAGCGCTGCGGCGGCTGGGGCCGCTGGGGCTGGGGGGCGTACTGCTGGGGCTGCTGCTGCGGATGGCCGTAGCCGGGCCCGGGCGGGGGTGCCTGGCGGCGCGGGGGCTGCTGCTGCGGCCGGGCGACCTGCCGCTGGGGGCGGCGGCGCAGCGGGTCCTCGTTCGGGTCGAGGTACTGGACCTGCGTCTGCTCGTTGCGGTCGCGGGCGGCGCGGAGCTGGTTCTGCCAGGGGTGCGGGTCCTCGGGTCCGCCCTGGCCCTGCTGGCCCGGGTGGCCGGGTGAGCCCGGCGGGACCGGTGGCATGACGGCGGTCGGGTCGGCCGCGCCGCGGTTCGGCAGCACGGCGGTGGGGTCGGCGGCGCCCGGGCCGCCGGTGTGCGGCAGGACGCTGGTCGCGCCGTTCGGGTCGTACGAGCCGGCGCCCTGCGGGAGGACCTGCGTCGGGTCGGCCGCGCCGGACGTGTCCGGCACGGGTGCCGGCGCCGGGTCGGGCATCAGGAGCGCGCCGACGCCCTCGGCGGCGGCGATCTGCGTGGAGTTCGCGTGCACCCCGATGCCCTCGGCGACGACGCGCAGGCCACGGGCGAGGTTCACGGCGCTGGGCCGCTCGTCGGGGTTCTTGCGCAGGCAGCGCTCGATGACCGTCCACAGCGGGTCGGGGACCGTGGAGGGGCGGCGCGGCTCGGCGCTGAGGTGCTGGTGCAGCACCTCGAGGGCGGAGCTGCCGGCGAACGGCGGGCGGCCGGTGACCAGCTCGTACAGCAGGATGCCGGCGCCGTAGATGTCGACGGCGGAGGTCTGCGGGCGGCCCTCGGCGGACTCGGGGGCGACGTACGCGGGCGTGCCGACGAACTCCTGGGTGCGGGTCAGGCCCGGGGAGTCGGCGAGGCGGGCGATGCCGAAGTCGGTCAGCAGCGGGTGCATCCGCCCGTCGTACTGCTGGAGCAGCACGTTCGCCGGCTTGAGGTCGCGGTGGACGACGCCGTCGGCGTGGCTGGCGGCGAGCGCGTCGGCGATCTGGGCGGTGAGCAGCGCCGCCGCGACGGGCGTGAAGGGCCCGTTCTCGCGGAGGTAGCGGTGCAGGTCGGGACCCTCGACGAGGTCCATGACCAGCGCCAGCAGCTCGCCCTCGACCACCAGGTCACGGACCCGGACGATGTTCGGGTGGGTGAGCCGGAGCAGGACGGAGCGCTCCCGGAGGAACCGCATGACGATGTCCGCGTCGCTGGCCAGCTCCTCCTTGAGGACCTTGATCGCGACGGTCTCGCCGGGCTGTCCCGGCACGGCCGCCTCGGCGCCCGCGGTCTCGCGCTGGCGGGCTCGCCAGACGGTGCCCGTGGCGCCGCGTCCGAGCGGCTCCTCGAGCAGGTACTTGCTGCCTACCGGCCGCACGTCATGCGCTCCCTGGTGCTTGCCTTGCCTGCTGGCCTGTCCGACCCACTGTAGTGCCGTGCGCCCGGGACCGGAGTGTCGTCATTCTGTGGGTCTTACGTATCCGCGCCCGCGCCTGTTCGAAGAAAAGACGCTCACCTCGGTCTCGTGGTTGCCGAGAGTGAACGTGACAGATCTCAAGTGATCGCGGGTGCGGCATTTCTCAGGCACTTTTACGGGCAGAGCCGACCAATCAAGATCACTTGTCCCTGAGCGAGGGGCGCGCTGTCAGTGGCAGGTGCGAGGATGCGTGCAGTACTGGCCGACGTGCTGGGGCGGGGTGGGGGACTCCGCGCCTGAGCAGAAGGGACCGCTGACGGCGATGCAGATCCGGCTGACCGTCGTAGACCCGCAGGGCCCGACGGTGCCGGGGCGGGACCGCGCCCCACGCAGCGACGTGCTGGTCACGGCGCCCGCCGGCACGGCGCTCGCGGCGGTGGCCTCGGCGCTCGCCCAGGTGGTCCAGGGCGGCGACGGCTCGGGCTCTCCCGTGCTGTACGCCGGGGAGCAGCGGCTGGACACCCAGCGGTGCACGCTCGGCGAGCCTCCGCTGACCGACGGCGCCGTGCTGTCCGTGGGCGCTCCGGGCGAGCCGGAGCCGCATCCGGAACTTGAGGACGCCCCGGCCCAGCTCCAGGTGGTGGCCGGCCCCGACGCCGGCGGCGTCCACCTCCTGCACGGCGGCGAGATCCGCATCGGGCGCTCCGCCGACGCCGATGTGCCGCTGGACGACCCCGACGTCTCCCGGTTGCACTGCGCGGTGACGGTCGGCGCGGACGGCCGCGTGTCGGTCGCCGACCTCGACTCCACGAACGGCACGACGCTGGACGGCACACGGGTGGGCACCCGCCAGGTCCACTTCGCCCCCGGGGCGCTGCTGCGGATCGGCGAATCGGCCCTGCGGCTGGCTCCCGCCGGGGGGCCGGGTGGCCGGGTGGACACGACACCGGACGGGGAGGGGCACGTCCGCGTGCCGGGCCCCGTCCCCCGCGTCGGTGGCGCGGAGACGGACGCGCGCGTGCCGGACCCGGCCGCCGCCGGTCCTTCGGGGCCCGCCCGGCACATGTACGGCTCGGTGTCCTGGGGCACGCAGGGCACCGCGGGCCGTGGATCCGGCGACTCGGCCGTGGTGCCCGGGCAGGGCGGGGCGCCCCGGGTCGAGGGCAGGAGGGTGAGCGCGGCCGCGCAGGCCGCACGGGTGGGTGACACCCGCCCAGAGGACAGCGGGGGCCAGGTCCACCCGGGGGGCGGTGGGCGTCCTGGGTCCGCCGGGGGCGGGACACCGTCCGGAACCGGTGGGCGGGGGCCGTACCCGGAGCCCGCGGAAGGCGAGTCCGGCAGCGGACTCGGGGCCCCGGGGACGCGTGCGTCCCAGGCCCGGGGAGACGCGGCCGCCGTCGGCTCTCCGGACGACTCGACGCGCTCAGCAGCGCCGGACGGCGAGATCCGGACTCCGCGGCAGCGTGGCGCCGCCGGGGATCCGCCGGCCGTGACGTCCCCCTACGGCATCACCAGCACTCCGCAGCGACGCGATGGGACGCAGTCCGGTCTCGGAGCCGGGGACACGCACGCGGTGCACGCCGTGGGCGGGGCGTTCGGCGGCGGAGGTGAGGACGGCTCCGGTCGGCGGGGCGGAGCAGCGGACGGCCTCGCGGCCGGCGCCGGCAGCCCCGGGCGCCGCGCCGGATCCGACGGCCGTCCTCCCGGTGCCGACAGCCCCGGACGCCGTGCGGGGACGGACGGCCTCGCTCCCGGTACGGACGGCTCCGGTCGGCGGGGCGGAGCAGCGGACGGCCTCGCTCCCGGTGCCGGGAGCGGGCGCAAAGGGACGCCCCTCCGGGGCACCGATCTGCCGCAGGGCACGCGCAGGCGGGGCGGGCTCGGGGCGTGGGCGCGGCGGCTGGCCGGGGGGCGTGGCGAGCAGGACACCGCGCCCGCGCGCGGGGCGTACGAGGACGAGCCGGCCGGGGTCGCGGCGGAGCGGCCGGCCGTCGCGCCGGCGGTGCCGGAGACCTGGCCGGACCCGGCCGCCGTGCTGCTGACGGCACTGGGGCCGGGGCCCCGGCTGTGGGAGCGCGGACCGGGCCACCCGGAGGCGCTCGCGGTGCGCCTCGGTACGGCCGACCGTGCGGCGCCGGACGGCTCGGGCCTGTTGCCCGCGGTGCCGGTGACCGCCGGGCTGCGCGAGGTCGGCGCGCTGGGACTGGCCGGGCCGCGGGCGCGGCTCACCGGGCTGGCCCGTGCCGTGCTGGCCCAGCTCGCCGCGCTGCACTCCCCCGACACGCTGGAGATCGTCCTGATCGCCGCGGACCGCTCCCGCCCGCTGGAGGAGCGCACCGCCGAGTGGTCCTGGCTGGGCTGGCTGCCGCATGTCCGCCCCGGGCACGGCCAGGACTGCCGTCTGCTCCTCGCCCACGACCGTGAACAGGCCGCCGCCCGCACCGACGAGCTCCTCCGCCGTCTGGAGGACGAGCTGGCGGAAGCGGGACCGGCGGCCGGCGACGCCCCGGCGAGCACCGTCCGGCCCGGTGGAGTTCCCCGCCGTCCCTCCTGGGCCCAGGACGACCCCGCCGCGGATGCGACGGACGGCTTCCCCGGCCCGTACACCGTCCTGGTCGTGGACGGCGACCCCGGCGGTGCCGGCCTGCGCGACGCCGTGGCGCGGCTCGCGCTGGAGGGCCCCCGGGCCGGTATCCACGTGGTGTGTCTGGCCGAGACGGCCGCCGCCTCCCCGGCGTCCCCGGTGACGGAGACCTACGAGGCGGCCTGCTCGGTGTCGCCGACGTTCCGGCAGTGCGGTGCGGTCGCCCTGCTCAGCGGGGACGTGGCGACAGCCCTGCGGCTGATGCGCGTGGCCCGGGTCGGCGCCGGTTCCGCACCGGCCGGGCCTGTGGGCCACGGCACGGTCGCCACCGTCGACGCGGTTTCGGCCGCCTGGGCCGAGCGGTTCGGGCGGGCGCTGGCGCCCCTGCGTACGGACGGCGCGTCGAGCGAGCGGCAGCCGCGCGTCTCCGCACCGCTGCCCCAGGCGGCCCGGCTGCTGGACGAGCTGGGCCTGGCGCGGGCGACCCCGGCGTCACTGATGGCGCGCTGGGCGGACGCGGCCGACGACAGTGAGGCGCTGGGCGGGCGGGTGCGCGCGGTGCTCGGCGCCGGGCCGCGCGGCCCGGTCTGCGCGGACCTCGTGGCCCAGGGACCCCATCTGCTGATCGAGGGCCCGCCGGGCAGTGGCCGGACGGAGCTGCTGCGGGCGGTCGTCGCGTCGCTGGCCGCCGCCGAGCGGCCGGATCGCCTGAGCGTCGTGCTGGTCGACGGCCGGGGCGGCCCCGGAGCGGGCGGCGGGGCCGGTGAGGGGCTGCGCGTGTGCACGGACGTACCGCATGTCACCACCTACCTCACCGCCCACGATCCGGTCCGCATGCGGGAGTTCGCGCAGTCGCTGAGCGCCGAGCTGAAGCGGCGCGCGGAGTTGCTGGGACGGTCGGACTTCGCCGAGTGGCACACCGGGCGCGAGGTGTCGGGCCGTATGGTCGCGCAGCGCACGGCGATATCCCGGGGCGGCGCCCCGGTGGAGGCCGCCTCCGGTGCCGGGGACCTCGACAGCCCGCCCAGTTCCACCATGCGGCTGCGGCCAGGAGCGGCCCGGCGGCAGCAGGAAGCGGCGCCGCCGCTGCCCCGGCTCGTCGTGGTCGTCGACGACCTGGACGCGCTGGTCTCCCCCGCGCTCGGTTCGACCGGACGGCCCGCGGCCGGATCGGTGATGCGCGCGCTGGAGGCCGTGGCCCGGGAGGGTGAGCGGCTGGGCGTGCACCTGGTGGCGGCCACCGGCCCGTGCCCGCGTACGGCGGAGACGGAACCGGCGCGCCGGGCCACCCTCCGCGTGACCCTGGACGCCCCGGCGGAGGGGCCCGACGAGCCCGCTCCGGGCCGTGGGCGCCTCGACCGCGCGGACGGGCGGAGCACCCCGTTCCAGGGCGGGCGTGTCACCGGCCGTATCCCCCGGACGGCGACCCTGCGCCCCACGGTCGTCCCCCTCGAATGGCACCGCATGGGTGACCCTCCGGCCCGGCGTCCGGTGCGGGAACTCGGGAACGGCCCGACCGACCTGGCACTGTTGGCCAGCGCGCTGGAAAGGGCGGCGCGGGAGGTCGCGGCGGCCAAGGTGCCGTCACTTCTGTAGCGGTCCGCAGCACTGGCCGAATGCCGACCACGTCCGTTGATCAGGGACGAGTCCCTGGTCACGACGGGGTCACGATCCCCCGCTTGACAGCCGACGCCATCTTGCCGCCCCCGCACACCGGGCGTAGACCAGATCGCACGGGAGCGCGCTCGACGTTCGACGAGGGAACGAAGAACGGGGCAGTCATGCGCATGACGAGCAGCACCATCCGGAAACGTTGGTCGCCCGAACGGAACAAGGCGACCCCTCACAGCCGCAGGGCCACCAGAGCCGCGGCGGCCGTCGCCGCGGGAGCGCTCGCGCTCTCGCTCACCGCCTGCGGAGGCGACGACAACGGCAACAGCGGAAACACGGGCAACAGCGAGGAGACCGCCAGCCAGGTCACCCTGCCGAAGCTGGACGGGACGAGCCTGGAGATCGCCGCCGTGTGGAGCGGTACCGAACAGGCCAACTTCAAGAAGGTCCTGGAGGAGTTCGAGAAGCGCACGGGCGCCACGGTCACGTTCGTGCCCGCCCAGGACCCGATCATCAACTTCATCGGCTCGAAGGTGGCCGGCGGGCAGCCGCCGGACATCGCGATGCTGCCGCAGCCGGGCGCCATCAAGCAGGCCGTCGACCGCGGCTGGGCCAAGCCGCTCGGCTCCGAGGCGCAGAAGGAGCTCGGCGAGAACTACTCGCAGGGCTGGCAGGACATCGGAAAGGTGAACGGCAAGCAGTACGGCGTCTACTACAAGGCCGCCAACAAGTCCCTGATCTGGTACAACAACCAGGTCTTCGAGAACGCCGGGGCGAAGGAGCCCGAGACCTGGCCGGATCTGCTCAACACGGCGCAGACGGTCTTCGACTCCGGCGTCACCCCGTTCTCCGTCGGCGCGGCCGAGGGCTGGACGCTGACCGACTGGTTCGAGAACGTCTACCTCTCCCAGGCCGGACCGGAGAAGTACGACCAGCTGGCCAAGCACGAGATCAAGTGGACGGACCCGTCCGTGAAGGACGCGCTGACCACCCTCGCGCAGGTCTGGGGCAAGCCGGACTACATCGCGGGCGGGGCGAACGGGGCGTTGCAGACCGACTTCCCGGCCTCCGTCACCCAGGTCTTCACCGGCGGGGACCAGCCGAAGGCGGCGATGGTCGCCGCGGGTGACTTCGCGCAGGTCAACATCCCGTCGAGCATGAAGATCGGCACGGACGCGAAGGTCTTCCCGTTCCCGGCCGTGGGTGACCAGGGTCCGGTGGTCTCGGGCGGCGACGCGGCCGTGATCCTCGAGGACTCCAAGGGGTCCCAGGCCCTGGCCACCTGGCTCGCCTCGCCGGACGCGGCGCAGATCCAGGCCAAGCTGGGCGGCTACCTGTCACCGAACAAGAACGTGCCGAACTCCGCGTACCCGAACGCGGTGCAGCAGAGGATCGCCAAGGCGCTCATCGACGCCGGTGACGACTTCCGTTTCGACATGTCCGACCAGGCCCCGCAGGCCTTCGGCGGCACGCCCGGCAAGGGTGAGTGGAAGATCCTCCAGGACTTCCTGAAGAACCCGAAGGACATCGCGGGTACGCAGGCGAAGCTGGAGGCCGAAGCGGCCGCGGCCTTCGGGAACTGACGGAGATGACGTCGGCCACGGCGGCAGGGGGCGCCAAGCCCCCTGCCGCTCCCAAGTCGCGCAAGAGCGTGACCGGCACGCGCAGGATGGTGGCGGCGCTGTTCCTGCTGCCCGCCCTCGTCCTGCTCGGCGCGCTCGTGGTGTACCCGATCGGGTACTCGGTCGTACGCAGTTTCTACGACCAGTCCGGTGACGGCTTCGCCGGAATAGACAACTACAAGGCCCTCTTCACCGACGAGGGCATCCGCACCGCGCTGAAGAACAACATCATCTGGGTGGTGTTCGCGCCGACGATCGCGACGGCGCTCGGCCTGATCTTCGCGGTGCTGACCGAACGGGTGCGCTGGGGCACGGCCTTCAAGCTGGTCGTCTTCATGCCGATGGCGATCTCGATGCTGGCGGCGGGCATCATCTTCCGCCTGGTGTACGACCAGGACCCGGACAAGGGCGTGGCGAACGCGGTGTGGGTGGGCGTGCACGACACGTTCGTCCAGTCGTCGGCGTTCCCGAAGGCCCACCCGGGCCGCCAGTCGCCGCTGGAGCCGGCCGGCGGCGGCGCGTTCATCACCAAGACGCCGGTCAGCGCGGGCGAGGCCGTCTCACTGCCCCTGGTGGGTGTCGCGCCCGACCAGATGCCCGACGACGCGAAGCCCGCCGTGGCGCCGAAACCCGAGCCGGACGAGATCACCGGCACGACCTGGCAGGACTTCACGCGTGGCCAGGGCGTCGGCAAGCTCAACGGGGTCGATCCGTCGGAGCTCGGTTATGCGGGCATGAGGATCGAGGCCGTGAAGGACGGCAAGGTGGTGGCGTCGACGACAGCCGGCGACGACGGCACCTTCACGCTGCCCGCATCGGCCGACGGAGCCCAGCTCCGGCTTCCGGCGAGCAACTTCAAGGAGCCGTACAACGGCCTGGACTGGCTCGGCCCGTCCCTGGTCACCCCGTCCATCATCGGCTCGTACATCTGGATGTGGGCGGGCTTCGCGATGGTGCTGATCGCCGCCGGGCTCGCGAGTGTGCCGCGTGAACTGCTGGAGGCGGCCCGGGTCGACGGGGCGTCGGAGTGGCAGGTGTTCAGACGGGTCACGGTGCCGTTGCTGGCACCGGTCCTCGCCGTCGTCACCGTCACCCTGATGATCAACGTGCTGAAGATCTTCGACCTGGTCTTCATCATCGCCCCCGGCTCCTCCCAGGACGACGCGAACGTCCTCGCCCTGGAGCTGTACCGCAAGGGCTTCTCCGAGGACCAGCCGGGCATCGCCAGCGCCATCTCGGTGTTCCTGCTGCTGCTCGTGATCCCGGTGATGTGGTTCAACGTGCGTCGGCTGAGGCGGGAGGTGCGGCGATGACGGCGGACGCGGGCAGTCTGCCCGGCAAGGCGGCGCGGCCCTCCGGGCCGGTGAAGGCGAAGCACTCGCTGGCGTCCCGGCTGGTCGAGGGGGTCAGCGGCGGACTCGTGCGGGTGTTCCTCATCCTGGTGGGCCTTTTCTGGCTGGTGCCGACCATCGGCCTGCTGTTGTCCAGTCTCCGTTCGCCGGAGGACATCGCGGCGAGCGGCTGGTGGAAGGTGTTCACCGAGCCGTCCCAGATCACCTTCGACAGCTACTCGAAGCTGCTGCAGAACGAGGACATCACCAGCAGCCTGCTGAACACCGTGTGGATCACCGTCCCGGCGACCCTGCTGGTCGTGATCATCGGCTCGCTCGCGGGTTACGCCTTCGCCTGGATGGAGTTCCCCGGCCGGGACTGGTGGTTCCTGGGCGTGGTCGGCCTGCTGGTCGTACCGGTGCAGGTCGCGCTGATCCCGATCGCCGAGCTCTTCGGCTCCATCGGCATCTTCGGCTCGGTGCTCGGCGTGGTGCTCTTCCACGTCGGCTTCGGCCTGCCCTTCGCCGTGTTCCTGCTGCGGAACTTCTTCGCGGAGATCCCGAGAGAGCTGCTGGAGGCCGCGCGCCTGGACGGGGCGGGTGAACTGCGGCTGTTCTTCCGTGTCGTGATGCCGCTCGGGGCCCCGGCGATCGCGGCTCTCGGCATCTTCCAGTTCCTGTGGGTGTGGAACGACCTGCTGGTGGCGCTGATCTTCTCGGACTCCGGGAGCCAGCCGATCACGGTCGCGCTGCAGACGCAGGTACGGCAGTTCGGCAACAACATCGACGTGCTGGCACCCGGCGCGTTCATCTCGATGGTGGTCCCGCTGGCCGTCTTCTTCGCGTTCCAGCGCCAGTTCGTGTCCGGCGTGATGGCGGGCGCGGTGAAGTAGCTCTCAGTACACGGCAGTTGAGGGGGCGGGCCGGTCGCGGTGCGCCCCCTCGGCGTTCCCCCGGATGCCGTAGCCGCCGTAACCAAGTCGGCCCACCGGCCGTTCCCGGGCCGAACGCCCGCGCCGACCGATGGATGGCCTCTTGCCCAGGTTCAGTGTGATTGTCCCCGCGTACCAGGTTCAGGCGTACCTGCACGAGTGCCTCGAGTCGGTGCTCTCCCAGTCCTGTCCCGATCTGGAACTGATCGTCGTGGACGACTGCTCGCCGGACGCGTGCGGCGCGATCATCGACGAGTTCGCCGCCCGGGACGCGCGGGTCCGGCCCGTCCACCTGCCGCAGAACGTCGGCCTGGGCCCCGCACGCAACGCCGGCGTGGCGCACGCGAGCGGCGACTACCTGCTGTTCCTGGACGCCGACGACACCTTCACACCTCATGCGCTGCGGTCGATCGCGGACCGGCTGAAGGAGACGGGCGACCCGGAGGTCCTGGTCTTCGACTACGCGCGCACCTACTGGACGGGCGAGGCGGTCCGCAACCAGGTGGCCCGCCAGCTCACCGAGCAGGGCCCGGCCCCGTTCCGCCTGGAGGACCGGCCGGGCCTGCTGCGGCTGCTGATGGTCGCCTGGAACAAGGCGTACCGGCGGGAGTTCATCGAGGAGAAGGGGTTCGTCTTCCCGCCCGGGTACTACGAGGACACCCCGTGGACGTACCCGGTGCTGATGACCGCGGAGTCGATCGCCACCCTCGACCGGGTCTGCGTGCACTACCGGCAGCGCCGGCAGGGCAGCATCCTGCGCACCACCAGCGAGCGGCACTTCGACGTCTTCGAGCAGTACGACCGGGTGTTCGCGCAGCTCGACGAGCGTCCGGAACTGGCCAGGTGGCGGCCGGCTCTCTTCCACCGCATGGTCCACCACCTGGCGATCGTGTACTCCCGCCGGGACCGGCTGCCGCACGGTTCGCGCGCGGACTTCATGCGCCGGGCCCGCGCCCATTACCGCCGTTACCGCACGCCGGGCGCACCCCTCCCTCCCTCGCTGCCGGCTTCGCTCGAGCGGGGGAACCCCCACCGCTGCCGGATCCAGCACGTCCTGATCCGCTTCGGCCTGCACCGCACCTACCGCACGCTCCAGCTGGCGTCGGCCCTGCACCGCGCCACCGTCCGGGCCGCCGGGGGGCTGCTGCGGGGCCTGAGGTCCGCCGCGCTCAGGTGTCACTACCGCGTGCAGCGCTGTCTCCCGCTGCGCGCCGACCGGGCCGTCTTCACCGCCTACGACGGCCGCGGCCACAGCTGCAACCCGGGTGCGCTGGAGTCGGCGTTCCGCGACCTCGCGCCGCACATCCGCACGGCGTGGATCGCCCGTCCCGAGTACCACCACACGATCCCGCCGGGCACGCGCCGCCTCGTCCCCGGCACGGCCGCCTACTGGGCGGCGCTCGCCCGGTCCGCCTACCTGGTCAGCAACACCGACTTCGACCACCGCCTGGTCAAGCGCCGGGGCCAGGTACTCATCCAGACCGGGCAGGGCACCCCACTGGGGCACATCGGCCTCGACCTGCAAGAACGCCCGGCGGCCGCCCGCGGCCGGGACTTCGCCGGGCTCCTCAGGGGCGTCGACCAATGGGACTACGTGCTGTCCGCCAACCGCCACACGACCCTCATTCACGAGCGCGTCCACCCGGGCCGCTACACGACTCTGGAATACGGCAACCCCCGCAACGACGTGTTCCGGACGGCGACCGCGGCGGACGTGACCCGGCTGCGTGCCTCGCTCGGCATCCCCGAGGGCACGGTGGCGATCCTGTACGCGCCGGCCCACCGCGACTACCGCCGCTCCCAGCGCCGCAGCCTCGACCTGGAGCGGATCGTGCGCCGCCTGGGCCCCCGCTTCGTCGTGCTGACCCGCTCCCACCACGCCTACGCCGCCCCGCCGGCCGGCACCTGCGGCCGGGTCCTCGACGTCAGCGACCATCCGAGCGTCCAGTCGCTGTGCCTGGCCTCGGACGCCCTGGTCACGGACTACTCGTCCCTCATGTTCGACTACGCCGGCCTGGACCGGCCGATCGTGATCCACGCCGATGACTGGGAGGCGTACGAGGCGGCCCGCGGCACCTACTTCGACCTGCGGTCCTTCCCGCCGGGCGCGGTCGCCCGCGGCGAGGACGAACTGATCGACATCTTCGCCACCGGCCACTGGCGCGGCTCCCGGTCGGCCCAGTTGCGCTCGGCGTTCCGCGAGCGGTTCTGCGCCTACGACGACGGCCGGGCCGGCGAACGGGTCGTCCGCCGGGTCGTCCTCGGGGAGTCGGACCTGCCGCCGGTCGTACCGCCCGCCGAGCGCCGTCCGGTGCCGTCGGCGGTGGCGTCCATGGCGCGCGAGCCGCTCGCCACGATTCCGCTGCCGACCGGCACCGCCGTCGTCGCCGACAGCGCATGAACGCGTCTCGCACTGCGGGGAGCCCGCCGCCGCGCCGTGTGAGGCCGCCCCGCTCCTGAAGATCTCCGACGGATCTCCGACAGAAAGAGCAGAATGCCCCGCTTCAGCATCGTCGTTCCGTCCCATGGGGTGGCCGGCCGGCTGTCCCAGGCGCTGGACTCGATCCTCGGCCAGTCGTTCGGCGACTTCGAGCTGATCCCGGTGTGCGACGCCCCCGACTCACCCGCGGCGGACGTCGTGGCCGGGTACGCCGAGCGGGACCACCGGGTGACGCCGGTGGACTCCCCGCCGTCGGCCGGCCTGGCCGGGGCGCGCAACGCCGGGCTGCGGGCGGCGGTCGGCGGCCATGTGCTGTTCCTCGACGGGGACGACGTCCTGGCCCCCGGGGCGCTGGCGGCTCTGGACACCCGGCTCGGCGACACGGGCGACGTGGACGTCCTGTACTTCGAACACGAACGCACCCCCTGGTGGGAGGGCGAGCCGGCCAACCCGGCCGCGCTTCTCCTGGCCGGGGCGCCGGACGGGGCCTTCTCACCCGGCCGGGCCCCGCGGCTGACGGGCGTGGCGCTGCCGGCGTGGAGCGCGGCCTACCGCCGTTCCTTCCTCACGGAGCGGGGCATCACCTTCCCCGGGGACCACTTCACCGACGTCGGGTTCGGCGGGCTGGTGGCCCTGCGGGCGGAGCGGGCGGCGGTCCTGCGCACGGTCGTGGTCCGGCACCTGCTGCGCCGGCAGGGCAACCGCCTCAACCTCCCGGGCGAGCACCATGCCGAACTCCTCGACCAGACGGAGCTGGTACTGACGCGGGCCGGGGAGCTCGGGCTGCCGCCGGACCGGCTGACGCCGCTGTTCGAGCAGCTCTTCGCCGCCGTACTGAAGACGGCCGCCCACCCCCGGCGCCTGCCGGCCGGACGCCGCGCGTTCTTCCGGCGGGCGAGTGGGCTCTACCGGCGCCACCGCCCCGCCGGCTACCGGCCGCCCGGCGGTAGCCTCGGCGTCCAGCACCGGCTGCTGGCGGCCGGGTCGTACGCGGCGTTCCGCACGCTGCGCGCCGCCAACCGGAGGGCGGTGCGGGCCGCCGCGCTGCTCCCCCGCCCCCGGGGGCTGCGCACCCGCCTGTGGTACGCGGCGCAGCTCCGCCGCCCGCTCGACGAGAACCTCGTCGTGTACTGCGCGTACTGGGGCCGCGGCTACGCCTGCAGTCCGGCCGCGATCCACGCCAAGGCCCGCGAACTCGCCCCGCACCTGCGCTCGGTGTTCCTGGTGGAGCCGGAGGCGGTGCACAGCATGCCGAAGGACGTGGCGTACGCGGTGATCGGCAGCCGCACGTACTGGCAGGTGCTGGCCCGCGCCAAGTACCTCGTCAACAACGCCAACTTCGCGGACGCCGTCGTCAAGCGCCCGGGCAGCGTGCACCTCCAGACCCAGCACGGCACCCCGCTGAAGAAGATGGGGGCCGACCAGGCGACGTACCCGGTGGTGGCGGCGGCGACCGGAAGCATCGGCCGGCTGCTGGCCCGGGTCGACCGCTGGGACTACAACCTCACCTCCAACCGGCACTCCACCGAGATGTGGGAACGGGCGTTCCCCAGCGCCCACGAGATCCTCGAGTACGGCTATCCGCGCAACGACGTGTACTACACCGCCTCCGGCGAGGACGTGGCCCGCGTGCGCAAGGAACTGGGCGTCCCGGAGGGCAAGAAGGCCCTGCTCTACGCGCCCACGCACCGCGACTACGCCACCGGCTTCTCCTCGGTCCTGGACCTGGCCGAGTTCTGCGAGGCGATCGGCGACGACTACGTGGTGCTGCTGCGCGCCCACTACTTCTACGACCAGGGGAAGGTCCGGGGCGGCGGCCGGATCATCGACGTCACCGGGCACCGCTCCTCGGAGGACGTGTGTCTGGCCGCGGACGCGCTGATCACCGACTACTCGTCGATCATGTTCGACTACGCCAACCTGGACCGGCCGATCGTCGTGTACGCCGACGACTGGGACGTCTACCGGGAGCTCCGGGGCGTCTACTTCGACCTGATGCGGCTGCCGCCCGGCCGGGTCGCCCGTACGCCCGGGGAGCTGGCGGCCGTCTTCCGCGACGGTACGTACGCGGACGACTCCGCCGAGGCCCTGCGCGCCGTGTTCCGGGAGCGCTTCTGCCAGTTCGACGACGGGCGGGCCGCCGAGCGCGTCGTGCGCCGGGTGCTGCTGGGGGAGCCGCCCGAGTCGATCCCGCCCGTGGTCCCGCTCGCGGAGCGCGTCCCGGCTCCCGCCGCCGTCCCCCTCGTAAGGAGCTGACCGAAGACGTGCCCCGCTTCAGCATCATCGTCCCCGTCTACAAGGTGCAGGGCTTCCTGCGCGAGTGCCTCGACTCGGTGCTCGGCCAGTCGTACGGCGACTTCGAGGTGATCGCCGTGGACGACCGGTCGCCCGACGGCAGCGGCGCGATCCTCGACGAGTACGCCGCCCGCGACGCCCGGGTGCGGGTGCTGCACCTGCCCGAGAACGTCGGCCTGGGCCGGGCCCGCAACGCCGGGCTCGATCAGGCGGCCGGCGACTACGTCCTGTTCCTCGACAGCGACGACCACTACACGCCGGGCCTGCTGGCCGCGGTCGCCGCGCGGCTGGAGACGACCGGCGACCCGGACCTCCTGGTCTTCGACCACGTGCGCACCTACTGGTGGGGCCGGGGCGGGCGCAGTGAGGCGGCGGACCTGCTGGACGCGGCGGGCCTGGAGACGTTCCGGGTCCGGGAGAACCCCGAGTACCTGAACCTGTTCCTGGTCGCCTGGAACAAGGCCTACCGGCGGGCCTTCTTCCAGGAGCACGGCCTGAGGTACGCGCCGGGGCTGTACGAGGACGCGCCGGTCACCTACCGGTCGATGGTGCTGGCGGACCGGATCGCCTGCCTGGACCGGATCGGCGTGGAGTACCGGCAGCGCCGGCAGGGCGCGATCACCAGGACGCCGGGACGCCGGCACTTCGAGATCTTCCCGCAGTACGAGGGGCTGTTCGCGTTCCTGGAGCAGCGACCCGACCTCGACTGGGCGCGGCCGCTGCTGCTGGAGCGGGCGCTGGACCACATGCTGTTCGTGCTGGCCCGCGAGGACCGGGTGCGGCCCGCAGACCGGGGCGACTTCTACCGCGAGATCCGTTCCTTCCACCGCCGCCACCTCCCCGAGGGCGGTTTCGAGGAGCCCGGCGGCTGGCGCGGGGTCGAGATGCGGCTGCTGGCCTCGGCGCCGTACGCGTCGTACGCGGCGGTGCGTGGGCTGCGGGACCTGCGCGCGACCGCCCTGGGCGGGAAGCGGCGGGTGGTGGGGAAGGTGTCGGAGACGGCACAGCGCACCTGGTACCGGGGCCAGTCGAGGCGTCCCCTCGACCCGCACCTCGCCGTCTACTCCGCGACCCACCACGGGGGCGTGTCCGGCGATCCGGCCGCGATCCACGCCAAGGCCCGCGAGATCGCCCCGCACATCCACGGCGTGTGGGTGGTCCGGGAGGACGCCGTGGGCGCGCTGCCGCCCGGCATCGACCATGTGACACCGGGCTCGCGCCGCTACCACGAGGTCATGGCCCGGGCCACCTACTGGGTGAACAACGTCAACTGGCCGGGCACCCTGGCCAAGCGGCCCGGCAGCGTGCACATCCACACCCACCAGGGCACGCCGCTCAAGTACATGGGCGCCGACCTGCTGACCAAGCCGGGCGCCCGGCACGGCTTCGACGTGCCGCAGATGCTGCGCCGGGCCGACCGGTGGGACTACAGCCTGGTCGCCGGGCGGCACGCGGAGCTGGCCTGGGAGCGGGCCTACCCGTGCCACTTCACCTCGCTGCGCACCGGCAGCCCGCGCAACGATGTGCTGGTGGGCGCCGGTCCGGAGCGCGGCGCGGCGGTACGCGAGCGGCTCGGTGTCCCGGCCGGTGACACGGTCGTGCTGTACGCGCCGACCCGCCGCGACTACCGGCGCGGCGGCCACGTCGACCGGTTCGACCTGGCCCGGTTCGCGGCCGACCTCGGGCCCGGCCACACCCTCGTCGTACGCCTGCACCCCGCGCTGGCCGGGGGTGTGGCGCGCCGCCTCGGGCTGACCGACCTGCACCGGCGGGGCGTGCTGGTGGACGCGACGGACGAGCCGCACGTGGCGGATCTGATGCTCGCCTCCGACGTACTGGTCACCGACTACTCCGCCCTGATGTTCGACTACGTCCTCCTCGACCGGCCGGTCGTGGTCCACGCCGACGACTGGGGCGCGTTCGCGGCCAGCCGGGGCGCCTACTTCGACATCACGGCCGACGCGCCGGGGCACGTGTCGCGTTCCTACCGTGAGCTGACCTGGCTGTTCGCGTCCGGCACGTGGCAGGACGCGGAGGCGGCGCGGCTGCGGGCCGCCTTCCGGGAGCGGTACTGCGAGTTCGAGGACGGGCAGGCCGCCGAGCGGGTCGTGCGGCTGCTGATGCTGGGCGAGGGCAGTGGTGCGCCGCTGCCCGCGGCCCGCCGGACCCCGGGCGTGCGTGCCCGGTCCGGAGCGCTGGTCGAGCGATGAGGACTCCCGCCACCCCCGAGGCCGTACCGTCCCTGCCCGGCCAGCGGGCCTCCTCGGCACCACCGCCGGCCGCCGTCGAACGGCTGGGGCCGGTGCACTGGTGGCACGCGGCGCTGGTCGCCGTGCCCACCGCGGTGCTGTTGGTGCTGGGCTACCGGCGGCGCTGGATCTGCGACGACGGGCTCATCTACCTGCGTCCGGTCCGGCAGATCCTGGCGGGCAACGGGCCCGTGTTCAACGTGGGGGAACGGGCGGAGAGTTCCACCGGCACCCTGTGGCAGTGGCTGCTCGCGCTCGGCACCTGGCTGACCGGCGAGGACCCTGCCTTTCTCGCGGTGGGGCTGGGGCTGCTGCTGAGCACCGCCGGATTCGGACTCGCCCTGTACGCCACCTGCCGGCTGCACCGGAGCGCGCGGCTGCTGCTGCCGGCGGGCGTGTTCGTGCTGCTGGCCGTGCCGCCGTTCTGGTCGTACATGACCTCGGGTCTGGAGAGCGGCCTGGGCACCTGCTGGACCGGCCTGTCGTGGTGGCTGCTGACGTGCACCCGGCGCGGCCGGCGGACCCGGGCGACGTACACGGCCGCGTTCGTGTTCGGGCTGGGTCCGCTGGTCCGGCCCGATCTCGCGGTGGTCACGGTGTGCTTCCTGGCGGCGCAGTGGTGGGTGCTGCGCCCGCCCCGGCGGGGCGTCGCCGCGATGCTGGCCTCGGCGGTGGCGCTGCCGCTGGCGTACGAGGTGTTCCGGGCGGGGTACTACGGGGTCCTGGTGCCGCTGCCCGCCATCGCCAAGGAGGCGAGCGCCAGCGACTGGGGCCGGGGCGCCGGCTATCTGCAGGAGACGTTCGGGCCGTACTGGCTGTGGCCCGTCGTCCCCGTGCTCGGCGCGCTGGCCGCCGCGCTGGTACGGCGCACACGCACGCGGCGGCGGGCCCGGAATCCGGAACGGGCCTCGCTCGCGGTGCTGCTGGCGCCGCTGGCCGCGGGCCTGCTGCTGGCCGGGTACGTCGTCCGTGTCGGCGGCGACTACATGCACGCGCGCATGATCCTGCCGGCCCTCCTGCTGCTGCTCCTGCCGGTCCTGGTGGTCCCCGCGACCAGGTTCACGGGCGTGGCGAGCGCGCTGCTGGTGGTGTGGCTGTGCGCGGCGGTCAGTCCGCTGCGGGAGCCGTTCGACGTACGCTCCACGCCGACGACCTTCAACGTGCGCAGCTCCGACGTGGAGGGCCTCGGCGACCACAACCCGGTACGCACGGCGACCTGGGTGGACAACTGGCCGGCGCTGCCGGAGGGGCGCGGCATGCTGGCCCGGGCCGTCGCGGCACCCCGGCCGACGCTGCTGTACTTCGACGCCGGGCGCAGGCTGCACGCCACGCCGATGCGGGCGGACTCCCCGTACCACGTGGTGATCGTCGGACGCCATCTCGGGGTCACGGGAGCCGCCGCACCGCTCGACGCCTACGTCAACGACGCCTGGGGGCTGGCCAGTCCCGTCGGCGCGCACCTGGCGCTGGAGCGGTGGAGCTGGCCCGGGCACGAGAAGTTCCTGCGCAACCACTGGGTCTTCGCGGAGTGGGCGGCCGAACGCCCGCCCCGGGGCGACCTGCTGCGGGCGGGGACCTCGCGGGAGGCGGTCGAAGCGGCCAGAGCCGCGCTGGACTGCGGTGAGCTGGCCGAGCTGAAGGAGTCGGTGCGCGCGCCGCTCACCGCCCGGCGGTTCTGGGACAACCTCACGGGCGCCTTCGAGCGGACCGGGTTCCGGTTCGCGCGCTGGCCGGCCGCGGCCGAGCGGGCGCTGTGCGACTGACGGGAGCACGACGTGCTCCTGGCCGTTCCGGGTGAGGTGGCAGGTGGGCGTAGCCGCCTCACCCGATGAAGTGACCCGGGGTCAGGCCTGTGGCAGGGGCGGGAACATTCGGCGCATGCCCGAGTCCCTCCCCCTTCCCAGCAGTCCGGCGGGCGCCGGAGTCCTTGTCCGGCGGACCGTGCGGGGTGCGACGGCGCTGCGCGGCGGCCGTCCCGGGCGGCCCACGCCGTACCAGTTCTACGGCGCCCTGTTCTGGCTGGTGATGACGCTGGCGTACTGGCGGATCCCGCTCTGCTGCGACGCCGGACAGCACGCGGCGGTCGTCGAGCGTCTGAAGGCCGACCTGCTCCACCCGGCCCACACCATGGCCGACCTGCCGGGCGAGGGCAGCCCCTACTACGGGCCGTACGCCGTCGCCCAGGGCGCGCTGGCGCGGCTGACGGGGCTGTCCGGCTGGGAGGTCGTGAAGCTGGCGGGGCCGGTGCACCTGCTGGTGCTGCTGACGGGGATCGGCCGGTTCGTGAGGACCCTCACCGCGCGCCCCTGGGCGCCGGTCCTGGCCGTGCTGTTCATGACGCTGCTGTGGGGCACCGCGCGGATCCTGTGGAGCGGCTACCTCGGGCTGATGTCGATGACGACGAACCTGGGGTATCCGTCGGCGGCCGCGATCGGGCTGACGTTCTGGGCGTGGGCCTGGACCTGCGGGCTCGCGCGTGCGGACACACCGGCCGTGCGGTTCGTCGGCCCGAGCGGGCTGGGCGGCTGGTGGGGGTTCGCCGCCGTCGGCGTCCTGTACGGCCTGATCCTGCTCGTCCACCCCGTCACGGCGGCCTCGACGCTCGTGGGGGCGGCGGCGATCGTGGCGGCGCGTCAGCGGGGGTGGCGCCGGCCGGTCGTGGCGCGCTGGGCGTTCGGTGTGGTGGTATGCGCGGCGGTCGCCGTGTCGTGGCCGTACTACGACGTGCTGGCGCTGGTGGGC
This sequence comes from Streptomyces sp. NRRL S-455, assembly GCF_000717875.1. GTDB lineage: Bacteria > Actinomycetota > Actinomycetes > Streptomycetales > Streptomycetaceae > Streptomyces. The sequence goes on from NZ_JOCT01000013.1 coordinate 271,313, forward strand.
GACACCGGCATGGACGCGATGCACCTGCGGCTGTACGAGGGGATGCTCGCCAACTCCTGGCTGGCACTGATCGGCCTGCCCGCGCTCTGGGTGCGGGCCCGCCGGTCGGTGCGCGACCCACTGGTGCTGATGTTCCTGCCGGTGTGCCTGCTGGTGGCGTACGGCTGGGTGAGCGGGCACTTCACCTATGCCAGGACGCTGTGGGCGGCGCTGGTGCCGCTCCAGTTCGCGCTCGCGGTGGAGCTGGCGGCACCCCGGCCGTGGCGATGGGGCCGGAGGGTGCTGGGCGGGGCGGCGGCGGCCGGGGTGTGCGTCGGGTTCGTCACCGTGCACGCCGGGGCGGTCGTGCCGCGCTCGGTCGACCCGGTGGGGTTCACGCAGCCGACGCGCTGGCCGTCGTACGACTGGGCGGCGCGGCACATCGGGCCGGGCGAGGTGGTGATCACCGACGGGTACTTCGCCAGTCATTCCATCGCCGGGTACGGGCCCAACCTCGCCGCGCCCATCTGGCCCGACCCGGCACTGGAGGAGGGGGAGCGCAGACGCCGGGCGGCCGACGTCCGCGCCTACCTCGCCCCCGGCTCGACCCGCGCCGAGCGTGCCGCCGTCGTCCACCGCTACCACGTGCGCTGGCTGCTGCTGACGCGCTGGCACCCGGTGCCCGAGGAGGCCGTGGTGGTGGCGTGGAGCAGACGGACGGGGGAGGTGCTGGCGCGGGTCGGGGGTGAGGCGCGCGGCCGGGTGCCTACTCGATGACGAGGTCGACGTCGATGTTGCCGCGGGTGGCGTTGGAGTAGGGGCAGACCTGGTGGGCCTGCTCGACCAGCTTGCGGCCGGTCGCCTCGTCCACGCTGTCCGGGAGCTCCACGCGGAGGGTGACGGCGAGCCCGAAGCCCTCGCCCTGCTTGCCTATCGAGACCTCGGCGGTCACGGCGGCGTCGCTGACGTCGACCTTGGCCTGGCGGCCGACGAGACCGAGGGCGCTGCCGAAGCAGGCGGCATAGCCGGCGGCGAAGAGCTGCTCGGGGTTGGTGCCCTGGCCGTTGCCGCCCAGTGCCTCGGGCATGCCCAGGGCGAGGTCCAGCACGCCGTCGGAGCTGACGGCCCGGCCCTCGCGGCCGTGGGTGGCGGTGGCGACAGCGGTGTAGAGCGCGTCCATGGAAATCCTTCCCTCTCACGTCAACGTTCGACGGCCCGCTTCCGGGCCGTCCGACAGCCACGATTAGAGCACACAATTAAGTTGTGCGCAATTAAATGGTGAGCGGGAGCTACCCTGGATCCATGAACACGCCGGACGACGACTGGCTCCGCCTGGACCAGCAGATCTGTTTCTCCCTGCACGCGGCTTCCCGCGCCTTCAACGGTGTCTACCGGGTGATCCTCAAGGACCTCGGGCTCACCTACCCGCAGTACCTGGTGATGCTGGTGCTGTGGGAGCACGACGAGCTGCCCGTGAAGAAGCTCGGGGAGCATCTGCGCCTGGACTCGGGCACGCTGTCGCCGCTGCTCAAGCGGCTGGAGGCGGCCGGTCTCGTCCGCCGGGAACGCAGCGCCCGCGACGAGCGGTCGGTCGAGGTGCGGCTGACCGAGGAGGGCATCGCACTGCGGCAGCGGGCCCTTCAGGTGCCGCGCCGGATCGCCGCCTCGACCGGCTTCGGGCCCGACGAGGTCCGGACTCTGCGCGCCCGCCTCGACGAGCTCACGACCGCACTGGACGCGGCCGCGCTCTCGGAGACTCCGGGCGAATCGCCGGCAGCCGGGCCGTCGTAGCGGCGGGTGGCACGTCGGCCTGCTCCCGCCGGACAAGGAGACGCAGCACCGCCCCGCCCCGCACGTGGTGCTCCTGGACGGTGAACTCCTCCGCCAGCACGGCGAGCTTCGTCCGCTCGACCGGATCGGACGGAGACCAGCGCGGATCCAGCGCGTACGGCTCGGCGACGACCCAGACGCGGTCCACCGAGGCGAGCCTGCGCCGCAGCTCCCCGGGGGCCGCCTCAAGGCCCCACAGCGTCCCGGACCGGGGTGCGGACTCCCGCAGCGCGATGTCCCGCACCCGCCGGAACCCCTTCGGGTAGGCCAGCGCGGCGAGCCTCCCGACGGACGGCACGAACAGCACCGGGTCGCCCTGGCGCATCTGCCGGACGGCGAGCGCGGAGACGGCGGCGAGGTTGTCGGGGCGGTGGGCGGCGGAACGGTCCCGGCGGTGGTCGGGGAGCTGATGGACGAAGGTGGCGAGGACGGCGAGAACGCCGGCGGCGCCCAGCAGCGCCCGCGCCCGCCGGCCGCCGAACCGCAACCGCCGGCCGCCGAACCGCAACCGCCGACCGCCGAACCGCAACCACCGCCCCTCGCACCGCACGCGTCGCCCCTCGATCCGCACACGCCCCAGTACATCTGCCACCCGCTCGGCCCCCGCGGCCACCAGCAGCGGCGCTCCGGCCAGCGCGTAGAGCACGTAACGGTCATGGAACAGCGGCCGGACCTGCGACACCGTCAGCAGGATCCCCGGCGGCACGAGCAGCAGTGGGAGCGCGACCGCCGCCGGCCTCCGCTCCAGAGCCCCTACGGCCATCAGCAGCAGGGCCGCCCACAACACCACCCCGGCCGGGCCGGGAGAGAAGTGCCGCACCAGCAGCTCGACCTTGTCCCACCCCGGCCTCACCAGCCACGCCACCTGCCCGGCCTGCCCCCGCGACACCCACACCAGCGGCAGCAGGAGCAGCACCACCGCCCCCGCCGCACCGCCCCAGCCGGACCACACCCTCCTCGGCACCCGCAGCACGGCCAGCGTCACCGCGTGTGCGCAGAGCACCAGCACCGCCAGCTCGTGCAACAGGCAGGTCAGGGCGACGACGGTGCCGTACGGCCACCAGGCCCGGACGGTGGCCTGGACGGTGGCCCGGACGGTGGCCGCCTCCACAGCCCTCAGGAGCAGCAGCGTCGCCCCGGCCACCCCCGCCGCGACGAGCGCGTACGACCGTCCTTCCTGGGCGTAATGGCCGGTCATCGGCGTGATCGCGTAGAGGAGACCGGCCCACAGACCGACCCGCGGCCCGGCCAGCCGAACGCCGAGGGCCGCCACCAGGCCGGCGGTGGCCGTCGCCGCGCACACCGACGGCAGACGCAGGACGACCTCGCCCGGGTGGACGGTGAGCACGGCGTGCATGAACAGGTAGTACAGGCCGTGCACGGCGTCCACGTCGTGCAGCAGCCGCCAGATCTGCGGGACCGTGCGCTGTGCGACCAGGAAGGTGACGCTCTCGTCGCCCCACATGCCGCCGCGGTCCACGCCCCACAGCCCGATCGAGAGCATCGCAGCCATCGGGACCGCCACGGGCCCCACGCCCGTGCAGAACCGGCCGCTCCCCGTCGACTGCCTGATCGTCACGCCCAGATTCTGGGAGGTTTCGTAGCCAATACTTGGGCTTGGTGGTGTGTTATCACTTTCATGTCATTCGCCCGGCTTACGATCCGCCGTGATGAATGCCGTCGTGGATACCGCCGTGGATGCCGCCGTGAACGCCGAGAGGCCGGTCCCCGAGGTCGCCGTCGTGGTCATCGGCTACGACGACGCCGCCCATGTGACGGACGCCGTGCGCTCGGCGCTCGCCCAGGGCCCGGCCGTGCGCGAGGTCGTGGCCGTCGACGACTGCTCGACGGACGGCAGCGCCGTCCTGCTCGACCGGCTCGCGGCGTCGGAGCGGCGCCTGAGGGTCATCCGCCGCCGGGTCAACAGCGGAGGCTGTGGCACCCCGCGCAACACCGGCCTCGCCGCGGTGACGTCGCCGTACGTGATGTTCCTGGACAGCGACGACGTGCTGCCGCCCGGTGCGGTCGACGCGCTGCTCGCGGCGGCGAGGGGCGCGCACGCGGAGGTGGCGAGCGGCCTGTGCGTGCGCCGGGAACTGCCGTCGGGACGCGAGGTGCCCTGGCAGGCACGCCTGTACGCACACCACGCCGTGGTCCCGCACCCCGCGCGGCGCCCGGGCCTGGTCCACGACACGTTGTGCGTCAACAAGCTCTACCGCACCGGCTTCCTGCGCGAGCACGGCATCCGCTTCCCCGAGGGCCGTTTCCCCTACGAGGACGTCGTCTTCACCGCACGGGTGCTGGCCGCGGCACCGCGCGTCGCCCTGGTCCCGGACCTGGTGTACGTCTGGCACGTGCGCCGGTCCGCCGAGCGGCTGTCGATCTCGCTGGACCGGGCCGGTGCCGACAACTGGCGGGCCCGTACGGAGGCGTGCCGGCAGGCGTACGAGGTCCTGCTGGGCGCGGGTCAGAAGGAACTCGCCCGGGTGGCGCGCGCCAAGTTCCTCGACCACGATCTGCGGATGTACCTGCGCGAACTGGGGTTGCGTGACGTCACGTACCGGCGTGCGTGGTGGGAGCTCACGCGGGCGCATCTCGCGGAGTACGACGCGGCCGACTGGGCCCGCAACCCGGCCGCTCCGGGCCGGCTGGCCGGGCGGGTCGTCCTGGCCTCCCCGGAGCCGCGCGACCTGCCCCGGCTGCGGGAACTGGCGGCGCGCCCGGCCCGGCTGTACCCGCCGTACGCCCGCTCCGAGGACGGCACGCCCGTCTGGTCGGCGGACCTCCCGCAGATCTCCCTGGAGCCCCTGTTGACCCGGCCGGTGGCGGAACTGCCCCTCGCCGTCGACGCGGAACTACGACCACACGCACGCGGAACCCGGCTGCGGCTGCACCTGCACGAGCTGTACGGACGGCTGGCGCAGGCGGGTCCGAAGGCGGTGGAGGTGGAGTGGCGACACCGGGACGACGAGGACACGACGGTCCGCGGCACGGCCGCGCTCGTGTGGTCCGCGGGGCGCACGGGGGCCGCCGGATCCGCGGAATCCACCCAATTCACCGGGCCCGCCGACGACCGCTCGGCGGAGGCGGCCGGCGGCTGGTCGGCGGAGACGGTCGTGGATCTGGCCGCATTGGCCGCGCTCGGCATGAGCACCTGGGACCTGCGCCTTCGCATCCTGTTCCGGGAGGGCGTGAGCCGCGAGGTCACAGCGCACGCCCTCACGGGCGCCGGTCTGCTGCGCCGCGGAGCCGTCCCGAGCGCCCGGCACGGTCTGGTGCTCGTACAGCCGTACGCCACCCACTCCGGCGCGCTGGCGCTGCGCGTGGCGCCCGGTGTACGCGGTGCGCTGTCCGTCGTACGCGGAAGGCTTCGCCGCCTGGTTCACTGAGGACCAGCACAGCACGACCACGCGACACCGGCACGGGTCGACTGACGAGGGGACGGCCGCACATGACCTGGTTGATCACCGGCGGCGCCGGCTACATCGGGGCGCACGTCGTACGGGCGATGACCGCGGCGGGGGAACGGGCGGTGGTGTACGACGACCTGTCCACCGGTATCGCCGAGCGCGTGCCCGCCGGTGTGCCCCTGGTGGTGGGCTCGACGCTGGACGGCGAGCGGCTGGCGCGCGTCCTCGCCGAGCACTCGGTCACCGGCGTCGTCCACCTCGCGGCGAAGAAGCAGGTGGGAGAGTCGGTCGAGCAGCCGCTGCGCTACTACCGGGAGAACGTCGAGGGCCTGCGGACCCTGCTGGACGCCGTGACGGCGGCGAAGGTGCCGTCCTTCGTCTTCTCCTCCTCGGCGGCGGTGTACGGCATGCCGGACGTGGACCTGGTCACGGAGGAGACGCCGTGCCTGCCGATGTCCCCGTACGGCGAGACGAAGCTGGCCGGTGAGTGGCTGGTGCGCGCGACGGGACGGGCGACCGGGCTGTCGACCGCGTCCCTGCGCTACTTCAACGTGGCCGGCGCCGCGAGTCCGGAACTCGCGGACACCGGTGTGTTCAACCTCGTCCCCATGGTCTTCGAGAAGCTCACGCAGGACGCGCCGCCGCGCGTCTTCGGCGACGACTACCCGACCCAGGACGGCACCTGCGTACGCGACTACATCCACGTCGTGGACCTGGCCGAGGCCCATGTCGCGGCGGCCCGTGTTCTGCGCTCCTCCCCGGGCCGCGACCTCACCCTCAACATCGGCCGGGGCACCGGTGTGTCCGTCCGCGAGATGATCGACCGCATCAACGCGGTCACCGGCTACGACCGGCCACCGACGGTGGCCCCCCGCCGCCCGGGCGACCCCGCCCGTGTCGTCGCCTCCGCCGACCGCGCCGCCGCCGAACTGGGCTGGAAGGCCCGGCTCGACGTCCAGGACATGATCACGTCGGCGTGGGAGGGCTGGGTGCGACTCCATCCGGAGGCCGCGCGGAGCTGACCCGCGGTACCTGTTGAACCTCCCTGCGACGCCTTGAGCCTCCCTACAAGGCCTTCAACGCCTCCGCCGTGGCCCGGGTCAGCGATCCCAGATACCCCTTGGGCGGCTTCGGGCCGCGGATCACCACCGAGCGCCAGTAGAGCGGCCCGGAGATCAGGTCGAGGGCCAGGTCGTGGTCGATGTCCTGGCTGAGTTCGCCGCGCCGCACCGCCGCCGTGACGATGCCGGTGGCGACCCCGTCCTGCCCCTCGCGCAGGGCCTTCTGGAGGGCCTCGGCGATCTCGGGGTTGCGGGCCGCCTCGGCCTGGAGGTCCGGGATGATCTGCGAGGCGACGGGGTGGCGCAGGGCGCGGGACGTCACCTCGTAGAGCAGCCGCAGGTCGCCCTCCAGGGAGCCGGTGTCCGGCGCGGGCAGGCCCTGCACGGCGAGCGCCGAGACGATGTCCAGGACCAGGTGCAGTTTCGAGCGCCAGCGGCGGTACACCGCCGTTTTCCCGACACCCGCCCGGCGCGCGATCCCCTCGATGGACATCCGTGCGTAGCCGACGGCCGCCAGCTCCTCGAACACGGCCGCCCGGATGGCTTCCGTCACGTCCTCGCGCAGCACGGCGGCCCCCGCGGGGGCCCGGCGGCGCGGACGCGGCTGGGGCTCGTCGGCGTTCGTCGTCATGCCGACAGCATAGGGCGTCACGACGAAACGGTTGCGTTCCGACGTACGAGCGACGTACGCTCCCGTTGCGACGATACGGTCCCGTCCCGACGTAAGAGGTCGCGAAGAGTCCGGTAAGAGAGCCCCGCCCCTCCCCCGGCCCTCTCCGCGACGCCACAGGCCCCAGCCCTCCCCCGAACGAAAGCACCGGATGTGAGCCAGGTCCTCGACACACCGCCCCACACCCCGGCCCCGGTCCCGGTCCCGGCCGACGACGACCTCGCGGCCCTGGCCGCCCGCCACGGCCTCTCCGTCAGCGGCGCCCGCCCCTCCCTGCCCGAGTACGTCCGGCAGTTGTGGGCCCGCCGTCACTTCATCACCGCGTTCGCCACCGCCAAGCTCACCGCCCAGTACAGCCAGGCGAAGCTCGGCCAGCTCTGGCAGGTGATGACCCCGCTGCTGAACGCGGCGGTCTACTACTTCATCTTCGGCGTGCTGCTCGGCACCAAGCACGGCGTGCCGGACTATGTCCCGTTCCTGGTCACGGGCGTGTTCATCTGGACCTTCACACAGAGCTCGATCATGGCGGGCACCCGCGCCATCTCCGGCAACCTGGGTCTGGTGCGCGCCCTGCACTTCCCGCGCGCCGCGCTGCCCCTGTCGTTCTGCCTCCAGCAGCTCCAGCAACTGCTGTTCTCGATGGCCGCCCTGGTCGTCATCCTGCTCTGCTTCGGCGTACCGGTCGGGGTGTCGTGGCTGCTGGCGCTGCCGGCACTGTTCCTGCAGTTCACCTTCAACGCGGGCGTCTCCATGGTCATGGCCCGGATGGGCGCCAAGACCCCCGACATCGCCCAGCTGATGCCGTTCGTGCTGCGCACGTGGATGTACGTCTCGGGCGTCATGTGGAGCATCGACAAGCTGGCGGACAAGGACAGCCTGCCGCGCGTCGTGACGGTCCTGCTGGAGACCAATCCGGCCGCGATCTACATCGACCTGATGCGCTTCGCCCTGATCGACAGCTTCCAGGCGAGCCAGCTCCCCGCCCACGTGTGGGCGATCGCCGTCGGCTGGGCACTGCTCGCCGGTGTCGGCGGCTTCATCTACTTCTGGAAGGCTGAGGAGACGTACGGCCGTGGCTGAGCACCCGAGCGAGAAGATCCCCACCGTCGTCGCCGACGGCGTCGACATCGTCTACCGCGTCAACGGCACCGGCGGCGGACGCGGCTCCGCGACCGCCGCCCTCAACCGCATGCTGCGCCGCAAGCAGACCGAGAAGGCGGCGGGCGTACGCCGGGTGCACGCCGTGAAGAACGTGTCGTTCGTCGCGTACAAGGGCGAGGCGATCGGCCTGATCGGCACCAACGGTTCCGGCAAGTCGACCCTGCTGAAGGCCGTCGCCGGGCTGCTCCCCGTCGAGAACGGCCGCATCCACACCGACGGCCAGCCCTCCCTGCTCGGCGTCAACGCGGCCCTGATGAACGACCTGACCGGCGAGCGCAACGTGTACCTCGGCGGCCTCGCCATGGGCATGTCCCGGGAGCAGATCAGGGACCGCTACCAGGAGATCGTCGACTTCTCGGGCATCAACGAGAAGGGCGACTTCATCACGCTGCCCATGCGCACGTACTCCTCCGGCATGGCCGCCCGGCTGCGGTTCTCCATCGCCGCCGCCAAGGACCACGACGTGCTGCTGATCGACGAGGCGCTGGCCACCGGCGACCGCTCCTTCCAGAAGCGCTCCGAGGAACGCATCCGCGAGCTGCGCAAGCACGCGGGCACGGTGTTCCTGGTCAGCCACAACAACAAGTCGATCCGCGACACCTGCGACCGTGTGCTGTGGCTGGAGCGCGGCGAGCTGCTCATGGACGGGCCGACGGAGGAGGTCCTGAAGGAGTACGAGGCGTTCACCGGGGACAAGTCCGCGAAGCCCAAGCCCAAGGCCGCTGTTCCCTCGTGAGGCTCATCCCTGTTCCCTCGTGAGGCTCACCCCGACCGGCCCTTTTGTCACATTGATGGCACCATGACCGAATACGGTGCAGTGGCGAGAAGGAGTCCCCGTGATGGCCGAGCTCAGCGTCATCCTGCACGGGCCGAACGTCCAGGACCATCTGACGGAACTCCTCGATTCCCTCGCCGCACACCCGCTGCCGGACGCCGAGCTGATCGTGGCCGCGGTGGGCGACTGGGCCCGGGAGACGGCCGAGCGGCACACCCCGGACGTCCCCGGCCTGCGGGTCCTGCCGCTGCCTGACGGCACGGGCGACGCGGCGGCCCGGGCGGCGGGCGCGGCACGGGCTTCCGGACGCTGGCTGCACTTCGTCCACGCCAAGGACGGCCTGCCCGCCGGAGCCCTCCGCACGGTCGCCGAGCGGGTGGCCGAGCTCTCCGGTGAGGTGGACGTCCTGCTCCTCGACCACGTCCGCAGCACCTGGCGCGCCTCCGGCCTGCCCTCCCCGGACGGTTCCCTGCTCGCCCGGGCGGGCCGCGCCGACGTCCCCCTGGACGACTTCGCACCCCTGCTGCGTCTCACCCCGCTGCTCGGCACCCGCGTCCTGCGCGCGGACTTCTGGCGGGCGCACCAACAGCGGCTCACCACCGAGGACGAGCCGTACGCCGCCCTGGCCGCTCTGCTGCTCGCCGATCGCGTCGCCTGCCTTCCGCACGTCGCCTACGAGGACCGCAGGCTGCGCCCGGCGAGTCTGCCCCCGGTCACGCCCGAGCAGCGCTACGGCGTCGTCGAGCGCTACGAGTCCCTCTTCGATCTCGCCCGGGACCGCCGCGCCACCCACGCCGTGCTCTACGACGTGATGGTCCACGACTTCCTGCGCACCTTCGCGCGCGGCGGCATGACGGAGGAGGTCGCGCGGGAGTTCTTCCGCCGGGCGTCCCTGGCCGCCCTGCGCCGCCGCCCCGAGGGCTACCGGCGCCCCGCCGGTCTCGACGGGGTCCGCCGCTCCCTGCTCGAAGAGGGCGCCTACGCCAAGTACCGGGCCTTCCAGGCGGTCAACCGCACCCGCCGCACGGCCCAGTCGGCCGTACGGGCCCGGCGGCGCCAGGCCGGCGCCAGGCTCCGCGACCACCAGTACCGCAGGGCCCTCGGCCGCCCGGTCGATCCCGGCCTGGCGGTGTTCTCGGCGTACTGGAACCGCGGCGTCACCTGCAACCCCGCCGCGATCGCCGCGAAGCTCGGCGAACTCGCCCCGCGGATTCACCAGGTGTGGGTGGTCACCGCGGAGAACGCGGCCCTCCTCCCGCCCGGCACCGACCACGTCGTGCCCGGCACCCGCCGCTACTGGGAGGTGCTGGCCAGGGCCAAGTACCTCGTCAACAACGTCAACTTTCCCAACGCGGTGGTCAAACGCCCCGGCGCGATCCACGTCCAGACCCACCACGGCACGCCCCTGAAGCGCATGGGTCTGGACCAGATGGCGTACCCGGCGGCGGCCCAGGGCATGGACTTCCAGGCGCTGCTGGAACGCGTCGACAAGTGGGACTTCAGCGTCTCCGCCAACAGCCACACCACCCGCATGTGGCAGCGCGCGTACCCCTCGCACTACATCAGCCTCGACCACGGTTACCCGCGCAACGACGTCTACTACACGGCCGGCGCCGAGGACATCCGCGCGATCCGCGACCGGCTCGGCATCGCGCCGGGCCGCCGGGCGGTCCTCTACGCGCCGACCCACCGCGACTACGAGGCCGGCTGGACCCCGCGCCTGGACCTCGCCGCCCTAGCGGACCGCCTGGGCGACGGCACGGTCCTCCTCGTCCGCGGCCACTACTTCTACGGCGGCGCCGCCTCTCCCCTCACCAACCTGCGCCGCACGGGCCGGATCATCGACGTCTCCTCCTACGACCCGGTCGAGGAGCTGTGCCTGGCGGCGGACGCCCTGGTCACGGACTACTCCTCGATCATGTTCGACTACGCCAACCTCGACCGGCCGATCGTGATCCACGCCGACGACTGGGAGACGTACCGCACCACCCGCGGCGTCTACTTCGACCTCATGGCCGAGGCCCCGGGCCCGGTGGCCCGCAGCCAGCAGGAGCTGACGGAGATCCTCACCACCGAGGCCTGGCACGACGAGGGCGCGGCGAAGGCCCGGGCCGTCTTCCGGCGCCGGTTCTGCGAGTACGACGACGGACGCGCCGCCGAGCGCGTCGTCCGCCGGGTCTTCCTCGGCCAGGACGAGCGGGACCTGCCGCCGGTGCTGCCCATCGAGGAGCGCACCCCGGCCCCACCGCCGGAGGAGGCGACGGCATGAGCACACCCGACGTCACCGTGACGGTCATCGTCTACAACGACGCCGAGCGCCTCCCCCGCGCCGTCGCCTCGGTCCGCCGGCAGACCCACGCGAACCTCGAGATCATCATCAGCGACGACCACTCGACGGACGGAACCCCGGACGTGGCACGGCGTCTGGCGGCCGAGGACCCCCGGGTCCGCCACCTCCGGCTGGAGCGGAACAGCGGCGGCTGCGGCGTGCCGCGCAACCGCGCGATGGAGATCGCCCGGGCGCCGCTGCTGATGTTCCTCGACAGCGACGACGAACTTCCCCCCAAGGCCGTCGAACTGCTGCTCGCCGCGCACCGCGAACGCGAGATCGACTTCGCGATGGGCGCGGTGCGGCGGATCCGGGTGGACAACGGCCGCCGCTCGACATGGATGCCGCACCTGGTCGCCGAGCGCCGCACTCTCGACGGCATCGAGGCGGATCCGCGTCTGTTCTTCGAGCACCTGGCGACGAGCAAGATGTACGCCCGCGCCTTCCTCGACCGGCACGGCCTGCGCTTCCCCGAGGGCATCCACTACGAGGACCAGCTGTTCTCGGCTCAGGCGTACTGCCTGGCCGAAAGGTTCACGATCATCCCGGAACCGGTCTACCGCTGGTACGTCGCCCCGTACGCCGCCTCCGACGCGGCATCCATATCCAACCAGCGGCACAAGCTCGCCAACGTCCGCGACCGCATCCACGTCCAGCACCTCATCGACGCGTTCCTCGCCGAGAGCGGCCACGAGTCCCTCCGCGAGGACAAGGACCACAAGTTCCTCAAGCACGACTTCCGGATGTACGCCGGTGACCTGCCCTACCGGGACGAGGAGTGGCTGTCCTCCTTCGCTGACCTGGTCACGCCGTACCTCGACACGCTCGAGCCGGACGCGTACGCGCGCCTCCCCCGCGCCGAACGCGTGGTCCTGCAGCTGATCCGCGACCGCCGTCTGCCGGAGGCCCGCTCGGCGGCCCGGGGCCTGGGCCACGGCGTGGCCCCCCGGCAGGTCACGACGGACGCGGACGGCCGCGCCTACTGGGGCGGCGAGGTCCCCTCCTCCGCATGGTCCCGCCGGGAACTGGACCTCTCGGATCTGGAACTGGAGACCTGTCCCTTCCCGAGCGCCCAGTTCCGTCACGAGATCACGGAGATCACCAGAGGCCCGGGCGCTTCCATCGACCTGGCGATCCGCACGTACGACCCGGCGCTGCGCCTCCCCGTCGGCCCCCGGCGCGCGACGCTCCTCATCGCCCCCGGCGGCCGCCGCCTGCACGTCCACTTCCGGCTCTCCCCCGTCCGCCCCGGCATCTTCGAGGGCCGCGCCCGCCTGGACCTGGCCTCGGCCGCACTCCCCCTCCACGGCTTCGCGGGCATCCGCCACCCGCTGCTCCGCCTCCACCACCAGGGCCTGACCAACACCGGCCTCCTCCTGGCTCCCCTGGCCTTCCCGGCCCTGACGACCCAGGTGCCCTCCCACCGCGTGACGGTCGAACCGGAGGGCCACGGCCCCGGCCGATTGCAGGTCCGCTGGGAGCCGGTGGGAGTGACGGCGAGGGTGATCAGACCGGTGGTACGCCGGATGGCCGGACCGAGGGTGCAGAGAGCAGTGCGACTGGTGGCAAGCGCACTGAGATGAACCGATGCACCCCGGGCCGGTCATGGCCCGGGGCGCACCGGACGACATCGGCGCTATCAGACGCCGTACGCGCTACTTGGCGCCGTACGCGCTACGAGTGCTGCCGCAGCAGCGTCCTCATCGTCCGCATGGCCACCGACAGATTCGCGAGGTCGAACGCCTCGGACGTCTGGATCTCCTCCAGTGTGGTGCGGGCCCGGCCGAGGATCGCCGCGTTCTTCTGCTCCCACGCCTTGTAGCGCTGCTCGGGTGTCGAAGTGCCGTTGCCCACCGCCAGGACGTCGGCGGTCAGCGCCGCGTGCGCCGCGTACAGGTCCTCGCGGATCGCCGCGCGGGCCATGGACTGCCAGCGGTCGGCGCGGGGCAGCTCGATGATGCGGTCCATGAGCTGGGTGATGCGCAGCCGGTCGGCGAGGTCGTAGTAGACCTCGGCGACGTCGAGCGGCTCCCGGCCCATGCGGTCGGCGATCGAGACGATGTCGAGCGTCGGGAAGGCGGAGGAGAAGCCGGCCACCCGGGTGGCGAGTTCGTCCGGGACGCCGGCGCCCGTCAGCTCGTCGTAGATCTTCCCGTACCACTCCAGATCGGCACCCCGCAGCAGCTTCGGCAGCTGCGCCCAGACCTGCTCCACGCGGTCGGCGAAGAAGTCGACGGTCTCGGCCAGCTGCAGCGGCTGCGGCCGGTTGTTGAGCAGCCAGCGCGTACCGCGCTCCACCAGACGCCGCGCGTGCAGCCGGATACGGGTCTGGACCTCGGCCTCGACCTTGTTGTCGAGCGCCTCCACCCCGTCCCACACCGGGGACTGGCGGAAGATCGCCCGGGCCGCGGTCTGCGCCCGCACGATCTCCTCCAGCGACGCCCCGGTCTCCTCGCGCAGGCGGTGCAGATAGGTCGTACCGCCCGTGTTGACCGTGTCGTTGACCAGCACGGTCGTGGTGATCTCGCGGCGCAGCGGGTGGCTGACGAGGTATTCGGGGAACCGCTCGCGCAGCTCGGTCGGGAAGTACGCGTGCAGCAGGGTGCTCAGGTACGGATCGTCCGGCAGCGAGGTGTGCAGCAGCTCATCGGCGACCGTGATCTTCGTGTACGCCAGCAGCACGGCCGTCTCCGGGCCGGTCAGGCCCTGGCCCTGGGCGAGCCGCTCGCGGATCTGCCGGTCGGTGGGCAGGAACTCCAGCGACCGGTCGAGGTGGCCCTCCCTGACGAGGTGCTTCATGAAGCGCTGCTGGGCGTGGAGCATGGCGCTGGACTGGGCCAGGGCGTTGGCGATCGCCGTGTTCTGCGCGTAGTTGTTGCGCAGCACCAGCCGGCCGACCTCGTCGGTCATCTCGGCGAGCAGCTTGTTGCGCTGCTTGACGGTCATGTCGCCGTCCGCGACCAGGCCGTTGAGCAGGATCTTGATGTTCACCTCGTGGTCGGAGGTGTCCACGCCCGCGCTGTTGTCGATGGCGTCGGTGTTGATCCGGCCGCCGTGCAGCGCGAACTCGATCCGGCCCAGCTGGGTCAGGCCCAGGTTGCCGCCCTCGCCGACGACCTTGACGCGCAGGTCCTGGCCGTCGACGCGGATGGCGTCGTTGGCCTTGTCGCCGACATCGGCGTTGGACTCGGCCGAGGACTTGACGTACGTTCCGATGCCGCCGTTCCACAGCAGGTCGACCGGGGCGTGGAGGATCGCCTTCATCAGGTCGGCCGGGGTCAGCTTGGTGACCTTGGCCTCGATGCCGAGGGCCTCGCGGATGTGTGCGTTGACCGGGATCGCCTTGGCCGTACGCGGGAAGACGCCGCCGCCGGCCGACAGCAGCTCCTTGTTGTAGTCCTCCCAGCTGGAGCGCGGCAGCTCGAACAGGCGGCGGCGCTCGGCGTAGGAGGTGGCGGCGTCCGGGTTCGGGTCGATGAAGATGTGCCGGTGGTCGAAGGCGGCCACCAGCCGGATGTGCTCGGAGAGCAGCATGCCGTTGCCGAACACGTCACCGGACATGTCGCCGATGCCGACGACCGTGAAGTCCTCGGTCTGGGTGTCCACGCCCAGCTCCCGGAAGTGCCGCTTGACGGACTCCCAGGCACCGCGGGCGGTGATGCCCATGCCCTTGTGGTCGTACCCGGCGGAGCCGCCGGAGGCGAAGGCGTCGCCGAGCCAGAAGTTGTACTTCTCGGCGACCTCGTTGGCGATGTCGGAGAAGGTGGCGGTGCCCTTGTCCGCGGCGACGACGAGGTAGGTGTCGTCCTCGTCGTGCCGGACGACGTCCGCCGGGGGCACGACCTCGCCGGCGACCATGTTGTCGGTGATGTCGAGCAGCGCCGAGATGAAGGTCTTGTAGCTCCTGATCCCCTCCGCCAGCCACGCGTCGCGGTCCACGGACGGGTCCGGCAGCTGCTTGGCGACGAAGCCGCCCTTGGCGCCGACCGGCACGATGACGGTGTTCTTCACCATCTGCGCCTTGACCAGGCCGAGGATCTCGGTGCGGAAGTCCTCACGCCGGTCGGACCAGCGCAGTCCGCCGCGCGCGACCTTGCCGAAGCGCAGGTGCACGCCCTCGACGCGCGGCGAGTACACCCAGATCTCGTACGCCGGGCGCGGCGCGGGCAGGTCGGGGATGGCCTGCGGGTCGAACTTCATGGAGACGTACTCGTGCGGCTTGCCGCCCGCCGCCTCCTGGAAGAAGTTGGTCCGCAGCGTCGCCTTGATGACGGTGAGGAAGGACCGCAGGATCCGGTCCTCGTCCAGGCTCGCGACCTGGTCGAGGGCCGCGTCGACCTCTTCGAACAGAGCGTCCACGATCTCGTGCCCCGCGCGCTGCCGGTCCGGCGACATCCGCGCCTCGAACAGGGAGACGAGCAGGCGGGTGGTGTGGACGTTGTTGCGGAGGGTGTCCTCCATGTAGTCCTGGCTGAACGTCGAGCCCGCCTGGCGCAGGTACTTGGCGTAGGCCCGCAGCACCATCGCCTGCCGCCAGGTCAGCCCGGCGCTCAGGACGAGGGCGTTGAAGCCGTCGTTCTCGGCCTTGCCGGTCCAGGTGGCCGCGAAGGCGTCCTGGAACCGTTCGCGGGCGTCGTCGCCGAAGTAGTCCCCGCCGCCGTTCTTCGAGCGGGGCATCCGCAGACCGAAGTCGTAGATCCAGGCCACGCTGCGGTCCGAGCAGCGCAGCTCGTACGGCCGCTCGTCGACGACCTCGACGCCGATCCGGCTGAGGACCGGCAGCACGGCCGAGAGGGAGATCGCCTCACCCGTGCGGTAGATCTTGAAGCGGCGCTCCTCGGGGGCGGCGCCCACCGGCTCGTACAGGCTGAGCGCGAAGTCCGTGCCCTCCTCGGCCTTCAGCTCTTCGAGGTGGACGAGGTCCGCGACCGCGGCACGCGGGTTGTGGTCGGCCTTGTAGCCCTCGGGGAAGGCGTGCGCGTAGCGGCGCAGCAGCTCGGCCGCGCGCTCCTCGCCGAGTTCGGCGTCGAGCGCCTCGGCGAAGGCGTCCTCCCAGGAGCGGGCGGCCTCCACCAGCCGGGCCTCGATGCGCTCCTTGTCGAGGTCGGACAGCTCCGGCAGTTCGGTGCCCTGCGGGACCCGGACCACGAAGTGCAGCCGGGACAGGATCGACTCGGTGTTCCACGCGGTGAAGTCGACGCTGATGCCGCCCAGTTCCTCCTTGAGGATCTCGATGATCCGCAGGCGGACGGCGGTGGTGTAGCGGTCGCGCGGGAGGTAGACGAGGGCGGAGTAGTAGCGCCCGTACTCGTCCTGGCGCAGGTAGAGGCGCAGACGCCTGCGTTCCTGGAGGTAGAGGACGGAGGTGACGATGGACCGCAGCTCGTCGACCGGGGTCTGGAAGAGCTCGTCGCGCGGGTACGTCTCCAGGATCTGGAGCAGGTCGCGCCCGTCGTGGCTGTTGGGCGAGAACCCGGCCTGTTCGAGGACCTCCTCGACCTTGCGCCGGATGACCGGCACCCGGCGCACCGACTCGGTGTAGGCGGCGGAGGAGAACAGTCCGAGGAAGCGCCGCTCGCCGACGACATTGCCCTCGGCGTCGAACTTCTTGACGCCGATGTAGTCCAGGTACGACGGCCGGTGCACGGTCGCCCGGCTGTTCGCCTTGGTCAGGACGAGCAGCTTGTGCTCGCGGGCCTTGGCCCGGGCGTCGGCGGGCAGCCGCTCGAAGGACGGGCTGACCGGGTGGCTCTCCTCGTCGGCGTGGTGCGGGTCGGCGCGCAGTATGCCGAGTCCGGTGCCGGGCACCGCGGCCAGCGAGTCGTCGTCGCGCAGCTGGTACTCGCGGTAGCCGAGGAAGGTGAAGTGGTCGTCGGCCAGCCAGCGCAGCAGCTCACGGGCCTCCTCGACCTGGGGGCCGGGCAGGTCACCGGGGATGGGCTCGTCCGGCAGCCCCTCCGCCAGCCGGAGCGCGGATTCCCGCATCTTGCTCCAGTCCTCGACGGCCTCCCGGGCGTCGGAGAGCACGCGCAGCAGGTCGGCGGTGATCTGCTTCAGGTCGGACCGGTCGGTCTCGCGGTCGATCTCGACGTGGATCCAGGACTCGACGTGCGCGTCGTGCGGCAGGTCGCCGGACGGCGGGGTCGGCACCACCTCGATGAGCTTGCCGGTGACATCACGCCGCACGACGAACTGCGGGTGGACGACGACGTGGATCCCGCGCCCCTGCCGTGTCAGCTCGTTCGTCACGGAGTCGACGAGGAAGGGCATGTCGTCGGTGACGACCTCGACGACCGAGTGGCTGCACGTCCACCCGTTCTCTTCCACCGTGGGGGTGTGCACCCGCACGTTGGCCGTGCCCTGGGGGCGGTTCTCGGCAAGCCGGTAGTGCGAGACGGCGGCTCCGAAGACATCGACCGGGTCACGGTCGGTGAGGTCTTCCGGGGCCGTGTGCAGGTAGTAACGCTGGAGGAACGAGAGGAGGGACTCGCGGTCCGGGGCCTTGTAGGCGTCTGGGGTCTCCTCGCCCGTCGACCCGGTCGGTAGGTGCCCCCCGACCGGGCTGTTCTCAGCGACCCGGGCGGCCCTCTCGAGCAACTCGGCCTTGGCTTCGTCCAGCTTGGTCTGCATTGTCCTCTGGCTCCTGTCGCGCGCCGTTGCGTGACGTAGAAGGAAGTACGGTCTCTGCGCTCACGACGTCACGCCGAGACACGGGGTATCCGGTCTGTTCCGACGCTATGCCGCGAGGCGAGATGAGCGGGGGTGTCTGAGCCATTTTTGAGCTGACCCGGGGGTGTGAGGCTGCTCTCTGCGGCGCCTCGGGCCGGGTGGTGCTCGGCGTCCCGGGAGTCCTACATGTCCCGTCCCGCCCGCGAAGACCAGCGACCGCCGCCCGGACACGGATGTCATCCGTGCTCTCCGGGCGCAGGGCAGGGACGACGACGTCCCCGCGAACTATCGCGCTGATCACGCCACCAGGCTATCGCTCCTTACAGGGGCCCCGTCATGAGCCGTATGTGTACAAAACCAAGCCCGGAAGTTTGACGTTCTGCACAGTGCGGCCACCCAGCTGCGGGCAGTCGTGCCGCTGGGGCGGCACGGGTGGGCGCAGCGGCACCCCGCACCACCGAGCTGCTGCGGGCAGTCGTGCCGCTGGGGCGGCACGGGTGGGCGCAGCGGCACCTCGCACCGCCGAGTTGCGCACCCACCCGGCCTCAGCAGCAACGCCGAGATCAGGACTACGCCGCCAACCGCTCCGCCTCAGCGACAGCCTCCTCCAGCGTGTCCACCACCGGCACCCCCACCGCCTCCAGACTCGCCCGACTGTGCGACCCGCCGGTATACAGCACGGCCCGCGCCCCCACATGCAGCGCGGCCACCGCGTCATCCGCCGCATCCCCGATCACCACGGTCCGCTCCGCCGCGACCCCACTCAGCGACCCCAGATGCCGCACCATGTGCTCGGCCTTGCTGCCCCCCGACGGCCCGGTCCGCCCGTCCACGCGTATGAAGTGCGGCTCGATCCCGAACCCGCGCACCAACGGCACGAGCTCCTCGTGCACGTACATGCTCAGAATGGACTGGCTACGCCCCGCCGACCGCCACCCCGACAACAGCTCCGCCGCCCCCACCGTGAGCTCACAGGCCCCCCGGTGCTCGGCGTAGTACCGGTGGAAGATGTCGTCCATGAGCTCCCACTCGGCCTCGGTCGGCAACCGCCCCATCAGCCGCTCATAGAACTTCGGCACCGGCACGCAGTACAGCTCCCGGTACTTCTCCAGCGTCAGCGGCTCCAGGCCCAGCTCGGCGAAGGCCGCGTTCGTCGCCCCGATGATCGCGTCGATGTCGTGGAACAGCGTGCCGTTCCAGTCCCACACGATGTGCGCGCCCGTCTTCGTCCCCATGCCAGAGAACGTACCCGTCCCCACTGACAATCAAGAGAACGGCGCCTCAACCCGCCCCGGCCGCGATGCGGCTCAGTCCCCGCGCCCCACCAGGTTCGGAATCTCCTGCGTGGCGAACCACAGCAGCTCGTGATCCTCCGCACCGTCCACGACGAACTGCGCGTCGTCGTCCCCGCCGTCCGCCGCCGGCAGGGCCTCGGCCGCCGCCGTCACATCCGCCTCCGCGTCCGCCGCGTCGACATGCACGGCCGCCGCCCTGGCCAGCGCCACGGGACCCGAGACCCGTACCTCCCCCAGCGCCCCCGGGTCGAGTCCCCGGTCGGGATCGACGCTCGCGTCCCGGTCGGGCACGTCGACCGCGATCACGACCCGCCGCCGCGGTGCCCCGGGCTCCGCCGCCAACTGCCGCAGCGAGGCCAGTGCGGCCCGGCTCAGCGCCGCGTATTCCAGCTCCTCGATGTCGTCGGAGAGGTACCACTCGCGCAGCGCGGGCGTCACCGCGTAGGCGATGAACGGCCCCGCTCCCAGCTCACCCGTCTTGTACGCCTCGGCGAGACCGGGGAGGGTCAGGGGCACGTAGACACGCATGGGCTGGCCGCTTTCGTGGTCGGAGAGCTCCGGAAGTCCTTCAGGATACGTGCCGGGCGTCCCCTTTCGAGCCCCGCCCCGTGACGCCGGACGCGTCCACCCCGGGCCGGGAATTCACCCGGCACGCCCCTGCGCCCACGGCCTTGAAGCGCGCCACATCACCCGGATAAGTGAACCTCCCGGCGCCCCGACTCCGGTCCCCCGCTTCCTTGCCCCGGCCCCGGCTGTCCCCGTACAAGATCACCAACCCGAAGTTACTTGCCGGTATCCACCGGACCCACGAAACGGGGACCCCATGCACAAGGTCATGACCAGGGCACACCGCCTGCCCGCGCGCCGCGACCAGCGCACTCCCGGCACCACGACCCCACCGTCCCCGGGAGCCTCCGCATCCGCCGCGGCAACCAGCTCCCCACCGCGCGCCTCCGGCAGCACCGCCCCGCCCCGCATCCCGGGCGGAGGGCGCCGCACCCCGGCGGCCGACGGCCGTCCCCCGGCCTCCGGCCACGCCAAGCGCTCTCGGACCCGTCCTGCCGACACTCGCCCACCGACCCTCTCGGGCACCCGCCCAGCACCCCGCAGAACGGCGCACAGCAGCCACTCAGGGTCGGGGGAGACCGTCACCCCAGCATCCACACCGGCCTACCCGGATACGACCTCCCGCGTTCCTTCCCCCATCCCCCGCCGTCCGCTCCCCCGTCCCCTCCCCACCGACCTCTTCGCCGACCTCCTCCTCGCCGTGCTGAGCGGCCACCGGCCCGTCCACTCGATGCTCCGCCACACCCGGGGCCGTGCCTACGACGAACTGGCCTGGCTCGCCGAGCGCGGCCCCCTGCGCACCCGCGGCGCCCGCCCCGTCGTCCGCGACATCGGCTGGTGCGAACCGCGCCCCGGTGCCATCGAGGCGTTCGCCCGCATCGGAGCGGGCGACCGGCTCCGCGCCATGGCCTTCCGCCTGGAACTCGGCCAGGACCTTCGCTGGCGCTGCACGGCGGTGGAACTCGGCGGCCCCCGCCCACCCCGCGCCGAGGCCGACTGACGCCACCCCACGACGAAGGGCCGGACACCCTGAGGTGCCCGGCCCTTCAAGCCGCTACGGTGCCGCGACCTCCGTCACTTCTTGCGGCGACCCCGGCTCCGCGCCTGCTTCCGGCGCTCGGCGCGCGTGAGGCCGTCGGCCTCGGAACGCACCGGCTCGCCGTCCTCGGTGAAGTCGCCCTCGATCGTGCCGCCCTCACCGTCGACGGTCGGCGCGGAGAAGTGGAGGTTGCGCCGCTGCGGGACGTCGAGGCCCTTGGCGCGGATCTCCGGGCGGGCGCCTGCCTGCGCCGGCACCGCGTCATGCTTCTCCAGGTCGGCCACCGGCTTGGCGTCCTCGACCGGGACCTCCTCGACCTGCTGCTCGACCTGGACCTCCAGGTTGAACAGGTAGCCGACGGACTCCTCCTTGATGCCCTCCATCATCGCGGTGAACATGTCGAAGCCCTCGCGCTGGTACTCGACCAGCGGGTCCTTCTGCGCCATCGCGCGCAGGCCGATGCCCTCCTGGAGGTAGTCCATCTCGTAGAGGTGCTCGCGCCACTTGCGGTCGAGGACCGACAGCACGACCCGGCGCTCCAGCTCACGCATGATCTCGGAGCCGAGCTGCGCCTCACGCGCCTGGTACTGCTCGTGGATGTCGTCCTTGATGGAGTCGCCGATGAACTCGGCGGTCAGACCGGCCCGGTCGCCGGCCGCCTCCTCCAGCTCCTCGACCGTGACGTTGCACGGGTAGAGCTGCTTGAAGGCACCCCACAGCCGGTCGAGGTCCCAGTCCTCGGGGAAGCCCTCGGCGGTCTCGGCCTGGACGTAGGCGTCGATGGTGTCGTCCATGAAGTGCTGCACCTGCTCGTGCAGGTCCTCGCCCTCAAGGACGCGGCGCCGCTCGCCGTAGATGACCTCGCGCTGGCGGTTGAGGACCTCGTCGTACTTCAGGACGTTCTTACGGGTCTCGAAGTTCTGCTGCTCGACCTGCGACTGGGCGGAGGCGATCGCGCGCGTGACCATCTTGTTCTCGATCGGCACGTCGTCCGGGACGTTTGCCATGGACATCACGCGCTCGACCATCTGGGCCTTGAACAGCCGCATCAGGTCATCGCCGAGGGAGAGGTAGAAGCGGGACTCGCCGGGGTCGCCCTGACGGCCGGAACGACCGCGCAGCTGGTTGTCGATGCGCCGCGACTCGTGCCGTTCGGTGCCCAGCACATAGAGCCCGCCGAGCCTCTCGACCTCCTCCTTCTCGGCCTGGACGGCCTTCTCGGCCCGCTCGAGCGCCTCGGGCAGGGCGTGCGCCCACTCCTCGATGTGCTCCTCTGGGTCGAGGCCGCGCTGCCGCAGCTCCGCCTCGGCGAGGTCCTCGGGGTTGCCGCCGAGCTTGATGTCCGTACCACGGCCGGCCATGTTCGTGGCCACGGTGACCGCGCCCTTGCGGCCGGCCTGGGCGACGATCGTCGCCTCCCGGTCGTGCTGCTTGGCGTTGAGCACCTCGTGCTGGATGCCGCGCTTGCTGAGCTGCTGCGAGAGGTACTCGGACTTCTCGACCGAGGTGGTGCCGACGAGGATCGGCTGGCCCTTGCGGTGCTTCTCCTCGATGTCGTCGACGACCGCCTCGAACTTGGCGACCTCGGTCCGGTAGATCAGGTCCGACTGGTCCTTGCGGACCATCGGCCGGTTGGTCGGGATCGGCACCACGCCGAGCTTGTAGATCTGGTGGAACTCGGCGGCCTCGGTCATGGCCGTACCGGTCATGCCGCACAGACCCGGCTGTTCCTTGCCGTTGTGGTCGTGGCGCTTGTAGAGGCGGAAGAAGTTCTGGAGGGTGATCGTGGCGAGCGTCTGGTTCTCGTCCTTGATCGGCACCCCTTCCTTCGCCTCGATCGCCTGGTGCATGCCCTCGTTGTAACGGCGGCCGGCGAGGATACGTCCGGTGTGCTCGTCGACGATCATGACCTCGTCGTCGATGATGACGTAGTCCTTGTCCTTCTTGAAAAGCTCCTTGGCCTTGATGGCGTTGTTCAGGTAGCCCACCAGCGGCGTGTTCACCGACTCGTAGAGGTTGTCGATGCCCAGCCAGTCCTCGACCTTGCTGACGCCGGACTCGTGGATGGCGACCGTGCGCTTCTTCTCGTCGACGTCGTAGTCGCCGGTCTCCTCGATGCCCTTGAGCGGCTGGCCGGCCTCGCCGCGCTTGAGGCGCTTGACCAGCTTGGCGAAGTCCCCGTACCACTTGGTGGCCTGGTCGGCCGGGCCGGAGATGATCAGCGGCGTACGGGCCTCGTCGATGAGGATGGAGTCGACCTCGTCGACGATGGCGAAGTTGTGGCCGCGCTGGACGAGCTCGTCCTGGGACCAGGCCATGTTGTCGCGCAGGTAGTCGAAGCCGAACTCGTTGTTCGTGCCGTACGTGATGTCGCAGGCGTACTGCTCGCGGCGCTGAGCCGGCGTCATGTTGGCGAGGATGCAGCCGACGCTCAGACCCAGGAAGCGGTGGACGCGGCCCATCATCTCGGAGTCGCGCTCGGCCAGGTAGTCGTTGACCGTGATGATGTGGACGCCCTTGCCGGACAGGGCGTTCAGATACGCCGGCAGCGTGCCGACGAGGGTCTTGCCCTCACCGGTCTTCATCTCGGCGACGTATCCCATGTGCAGGGCGGCGCCGCCCATCATCTGCACGTCGTAGTGCCGCTGGCCGAGGACGCGCTTGGCGGCCTCGCGCACGGTGGCGAACGCCTCGGGCAGCAGGTCGTCCAGCGGCTCTCCGTCGGCGTACCGCTGCTTGTACTCATCGGTGAGGGCACGCAGCTCGGCGTCGGAGAGGTCGACGAAGTCCTCTTCGATGGAGTTGACCTGGTCCGCGATGCGGTGCAGCTTGCGCAGGATCTTGCCTTCGCCTGCACGCATGATCTTCGAGAGGACGGACACGGGGGTTGGTCTCCTTGCCGGTCGGGCCTGGGACGGTCGGTTACCACTTGACTTACTGAGCAACGGCCATCGTATGCGAGGACACCACCGCGCCGGGAGGGCCTGCCGCGACGGCGACCGTCCGCTGCTTCGTTTCTCTTTCACACTGCTTCAAAGGGAACAACGTCGGGGCCCTTCGGATAGTGCCGCATCCCCGGACCGATTCACGCGAAGCGTGACCGTCCCCTCACTCACGGCAAACAGATGGTGCCCCGCCGGGACCTCCGAGCAGAATCGGCCGATGGACCCCGTCACACTGACCACGGACCGCCTTCTGCTGCGCACGGTCGGCCCCCAGGACACCGACGCGGTGTACGACGCCTGCCAGGACCCGGACATCCAGCGCTGGACCCTCATCCCCTCTCCCTACCTCCGCGAGCACGCCGAGTCGTTCACGGAACAGATGGCCCCCGACGGCTGGGCCGACGGATCCATGTTCACCTTCGGCGTCTTCCTCCGCTCCGGGGAACTCGCCGGCATGCTCGGTATCACCATGCGCGCCCTGAGCACGGGTGAGATCGGCTTCTGGGCCACGAAGCGGCACCGCTCCAACGGCTACATCACGGAAGCCGCCCTCACCGCCTGCCGCTGGGCCTTCGTCCACGCGGCGATCGACCGTGTCGAATGGCGTGCCGAGGTGGGGAACCGGGCCTCCCTCGCGGTCGCGGAACGAGTCGGCTTCACGATCGAAGGCACCCTGCGCTCCGCGACCACTCACAACGGCATCCGCCGAGACACCTGGATAGGCTCCCTCCTCCCCTCCGACCTGGCCCTACCCTCCACGTCCCCGTACCTGCCTGCGCCGTCATAGCTGCGGGCACCTACCTAGCTGCGGGCAGTCGTGCCGCTGGGGCGATGGGGGCCCCTGCTCGAGCGAAGCCGAGAGCTTGGGGGAGGGTGGGCGCAGCGGCACCTCGAACCGCCGACTTGCGCACCGCCCGCCCTCAGCACCAAGGCCGAGCAAGAAAACAAGCAAACTCACAGCTCACGCCGTACTGTCAGTCCCACCCCCTATCGTGCGGACCCATGACCACCCCGCGCCCCACAGCAGAACTCTCCGCAGACGAGGCCCGCAGAATGGCGCTCCGCGCCCAAGGCTTCCTCGGCGCCCCCGAGCGCCGCTCCGGCGTACGCGGCATCCTCCGTCACCTGGGCGCGATACAGCTCGACACGATCTCGGTCCTGGCCCGCTCCCATGAACTCGTCCCGTACGCCCGCCTCGGCGCGGTAGGCCGGAAAACAGTCGAGAACGCGTACTGGAAGGACACGCACGCCTTCGAGTACTGGTCCCACGCCGCCTGCATCCTCCCCATCGAGGAGTGGCCGCACTTCGCCTTCCGCCGCCGCGCCTACCGCAACCGCCCGCACTGGAACCACGAGCTCCCGGACGGCGCCTACGACCAGGTCATCAAACAGCTGCGCTCCGAAGGGCCCCTCACCGCGACGGAGTTGGGCGGCGCGAAGAAGACGAACGACTGGTGGGACTGGTCCGGCTCGAAGGTCGCGGTCGAACGCGCCCTGATGTACGGCGAGGTGGTCTGCGTGGAGCGCCGCGGGTGGAAGCGCGTCTACGACCTCGCCGAGCGCGCGATCCCGGACACCCTGTTGCACGACGAGCTGGACGACACCGAGTGTGTGCGCCGCCTGGTCCGCCTGGCAGGCCAGTCCCTCGGCGTCGGTACCCGGGCGGACATCGCCGACTACCACCGCCTCAAGGGCGATCAGGTCGACGCGGTGATCGCCGACTCAGGGCTCGTCCCGGTCACGGTCGAGGGCTGGGGCAAGCCCGCCTGGGCCGACCCCGCGGCCCTGGAGACGCCCCCGCGCGGCCGCCATCGCACCACCCTCCTGTCGCCCTTCGACTCCCTGATCTGGGAGCGGGCCCGCACGGAGCGGATCTTCGGTTTCACGCACCGCCTGGAGGCCTACGTCCCCAAACCGAAGCGGGTGCACGGCTACTTCGCGATGCCGGTGCTGGCCGGCGGCCGGCTCGTCGGCCGTGTGGACCCGGCCCGCGAGGGCCGCACACTGGTGGCCAAGCAGGTCACGCTCGACGGTCTGAAGGCCGTTCCAGCCGTCGCCCGGGCCTTGACCGAGGCGGCGACCTGGGTGGACTGCACGGACGTCCGCGTGGAACGGGTCGACGCACCGGATCTGCACGAGCCCCTGGTGAGGGAACTCGCCCGGACGACCGCCTGACGGCCGGACCGCCTGACCGTCAGCGGATCTCGAGGATCTTCTCCCGCATCGCGTAGACCACCGCTTCCATCCTGGAGTGCAGCTGCAGCTTCTCCAGGATGTTGCGCACGTGGTTCTTCACGGTGTTCTCGGAGATGAACAACTCCTTGGCGATGTCGCGGTTGTTCTTGCCCGTCGCGACGAGCTTGAGGACTTCCAGTTCGCGGTCCGTCAGCCGAGGCGCGGGCACCAGCCGGCGCTCGTCCGTGCGCTGGATCATCGACTTGAACTCGGTGAGCAGCTTCGACGCCATGGACGGGCTGATCTGCGACTGCCCGTCGGCGACCGCTCGGATGGCCGTGGCCACCTCGTCCGTGGAGATCTCCTTGAGGAGGTAGCCGGTCGCGCCCGCCTTGATCGCGTCGTAGAGGTCGGCTTCCTCGTCGCTGATCGTCAGCATGATGATCTTGGCACTGGGCGCCACCTCCTTGATGGAGGTACAGGCCTCGATCCCGCCGCGCTTGGGCATCCGCACGTCCATCAGGACGATGTCGGGCAGCAGGTCGGCGGCCTTCTCGACAGCCTCCGCACCGTCCCCGGCCTCCCCGACGACCTGGATGTCCTCCTCGGCCGCGAGCACGATCTCCAGGCCACGACGGAACAGGGCGTGGTCGTCCACCACGAGGACTCTGATCGGTTCCTTGCGTGGAGTCTCCGTGTCCGGGCCCATGCCGACGACGCCGTCGTCGGCATCCTCGTCACGCATCGGTCCGAAGCTGTCCGCCGCCATCGTTCCTCCCCCTGAAGGCTGTGGCCTGTGGTGGTCCTGAGCCATCGCCAACCCAGAGCAACGACCCACCCGTTGGGTCGTTGCCACCATGATTTCATGCCCGGACGGCGCCGGGGCGACAGAACGGGGCGCGCAGTGGTCGCACAGGGGTGCCCCTGGGGGCGCACACGCGCTCCAGGGGCACCTGCTCCGCTGTCACCCGGCACGGTCAGCCGCCGAGCGCACCGCCCGCCTCGGGGGAGTGCGTCTGGGTGACCATCGTGTCCGTGCTGAGGTGGATCACGCCGTAGTCGTAGGCGTGCCGTCGGTAGACGACACTCGGTTCCTTGGTCTCGGAGTCGACGAACAGGTAGAAGTCGTGCCCGACCAGCTCCATCTCGTAGAGAGCCTGGTCGAGGGTCATGGGCGCTGCGACGTGGGTCTTCTCGCGGACGACGATGGGGCCGTCACCCTGCACCTCCAGCGAGCCGATCTTCTTCGTGGGGACGGCTGCCTCGGGCTCCTCCTCCGGTGGAGCCGTCGCCAGGCCGTTCCCGTTGAGCGTGGCCACGCCCGGGACGTGGTCGGCGACTTCGGCGGCCGAGATCCGGCGCGCGCCACGGCGCGAGAACCGCTTGTCGTGTTGCCTGCGCAGCCGGGCTTCCAGCTTTTCCGCCGCCAGGTCGAGCGCCGCGTACGGATCGCTCGCCGCCGCCTCCGCCCGGATCACCGGACCACGGGAGCGGAGCGTGATCTCCACTCGGTCACAGCGGTCGGCCTGCCGCGGGTTGGGCTCCTTGGACACCTCGACGTCGAGGCTGATCACCTTGCCATCGAGCTTCTGGATCTTCTCCAGCTTCAGCTTCTCGGCCACGTGCTTCCGGAACCGCTCAGGCACCTCGGTCTTGCGGCCCTTGACGACGATGTCCACGCAGAACTCCGTTCCCGGATCACTCCGCTTCGGTGCGGAGCGTCTCCCTTTTGCACCAGGTTCCGGTGAGCCCCGGAACCTCGGACTCGGTGACTTCCACCTCCTCCCCCGTGGACGAGATCTCCACTCCACCGTCGCGAGTGATGAAGAAAAACCCGCAGCACGGCATTCGGATTCGAGAGGTGTGTGGCCTGCGGCTTTCCCTCTCAACCGAACATATCTCGCCCGGACGGATGTCGTCACCCTCTACCGCGGCGTACCTCCGTTCAGGTGAATAGGCCCTCTCGTTACCTGCAACGACGCAAGATCTCAGTCAGTTCCGGTTTATTTCGAAAGAGTCCGGCGAAGCCGCGACCACAGCCGCGCCCACCACATCAACGACTCCGCCGACGCCAACCGCGCCCGCGATTACCCGCCGACCGGGCCGACCGGCCGTCCTCTCTCGCCTTGATCCGACGTTCTGTTCCTCTCTGCTTTCCCGCGTCTCTCCCTCGTACACGGCCTCGGTTCCCACAGCGTTCGAAACCAGCCCCGCCGCCCGCACGGCCCGCGCGGCCTCCGCCATGGACGCCCCCGTGGTCATCACGTCGTCGACCAGGACGACCGGCCCCTCGGTGAGCAGCCGGGCACCGCCGGGCGCCACCGTCAGCGCGCCGGCGAGATTCTCCAGTCGCTGCCGGGAGTTGAGCTCCGCCTGGTCCGCCACGGCCCGCCGCTGCCGCAACACGCCGAGCACCCGGGCCGGAATCCCGCTCCGCCTCAGCTCCCCCGCCGCCGCGAGCGCGATCCGCCGCACGGGGTCATGCCCTCGGGCCCGCACGGCCCGCCGCCCGGACGGCACGGGCACGAGCAGCACGGGAGCCCCGCCACCGTGGATCCACGGCTGCTCGCCCCCGGCCCGGTGAAGCCCCGCCCGCACCGCTCCCGCCAGCGCCACCCCGAGCGGGCCCGCGAGCGCCAGAGCGCCTCGTTCCTTGTGGGCCAGTAACGTCGCCCGCGCCTCGTCCGCGTACCGAGCCGCCGCGTGCACCACGGGCAGCCCGGCCGGCTCCGGCACCGGCCGCACCCGGCTCGCCGCGGCTCCGCTCAGCACCGCACGGCACTCCTGGCACAGCACCGCACGGGTCCTCCCACAGCCCCCGCACTCGGCCGGCAGCACCAGGTCGGTGAGGTCCTGCCACCACCCCCGCATGGCCACCACTGTGCCCACGGCGCCGCCACCCCGCCACCCCTGTGGACAACGGCCTGTGGACAACTCATTGCTGGGCTGACCATGCCTCCCTCACACGAGTGACAGCCCACGGAGGCGCCGCGTCAGAAGCGTCCGCTGCACACGCGCACCCCGAGCCTTGCCACGGGGCCGCGACACCTCACCCCGGATAGACCGGCGCCGTCCCCTCCGTCACCTTCTGCCACTGCGCGCCCGACGGCAGCCGGACGATCCCGTCCACCGAGTACGCCACCAGCGGCAGCCGGTCGTCCTCGGCGGCGGTGACGTCCTTCACGCCGGTCAGAGCCGCGGGCGCCGGCACGTCCGGCGTGGAGCCGTCGACCTGGACGTATCGCATCTGTTCCACGCCGCCGTGCTCCCGTCCCACCACCACGAGCCGGCTGTCCCCGGCCCACGACATGGCGGTGACCTCCTCGAGCTCCGGTGTCGCGGAGCGCAGTTCCACCACCCTGACGGTCTGCTCGCCCGGCTTCCCCTCCCGCTCGATCAGCCCGATGAGCAGGGTCTTCTTGCCGCCCTTCTCCACCACAAGCGCGATCCGCACCCCGTCGGCGGCCACCCGCACGGCCTGGATCCGCCCGTCCAGGTGCGGTGTGCGCACCTCCAGCGGATCGCCCTTGCCCTCCTCGAGCAGGAGCAGCCGGGGGTTGTCCCGGTCACGGTCGGCGACCCACAGGCCGTCCTGCGCGTCCCAGCTCGGCGTCGTCAGCCTGTCCTGCTCGGTCCGGCCCTGGCTGCGCAGCACCGGCTCGCCCAGCGAACCGCCCGAGACCAGCGACCCCACGTACAGCGACCTGCCGTCGAGGCCGACACCGGCCGCGGTGCGCTCGTCCCGCGACACCGCCACCGAGCGCAGTGCCGTGTCACCCTCGCCCAGCGCTCCCGGCGCCGGGTCGGGCTCGGTGTCGCTGCTGCCCGCGGGGATCCGTACCAGCCGGTGCTTGGCGTCGGCGAAGTACAGGTAGTCGGGGCCGCGCACCGTGCTCCGGAAGGCCGCCGCATCGGCCACGTCCTGCGTGAGCGAGCACAGTTCCCGCCCTTCCGCCTGCAGCTCGACCTCGTCCACCGCGGGGCTGAGGTTCTGCAGCGTGAACAGCAGCTGTGCCGCCATCTCCTGGCACCGGTTGGTGCCGATGCCCGCGGCCTTGCCGTTGAGCGGAACCGTCAGCTTGTTCCGGTCGTCGGGCGTCAGCACGCCGACGCCCTTGGCCAGCGCCGTACCGGTCGGGAAGCTCGACCTGACCACCGGTCCGAGCCACCGCGTCGGCCCGGTCAGCAGGGAGCGCACCATCTGCGTCGTGGGTTCGACCCGCCGGCGGACGTAGACGGGGTCGGCGACCGCGGTGGGCGGCGCATCCCCGGCCGCCTCGGTGTTCGAAGCGAAGTAGTACTTGTTGACGGACATGTAATTGCGCTGGAAGTCCGACTGCCCCATCACGACGCCCTGCGGCAGCGCGTCGATCCGCCACTGCCGCTTCTCGTCCTGCGTCAGGTGCACGGTCCTGCCGTACGCCCCCGTCGCCGGCGCGTACGCCTGCTGCGCGTCGACGGTGGCCACCTTGGTGCCGGTGAGGGTGTACGTGATCTCGCCGGTCTCCTCCCGGCCGCCGCTCGTGCCCTCGGCCTTGGCGCCCGGCCCGTCCGTCAGCACGGTGGTGGACACCTCCGGCCGCCAGGTCTTCGCGGCCTCGCCGGTCAGGTACTGGCGCGCCGTCTTATAGTGCGGATCGTCGCTGGTGAGCGCCTCGAGGAAGCCCTGCACGATCTCCGAGGGCGCCGCGTCCTCGCCGGGCGGCACGGCGAAAACCCGCACCTGGGTGTCCTGGCGGGGCGTGGACTCCACACCCCGCAGGTCCCCGCTGTCCGGCATCGAGGCACATCCCGCCAGCAACAGGACGCCACCGGCGGCGTACACCATGACACGGGCGGGCATACGCCGGCCGCGCCCCTCGCGGTCAGCGCCCACGAGATGCCTCCCCTTGCCTGTCGACGTCCCCCGGCTCGGCGTCCCCCGGCTCGGCGTCCCGGCCCGGTGCACCGGTTCCGTTGTCCCTGTCCGCACCCCGCTGCCCCCGTGCACCCTGATCCCGTGCGGCCCCGGTCTGACCGCCTCCCTCGCCGTTGTCGGCGGAGCCCGCCGGACCGCCCGCCGTGCCGTCGTCGAACGCGTCTGCTGGAGCGTCCGCCGCACCGTTGCGAGCCGCGCCTGCCGCACCACCCACACCCTGGCCCTGAGCCGGCTGCTTCCCCGCCCCCGGGTCCTCGGCCCGTCGCGGGCCCGTGCCGGGGGCGGGCCGGGGCACGACGCGCGCGCCGTTGCCGGGCAGCGCCGTGGGGTCGGCCGTGGGCGGCGCGGTGGCCGCCCGTGGAGGTATCGGGTCCCGGCCGGGTCCGGCCGCACCCGGCCCGTTCGCGGACTGTGCCGGCACGGTCGCCCGCTTCTGGCCGTCCCCGCCGCCGGACGGCAGGCCGGCGTCGTCGAGTCCGCGGTTGCGCCGCGAGTCCTTCGGCTCCAGCGGTATCGGCGAACCCCGCAGCGGCTCGTCCGCGGTCCTGGGCAGCGTCAGCCGGAACTGCGAGCCGCCGCCCGGCTCGCCCCACGCCTGCAGCCAGCCGCCGTGCAGCCGCGCGTCCTCCAGGGCGATGGACAGCCCCAGGCCCGTGCCACCCGTGGTCCGTGCGCGCGCCGGGTCGGCCCGCCAGAAGCGGCTGAACACTCGCGTCGCCTCACCCGGCTTGAGCCCGACCCCGTAGTCCCGCACCGCGACCGCGACCGCGCCACCGGCCGCGGCCAGCTTGACGACGACGTCCCTGCCCTCACCGTGCTCGACGGCGTTGACGACGAGGTTGCGCAGCACGCGCTCCACCCGCCGGGCGTCGGCCTCGGCGACAACGGGTTGCTGGTCGCCGAGGACGCGGATCTGCGTGCCCTTGCGCTCCGCGAGCGGCTCGGCGCCGCTGACCACCCGCCGTACGACGTCCCTGAGGTCTATCGGCTCCGCCTCCAGCGCCGCGGCACCCGCGTCGAACCGGCTGATCTCCAGCAGGTCCGCGAGCAGCGACTCGAACCGGTCCAGCTGGTCGGTGAGCAGCTCCGCCGACCGCGCGGTCACCGGGTCGAAGTCCTCGCGCGCCTCGTGGATGACGTCCGCGGCCATGCGCACGGTCGTCAGCGGCGTGCGCAGCTCGTGCGACACGTCCGACACGAACCGGCGCTGCATCCGCGACAGGTCCTCCAACTGGCTGATCTTGAGCTGGAGGTTCTGGGCCATCTTGTTGAAAGCCTCGCCGAGCCGCGCGATGTCGTCCTCGCCGGTGACCTTCATACGTTCCTGCAGCCGCCCCGCGGACAGCCGCTCAGCGATCCCCGCCGCCATCCGCACCGGCGTGACCACCTGGCGCACCACGAGCCAGGCGATGGCCCCGAGCAGGACGACGACGAACAGCCCGGCCGTCGCCAGGGTCCCCTTGACCAGGCTCAGCGACTTCTCCTCCTGGGTGAGCGGGAAGAGGTAGTAGAGCTGGTAAGGGTCTCCGTTGGGGTCGTTGACCTGCTTGCCGATGACCAGGCCCGGCTGGGATTCCTTGCTGTCGCTGTTGTAGATGATGCGGGTGTAACTCTGAGCGGCCGTCGTACTGCTGCCGACCCGCTCACGCAGGGCGGCGGGCACGCTCGTGCTCCAGTCCACCTCACCGGAGGCGCGCGGTCCGCGGCCGCCGGCGCCGTTCGTGTCGGAAGCCGGGAGCGTGACCACGTCGAAGGCACCCTGGCCGCCACTGGACAGCGAGGAGACCAGATCGCTCATCCACTGGATGACGTTCTGCGCGGGGCGGCCGTCCGCCGTGGCGACGTCGTCACCGGTGCCGCTCGCCGCCTCGTCGGCCCGCTGCTTGGCCACCGCGAATCCGCCCGTGGCCTGGCTCTGGGACGCCTTCACCTTGGCGTCCAGCAGCCCGTTGCGCACCTGCCCGATGACGACGAAGCCCAGCAGCAGGACCACGCCCAGCGACATCAGCAGCGTCGTGGCGACGACCTTGAGCTGGATGTTGCGCCGCCACAACCGCATGACGGGCAGCAACGGCCGGCGCACCCACCGCATGAACAGACGGATGACCGGACTGCCCTGGACCCCGCCCTGGAGCAGCAGCCCACTCTCCAGGAACCGTCCCCAGCGGGACCCTGGCTTCTTCCGCCCGACAGGCCGCCCCGGGCGGGCCCCGGACCGGCCGGGCGCCGAAGCGGCACTGTCGCCGGACATGTCAGCTCGGTCCTGCCTTGTATCCGACACCGCGGACGGTCACCACGATCTCCGGCTTCTCCGGGTCCTTCTCGACCTTGGAGCGCAGCCGCTGCACGTGGACGTTGACCAGCCGCGTGTCCGCCGCGTGCCGGTAGCCCCACACCTGTTCCAGCAGCACCTCGCGCGTGAACACCTGCCACGGCTTGCGCGCGAGCGCGACCAGCAGGTCGAACTCCAGCGGCGTCAGCGCGATCGACTGCCCGTCCCGCTTCACGGAGTGCCCGGCCACGTCGATGACCAGATCACCGATGGCGAGCTGCTCCGGAGCAGGCTCCTCCGACCTCCGCAGCCGCGCCCGGATCCGGGCCACCAGCTCCTTCGGCTTGAACGGCTTCACGATGTAGTCGTCGGCACCCGACTCCAGGCCCACGACGACGTCGACCGTGTCGCTCTTCGCGGTGAGCATCACGATCGGCACCCCGGACTCCCCCCTGATCAGACGGCACACCTCGATGCCGTCCCGGCCGGGCAGCATCAGGTCGAGCAGCACCAGATCGGGCTTGGACTCGCGAAAGGCGGCCAGCGCCTTGTCGCCGTCGGCCACGAAAGACGGCTCGAAACCCTCACCACGCAGCACGATGCCGAGCATCTCGGCAAGTGCGGTGTCGTCGTCGACGACAAGGACTCGTCCCTTCATAAACGACATCATCCCATTCTCATAACAGTGGCGAAGGCAGTGGTGAGGTAGGTCACCGGCCAGTGACCATAGTCGCAGCAAGCGCTACTGTCTGCCCTCGTCCGCCCACTGTTGATCTATCGACGCACGAACGGCGAGGCCCCACCCCACGCACCAGCGGAAGGGTGCCGGAGCCCGGCCGGGCCGCCCCGTACCGCACTCCGGCAGCCGCCCGGCTCTCAGCCCGCCGCCACCCGCGGCGACCGGGCACACACCTCGGCGAGCGCCTCTGCGGTCACGGGGGAAACGACTCCCTCCTCCGTCACGATCGCCGTCACCAGCTCCGGCGGGGTCACGTCGAACGCCGGGTTGTACGCCGTGGTCCCCAGCGGCGCCACCGGAATACCGCCACCCGCCTCCGCACCGGCCACCGGCGCCTGCGGCGCCACCAGCTCGGTCACCTCATGCCCGGCGCGCTGCTCGACCTCGATGGACGCCCCGTCCGGCGTGTCCAGATCCACCGTCGTCACCGGCGCCACCACGACGAACGGCACGTGGTGGTAGCGAGCCAGCACCGCCAGCGGATAGCTCCCGACCTTGTTCGCCACCGAGCCGTCCGCCGTGATCCGGTCCGCCCCGATCAGCACCGCGTCCACATCCCCCGCAGCGAACAGCGACCCGGCGGCGTTGTCGGTGAGCAGCGTGTACGCCATCCCGCTGCGCGCCGCCTCGTACGCCGTCAGGCGGGCGCCCTGCAGCAACGGACGCGTCTCATCCACCCACAGACGCCGGAGCCGGCCGGCACGGTGCGCGGCGAGCCCCACAGCGAAGGCCGTCCCCTCCCCGCCCGACACCAGCGAACCGGTGTTGCAGTGGGTGAGGATCCGGTACCCGCCGCCGGGCAGCAACTCGTCCAGCAGCGCCAGACCGTGCTCGGCCATCCGCGCACTGGCCTCGGCGTCCTCCCGGTGCAGCTGCCGCGCCGCCGCCAGCGCCGCCGCTGCCGCCTGCCTCACGTCACCGCCCTTGGCCAAGGCAGCCTCGTAGGCCACCTGCGCCCGGCGCACACCGACCGCCAGGTTCACCGCGGTCGGCCTGGCACTCGCCAGCGCGGCCGCCGCCTCGTCCACGTCGAAGCCCCGCACGGCGGCGAGCGCGACACCGTACGCCCCCGCGATGCCGAGCAGCGGTGCCCCGCGCACGGCGAGCGAGCGGATCGCCTCCACGAGCGCCGACGCGTCCGTACAGACCAGTTCGACCTCCTCGGCGGGCAGCCTCGTCTGGTCGAGCAGGACCAGAACCGGGCCTTCCGGTGGCTCTTCCCAACGGATCGCCGGGATCTCCGTCGGCCGCTTGTCATCGCCGCTGTACGCGTACTGATCAGCCATGCGGCCAGTCTGCCCCCAACGGAGCGGACAATTGAAGGTACGCAGCCCATACCGCGGCCGGTCACTCCAAGACCACCCCATGGCACGATGGCTGCCAACCTGCCGCCGCGACCGCGGACGGGCACCGTGAAGGAGCGACGATGAACGACACTCCGGGCTGGGCCTCGCCCGGATCCGCCCCGTCCGACGGGCAGAAGCCTGACGCGTCCGGCGCTGCCGAGCCCGCTGACCGTCCCGGCCCCGCGGACCAGCCGGGCCAGGCCGGTCAGGCACCCCAGGACCCCGGCTCGCAGTGGTCCAAGGAACAGCCGCCACCGGCCCAGTGGTCCGCGCCCGGCGGACAGGCCGGCCCAGGCCAGGCTCCCCCACCCCCGCCCCCCGGGCCGGGCTGGGGCACCCAGCCCCCCGGCGGCCCCGCAGGCCATGGCGGGTACCCGGGCCCGGGCGGCCCCGGCAGCTACGGCGGCTGGGGAAGCGGCTGGGGCGGCCCCCCGCCCGCGGCCAAGCCCGGCGTCATCCCCCTCCGCCCGCTCGGCGTGGGCGAGATCCTCGACGGCGCTGTCTCCACCATGCGCACCTACTGGCGCACGGTCCTCGGCATCTCCCTGACGGTCGCGGTCCTCACCGAGGTCATCGTCGTACTGTTCCAAGGCCTCGTCCTGGACGACTCCAGCACCCAGGCCCTCAACGACCCGAGCGCCACCCTCAGCGAGCTGAGCCGCGCCATGGGCGACGCCATGCTCAACTCCACCGTCGTCTTCGTGATCTCCCTGGTCGGCACGGTCATCGCGACCGCGCTGCTCACCACCGTCACCAGCCGCGCCGTGCTCGGCAAGCCGGTCACCATCGGCGAGGCCTGGCGGGACGCCCGCCCTCAGGTCGTCAAACTCTTCGGCCTCATCTGCCTGTTGCTGCTCATCACCGCCGGCATCGTCACCGTGGGCGCCGTTCCCGGCATCCTCGTCTCCGTCGCCGGGAGCACCGGGCCTGGCATCGCCCTCACCGTCCTGGGCATCATCGGCGCCGGGATCGTCGCCCTGTGGCTGATGATCCGCTTCTCCCTGGCCTCGCCCGCCCTGATGCTGGAGAAGCAGGGCATCAAGAAGGCGATGAGCCGCTCCGCGAAGCTGGTCCGGGGCACCTGGTGGCGGATCTTCGGCATCCAACTGCTCGCCACGATCATCGCGAACGTCGTCGCCTCGATCATCGTCATCCCCTTCACCTTCCTCGCCGGGGCCCTCAGCGGCGACGGCATCACCGGCTGGCTCAACTCCGGGGTCGGCAGCCTCGGCTGGACCTTCCTCATCGTCAGCGGCATCGGCGCGGTGATCGGCTCCATGATCACCTTCCCGATCACTGCGGGCGTCACCGTGCTCCTCTACATCGACCAGCGCATCCGCCGCGAGGCCCTCGACCTCGAACTGGCCCGCGCCGCCGGTCTCCAGGGCCACGGCTCCACCGCCCCCGGCGCCACCGCGGGGAGCTGATGCGGTGAGCTGGGCGGGGGAAGTTCTCACACTGGCGCTGCCACGCACCGCCATACGCACGCTGCTGCGTGCCGGCGACACCGCCGTGCTGTCGTCGGCGCGCTCCACCGACGAGCCGCCCCTCACCACCCCACGCGACCCGGCGCAGGAGGCGGCCAGGCGCGAACTGTCGAAGCGGATGTACCACGAGAACGACCCCAGCCTCTTCCAGCGCGCCCTCGACGCCTTCTGGGACTGGCTCGACAGACTCTTCAGCGCCGCCTCGACCGCCACGCCCGGCGGCACGCTGGGCCTGGTCGTCATCATCCTGGCCGTCGTCGCGCTCGTGGCCGCCCTGTGGTGGCGTCTGGGCACCCCGCGCCGCCGGCCCACCTCCTCGGCCGCCCTGTTCGACGACCGCCCTCGCAGCGCCACCGACCACCGCTCCGCCGCCGAGGCACACGCCGCCCAGGGCCACTGGAACCAGGCCGTCCAGGAACGCATGCGAGCCCTCGTCCGTGCCCTGGAGGAACGCGCCCTCCTCGACGTCCGCCCCGGCCGCACCGCCGACGAGGCCACCGCCGAAGCCGGCCGCGCCCTCCCCGCCCACGCAGACCGGCTGCGCGCCGCCGCCCGCGACTTCGACGACGTGACGTACGGCGGCCGGACCGCGACCGAACAGTCGTACCACCGCATCGCCGAACTCGACCGCGACCTGGAACGCACCAAGCCCCAGCTCGCCACCGGGAGCGCCCAGAGCACGGCCCCCAACACCCGCCAGGGAGCCGCCGAATGACCACCGAGGCCACGCTCCCGTCCACCTCGGCCTCGCCCACCGCACGCCAGGTCTGGACCCGCGCGCGCGGTATCGCGCTCGCCCTCGTGGTGCTCCTCACGGGAGCCATCACCATCGCCGTGCTCCGCTCCGACGCCCGGCACGGCGAACTCGACCCGCGCTCCGCCGACCCGGGCGGCAGCCGCGCGATCGCCGAACTCCTCGCCGACCGGGGCGTGGACACCCGCGTGGTCACCACCCTGGACGAGGCAGCCACCGCGGCCGGTCCGGACACGACCCTCCTCATCGCCGTCCCCGACCTGCTGACCCGAAGTCAGCAGTCCCGTCTGCACGACGCGTTCGCCGGCTCCGGTGGCCGCACCGTCCTCGTCGCCTCCGGCAGCGCCTCCGTCGAACGGCTCGCCCCCGGCGTCACCGCCGACCCCGCCACCAGCCTCGACTCGACACTCTCCCCCGCCTGCGACCTGCCCGCGGCACGCCGCGCCGGCACCGCCGAAACGGGCGGCGTCCGCTACACCACCACCCACCTCGACGCCGACGAGTGCTACCCCAGCGAGCGCCTGGCCACCCTGCTGCGCATCCCGGCCGAAACCGGAGACGGCGACACCGTCGTCATCGGCGCCCCCGACATCCTCCTCAACAACCGCCTCGACAAGCAGGGCAACGCCTCGCTCGCCCTCCAACTCCTCGGCTCCCGCCCCCATCTGGTCTGGTACCTCCCCTCGCTTTCCGACACGTCGGCCACCGACACCGACGACGAACGCGGCTTCTTCGACCTGCTCCCCTCGGGCTGGCTCTGGGGCACCCTGCAGCTCTTCATCGCCGCAGCTCTGGCGGCCCTGTGGCGGGCACGCCGACTCGGCCCCCTCGTGCCCGAAAAACTCCCCGTCGCGATCCGCGCCTCCGAAACCGCCGAAGGCCGCGCCCGCCTCTACCGCAAGGCCGACGCCCGCGACCGCGCCGCGAGCGCTCTTCGCTCCACCACCCGCACCCGCCTCGCCCCCCTCGCAGGCGTCCCCGTCCCCCAGGCCCACACGCCTGAGGCCCTGCTCCCCGCCCTGTCCTCCCACCTCCACGACGGCGAGGGACAGGACCTGCACACACTCCTCTTCGGGCCACCGCCCAGCGACGACGCAGCACTCATCGCACTCGCCGACCAACTCGACGCCCTCGAAAGAGAGGTACGCCGTCCATGATGGACCCGACCACTGACAACGCCGGGCACACCGGGGACCCGGGCACCACCCGAGCCTCCCTGGAGGCCCTGCGCGCCGAGATCGCCAAGGCCGTGGTCGGCCAGGACCCCGCCGTCACCGGCCTCGTCGTCGCCCTGCTCTGCCGCGGCCACGTCCTCCTCGAAGGCGTCCCCGGCGTCGCCAAGACCCTCCTGGTCCGCGCCCTCGCCTCCGCCCTCGAACTCGACACCAAGCGCGTCCAGTTCACCCCCGACCTGATGCCCAGCGACGTCACCGGTTCCCTGGTCTACGACACCCGCACCGCCGAGTTCTCCTTCCAGCCCGGCCCGGTCTTCACCAACCTCCTCCTCGCCGACGAGATCAACCGCACTCCCCCCAAGACCCAGTCGTCCCTCCTGGAAGCCATGGAGGAACGCCAGGTCACCGTCGACGGCACGCCCCGCCCCCTCCCCGACCCGTTCCTGGTCGCGGCGACCCAGAACCCGGTCGAGTACGAGGGCACCTACCCCCTCCCCGAAGCCCAACTGGACCGCTTCCTCCTCAAACTCACCATCCCCCTGCCCTCCCGCCAGGACGAGATCAACGTCCTCACCCGCCACGCAGAAGGCTTCGACCCACGCGACCTCCACGCCGCCGGCGTGCGCCCCGTGGCGGGCTCGGCCGACCTGGCGGCAGCCCGCGCCGCAGTCGCCAAGACGACGGTCTCCCCGGAGATCACCGCCTACGTCGTCGACATCTGCCGCGCCACCCGCGAGTCGCCGTCCCTCACCCTCGGCGTCTCGCCCCGGGGCGCCACGGCCCTCCTGGCCACCGCCCGCGCCTGGGCCTGGCTGACCGGCCGCGACTACGTCATCCCTGACGACGTGAAGGCCCTGGCCCTCCCCACCCTCCGCCACCGCGTCCAACTCCGCCCGGAGGCAGAAATGGAAGGCGTGACAGCCGACTCCGTCATCAACGCGATCCTCGCCCACGTCCCCGTCCCCCGCTGATGGCACTCACCGGACGCGCCGCCCTCCTCGCGGCCCTGGGTTCCCTCCCCGTCGGCATCTGGGA
Organism: Streptomyces sp. NRRL S-455; assembly: GCF_000717875.1. GTDB lineage: Bacteria > Actinomycetota > Actinomycetes > Streptomycetales > Streptomycetaceae > Streptomyces. Next base: position 310,944 of record NZ_JOCT01000013.1, read on the forward strand.
CCCCAGCTGGACGGGCATCCTGGCCGTCAACGCACCCCTGGCCGTGGCCTGCGCCTGCGACTTCGCACTGGCCGCACCGGTAGGACGCCTGGGCCTGACCCGCTCCGGCGACACGTCCGTACGTCTGGGCGACACGGCGGACGTGACCCTCACGATCACCAACCCGTCCCGGCGGCCCCTTCGCGCCCGCCTTCGCGACGCCTGGCCCCCCAGCAGCTGGCGGCCAGGCACGGAAACGGCGGCCTCCCGCCACCGCCTCACGGTTCCTGCGGGCGAACGCCGACGCGTGACAACCCGTCTGCGCCCCACACGCCGAGGCGACCGCCAGGCCGACCGGATCACCATCCGCTCGTACGGCCCTCTCGGCCTGTTCTCCCGCCAGGGCACCCACAGAGTCCCCTGGACGGTACGCGTCCTGCCCCCGTTCACCAGCCGCAAGCACCTGCCCTCAAAACTGGCCCGCCTGCGTGAACTGGACGGCCGCACCAGCGTGCTCACCCGCGGCGAGGGCACCGAGTTCGACAGCCTGCGTGAGTACATCCCCGGCGACGACACCCGCTCCATCGACTGGCGCGCGACAGCCCGCCAGTCCGCTGTGGCGGTACGCACCTGGCGCCCGGAACGCGACCGCCACATCCTCCTGATCCTCGACACCGGCCGCACCTCGGCAGGCCGCGTGGGCGACACACCCCGCCTTGATGCCTCGATGGACGCGGCCCTGCTCCTGGCAGCCCTCGCCTCCCGCGCCGGCGACCGCGTGGACCTCCTCGCCTACGACCGGAAGACCCGCGCCCTTGTCCAGGGCCGCACCGCAGGCGACTTGCTCCCCTCTCTGGTGAGCGCGATGGCCACGCTCGAACCCGAGCTCGTCGAGACGGACGCGCGAGGCCTCACGGCCACAGCCCTGCGCACGTCCCCCCGCCGTTCCCTGATCGTCTTCCTGAGCACGTTGGACGCGGCCCCGGTCGAGGAAGGCCTTCTGCCTGTCCTGTCCCAGCTCACCCAGCGCCACACGGTCCTGCTGGCAGCGGTGGCAGACCCGCACATCGCGGACATGGCCAAAGCGCGCGGAAACGTCGACGCCGTCTACGAGGCAGCCGCAGCCGCCCAGGCCCAGTCCGAACGCCACCGCACGGCAGAACAACTCCGCCGTCACGGCGTCACGGTCGTCGATGCCACACCGGACGATCTGGCACCGGCTCTGGCGGACGCGTACTTGGCGTTGAAGGCAGCTGGACGCCTCTGACACCGGCCCCCGAAAGGGGGCCCGGAAAACAGAAAACCCCCGCATCCGAAGATGCGGGGGTTTTCCCAATAATTGTTCGGCGGCGTCCTACTCTCCCACAGGGTCCCCCCTGCAGTACCATCGGCGCTGTAAGGCTTAGCTTCCGGGTTCGGAAT
>NZ_JOCT01000014.1 GCF_000717875.1 Streptomyces sp. NRRL S-455
GACCGTGACCTCGTCACCGGATCCGTCGGTGGTGGGTGAGTCGGTGACGTTCACGGCGACGGTCGCTCCGGTGGCTCCCGGGGCGGGTACGCCGTCGGGCACGGTCACGTTCGACTTCGGTGACGGTTCGCCGACGGTCACCGGCACCCTGGTGGGCGGCACGGCGACAGCCACCCACGCGTACACCACGACGACGGGCAGCCCGTTCACCGTGACGGCGTCCTATGGCGGTGACGGTGACTTCTCTTCCTCCACCGGCACCGACACCCAGACGGTGAACGTGGCGTCCACGACCACGGCGGTGACCTCGTCGCCGGATCCGTCGGTGGTGGGTGAGTCGGTGACGCAGACGGTGAACGCGGCGTCGACGACCACGACCGTGACCTCGTCACCGGATCCGTCGGTGGTGGGTGAGTCGGTGACGTTCACGGCGACGGTCGCTCCGGTGGCTCCCGGTGCGGGTACGCCGACGGGGACGGTCACGTTCGACTTCGGTGACGGTTCGCCGACGGTCACCGGCACCCTGGTGGGCGGCTCGGCGACGGCCACCCACACCTACACCACGACGACCGGCAGCCCGTTCACGGTCACCGCCTCCTACGGCGGGGACAGCAACTTCTCCTCCTCCACCGGCACCGACACCCAGACGGTGAACGCGGCCGGAACCACCACCACGGTCGCCACCAGCCCCGACCCCTCGGTCGTCGGCCAACCGGTCACCGCCACCGTGGCAGTGGCCGCCCAGGCACCCGGTGCGGGAACACCGACCGGAAACGTGGTCGTGACCTTCGGGGACGGGTCACCCGCCCAGACCGTGACGCTGGCCGGCGGTACGGCGACGGTCACCCACACCTACACCAGCACCGTGGGCAGCCCCTACACCGTGACCGCCACCTACACCGGGGACGGTGACTTCAGCGCTTCCACCGGTACCGACACGCAGACGGTGAACGCGGCCGCGACGACCACCACGCTCACGTCGGTTCCCGACCCCTCGGTCTTCGGCGAACAGGTGACGATCACCGCCACGGTGACACCGACCGCACCCGGAGCCGGTACACCCGGCGGGACGGTGTTCTTCGTCATCAGCGGCGGACCGGTCCTCAGCGCTCCCGTCGCCGGGGGCACCGCCACCGTCACCACCGACGCCATGACGGTCGGCCCGCACACCATCACCGCCATCTACACCGGCAACAGCAACTTCGGCCCGTCGGTCGGCACCGACACCCACACGGTGAACCAGTCGGCCACGACGACCGTGGTGACGTCGTCGCCCGACCCGTCCCTGGTCGGTGAGCAGGTCACGGCCACGGCCACGGTGACGGCGACCGCTCCGGGTGCGGGGACGCCGACGGGGACCGTCACCTTCGACTTCGGTGACGGCTCCACGCCGGTCCCCGGAGTCGTCGTGGGCGGCACGGCCACGGCAACCCACAGCTACACCACGACGACCGGCAGCCCGTTCACCATCATCGCCACCTACGGAGGCGACACCAGCTTCGCAGCTTCCTCGGACACCGACTCCCACACGGTCGGCGCGGCGGACACCACGACCACGGTGAGTTCCACGCCCGATCCGTCGGTGGTGGGTGAGCCGGTGACGGTCACGGCGACGGTGGCTGCGGACGCTCCGGGCGTGGGTACGCCGACGGGGACGGTGGTCTTCGACTTCGGTGACGGCTCGCCGACGGTCAACGGCACGCTGTCGGGCGGCGTGGCCACGGTCACGCACCCGTACGCCACCACGGCGGGCAGCCCCTACACCATCACCGCCGTCTACACCGGGACCGGCGACTTCAACACCTCCACCGGTACCGACACGCAGATCCGTCGGTGGTGGGCGAGCTGGTGACGGTCACGGCGACGGTGGCTCCGGTGGCTCCGGGGGCGGGTACGCCGACGGGGACGGTGGTCTTCGACTTCGGTGACGGCTCGCCGACAGTCAACGGAACCCTCTCCGGGGGCACCGCGACGGCCACCCACACCTACACGGACACGGTGGGGAGCCCCTACACCATCACGGTCTCGTACGGCGGGGACACCGACTTCACCGGCTCTTCCGGGTCGGACACGCAGACGGTGAACCAGGCCGCGACGACGACCACGGTGAGTTCCACGCCCGATCCGTCGGTGGTGGGCGAGCTGGTGACGGTCACGGCGACGGTGTCGACTTCGGCGACGGCTCGGGGACGACCTCCGCGACAGTGGCAGGCGGAGTGGCCACGGCCACGCACATCTACACGGACACGGCCGGCAGTCCGTACACCATCACCGCGAACTACGGAGGGGACGCGAACTTCGCCGGCTCCTCGGGGTCGGACACGCAGACGGTGAACCAGGCGGCGACGACGGCCACGGTGTCGTCGTCTCCTGACCCGTCGGTGGTGGGTGAGTCGGTGACGGTGACGGCGGCGGCGGTGACGTTCGACTTCGGTGACGGTTCGCCGACGGTCAACGGCACCTTGTCGGGCGGTGTGGCCACGGTCACGCACCCGTACGCCACCACGACGGGCAGTCCGTTCACCATCACGGCGACCTACGCCGGGGACGGGGACTTCGCCGGGGACACCGCTACGGACACGCAGACGGTGAACCAGGCGGCGACGACGGCCACGGTGTCGTCGTCTCCTGACCCGTCGGTGGTGGGTGAGTCGGTGACGGTGACGGCGGCGGCGGGGACGACCGCGGCGACGGTGTCGGGAGGAGTGGCCACGGCCACCCACCCCTACACCACGACGACCGGCAGTCCGTTCACCATCACGGCGGCCTACGGCGGGGACACGGACTTCGCCGGGGACACCGCGACGGACACCCAGGTGGTTGAAGCGGCATAGGCACAGCCACAGGACGAGGCCCGCGGGCCGGTGATCGAGGTCTCTCAGATCTCGACTCGCCGGCCCGCGGGTCTTGTCGGTGCCGGCGCCGACGTGCCGACGGCGCGCATGGTGGCAGCAGCCGGGCAGGCCGCACGCGGACTGACGACGCCGGTCAGAGCGGCACGCGCATGCAGACTCGTGGCCAGCGGTCCAGTCCGTGTTCGGCTTCCGTTGTGCGGATCGCGCGCAAACCGGGAGTGAGGTCCGGCTCGGACAGGGGCAGGAAACCGAGGCGGGCGTAGTAGGGGGCGTTCCACGGGACTTCGGTGAACGTGGTCAGCGTCAGGGCGGTCAGGCCTTCCTCGCGGGCCCGGTCGGCGGCATGCGCGAGGAGGGCCCGGCCCACTCCACGGCGCGCGGCGCGCGGATGGACCGAGACCTGCTCGATGTGCAGGGCCCCGTCCACGGGCTCGGCGACGAGGTACGCGACCGGGAGGTCCCGCTCGTCCGCCGCGACCCAGCAGCGGCCCGCCGCGCGGTAGCGCTCCAGCACGTCGAGTCCCGGAGGCTCGTCGTCGGCGATCTCGGGCATGCCGAGGTCCCGGAAGGGCGCGCCGGCGGCACGCTCTATGTCCTGGAGGGCGGGTAGTTCGGCGTGGTCCGCGAGGCGAATGCGCATACCGCGAGTATGGGGTGTAGCCCACAGGCCCCGCGGGGTCAGCCGTGGCGGGGCCTGCTGAACTCCTCGATGAGCACGGGGTACTGCTCTCCACTGTGCTGGTTCGGGTCTGGCGGCCGTCTCCGCGTGAGCGGCCCGGTCAGTGCCCGCGCTCCAGCGCGTCGGCCGGGGCGTTCACGGGCCGCGGTGTGCCGGTGAGGTCGAGGACGAACAGGGGGACGCCCAGGGCGTCGGCGCGGGCCCGGGCGTCGTCGGCGTACCCGGCGAGGGAGACATAGAGGCAGTCCGCCGACTCGGTCATGGCCGTCAGCCACAGGCACTCCACGTCCCGCAGGGTCGCCGGACGATCGGCCGGGTCGACCTGGGCGACGACGCCGCGGGCGGCGAGTCCGATGCCGGACGGCGGACGCTGATCCGCCCGGCGGACACCCCGGTAGCCGAGCCAGCGCAGGTACAGGGCGGTGGCCGTGACGGCGTCGAGGGCGGTGCGGATCGTGACGGAGTGGAAGGGAGGCCGGGCGGGGGCTGTTCCCCGCTCGGTGGCGGTTTCCGGCGTGAGGGGTGCCGGAGGTTCCGTCGCGTCCACCACCGGCACCCGCAGCAGCACCCCGCAGGAGCACCCCACCTCCGGACGCGGCCACTCCCCGCACCGCCCGCATGCCTCGCACCGCACCGTCACCCAGTCGTCCTGCCAGACCCGGTGCGCGACAGGCGCCGCCACTCCGTGCCGGTCCAGTCGCGGGGCGACCGGGGCGCCGCACACACACGGGTACGCCGGGGCCGCGTAGCGGTGCTCGCGCAGGCAGGCCGGGCAGCGCACCGGCACGCTCTCGGCCATGGTCACTCCAGGACGGCGTCACGTCGGGTCAGCGCTTCCATCGTGCGCCCACGAACCCCCGCCTGTCCGGCGCTTGCCGAGGGGAGTGCGATTTCCGACAGCCGGAGCGGGAGTACTCGATGGCCCGAATGGCCTCTGCCGGGCACGGCAGTTGAGATCCTCAAGCGAGATGAACGGGCCGCCCCATACGCGTTCCGGGGTCCTCCGGAGCGTGGGCGGCCCAAGCGTGCCGAGGGCCGGGTCAGTCCCCGCCGCCTCCGCCCCCACCCCCACCTCCGCCCCCACTCTCGTCCCCGCCCCAGCCCCAGTCCCAGCCCCAGTAGAGGCGACTCCCACCGCCGCCGTACATGCTGCGCGGCGAGTGCTTGAGGAGGCGCCTGCCGCCCACTTCGGCCCGCGGGACCAGCCCCGCCCGCAGAGCGAAGCGCGGCACCATCCGCTTCAGGGCCGCCTCGCCGTGCAGCGCGATGGCGAGCAGCCGCTCCTGGTCCGTCAGGCCGAGTCTGCTCGTGGGCAGCGGATGGCGCTGCCGCAGGGCTCGCACCTGACGGCGGGCGCCGCGTGTCGCGCCGAGCAGCGGGTAGCGCAGCAGGCCCGCCCCCGCGAGCGGAACACGCATGTCGGCCAGCGCGACCAGGACGCCAGGGTCCTTCACCAACGTCCGGAGATCAGCGGGCTCGTGGAGGGCGTCGTACACCGCCTGCGCCAGCGGGGGCGGGGGCCGTTCCGCGCTCATGGCGTCCGCGATGACCGCCCGGACCGTCCCCGGCCGGCCGGCCTCCGCCAGGCCCCGCAGGTGCAGATCGACCACGGCGACGGTGACGGCGGCCCGCGGGCCTTCCCCCAGCAGTGCGATCTCGTGCGGCTCCAGCCGGCCCACCGTTCCGTCGCTCATGGCTTCACCCCCGTGCCGAGGCCCGCCGCCCCCGTGCCGACGGGCCCCGTGTGCCGGGGATGTGCCCGGCCCCGGGGGTGGTTGAAGCCCCCCGGGGCCGGGTTCAGAGGTTGATTTGAGGGTTCCGTACGGGGAGTACGACCGGTGCCGTGGACGGATTCACGCTCCGTGATGCTCCGACAGCCCCGGCCAGTCGTCCGGGCCGCCGCCCTGCCACTCGACGATGTCGCTCTCCGCGACATCGGTGACGTACAGGTCGGCCAGCCGCAGGATCTCGGCGACGTCATCGGTGTGTGTGGCGACGCCCAACGGCTCGTCGTCCAGGGTGACCCGGCGGGAACCGTCCAGGGCCGGGGCGTGGACCACGACATGCGGATGCTCGGTCGGATGTGCCATGCCTTCAGGCTGCTCCGGCCGGGACGGATCCGCATTCCGGATGTCTCCAAGGCTGGTTCCGGGTGGCGCCGCCTCTGTGGGCACAAGGGGGCATTTCATAATGTGAAAGTTAGTTTCTGTTTACCGGCAGATCGTCGCCCGGTCGGTGAGGCTCGTCAAGGGGGCCGCCGCCGTAGCCCGCCGTCTGTGGAGGTGTCCGGGCGGGTCCTCGGCTAGGGTCGACTCGTGGCGGGAGCGGCGCGTCCGCAGGGCCGCCCCGATGCGCTCCACGGCGGGTGATCCGGGCGCAGGTCACGATGGCATTTGGGGGCAGAATGCGACTGAGGGTGGAGTTCACCACGGAGCCCTTCGACCTCGACGAGGCTCCCGCGCACGCGCTGGTGGCCCGCGAGGTCGTGGAGGCCGCCGAACTGGACGCCGTGGACGTCGGCCCGTTCGGCAACACCGTGGAGGGCGGTGCCGGTACCGTGCTCACCGCCGTCGACGCCCTGCTCCGCAGGACCTTGGAGGCGGGCGCCACGCGCATCTCGCTCCAGGTCAACGTGATCGAGGAGGGCGAACGGTGAGCGGTGCGGGCGACGAGCCGTTCATCGCCGCAGTGAAGCCCCTGGTCGATGCCATGGGCGGCGAGATGATCCCGCCGGACGAGGCCGGCCCGGACGATGTCGTCCTCTCCTGGGAGGGCCGCGACGCCGTCGCCGTCCGCCTGCCCCAGCTCGCCGACTCCCTCGATCACATCCTGGCCGCCATGGAGCGCCGCAAGGGCGTGCCGCTAGCCGACCTGGACCGCAAGGCCAAGCAGGAGGTCGTGCGGATGCTCGAGGCGCGCGGCGCCTTCTCCGTGCGGCACGGGGTGGAGACCGTGGCGAGCGCCCTCGGTGTCAGCCGCTTCACCGTCTACAACTACCTCAACCGCGAGAAGGGGATCTGACCGGCTTCGTCTTCCGCGGCGGGAATTTTCAACAAACTGTTGACGCGCTGTCGTGGGAGGGCGTTAGCTATCGGCACGCCCGTTCAGCACGAAGGCCGGAACCGGCCACGGAGGCTGCCGTGACTCCCACTTCCACGCCGGGCCTGGCCCGGTTCAACGCCCTCGAGGAGCACGCGGCCTTCACCGCACTCCACGAGGCGTGCGCTTCCACGGCGTGGGTCGAGCGGCTGCTCGCGGCCCGCCCGTGTGCCACCGCCGAGGAGCTGTACGCCGCGAGCGACGCCGCCATGGCGGAGCTGACGGCCGAGGACCTCGCGGAGGCGATGGCCGGCCACCCGCCCATCGGCCGCCCGAAGCCCGGCGACCCCACCTCGGCACGGGAACAGCGCGGCATGACGGACGCCTCCGACGCGCTCAAGGCGGAGATGCTGGAACTGAACCTCGCCTATCAGGAGAAGTTCGGCCATGTCTTCCTGATCTGCGCCACCGGCCGGACCGCCGAGCAGATGCGCGACGCGGTCAGGGAACGGATCGGCAACACACCGGAGCGGGAGCGGGAGATCGTCCGCACCGAGCTGGGCAAGATCAACCGTATCCGGCTCGCCCGCCTCGTCGAAGAAGACCGAAGAGGACACCTGACCATGAGCAGCACCACCGCCTCCGTGTCCACGCACATCCTGGACACCAGCGTCGGCCGCCCCGCCGAGGCCGTCGCCGTCCACCTCTCCGTCCGCTCGGGACGTGCGGCGGACTGGCAGGCACTCGGCGGCTCCGCGACCGACGCGGACGGGCGGTGCAAGGACCTCCCGGCCCTGCCGGAGGGGACCACCCACGTACGGCTCGACTTCGCCGTCGAACCGTACTTCGAGAAGAAGCAAGCAGCCGATGCGCAGCAGGACGCCCCCGCGAACCGGGACAGCGGTGCCGTGTTCTTCCCCGAAGTGGCGGTCACCTTCGCCGTGAAGCCCGGGGAGCACTATCACGTGCCGCTGCTGCTCAACCCGTTCGGCTACTCCGTATACCGAGGGAGCTAGCTGCATGACCGTCAATTCCCGCCCTGCCCGCCCGGTGATCCTGGGACAGAACCAGTACGGCAAGGCCGAGAACCGCGTCGTCAGGATCACGCGGGACGGCGCCACCCACCACATCAAGGACCTGAACGTCTCGGTGTCGCTGAGCGGCGACATGGACGAGGTCCACTACTCCGGCTCGAACGCCAACGTCCTCCCCACGGACACCACCAAGAACACGGTGTACGCGTTCGCCAAGGAGTACGGCATCGAGTCCGCCGAGCAGTTCGGCATCCACCTCGCCCGGCACTTCGTCACCAGCCAGGAGCCGATCCACCGGGCCCGGATCCGCATCGAGGAGTACGCCTGGGAGCGGATCGAGCACTCCGGCGAGGGCGCGCACTCCTTCGTCCGCAAGGGCCAGGAGACCCGGCTCGCCCAGATCACCTACGACGGCTCCTCGTGGGAGGTCCTCTCCGGTCTCAAGGACCTCACCGTCATGAACTCGACCGACTCCGAGTTCCGGGGATACGTCAAGGACAAGTACACGACCCTTCCCGAGGCCCGCGACCGCGTCCTGGCCACCGAGGTCTCCGGCCGCTGGCGCTTCAACTGGACCGAGGACGCGCAGCAGATGCCCGCCTGGGACGATTCGTACGCACAGGTCAAGGGACACCTTCTGGCAGCCTTCGCGGAGACGTACTCGCTGTCGCTCCAGCAGACCCTGTACGAGATGGGCGCGCGGATCATCGACCACCGCGCCGAGATCGACGAGGTCCGCTTCTCCCTCCCGAACAAGCACCACTTCCTGGTCGACCTGGAGCCGTTCGGCCTGAAGAACGATACCGCCGACGGTGCTGTGTACCTCGCCGCCGACCGCCCCTACGGCCTGATCGAGGCCACCGTCCTACGGGACGGCTGCGAGGCGAAGATCCCGGCGGACCTCACCAACCTCTGAAGGACGCACCATGGCAGCAGCCCAGCGCATCGTCATCGAGAACTGCTCGATCGCGACGGTCGACTCGCACGACACCGAGTACGAGAACGGGTACGTCGTCCTCGCCGGCAACCGCATCGAGTCGCTCGGCGCGGGCGGGGCCCCCGAGGGCCTGGAGAACGTCGTACGCCGCATCGACGCCACCGGCCACCTCGTCACCCCCGGCCTGATCAACACCCACCACCACTTCTACCAGTGGATCACCCGGGGCCTGGCCACCGACCACAACCTCTTCGACTGGCTCGTCGCGCTGTACCCGACCTGGGCGCGCATCGACGAGCCGATGGTCCACGCGGCGGCCCAGGGCTCGCTCGCGATGATGGCCCGCGGCGGCGTCACCACCGCCATGGACCACCACTACGTCTTCCCGAAGGGGGCCGGCGACCTCGCAGGCACCATCATCCGCGCCGCCCGCGACCTGGGCGTCCGCTTCACCCTCGCCCGCGGCTCCATGGACCGCGGTGAGAAGGACGGCGGCCTGCCCCCGGACTTCGCCGTCGAGACCCTCGACGCCGCCCTCGCCGCGACGGAGCAGACCGTCGGAGAGCACCACGACACCTCCTTCGACGCGATGACCCAGGTGGCGGTCGCCCCTTGTTCGCCCTTCTCCGTCTCCACCGAACTGATGCGACAGGGCGCCGAGCTGGCCCGCCGCCTCGGGGTGCGCCTGCACACCCACGGCTCGGAGACCGTGGAGGAGGAGAAGTTCTGCCACGAGCTGTTCGGCATGGGCCCGACCGACTACTTCGAGTCCACCGGCTGGCTCGGCGAGGACGTGTGGATGGCGCACTGCGTCCACATGAACGACTCCGACATCGCCGCCTTCGCCCGGACCCGGACGGGCGTCGCCCACTGCCCGTCCTCCAACGCCCGCCTCGCCGCCGGAATCGCCCGCGTCCCCGACATGCTCGCGGCAGGCGTCCCGGTCGGCCTCGGTGTCGACGGCACCGCCTCCAACGAGTCCGGGGAACTCCACACCGAACTGCGCAACGCCCTGCTCATCAACCGCCTCGGCCCGCACAAGGAGCGGGCGCTGAACGCCCGGCAGGCGCTGCGGCTCGGTACGTACGGCGGTGCTCAGGTCCTCGGCCGGGCCGCCGAGACGGGCTCACTGGAGCCGGGCAAGCTCGCGGACCTGGTGCTCTGGCGGATGGACACGCTCGCCCACGCCTCCATCGCCGACCCGGTGACCGCCCTGGTCTTCGGAGCGGCGGCACCGGTCACCGCCTCCTTCGTGAACGGTCGGCAGATCGTCGAGCACGGGCGGCTGCTCACCGCCGACGAGGACGCCATCGCCCGCTCCACGCGGGATGCGGCCCGGCGGCTGGCGGAGATCGCCGCGCGGGGCTGAACACCCGGAGACGGTCCCCTCCGTCAGGCGCCCGGGGCCGGACGGCGGCTACAGCCCGAAGAGGCCCGGGTCGGCCGCCAGCTTCCGGAAGTACTCCCGAGGGTCCGTGACCAGCTTGCGGGCCTTCAGGTCCATCAGTCCGCCGACCGCCGTGATCTCGGCCGCCACCGTGCCGTCGGCCTTGCGGACGGTCTGCTCGATGCGGAAGATCTTGCCCTCGCCGAAGCTGAAGGCGCAGGTCACCTCCACCTCGTCACCCGCGAGCAGCTCCCGCTTGTATTGGATGGTCGTCTCCAGGGCGACCGGGCCCACACCGCTGCCGATGAGCGCGGCCTGGGTGATCCCCGCGGCCCGCAGTAACGACCAGCGGGCGTGTTCCGCGTAGTTCAGATACACGCTCTGGTTGAGGTGGCCCTGCACGTCGGTCTCGTAACCGCGAACGGTCACCGGGACGGAAAACGGCTCGCTCATGGGTTTCCCCTCTCGCACCAAACTCTCGTGACGTACACAACGATCCACCGATCTTGGCATGCTCATCACGCTCGGCGCGGCGAGGCGAGGAGATAGCGGTTCCCGGTGCGCGGCTCGCGGTGCTCGCTCACTTGCCAGCCTGCCCCTTCCAGGGTGGCCGCGCAGGCCCGCAGCGCCTCGGCGTCCGGCTCGTGCACGGCGACGGCCTCCGGCTGCGGGGTCTCCCGCACTCGGTAACCCCCGTCGTCCCGTCCGGCCGGGGGACGCCCGCCTGCCTCCAGCGCGAGCGCGGCGGCCTGCACCAGGTGGGTGCGCTCCCAGCCGCAGGGCCGGTCCACGGCGCCGTCCGGGTTGGTCATCCGGCGCAGCTCCAGCAGCCCCTGCCAGGCGCTGTGCACCTCCCGCCGCCGGGCGGGCCCGGCCCCCGGCACCGGCTCCTCGCCGCCGACGCGCGCCGCGAAGACACCGGCGCCGGCGGGGGCCTCGGCTGCGGGCTGAGACACCTCCGCGACGCCCTGCCGCACCCGGTGGCCCTCCGGGGTCAGGAAGCAGTCGTGCGGCGGCCTCGGATGCCGGAAGGCGAGCCCCCGCTTCACCAGTGACGCGAGCTGGGCTTCCGTACCCCGCAGCCGCCCGGTCACCGGGTCGGCGGCGTCGATGACCCGCCGCTGCGCGGCGGTCGGCGGTCGGGTCACGGCGCGCTCCTCTCCGGCCAGGGGGCAGGCCCGGGGGACAAGCCCGGGGGCAGGTCTTGGGGCACTCGCCCCACCTGTTGGAAGGCTACGACCCGCCACTGACAAGGACCCGCCACTGACAACGACCCGCCACTGACAAGGACTGGCCGCTGACTACCGCGCCTACTGGCGGTACCCGCCCAGGAACCGCCCGATCCGCCCGATCGCCGCCTCGAGGTCGTCGGCGTGCGGCAGGGTCAGGATGCGGAAGTGATCCGGGGTCGGCCAGTTGAAGCCCGTGCCCTGGACCACCTGGATCTTCTCCCGCAGCAGCAGGTCCAGCACGAACCGCTCGTCGTCGTGGATCCTGTGCACCTTGGGGTCGAGCCGCGGGAAGGCGTACAGCGCGCCCTTCGGCTTCACGCACGTCACGCCGGGGATCTCGTTGAGCTTCTCCCAGGCCACGTCCCGCTGCTCCAGCAGCCGCCCGCCGGGAGCGGTCAGCTCGCCGATGGACTGCCGGCCGCCGAGCGCGGCCTGGATGGCGTACTGCGCGGGCGCGTTGGCGCACAGCCGCATGGAGGCCAGCATGGTGAGGCCCTCCAGGTAGTCCTTGGCGTGCTGCCTGGGGCCCGTGACCACCATCCAGCCGGAGCGGAACCCGGCCACGCGGTACGTCTTCGACAGGCCGCAGAAGGTGAGGACCACCAGGTCGGGGGCGAGGGCGGCGGCCGAGTGGTGCACGGCGTCGTCGTAGAGGATCTGGTCGTAGATCTCGTCGGCGAACACCATCAGGCCGTGCCGCCGAGCCAGGTCGAGAATGCCCTCGACGATCTCCTTGGGGTAGACCGCCCCGGTGGGGTTGTTGGGGTTGATGATCACGACCGCCTTCGTCCGGTCGGTGATCTTCGACGCCATGTCGTCCAGGTCCGGGTACCAGTCGGCCTGTTCGTCGCAGAGGTAGTGGACCGCCTTGCCGCCCGCGAGGGTCGTCACCGCCGTCCAGAGGGGGAAGTCCGGGGCGGGGATCAGGATCTCGTCGCCGTCCTCGATCAGCGCCTGCACGGCCATGGAGACCAGCTCGGACACGCCGTTGCCGAGGAAGACGTCGTCGACGCCGACCTCCAGGCCCAGTGTCTGGTAGCGCTGGGCGACCGCCCGGCGGGCGGAGAGGATGCCGCGCGAGTCGGTGTAGCCGTGCGCCTGGGGCAGCATCCGGATCATGTCCTGGAGGATCTCCTCCGGCGCCTCGAACCCGAAGAGCGCGGGATTGCCGGTGTTCAGGCGCAGCACACTGTGGCCCGCCTCCTCCAGCGCGTTGGCGTGCTCGATGACCGGGCCGCGGATCTCGTAACAGACCTCGCTCAGCTTGCTCGACTGCCGGAACTCCATGCGCGCGCTTCTCCTCCGGAATCTGGTGTTGCTTGGTTTTACCAAGTGACAGCTTGGAAAGTCCAACAATCTGTCTAGACTGCGTCGCATGCCACCTCGCCGAAGCTACGACCAGTACTGTTCCGTCGCCCGCGCACTCGACGTCGTCGGCGACCGCTGGACCCTGCTGATCGTCCGGGAGCTCCTCGCCGGTCCCCGCCGCTACACCGACCTGCACGCCGACCTGCCCGGCGTCAGCACGGACGTACTCGCCTCGCGGCTGAAGGACATGGAGCGCGACGGCCTCGCGACCCGCCGCCGGCTGCCCCCGCCCGGCGCGGCCTACGTGTACGAAGCCACCGCTCGCGGACGGGAGTTGCTGCCCGTGCTCCAGGCGCTGGGGGCCTGGGGGCAGACGGAGCTGGGGGAGCGGCGCCCCACGGACGCGGTACGGGCGCACTGGTTCGCGCTGCCGCTGCTGCGCCTGCTCGACGGGGAAGGGCTCGTCGAAGTCCGCCTGGAGGAAGGACTGTTCCATCTGTACGCCGGTGCCGAGGACGGTCCCGTGTACGGCGACGGGCCCGCTCCCGGTGAGCCGGACGCCCGGCTGACCCTGGACACCGGCACGTGCACGGCCCTCGGCCGGGGGGAGCTGAGCCTGGCGCAGGCGGTGCGGGACGGGCGGATCGAGGTGACCGGCGAGGGCCCGCTCGCGAAGGCGCTCCGCGAGGCATGAGGGAAGGTCCGTGCGAGGCGGGCCTTCTGAAGGGGCGTCAGGCGTCCGGAGGCACCCGGGCCGGATCGATACCGGTACCGGCCTTCCCACCCGCGTGCGGGCAGCGGCCTGTTCGGGACCGGACGCCCCGGCCCGCGCGTCAGCGCACAGCCGCCGGCAACCGCCGACGCGGCCCGGGTGCCGTCCGTGCCCGCGGCCGTCGGCCCGCCGGTGCGGCCGGGCGCCGCCACCGCGGTTCACGCCCACCGGTCCGACCGCCGGCCGGGCATCCATCCGCCCTCGGGTTCCGAGCCGGCCGGCACGGCCGTGTCCTCCCGCTCCTCCTCGGGCGGGGCCGCGGTGCCCCGGCGCCGGCGGCTCCGCGAGCGCGCCGTCCACCGCGGCCGGGACGCCGATGCGCCCAAACGGTGCTCAGGCAAGGGGATTGGGCAGTTCCGCCCACTGGTCACCGGCTGTCCGCGGGGAGAGCCGCATCAGCGTGAGCGCCTTCGTGGGCAGTGGGTCGGCGCGCAGCGCCGCCAGGTCCGGGGTGTGCGGCAGGTCCCGGACAGCCGTCTCCAGCGCCTGTGCGAGTGCCGCCCCCGACCCGGCCGTACCGGCCAGCGCTCCCGCCACCAGGGAGCCGAACAGCTTGCGCCGGAGCGCGCGTTCGTCGTCCGTGACCATACGGGCCGGCAGGTCCGGCACCGTGATGCCGTGCCGGGCGAGGCGGGCCGGGCTGACCCGGATGTCGGCCAGGTCGCGGTAGACCAGCCGCAGCGGATCACCCGTGGGCGAGAGGACCACCAGGAGGTTCTGGCCGTGCGCCTCCAAAGCGACGCCCAGCTCCAGCAGCCGCAGGCCGACGGTGAGGGCGAGCCGCGCGAAGTCCGCCAGCCAGCCCGGAGAGCGGGGGAGCGCGGTGGTGGCGAGCGCCGCCACCGGCAGGACACGTTCGCCGCTCGACGCGTACGTCTGCGGCGACTCCCGCAGGACGGCCGCGAGGTCGGGGGAGCCGGCCGCCGCCGCGCCCAGCGTGCGGGTCACGTGCAGCAGGCCGTCCGAGCGCGCCGCCGGTGCCTCGGCGAAGTCCGACAGTACGGCCGACGCGGCGACCGAGGGCAGCGAGATGTCCCGCACCGACGACGTCAGCCGGGCGCTGAGTGAGGTCTTGACATGCGGCCCACCGGACAGGGCGAGCGTCCGCAGGGACATCAGGGGATGCGCGGTCAGCCGCTCCTCGCACGCCCGCTTCAGCACGTGCGCCGCCTGCCACGGGTGCACCGGCAGCAGCACCCGCTCCCCGTCCCGTAGTTCCCGCGGCCATCCGCCGGTCACCAGGCACTCCTCCGCCCGCACCGGCACCAGCCCGAGCTCCACCACCGGCCGGTGCTCGGGCCCGTAGGCGAACTGCTCGGCCACCGAGAAGCCGGGCCGGGACCGGCAGGTCGGGTGGAACGGATGCCCGTCGACGATCCGCTGCTCCCACGCCCAGTCGCTCTCCGGCCACTCGTCCGGCCACGGTCCCTCCTGGGCCGCCCGCGACAGCGCCAACGAGGCGACGCTGTGCCCCACTTCGGCGGCGAAGGACGCCGAGTGCGGTACGGCGAGGTCCGTCACCAGCCGGGCCGGATCGACGTACTCAGCCTCGCCGAGCCGGACGACGGTGACGTACGCGCCGGTCGCGTACGGATCCGGCCGAGGGGCGTGCAGTCGCCGGCCGTCGGACAGGCACAGGGTCAGGCCGTCCCGGCCCTGCTCGCCGCGCGTGACCCAGGGCAGCGGATCGTGGGTGAGACCGCGCCACAGCCGGGACAGCACGGCCGCCCGGGCACCGGGCAGTTCTGCCTCGTACCGCGCCAGCAGACCGGGTCGCACGACGGCCAGCTCGTCGGCGATCTCGGCCTCGGCGGTGGGGGAACGGTGCACGAGCGGGCTCCTCGGGTACGAATAGGGCGTCACGACGGGATGACCGCGACATACATACTGATCATCTCCACCCGGCGGTCCTCGCGGACCGCAGGGAACACAGGGAACGAGTGGATCGCGTGGACCTCATGCCCCCGCCCGCCGACGGCGACTCCCACCAAGGCGACATCGCGGCCAGCGGCGCCTTGGCCGACGCGTACGCCGCCGTGCCGCTGCTGAACTGCCTGCTGCGGGAAGTGGCCCGGCCGGAGCGCAGCGCGGGCCGACACCGGGTCTACCGGCTGCCCGGCGGGGACCGCCTGCTGCGCGTGCGAGGCAGCCGGCGGCCCGCCGAACCCGAACTCCGCGTGCCGGGCGGCTGGCGCCGCGTCGGCCATACGGAACTGGTCAAACTCGTCGCCGAGGAGCTCCGCCGACACACCGGGCTGTCCAACCACGAACTGCCCGCCGAGATGATCGACAGCCGGGACGCCGTGGCCGCACTGCTCGCCGCCCGCGCCGGGAAGACCCCGCCCGACGACCCCTACCGGCGCTCCGAGCAGTCCCTCCTCACCGGCCACACCCACCACCCCGCCCCCAAAGCGCGCGGGGGCGGCCCCGCCGCCGGCTGGCTGCCGTACGCCCCCGAGGCGTACGCCCGGTTCCCGCTGACCCTGCTCGGGCTGCGCGAGGACACCGTCGTCGAGGAGGGCGACACCTCCGCCCTCGACACCCTCGGCACGGCCCCGCCCGGCTACCGGCTGCTGCCCGCCCACCCCTGGCAGCTCGACCTGGCCGGCCCGGAGCTCGCCGCCGCCTTCGCGGACGGCCGACTCGTCCGGCTCGGCACGACCACCCGCGACACCTGGCCGACGGCCGCGATCCGCACGCTCTACGCGCCCGGGCCGGACCTCTTCCTGAAGTTCAGCCTGGACGTGCGCATCACCAACGACATCCGCCGGCTGTGGCGCCACGACCTGCTCGCCCTGCGCCGGACCGACGAGGCCGTGTGCGCCGCCTTCGAGATCTTCGACGGCCCACCGGCCTGGCTGAGCGACCGCGGGTACCGCACCGCCGACTTCGCCTTCGAGGCACTGGCCGTCCTCGTCCGCGACGGCTTCGGCGGGCGCCTCCTGCCCGGTGCCACCCCGCTGCTCGCCGCCGGGCTCGTCGAGGGCTTCGACGGCAACCCGCTCGACCGGGTCGCCGACCCGGAGGCCTGGTGGGCGGCGTACCTCGCGCAG
This sequence comes from Streptomyces sp. NRRL S-455, assembly GCF_000717875.1. Classification (GTDB taxonomy): domain Bacteria; phylum Actinomycetota; class Actinomycetes; order Streptomycetales; family Streptomycetaceae; genus Streptomyces. Next base: position 16,297 of record NZ_JOCT01000014.1, read on the forward strand.
GTCGTGCCCCCGGCGCTGGCGGCCTTCGCCGGGCACGGCGTCGTCATCGAGGCCCATCTGCAGAACACCCTGGTCGCCGTGGACGCCGACGGCACGCCCGTGCAGGCGCTCTACCGGGATGCCGAGGGAGTGAAGCTGCTGCCGGAGGTGTCGCGCGAAGCCGGCTGGGAGCGGCTCGTGTACTGCCTGGTCGTCAATCACCTCGTCGAGATCGCCGGCGCCCTCACCGAACGCAACCCCGGCTACGACCCGTGGCCCGCCGCCCGCCGCGAACTCGCCCGGCACGACCTCCCGGAGATCCCCGCGCTGCTCGCCTCACCCACCCTCCCCGGCAAGACCAACCTGCTGCTCCGCTGGACGAACGCGAACGGCGCGGACGCCCGCTACCTGCCGCTGCCCAACCCGCTGCGCGGTGCGTGAACGCCGCTCACCCGTCCGGACCCTCCGGCAGGGCACCGACGGCGGATGGCGGTCAGGGTGAGGAGTGGCTGTCCGTGCCGTGTCCCGTCCGCGAGGAGAGGTATGACCGAGACCGACAGGGCCGACGCCCCCGCCGCAGAGCCCGCGGGGCACAACGACCCGGCTCCCGCCGAAGCCGATCTCCGGAGCGTGGGCGTCGACCCCGACTACTGGTATCCGGTCGCCCTGTCCCGGCGGGTGCGCCGCGAGCGGGTGCTGGCCACCGCGTTCGCGGGCGAACGCATCGCCCTCTTCCGCGGCAGGAGCGGCGAGGTCCACGCCCTCGAGGACCGGTGCGCCCACCGGCAGGTGCCGTTGAGCATGGGAGTCGTGGAGGGCGACACACTCCGCTGCCGCTACCACGCCTGGGCGTACCGTGGTGACGGCCGCATCTCGCAGATCCCGTACCTGGCCAAGGGTGATCGCAGGCCGCCCCGCGGCGTGCGCGGCTATCCCGTCCGCGAGGCGTACGGCCTGGTGTTCGTCTTCCCGGGCGATCCGCGGCGAGCGGCGGCCACGCCCCTGCCCGAGCTGCCGGCCTTCGGCTCACCGCGGTACCGGACCATGACGTACTCCAGGACCGTGCGCTGCCACTACTCGTTCATGCACGAGAACCTCCTCGACATGAACCACCAGTTCCTGCACCGCGGTGTCGTCGGCAGACTCCACCCCCGACTGCTGGGCTACGAGGCCGATGAGCGGTCGGTGGAGGCCCGGTACCTGTTCACGCACGCGGGCGGGAAGCGGAACCGCAGCGCCGGCCTGCTGGCAGCCGAGGGCATCGGCGGTGGCACCGCCGACGTCATGACCATCCGCACCGAGTACCCGTACCAGACCCTCGACCTGGTCCCGGAGAACGCCGAACGCCCGGCCTTCCGGCTGTGGGCCGCGTACGTACCCGAGGACGCCGAGCAGCGCACCTGCCACGCCTACGGTCTGCTCATGATCGAGAAACCCGGGATCCCCGGCCTGCTCCAGCTGGCCTGGCCGTTCATCCGGCGCTTCACCGAGCGGGTGTTCGCCGAGGACCGCATGGCCGTGGAAGCCGAGCAGCGGGCCTGGGACGAGCAGGGCGAGGACCGCAACCACGAGGTGTTCCCGCTGATCCTCGACGTCCGCGAGGTGCTCCGCGCGAACGGTGTGCCCCTGCGGACCCGACCCGCCGCGTACGGCGGCGCCGCACCGTGCGACGCCGTCCGGGATCAGGAGTGACCTGAACCTGAAGCCGTCACTGTCGCCGTCCCCGTCGCGTCCGGCCCCGGGCCGGGCGGGACATCGTCGTCCAGGTCCTCCCGGAGAGCGGCGATGACGAACGCCGTCATGGACGCAAGGGCGAGCAGGGCGAGCGGCCCCCAGACCGCCGGAATCGACCAGAGCGGCCAGTCGTTGGCGGACTGCGCCCAGAGCGTCAGGACGGCCGCGCCGGCCATGCCGACGCCGTGCCACCGCACCACCGACGCCGCCTTCACATGGCGCCGCTCGCCCCGCGCGAACAGCGGCCACGCCCCACCGACGAAGGCGGCCAGCCCGAACGAGAGGCAGATCATCGCGCCGCCGAGGCGGTCCTCGGGCCACCCCACGGGCGAGTCGGACGTCCGTTGCCGCCGTCCGCCGTCGTCCCGCACCTCGACGATCTCCCCCTGCCAGATGACGCCCACGACCTTCTCGCCCGGCTCGAGCTCCGACACCACCGGATCAGCCTGGGGGAACGTCACCTCCCACGGCTCCCCGGAAGGCAGCACCAACTCCGCCTCCGGCGAGGAGTTCCGCTCCCCGCGGTGCGTGTCGGCCTCCCGGACGGTGAAGCTCCGCTCCCACCGGCACCCCGAGGCCTTCACCGGCACCGAGGCGCACTCCGGCGCGGCACGGAACTCCCGCTCCCGGTCCAGCGCTCCACGGATCTCCCAGGCCGCCGCCACTCCGAAGACGAGCGCCACGACACCCATCAGCAGCCACACCACGGCCCCCGCCGTCGGCCGCCTCCCCGCCCCCATCGCGCCTCCCCACCTCGCGCACGGTTCCGCCGCATCACTGTAGGCGAGCCCACCGGCCGGACCGAACGCATTTCCGACCGCATGGAATGATGACCGGCGACAGGGCGACGGCGGAACGAGGAAGCCGGTGTGAATCCGGCGCGGTCCCGCCACTGTGATCGGTGAGCCGCTCCCGACAGGCCACGGCCCGCGCACGGGTGGGAAGGCCGGGAGCCGGCATCGACCCGAGAGCCAGGAGACTCACGCGGTCGCCTCCTCGACGAGCCACCGGGGCGGATCTCCCCGGAGAGAGGAAGGTGCGGAGTGTCCGCGAGGCCGGCCGGAGGGGCTCCCTGCCGCATCGTCGTCTGCCGGGACTGCTGCTGCGGCAGCCGGAAGGTGACCGGTGTCGATCACGCCGCCCAGACCGAGCGCCTGCGCGATGCGGCTCCCGTACGCGTCTCCGACTGTCTCGACGTCTGCGACCAGGCCAATGTCATCGTCGTCCAGCCCTCCGCCGAGGGGCGGGCCGCCGGCGCGCGGCCGGTGTGGCTGGGCCTGGTCAACGACCCCGCCGCGACCGAGGACGTCGTCTCCTGGGTGCGGGAGGGCGGCCCCGGTGTCGCGCCACGGCCCGAGATCCTCGACCTGTACGTCTTCACGCCGCTCGCGAGGCGACGCTCGAACGGCAAATGAGGCGGGCTTCTCAGGACCCGTCGCGGTGAGCGAGGTCGGCGTCGACCGTGCTGGGCCGTTCCGACCAGAACGCGGGGGCCATCAGCCGCCACACGACCATGAGGACCACCCCCGTGACGACGATGCCGATGCCGATGACCAGCGGGGGACCGAGCCCGAGCCACGAGACGCCACTGTAGGAGTTGGCGGGATCGGCCATGTCCGACACCGACTCCACGAGCAGCCAGGTCAGCAGTCCGGCACCGACCAGGGGACCGAGGCCGATCAGGAAGAAGTCCCGGACGCTTCGGGTCAGTCGGTGGCGGTAGTAGACCGCACACGCGAGACCGGTGAGGGCGTAGTAGAACGCGATCAGCAGGGACAGCGCCGTCAAGGAGTCGAACAGGGCGTTCTCGCTGATCTGGAAGAGGACGAGATACCAGACGATGGCGATGCCGGCGACCCACCAGGTGCTCACGTCGGGGGTACGGAACCGCGGGTGGATGCGGCCGAAGTGCGCGGGCAGCGCGTGCCGGCGTGCCATCGACAGGCCGGTGCGCGACGCCGGGATGATCGTCGTCTGCGTGGAGGCGAGCGCGGACGTGGAGACGGCCAGCAGCACGACCCAGTCCCAGCCGCCCATCGCCTCCTCGGCGAGCAGCGCGAAGATGAACTCCTCCTCCGCCGCGTTCTCGGCGAGGTAGTCGGTTCCGGCGTAGGCCACGACCGCGAAGGCGACCGCTACGTAGGTCACCAGCAGCAGCACCGTCGACCACACGGCCGCCCTGCCGGGGGCGGTCGCGGAGTCCTCGACCTCCTCGGTGAGGTTGACCGCGGACTCCCAGCCCCAGTAGATGAACACGCCCAGCAGCAGGGACGCGGTCAGTGGGGCACCGCCGGCTCCGAACGGGTCCAGCCAGCTGAACCTCGGGTCGACGGAATCGAGGGTGCCGGTGTCGGCGTACACCCGGTAGAGCGCCACCACGGCGAAGACGAGCAGGCAGACCACCTGCGCCAGGATGAGGACGTTCTGCACCTTCGCCGACAGCTCCGTGCCGATCACACAGATGGCCGTCATCACCACGATGAGAAGCACTGTGAGCACCTGGCGCACCACGTCGTCGTCCGCCCAGTTGTCCAGGCCGACCGCGAGCAGGAAGAAGGTCACGGCGACATCCGCGAGCGCCCCGACCACCAGCACGCCCGTCATCGCGATGGCCCAGCCACCCAGCCATCCCGCCCACGGCCCCATGGCCCGGGTGACCCACGAGAAGGTCGTGCCGCAGTCCTGGTCGACCTTGTTGAGGTAGTAGAACGCCGACGCGATCAGCAGCATGGGCACGAACGACGCGAGCATTACCCCCGGGGCGTAGATGCCCACGAGCGCCACGACCGGGCCGATGACCGCCGCCACGGAGTACGCGGGGGAGGTGGCGTTGAGCCCGATGACCAGCGCGTCCGGAAAACCGATCGCATCGGGCTTCAGGCTCGCGTCCGTGGTGTCGTCCTTGGCCATGCTCCCTCACTCCTGTTGTGCGTTGATCCTCCATACAACAGGCATACAGAGGTCCTTTACCTGATTTATGACGATTCAGGGACTTATGTCGCTTCTGTCGGGCTCGCCAGGTCGCACAGGGCCGGGACTCACCCGGTCATCGGCGGGCACGTTGTATGCCGACGACCGGGAACTCCTGGAGGCGCGTGTGTTCGATGGCTTCTCGCTGGCGCGGTGCTAGGGAGACGGTGCTCAGTTCTGGGGATGGGTATCCGTCCGACCTGGCAGATGATCAGTGGGCGCTCGTGGAGCCACTGCTCCCACCAGCTCGGGTGGGTCCCAACGGCGGGCGGCGCGAGAAGCACCCACGACGTCGTACCGTCGACGCGATCTTCCATGTCGTGCGAACCGGATGTTCCTGGCGGCAACTGCCAAAGAACTTCCCGCCTTGGCCGACGGTGTACTGGTGCTTCACGCGGTGGCACGACGACGGAACCGTGGAGAGGGTCCACGATGCCCTGCGCGGCAAGGTCCGCGAGGTCGATGGCAGGGCCGTGGAGCCGAGCGCGGGGCTGATCGACTCGCAGTCCGTCCGCACCGCCGACACAGTGCCGGCTTCGACCAGAGGCTTTGATACGGGCAAGAAGGTCAAGGGGCGCAAGCGTTTCCCGGTTGGACGGCGACGATCCTCAGCCGTGAGCTGGAGATCGTCCGCAAGGACCCAGGGGGGTCAGCGGGGCTTCCAGGTCCAGCCGAGACGGTGGGCGATCGAACGGACCTTTGCCTGGCTCACCGCACACCGGCGAGACCCTCAAGCGCGGCCTCAGCGGTCGCGCCGCTCGATGGTGTGGCGATCGGCCTGATGGCCTAATGACGCTGAGTCACGGTGTCTCACGCGACGTATGGTCCGTAGGGGGCCGATGGAGGCACTGATGACCGAGCACCCGAACATCGCTGTGTTCCACCGCACCATGGCTGCCTTCGCGGCAGGGGACATGGACGCGCTGGCAAAGACCTTTCACCCCGAGGTGGTGTGGCATATCGGGGGCAGCAACCCGCTGGCTGGAGAGTACCGGGGCCGCGAGGACACATTCGCGGTGTTCGGTCGGGAGTTCCAGCTGACAGGCGGCACGTACCGGCCGCAGCTCCACGATGTGCTCGCCAACGATGACCACACAGTCGCGCTGCTGCACGTGATGGCGTCACGTGAAGGCAAGCAGCTCGATATGGACTACGCCCTCGTCCTGCACATCAGGGACGACAAGATCACCGAGGGATGGGTGCTGACCGCCGATCCGCAGGCGTACGACGAGTTCTGGTCGTAGGAGCCCAAGGACGGCAGATCTCAAACGCGGTCTCAGGGTGAGCTCCGGCGGGAGCGGCTCGGCGGTGCTGCTCCTGCACGGTCATCCGCGCACGCACGCGACTGGCACCGCGTCGCCCCGCTGCTGGCCGCGGCCGGTCACACCGTCGTCTGCCCGGACCTGCGGGGCTACGGCGGGTCCGACAAGCCCCCGACCGACCCGGAGCACCGTCCGTACTCCAAGCGCGCCATGGCCGGTGACTGCGTGGCGGTCATGCGCCGTCTCGGGCACGAGCGGTTCGCCGACGTCGGGCACGACCGGGGCGCCTATGTGGCCACACGCCAACGCCGATACCGACGCCTGGTACAAGGGCACCCCCGAGGCGATGGGTGCCCAGGCGTACGAGGACTACCGGGCGGGCCTCGGCATCGACCGGGAGCACGACGCCGACCGAGGTCACAGCAACCCCAGCCACATAACCACCCCCAACACCCCAGCTCACAAACCACCCCACACACCAACTACCCCCCCCCGCCTCAGCGGCACATGCCCACTTGGGCAGGCCGCCTGAACCGCGGATGAAAGGCGCACTCCGTGCGGCGCTCCCCACGCCGGTGTGCCCTCCGCGTGCCGCAGAACGAAGGTGCTTCAGTTCTGGTTGGTTCCCGACTGCATCGAGCCGATGTGGACCTCGATGTCAGCGGGCTGGGTCATGCGATCGTAGGCACGGTCCTTGAGTTTGGCCGCCTGCTGTTCACCAGCGAGGAGTGCCTGCCTCATGGCTTGGGCGTCCTCGATCTCCTGCGTGGTCACGGGGTCGGCGGCACTCGTCACGCCCTGCACGATCTCGACATGCGTGCCGTCTGTTGGCATGAGTTCCGACCACTTCGCGAGGCAGCGGACGGGGGCCGGGGTGTCTTGGCACTCAGCGGTCAGCTCGGGTACTTCGTCCGGGTCGCCAATGATGTCGCCGCGGAATGTTCGCAGCTCCTCGACGAGCTTTTCGAACGATGCCTCAATCTCTGGCCCCAGCTGCTTGACGACGGCCTTTCCGTAGATCCAGCGTAGGGCCGGCAATTCCATGCCGGCACGCACTGGGAGATAGAGTTTGGCCCAGCTGGCGTTGATGAAATCCGACGGGTCCAGTTCGGGATCACGTGTCGCCCCGGTGGACCACCAGCTCGGGTAGGCCACAAACGAGGCCCGTTCCCAGTCGAAGATACGCTGCCAGTAGTCGATCTCCCAGCACTCGTCCCGTACGCTCGCGGGGAAGTGCTGCTCAATGATCTGCGACACCATCTCGTTCACCGGATTCAGGCCCCGCTTGAGCTTCAATTCGAGGGAATCTCCGGCTTGGCGAGCCGTCTCGATAGCAGCGTCGCGTTCGTCGTTCCATGCCTTAAGGGCCGTTCGGTAAGTTGCGAGGTCGTCGTTGTACTTCGTGTCCACGCCCACCTGCTGCACGATCGTCGGCTTCTCGCGGAAGCGCGCCTTCACCTGTAGCTCGATACCCGGGCCCCCCATCCATGAGGGCGCCCCGATGTGTACACGCACCCTTAGCACCGAGGCGCCGTCCGCAGCGGTGGGGTAGGGCGTTCCGACGACCCATCGGCTGATCTTGTCGAGTGGTCGGCGGGTGATGACGTCGAGGTTGTCCTCGATGAAGGCACGGTCGCCGTCCCACTCGAAGGCGCCGTCGTAGGGGATGTCGATGTCATAGTCCGCGCGCATATCGCCGGTGAAGCCCCATTTATCCGCCGTTGCGACGGCAGAGGGGAAGACTCGGGTGGCGGGGGCCGTCGGGGTCGGCCCGGCAGCCGGTTCGGTCTTCTTCGGTTCCTGGGGGACAGGAGGCAGGCCGGCGATGGCCTTCGTCATGATGGCCTCGCGGCCCTTGCGGATCTTGTCGAAGAACGTCTGCGCGGGATCCTTGACGCTCGGGGCCCAGCACAATCGTGCGCCGTAGCGCTCTTGGCGCAGTTCGAGGCGCTGCAGCACTTTGAAGTAGTGCAAGGTGATCGGGGTTGCCCGGTTGGGGTTGCGCACCGTGCGCTTCGACGTCGTCTCCAAGCCTTCCTCGGTGACGAGCTTGAAGTCCGTCTTGTGCTGGGTGCGGTAGCGGGCGGCCACCTTGGAGCTGGCCGTCCGGCTGTCCTTGACCGTGCGCCGGCTGCTTTCCTGGTGTGCCTCGGTGACATTTTTGGTGTAGGCCACGGTGTGGCTGGCGTTGAACTTTCCCCAGAAGAACTGCGGGCTATCGTATTGGCCCGTGTGGCTGGCGTTGAGCCCCCAACTGTCGGTGAGGGAGCGCTGTCGCTCGAAGCCCTCCTGGATTTCGGTGCTGAGGGTGCTCATCAGTTCGATGTCGAACTGTCGTTCCGTCTCATTCTGTTCCTCTAGTGTGAGCTGGCGCTTGGTGTAGGTCTTCTGCTCCAGCACAACCTCCTCGCCCGGGGCCAGCGCGAGGGAGTAGACATGCTCCCCCAGCGCGAATCCGACAGGCCGGATGCATGTGCGATCCAGGAACGCGAACCCCAGATCGGACTGCAGCAACCCGGCCACGAACTCGGTCTCCTGCCCGCCGAGGAGAGTTGGCCGGTGATCCGGCGGCACTCGTTCACCCATCGTAGGATCGGTGGTCGGAAGGGTCTCCTGCGCAGCGTCCATATTGTTGGCCTGCCACAGGCGGCTCCACCCGAGGTCCTTGAGGATGTGCGGCAGCACATCGCTGTCCAGTCCGCCGTATCCGCCGTATCGCAGGGCCTCCAGGAGGGACTGCTTCGTGTAAAAGGGCAGGATCGGTGTTACGCCGTCGTCGAAGGTGATGAGGGCGGGTAGGAAGTAGTTGGAATACACGTATCGGTCAGAAAACGCGGGCGTGAAGCCGAGTGCGCTCGTGTCGACCGACGCGACCACGATTTCTCCCATTGCCTGCCTCCCCGGCCTAGGCGTCATTTCTTGAAGAGCGAGTTCAGGCCCTTGTAGATCATTTCGTGCGACAGCACAAACCACGTCTCGCCGAAAACGGAGCGCAGTGCGGCCTGGCGGACGACGGTCTCGCGTACCGCGTGCGTGGTGAGTTGCTCCAACTGACGGAGGACCTCGGCCGGTGGGCCGTCACCCAGCGCTTGCCGGTACGCCTGAGCGATGGCTTCCCAGTTGCCGTCGAAGTCCTTGCCCAGGTCATCGACGACCTTGCCCCAGGCTCGCTCATGCGCCTCGAGTTTGGTGGAGGACGTCCAGTCGATGTTTGTCACGCGGCTAGTGGCGGGGTCGACAAGGAGGACATCGGATTGGAGGTCGCCGACTGTGGTGCTCGCCTTCCAGCCGAACCGTTTGCTGAGGTGACTCGCCAATGCCTTCTCTGTGTCTGCTGCCGCGTTGGCCTCGAAGCCGATCAGCTTGAGCAGGACGTCGCGGTCCGGTCGGTCCAAAAGCATCTGTGCGACCGTACGATCCAGCGGTCCTCCCGCCCTCTTGAGTGCCGCCTCTAATTCGGGGCTGGAGGCGCGCAATGCCTCGATCGTGGTCCGGAGGCTCCGCTCGGTGAACACCTTCAGCCCGGGTGGGCCCTGCGCGATCAGCTGCTCCACTTCCGCTGCCATCCGTTGGTGGACAAGCTGGCCAAGCTCCCGCGGATTGACCCGGCCTGCCTTGCGGAGTTCCAGGAAGGCAGCCTAGGCCACCTCTTGCAACCGCTTGTTGAGGTGAGTACTCAGCCGCTGTTCGAGCTGCGCCGCCCGTGCTGCCTTGATGGCGGCGGCCGAGGCGTCGTTCACAACGGTGGGGGCCTTCGCCTCGGTCAAGAGGTCATCGAGACCTCCAAGGATCGCGTCAAGCGCCTCGTCCAGCTCCGCCCGGGTGGCTTGCCGACCTGCCGATGACACGGTCTCGGACATCGCTGCCATGAACAGAGGCTTGCTCTCCCGGCTCACCCGCACACCGAACCGTGTCCCGGCGCCTGCCCCGCCAAATGCTTCCGCGTGAGCCGCCTGGAACACTACCGTCAGGCTCAGGTCGCCGTGGACCAGCAGGGCTCGGCCCTGCTGGATCAGCGGCCGCAGTACCTCCGGTGGGAACAGGGTGCGCAGGAGTGCCATCCCGACTCGCGGCGCTCCCTCCACGGCACCTTTGCCGAGCGCGACAAGGAGTGCGGCCAGTTCGCGGACAACGAGTCGCCCTTGGGCAGCGACCCCCCGGACGGTCTGCAGGAGTAAGGGCACGTAGCGGGCAGCGGCCCGCGCGGTGACCCGCAGGAGCTTTACCAGCGCCGCAATCCCAGTGAGCAATTGCCACAAGTCACCGGCGATGCGCCCGAGCAGCCTGCCGGCCTCGAAGGGGTCGAGGTTTTCCAGATGCCGCTCGAATTCCTGCTCCCAGCCGCGCCAGACCCCCAGTACCTTGTCCGGGACGGCTGCGGGGTTGAGCGAGGCCACGACGCCGCTGAACGCTTGCCGGACGACCAATGCCTGCTGATCGATCCTCAGTACGCCGGCAGCCGGGTCAGTGGAGAGCAGGTACAAGGTGCGGAACTGCTCTTGCTGCACGCGGACGATGAGCTGCGCGAGCCTGCCCAGGTCGACGACAACCGTCGCGAAGGAGTCAGCAACTCCGACGGCAAACCCCTCAAAGAAGAGCTTGGGATTGATGGCGTTCCAGGCAGAGTAGTGCCGGATAGCGTCCAAGAGCACAGGATCAAGAGTCAGCAGGAATCGGCGGAAGGAACCGTCACGATCGACGTCCACCGCCGCGAGGTCAAAAAACTCCTCTGCTATGCCGAGCTTGGCCAGCAGGGATACCAGGTCCCTGACGTTGGCGGAGGTGATGCGATTGCGCATGGCCTCGAGTACGCGCTCACGTGTGAGCCAGCGGGCCGCGTGGGCGCGGACGTAATACTGGACCGTCAATCCAACGAACTCAACACGGGGATCAGGAGTCCGCTCACCATAGACCTGACGGAGAGTTCCCTCGGGAACCGCCGGGACCGTCCACCAGTCCCTCAGCATCACTCGCCGCTCGTCGGATCCCGCCATCGCTCCCCCGACCGTCGGCAGCACGCACTTCACTGGCGAACGAAGTGCCGACATCCATCATGGTATGTCCCGTGATGGGCACGGTAGCCGAAGGAAGCGGCATCACGCTATGCGTATGCATGCCTACGAGCTGGTAACACGACGATGCGCGGGCTTTCTTGAGGCGTCTCCAGCAGATGAGGCCACAGGCCAGGGAAACGAGGGCGTCGTGCAGCTCCAGGCGTCTTTCTCAGCGAACGGCCAGCCGCCTGCCGCTTCCTGTCCGTCGTCGCCCCGCCGGGCAGGCTCGCGGAGGAGGAGGGAACGACGCCACCGTCGTGCGGATCGGCCATGCCAACCGGATCGCCGGTCTCTCCCGCCATGCTCCCGCATCTGCCTCCGGAGCAGGTGGCCGAGAGTACCCGCGGCCTGCTGACGCTCGCCTCGGAGCTGGGGCTCCCGCGTGAGCTGGTCGAACGCGCCCAGGCGGTGGCGGCCGCCACCGGCCAGGATGCGATGCAGGACGGCGCCTTCGCCTTCGACGACGAGGTCTCCCTCTGGCCCGACGTGACCTTGCCACGGTGGCTCGGACACTCCTCACCAACGGTCACCCTCGGTTACTATGCTCACTTCATGTCGGAGGCCGGAAGCAAGCGGCGGACGGCCGTCGATGGACTGCTGGGGAGACGGGGAGATCTGCATGTCGGTCGAAACTCCCCCCCCAGGTCTGATGACGGGCGATTCCCGCTGTGGCGTGCCTCCGAGGGCGAGCGTGGATTTCAAGGCTGAAGAGGCGGGTGGTCTGGGAAAATGCTAAGAGAGGTCTTCGCCACCCGCTACGTCGCACCCCTGCGCTCCGGCGGCTCCGTCCCCGGCGTCGTCGAGGCCGACGACCTGGGCACGTACGTCGTGAAGTTCACCGGTTCCGCGCAGGGCCGCAAGGCGCTGGTCGCCGAGGTGATCGTGGGGGAGCTGGCCCGGGCCCTCGGGCTGCGGTTCCCGGAGCTGGTACTGGTGCACTTCGATCCGGCGATCGCGGACGACGAGCCGCACCAGGAGGTGCGGGGGCTGCACGCGGCCAGCGCGGGCGTGAACCTCGGCATGGACTACCTGCCGGGCGCCCGGGACTTCACGCCCGAGGTGGCGCGGGCCTTCCCGGTCGGTCCCCTGGAGGCGGGGCGGATCGTCTGGCTCGACGCCCTGACCGTGAACGTCGACCGCACCGTTCACAGCTCCAACCTGATGGTCTGGCCCACCCTCGGCGTCGCGCCCCCGCGCCTGTGGCTGATCGACCACGGAGCCGCCCTCGTCTTCCACCACCGCTGGGACGGCTCCGACCCCGCGAAGGCCTACGACTTCCGGCACCACGCCCTCGGTCACTACGGGCCCGACGTCCGGGCCGCCGACGCCGAGCTCGCGCCCAGGGTGACGGAGGAACTCCTGCGCGGGATCCTCGCGGAGGTCCCGGACGCCTGGCTCGCGGACGAGCCGGCCTTCGCCACGCCGGACGAGGCGCGCGCGGCGTACGTGGAGTACCTCCACGCGCGGGTGCGGTCCTCCACGGCCTGGCTGCCCACCGGCTTCCCCTCTCGGGAGGAGATCGCCGCCGAGGAGGCCCTGAGGGCGGCGAGGAACCAGCAGGGACGACCCGGGTGGCTCAAGCAGGTCCCCGACCTGCACGGCAAGCCCGCGGCACAACAGGATTGGTCGGTGCACCTCGGATGAGTGGCCGTGTGGAGATCGAGTACTGCACGCAGTGCCGCTGGCTGCCCCGCGCGGCCTGGCTGGCGCAGGAGCTGCTGACGACCTTCGAGGCCGAGCTGACGGAGCTGGCCCTGAAGCCCGGCACGGGCGGGGTGTTCGTGGTCCGCGTCGGCGACGAGGTCGTCTGGGACCGGCGCGAGCAGGGCTTCCCCGAACCGACGGCCGTGAAGAAGGCCGTACGCGACCGAGTGGCCCCGGGAAAGACCCTGGGCCACTCGGAGCGGTAGCGCTGATCAGCCCTTGAGCTGCTCGTACGCCGGCAGGGTCAGGAAGTCGGCGTAGTCCTCGTCGAGGGCGACCGTCAGCAGCAGGTCGTGCGCCTGCTGCCAGTTGCCCGCCGCGAAGGCCTCCTCGCCGATCTCGGCCTTGATGTTCGCGAGTTCCTCGGCGGCGACCTCGCGGGCCAGCTCGGCGGTGACCAGATCGCCGTTGTCGAGGACGACGCCCGCGTTGATCCACTGCCAGATCTGGGACCGGGAGATCTCGGCGGTGGCGGCGTCCTCCATCAGGTTGAAGATCGCGACCGCGCCGAGGCCGCGCAGCCAGGCCTCGATGTAACGGATGCCGACCTGCACGGCGTTGACCAGGCCCGCGTACGTCGGCTTGGCGTCCAGTGAGTCGATGGCGATCAGGTCGGCGGCCTTGACGTCGATGTCCTCGCGCAGCCGGTCCTTCTGGTGGGGCTTCTCGCCGAGGACCTTGTCGAAGGACTCCATGGCGATCGGCACCAGGTCGGGGTGGGCGACCCAGGAGCCGTCGAAACCGTCGTTCGCCTCACGGTCCTTGTCGGCGCGGACCTTCTCGAAGGCGACCTTGTTCACCTCGGCGTCCCGGCGGGACGGGATGAAGGCCGCCATGCCGCCGATCGCGTGCGCGCCGCGCTTGTGGCAGGTGCGGACGAGGAGTTCGGTGTAGGCGCGCATGAACGGGGCCGTCATCGTGACCGCGTTGCGGTCCGGCAGGACGAACCTGGCGCCGCCGTCACGGAAGTTCTTGACGATGGAGAAAAGGTAGTCCCAGCGGCCGGCGTTCAGTCCGGAGGCGTGGTCGCGCAGCTCGTAGAGGATCTCCTCCATCTCGTACGCGGCCGTGATCGTCTCGATCAGGACGGTCGCGCGGACGGTGCCCTGCGGGATGCCGACGTAGTCCTGCGCGAAGACGAAGACCTCGTTCCAGAGGCGGGCCTCCAGGTGCGACTCGGTCTTGGGCAGGTAGAAGTAGGGGCCCTTGCCGAGGTCCAGCAGGCGCCCCGCGTTGTGGAAGAAGTACAGCCCGAAGTCGACGAGCGCGCCGGGCACCGGGGTGCCGTGGGCGTCGACGAGGTGACGCTCGTTCAGGTGCCAGCCGCGCGGGCGCATCACGACCGTGGCGAGTTCCTCGTTCGCCTTCAGGGCGTAGGACTTGCCGGACTTCGGGTCCGTGAAGTCGATGTTCCGGGTGTAGGCGTCGATCAGGTTGAGCTGGCCGTGGACCACGTTCTCCCAGGTGGGCGCGGAGGCGTCCTCGAAGTCCGCGAGCCACACCCGGGCGCCCGAGTTGAGGGCGTTGATGGTCATCTTGCGGTCGGTGGGGCCGGTGATCTCGACCCGGCGGTCGTTCAGGGCGGCCGGGGCCGGAGCGACCCGCCAGGAGTCGTCGGCGCGGATCGCGGCCGTCTCCGGGAGGAAGTCGAGGGTGGAGGTGCGGGCGATCTCGGCGCGCCGCTCGGCGCGGCGGGCGAGCAGTTCGTCACGCCGGGGCGTGAAACGCCGGTGCAGCTCGGCCACGAAGGCGAGCGCCGCTTCGGTGAGGACCTCCTCCTGCCGCGGCAGGGGCTCGGCGTCGACGATGGCCAGCGGGGACGGCGCTGGTGCGGACATGGAGTGTCACTTCCTTCAGCGAGCTACGAAGACGAGCCGGCGGTTCGGCACCGGGCGCCAGTCTTCCCGAAAACGGCGTTCCACGCCCTCAGAGCCCTCAGGCGTTTCTGGTAAGTGGATACTAGTTTCCTCATGGTGGAAGTTCAAGGTGGGTGAGGTCGGCCTCGGTGTCGATGTCGAAGGGCCGGGCCACGTCCCCGCACTCGACGAGCGTGATCGACCGCGCGTGCTCCTTCAGGTAGGCGCGTGCCCCCCGGTCGCCGGTCGCGGTCGCGGCGATCCCCGCCCAGTGGGCGGCACCGAACAGCACCGGATGGCCCCGGACTCCGCCGTAAGCGGCCGACACCAGCGACCCTTCCCCCTCGTACGCCTGCAGTACCCGGGCCACCGCCTCCGGTCCGATGCCGGGCTGGTCGACGAGCGAGACCAGGGCGGCGGGTGCGCCCGAACCGGCCAGCGATTCCAGTCCGGCCCGCAGGGACGTCCCCATCCCCTGTTCCCAGTCGGGGTTGTCGACGAGGGTGCAGTCCGTCAGATCGGCTCGTGCGCGCACCTCGTCGGACCGCGCTCCCAGAACCACGTGAATCCGTGCGCAGCCCCCCTCGCGCAGCACCCGCGCCGCGTGCTCCACCAGGGGCCGCCCCCGATGGCTGAGCAGCGCCTTGGGTCGCCCGCCCAGCCGCCGCCCGCCACCCGCGGCGAGCAGCAAGGCAACCACACCCGCCCCCTCCGTCGTCTTCCTCGTTGTCATGGGTCCTGCATACCGCACGACCTTGGGCCGAGAAGTTACGCAGCGGAGCAAGTTGATGACGCAATGGACTGGCGCCCGGCGCCCCGCGTCGTTTACTGTCGCCCGCACCGACCGGCCGGGCGGGCGGCCGGCGCCCGGTGTGGGGGACTTCGCGTCGGACCGGCACGCGCACGACGTGGTGCGAGGGGGAGGACTGTGTTGCGGAGCGTGGAGCAGAGGCAGCAGGGGCCTGTGACCAGCGGCGACGAGGATCCGCGCGGGACGGAGCTGCGTTCCGCCGTGGCGCGGTTGCGCCGTCGGCTCGCAGCTCACCCAGGTGAGTTCGCGGACCGGACCATCGCCGAGGAGGAGCTGGCCGCCCTGGACGCGATGGCCGCCGAGGGCACCCCCGAGATCCCGCGGCTGCGCCGCTCCCTGCTGCTGATCGCAGGTGCGATCGGTTCGGTGAGCGCGCTGTCCCCGGAACTGACGGAGGTCCGCCGGGCCGTGGACCTCTTCGGAGGGCCGGTGCGCGGCCAGGGGTAGGAGCGTCGGCTCGTCGAAGAAACCGGTCGCCCGGTGCGGGACCGGCGCGGCAGGCTGTCGTTCACGCACCCCCGCCCTGTGCGCCCGGGGCCCGCCCGCCGACCTCCATGGCACCCGGCCCGTCCGGTTGTTCGCCGCTCGGGCGTACGGCGCCTGTCCGAGATGCGGTGACCGCCCGCGGCGGCCGTGCCGGGCCCGGTTCCGGTCCGGGTATGCCGTTGCCGGGCTCGTGAGCCGCTCGTGTCGTCACCCGTCAGGCGGGGCTCTGGCTCGCGAGTGCCTCGGAGAGCTCGCCGGCGATCTGCTGGAGCACCGGGACGATCTTCTCCGTCGCCTCCTCCGTGACGCGCCCCGCCGGGCCGGAGATGGAGATGGCCGCGGCCGTGGGGGAGCCGGGCACCGAGACCGCCAGGCAGCGGACGCCGATCTCCTGCTCGTTGTCGTCGATGGCGTAGCCCTGGCTGCGCACGTCCTCCAGGGCCGCCAGGAACCCGTCGGGCGTGGTGATCGTCTTCTCCGTCGCGGCCGGCATGCCCGTACGGGCGAGCAGGGCGCGCACCTCCTCCGGAGGGAAGCCGGCGAGCAGCGCCTTGCCCACGCCCGTGGAGTGCGGCAGCACACGCCGGCCGACCTCCGTGAACATGCGCATCGAGTGCTTCGACGGCACCTGCGCCACGTAGACGATCTCGTCCCCGTCCAGCAGCGCCATGTTCGCCGTCTCGCCGGTCTCCTCGACCAGCCGCGCGAGATAGGGGCGCGCCCAGGTCCCCAGCAGCCGGGAAGCCGACTCGCCCAGGCGGATGAGGCGCGGGCCCAGCGCGTACCGGCGGTTGGGCTGCTGACGTACGTACCCGCAGGCCACCAGCGTGCGCATCAGGCGGTGGATGGTCGGCAGGGGCAGCCCGCTGCTCGCGGACAGCTCGCTCAGACCGACCTCGCCGCCCGCGTCCGCCATCCGTTCGAGCAGGTCGAAGGCGCGCTCCAGGGACTGGACGCCGCCGTTGGCGGAGGACCGGGCGGAGTCGGTGGTGCTGGCGCTGGACGTCGGCACGGCGCGTTCCTTTCGGGGCTGGCGGAAGAGCTGAAGCCTACCCGGCGGTCGGTTGACTCCCCGCTCGTACGTCGTTACGTTCTGCGTGCTGGAAGGTGAATTCCGCTTCGCGGAAACGCCCAGGAGGGGTAGGAATTCTTGCGTGGAGGGTGCGGTAGTTCCAGTGTGCCCTTGACGGTGCGGGAGAGGGAGTGAAGACTCCTTCAACAGAAAGTTGAATTCCGTTACGCGGAAGAAGCAGGCGGAAACAGGCGGAAGCGAAGGGGGTCGGGTGTCCGACGCTGAACTGGTGCTGCGCTCGACGCGAGTCATCACCCCCGAGGGGACACGCGCCGCTTCGGTCGCGGTGGCCGCCGGCACGATCAGGGCCGTCCTCCCGTACGACGCACCGCCGCCGGAGGGGGCCCGCCTCGAGGACCTGGGCGACCACGTCCTGCTGCCCGGCCTGGTCGACACCCACGTGCACGTCAACGATCCCGGCCGCACCGAGTGGGAGGGCTTCTGGACCGCCACTCGCGCCGCAGCGGCCGGCGGTATCACGACGCTCGTCGACATGCCCCTCAACTCCCTCCCGCCGACCACGACCGTCGCGCACCTGCGCACCAAGCAGCAGGTCGCCGCGGACAAGGCGCACATCGACGTCGGATTCTGGGGCGGTGCCCTGCCGGACAACGTCAAGGACCTGCGCCCGCTGCACGAAGCCGGGGTCTTCGGCTTCAAGGCGTTCCTCTCACCGTCCGGCGTGGACGAGTTCCCGCACCTCGAGCGGGACCCGCTCGCCCGCTCGATGGCCGAGATCGCCGCCTTCGACGGGCTGCTCATCGTGCACGCCGAGGACCCGCACCTGCTCTCCTCGGCACCCCAGCGGGGCGGCCCCAGGTACGCCGACTTCCTCGCCTCCCGCCCCCGGGACGCCGAGGGCACCGCCATCGCGCAGCTCATCCGCGAGGCCAAGGCGCTCGACGCGCGCGTGCACGTCCTGCACCTGTCCTCCAGCGACGCTCTGCCGCTGATCGCCGAGGCGAAGGCGGAGGGCGTACGTCTGACCGTTGAGACCTGCCCCCACTACCTGACCCTCACCGCCGAGGAAGTCCCCGACGGCGCCAGCGAGTTCAAGTGCTGCCCGCCGATCCGCGAGGCCGCCAACCAGGACCTGCTCTGGCAGGCCCTGGCCGACGGCACCATCGACTGCGTCGTCACCGACCACTCCCCGTCCACCGCCGACCTGAAGACGGACGACTTCGCCACGGCCTGGGGCGGCATCTCGGGACTGCAGCTGAGTCTGGCGGCGGTCTGGACCGAGGCCCGCAGGCGGGGGCACGGTCTGGAGGACGTGGTCCGCTGGATGTCTTCGCGCACGGCCGAACTGGTGGGCCTGGACCGGCGCAAGGGCGCGATCGCACCGGGCCGTGACGCCGACTTCGCCGTCCTCGCCCCCGACGAGACCTTCACCGTGGACCCGGCGGCCCTCCAGCACCGCAACCACGTCACGGCGTACGCGGGCAGGACCCTGTACGGCGTGGTGAGGTCCACCTGGCTGCGCGGGCAGCGCATCCTCGCGGACGGCGAGTTCACCGAGCCGAAGGGACGGCTCCTCACCAGGCAGCCGTAGCCATCCCCGTATCCCTGCCGGCCGACTCCCGAAAGGCACAACCCGTGACGGCGATTCCCAGCTTCACCGGCGACGCGAACCCCTACGGAGGCGGCGACCCGTACGCGGACTACCGCACCGCCGACTTCCCCTTCGCCCGGTACGCCAACCTCGCCGACCGGCGCCTCGGTGCCGGGGTCGTCGCCGCCAACGACGAGTTCTTCGCCCAGCGCGAGAACCTGCTGGTGCCCGAGCGCGCCGAGTTCGACCCCGAGCACTTCGGGCACAAGGGCAAGATCATGGACGGCTGGGAGACGCGCCGCCGCCGGGGCGCATCGGCCGACCACCCGTGGCCGACCGCCGAGGATCACGACTGGGCGCTGGTCCGCCTCGGCGCACCGGGCGTGATCCGGGGGATCGTCGTCGACACGGCCCACTTCCGCGGCAACTACCCGCAGGCGGTGTCGGTCGAGGGGACGTCGCTGCCGGGCTCGCCGTCCCCGGAGGAACTCCTCGGCGACGACGTGAAGTGGACGACCCTGGTGCCGCGCACCCCGGTCGGCGGCCACGCGGCGAACGGCTTCGAGGTCTCCGTGAGACAGCGCTTCACACACCTGCGCCTCAACCAGCACCCCGACGGCGGCATCGCACGCCTGCGCGTGCACGGCGAGGTCGTCCCGGACCCCGGATGGCTGGAGGCCCTGGGCACCTTCGACGTCGTCGCCCTGGAGAACGGCGGCCGGGCCGAGGACGCCTCCAATCTCTTCTACTCCCCGGCGAGCAACACCATCCAGCCGGGCCGCTCGCGCAAGATGGACGACGGCTGGGAGACGCGCCGCCGCCGTGACCAGGGCCACGACTGGATCCGCTACCGGCTGGTGTCCCAGGCCCGGATCCGCGCCCTGGAGATCGACACCGCGTACCTCAAGGGCAACAGCGCCGGCTGGGCCTCGGTGTCCGTGCGCGACGGCGAGGACGGCGAGTGGCGCGAGATCCTGCCCCGCACCCGCCTCCAGCCCGACACCAACCACCGCTTCGTCCTGCCGGCCCCGGCCGTCGGCACCCACGCGCGCGTGGACATCTTCCCGGACGGCGGCATCTCCCGGCTGCGCCTGTTCGGCTCGCTGACCCAGGAGGGCACGAGCCGCCTCGTGGCGCGCCACCAGGAGCTGGGCGGTTAGGGCGCGAAAGCGGCCTCTGCCGCGCGATGCCCGGCACGCAGCGGACGCCACGCGGCCGCCCTCCGGACGTCCAAGGCCCTTCTTGCGGCGGGACCCAGGCACCCGGGGCGCACCGGCCACGGCACCGGCGCGCCCCACGTGGCTCACGCCGCGTGTCCGCCGTCCACCGCGAACTCCGCCCCGGTCACATACGTCGCGCCGGCCAGATACGCCACCGTCGAGGCCACCTCGTCCGCCGTCCCGAACCGGCCCAGCGCGGTCATCGCCGCCTGACCCGACGCGAACGGTCCGTCCGCCGGGTTCATATCGGTGTCGGTCGGGCCGGGAAGGACGAGGTTCGCGGTGATGCCGCGCCCGCCCAGCTCCCTCGCCAGGGCCTTCGTCAGGCCGACCAGGGCCGCCTTGCTCATCGCGTAGAGCGTCCCGCCGGGCCCCGGCACACGCTGGGCCATGCAGCTGCCGATCGTGATGATCCGCCCGCCCTCCGTCATGCGTGCTGCGGCGGCCTGGGAGGCCAGGAAGACACCGCGTACGTTCACGGCGAGCACCCGGTCCACATCCGCGAGCGACAGGGTCTCCAGCGGCCCGAGCACCCCCACACCGGCGTTGTTGACGAGGACGTCGAGGCCGCCGAGCGCCTCGGCCGCCGTGGCCACGGCACCGGCCGCCTCGTCCGCGTCCGCCGCGTCCGCGCGCACCGCCACCGCCCGGCGCCCCAGCGCCTCCACGGCCCGCACGACGTCCTCGGCCGCCTCCTTGCCGTTCACATAGCCGACGGCCACGTCCGCGCCTTCCCGGGCCAGCCGCAGTGCCGTCGCCGCCCCGATGCCCCGGCTGCCGCCGGTCACGAGAGCCGTCTTGCCGTCGAGAGTTCCTTGAGTCGTCATGCGTCCATCTCAGCGCCGGGGCGGACGGCACGCTGGCGGCGAACGGACATGGACGTCCCCGGTTCTCCTGTCCGGGGAGCCATACGGCCCAGCGATGAGTTGCGGGTGCCGCCGGGGTCTGAACCGATGACAGCAGATCCCTGTCGTTCCGGAAGGAAGGCACCCGCCATGGGCAAGCTCGTCTCCACCCTCTTCGTCACCCTCGACGGCGTCTACCAGGCCCCGGGCGGGCCCCAGGAGGACACCCGAGGGGGCTTCACCCACGGCGGCTGGAGCTTCCCGTACGCCGACGACGACTTCGGCCGCTTCATCAGCGAAGTCTTCACCCGGCCGGGCGCGTTCCTGCTCGGCCGCCGTACGTACGACATCTTCGCCACGTACTGGCCGAAGGTGACCGACCCCGGCGACCCGGTCGCCTCCAAGCTCAACTCCCTGCCGAAGTACGTGCCTTCCTCGACCCTGACGGACCCAGGGTGGGCGGGTACCACCGTGATCTCCGGCGATCTCGCCGAGGAGGTCACCGCCCTGAAGGAGCGCACCGACGGTGAGGTCCAGGTGCACGGCAGCGGTGCGCTGCTCCGGTCCCTGCTCGCGCTGGACCTCGTCGACACGCTGCATCTGCTGACCTTCCCGGTCGTGCTCGGCAGCGGGTTCCGGCTGTTCCCCGAGGGCGCCCGGCCGACCGCGTTCGAGCACGCCGGAGGCAGCGTCACCGGCGCGGGCGTCTCGGTCCAGACGTACGACCTGGCGGGCCGCCCGCGGTACGGCGAGTTCGGGTTGCCGGAGAACGCGTAGCCGCGCGGGGTCGCGGGCTGACTTCCGCCCGACGCACCGGAGTTCACGGCACGTTCCTCGAACTTGTCATTGACATGCCAGTGTCTACGCGGGTCATCATGACCGCATGAACTTCCCCCCACGCGCCTCGCGGCTCGGCGCAGCAGCCGCACTCGTGTCCGCCCTCCTCATCGGCGGCACCGTCTCCGCGACCACGGCCGACGCGGCCCCCACCGCCGTCGGCGACATCTGCTACAGCGACCTGCCGCCCCAGGCCCACGACACCCTCGACCTGATCGAGCGGGGCGGCCCCTACCCCTTCGAGCAGGACGGCACCGTCTTCCAGAACCGGGAAGGCATCCTGCCCGCCCAGTCCTCCGGCTACTACCACGAGTACACGGTCATCACCCCCGGCTCCGACACACGCGGCGCGCGGCGCATCGTCACCGGGGAGAGGAACCAGGAGGACTACTACACGGCCGATCACTACGAGTCGTTCGACCTGGTCGACCACGGCTGCTGAGGAGGCCCTCCGGCAGCTCAGGCCGACTTCCGGCTCCCGGCGGCCGCGAACAGGGCGATGCCCAGCACCAGCAGGGCGACGCTCGCGTAGACCTCGTAGCCGTCGAGGAACCCGAGCCGCTGCACGAGGCCCCAGTCCCAGTCGGTGAACTCGTGCACCAGGCCCGCCACGCCCTGAACCAGGGCGAGCAAGCCGAGAATCTCCAGTACCTGCTTCATGGCGGAAAGCCTCGCCCCGCGGACCCCCCACGCACATCGGCCGCGGGGCGAGCCCCCCGCAGACACAAGTCCCCGCTCCGCACGGCCGGCACAGTCGAAAGTCTGAGATGAGGCGACTTTGGTCGAGGATCCGGCCAGGGGGCGGTGGAACGCGCCGGGCCTGCGTAGATTGGCGGACCGTGAGCGGTGACAAGGCGGGGCAGCCTTCCCCGGTGCTGACGGAGGAGACACCCGCGCTCTTCACCGGGCCCAGATGGTTCATCCCGTCCGCCCTGCTCCACGAGCTCGACCCCGGCGCCACCCGGGCCGGGCGACGGCCCCGGCGCACGCCCCGCGACTGGCTCGTCGACTTCTCCTGCTTCCTGCTGGCCGTGCTGGTCGGCCTGCTCGCCGCCGAGGCGGTCAACGACAACCCCCATGTGCCGCTCGAACTGGCCGTCGCCGACCAGGTGATGGGTGCGCTGGCCTGCGCGGCGGTGTGGTTGCGCCGCCGTTGGCCGCTGGGACTGGCCGTGGCGCTGACGGCCGTCACCGCGGTCTCGGACACGGCGGGCGGCGCGAGCCTGATCGCCCTGTTCACCCTGGCCGTGCACCGCCCCTTCCGCTACGTGGCCTGGGTGGGCGGCTTCGGCGCGGCCATGGCGCCGCTCATCTACTGGCTGCGCCCCGACCCCGACCTCCCCTACGTCGTGATCGTGGTCCTCGGCGTGCTGCTCACCGTGGCGATCGTCGGCTGGGGCATGTTCGTCCGGGCCAAGCGGCAGCTCCTGCTGAGCCTCAGGGACCGTGCCCGGCGTGCCGAGACGGAGGCGCGGCTGCGGGCCGAGCAGGCGCAGCGGCTCGCCCGCGAGGCCATCGCGCGGGAGATGCACGACGTACTCGCCCACCGGCTGACCCTGCTCAGCGTGCACGCGGGCGCTCTGGAGTTCCGGCCCGACGCACCCCCTCTCGAGACGGCGCGGGCGGCGGGCGTGATCCGGGAGAGCGCGCACGAGGCCCTGCAGGACCTGCGGGAGATCATCGGCGTCCTCAGGGCGGGCGAGCCGGACGACACGGGGCGGCCGCAGCCGACGCTCGCGGCGCTGGACCCGCTGGTGGCCGAGTGCCGCGAGGCCGGCATGAAGGTCACCCTCCACCGCCGCGTCACCGACCCGGCCGCGGTCCCGTCCTCCGTCGGCCGCACCGCCTACCGGATCGCCCAGGAGGGCCTGACCAACGCCCGCAAGCACGCCCCCGGCACAGAGGTCACGGTGTCCGTCACCGGCGCACCCGGCGAGGGCCTCACCGTCGCCGTGCGCAACCAGCCCCCCGAGGGCGAGGTGCCGCCCGTACCCGGCTCCGGGCAGGGGCTGATCGGGCTGACGGAGCGGGCCACCCTCGCGGGCGGCAGCCTGGAGCACGGGCACACCCAGGGAGGCGGATTCGAGGTGCGGGCGTGGTTGCCGTGGGGTCCGCACGGGACGGCCCGGCCACGGCCCTTGAAGGGCCCGTGACCGCCGCGCAGCCGAGCCTGCCGCCCGTCAACAGGGCGCTCTGGAGAAGCAGTTGGCGTCGGGTCGCAGCACGTCCGGGCCCCGTGCCCGCCCCGGCCGTGATTTCGTAAGGCCCATGACTGCGATCAGACTGCTCCTCGTCGACGACGATCCGCTGGTGCGGGCCGGGCTGTCCTTCATGATGGGCGGGGCCGACGACATCGAGATCGTCGGAGAGGCGGCCGACGGCGGTGAGGCGGAGGCGCTCGTCGACCGCACCCGCCCGGACGTCGTACTCATGGACCTCCGGATGCCGGTGGTGGACGGTCTCACGGCGACGGAGCGGCTGCGCGCCCGCCGGGACGCCCCGCAGGTGGTGGTCCTCACCACCTTCCACGCCGACGAGCAGGTGCTGCGCGCGCTGCGCGCCGGAGCCGCCGGATTCGTCCTCAAGGACACCCCGCCGGCCGAGATCCTGGCGGCGGTGCGCAAGGTCGCGGCCGGCGACCCGGTCCTGTCGCCCACCGTGACCCGCCAGCTGATGCGGCACGCGGTCGGTACCGCCGTCGACACCCGCCGCAGGAGCGCGCGTGAGCGGGTGGCCGCCCTCAACGACCGCGAGCGTGAGGTCGCCGTCGCGGTCGGCCGGGGCCTGTCCAACGCCGAGATCGCCACCGGCCTCTTCATGAGCGTCGCCACCGTCAAGACGCACGTCTCCCGCGTCCTGGCCAAGCTCGACCTCAACAACCGGGTCCAGATCGCGCTGCTCGCCTACGACGCGGGACTCCTGGAGGAGGGCCAGGAGGGGGCCTGATCCCCACTCCGGACCGGCCCTCAGGCGAACGCGCGGGCGGCCCCGCCGGCGATCTCCACGAGGCGCACCGGTCGGCGCTCCCGGCGCGACAGCTCGCACGCCTCTGCGATACGCAGCGCCTGAAGGGCCTCGCGCCCGTCACAGGGATTGGGCCGCTCGCCCCGTACGACCTCGACGAACGCGTTCAGTTCCGCCTCGTAGGCCGGGCCGAAGCGCTCCAGGAAGCCGGTCCAGGGCTTGTCGGCGGCCGGCGGCCCGGTCGGCTCGGTGGACGCGATCGGCGTACGGTCGTCCAGTCCGACGACGATCTGGTCGAACTCCCCGGCCAGTTCCATGCGCACGTCGTAACCCGCCCCGTTCATCCGGGCTCCGGTGACGGTCGCGAGGGTGCCGTCGTCGAGGGTGAGCAGCGCCGCGCCGGTGTCGACGTCACCGGCCGCGCGGAACATCGCCGGCCCCGCGTCGGACCCGGCCGCGTACACGTCCACCACCTCCCGGCCCGTCACCCAGCGCAGCACGTCGAAGTCGTGGATCAGCGTGTCCCGGTACAGCCCGCCCGACAGCGGCAGCCACGCGGCGGGCGGCGGCGTCTGGTCGCTGGTCAGTGCCCGCACGGTGTGCAGCCGCCCCAGCCTGCCGGACCGCACGGCCTCTCGTGCGCCCGTGTACCCCGTGTCGAAGCGTCGCTGGAAGCCCATCTGGAGCACCGTCCCGGCCGTCTCGACCTCGGCGATCGCGCTCAGCGTGCCCGGCAGATCCAGCGCGATGGGCTTCTCGCAGAACACCGGCAGGCCCGAGCGTGCTGCCCGACCGATCAGTTCGGCGTGGGCCGACGTGTTCGTCGTGATCACCACGGCGTCGACCCCCCACCGGAAGATCTCCTCCACGCCCGGCGCCGCCGTCTCACCCAGCCGGTGTGCCAGTTCCTGGGCCCGCGCGGTGTCCGCGTCCGTGAGGATCAGGGAACCGACGTCCCGGTTCCGGCTGAGCGTGTTCGCGTGGATGGTGCCGATGCGGCCCGTCCCGATGACCCCGATGCGCATGGAAACAAAGTGCGTCCACAGCCCGCCGCTGTCAATCTGTATGTCCGGACAACCTGACTACACGACTTCCCGTCAACAGCGCACGGAGCTACGCTCGGCGCGTGCCGAAACCAGAAGTGGACCCGACCGTGCAGCTCGAGCTGAGCGTGGACCGCAGCTCTCCCGTGCCGTTGTACTTCCAGCTGTCCCAGCAGCTGGAGGCCGCCATCGAGCACGGCACGCTGACCCCCGGCAGCCTGCTGGGCAACGAGATCGAACTCGCCGCCCGGCTCGGCCTGTCCCGGCCGACCGTCCGCCAGGCCATCCAGTCGCTCGTCGACAAGGGCCTCCTCGTCCGCCGCCGCGGCGTGGGCACCCAGGTCGTGCACAGCCAGGTCAAGCGCCCCCTGGAACTCAGCAGCCTCTACGACGACCTGGAGGCGGCGGGCCAGCGCCCGGCCACCACGGTGCTGGTCAACACGGTCGTTCCCGCCTCCGCCGAGGTCGCCGCCGCGCTCGGCGTCGCCGAGGACAGCGACGTCCATCGTGTGGAACGCCTCCGCCTCGCCCACGGCGAGCCCATGGCCCACCTCTGCAACTTCCTGCCCCCCGGCCTCATCGACCTGGACACCGACCAGCTGGAGACCACCGGCCTCTACCGCCTCATGCGAGCGGCGGGCATCACCCTCCACAGCGCCCGCCAGTCGATCGGCGCCCGGGCCGCGACGACGGAGGAGGCGGAACGCCTCGCGGAGGAGGCGGGGGCACCCCTGCTCACCATGCAACGCGTCACGTTCGACGACACGGGCCGCGCGGTCGAGTACGGCACGCACACCTATCGTCCGACCCGCTATTCCTTCGAGTTCCAGTTGCTCGTGCGTCCTTGAGGGGCGCGGGGCCGTATCGATGTGCGGCTCCGCCGCGTGGGCGCGACAAGCCCCCACGCACCCGCACACGGCGACGATCCGCATGACCCCTCTGCTCCGCACCCTGCCTCACGGTGAGGCAGAATCGTCGGCGATGAGCACCTACCGCGACTTCACCGCCCCCATCGGTTCCCGACGTGCCACCGCGCTCCGCACGGTCGGCACCCGGGAGCGCCGCTCACTCCTGACGGCACCCCGTGTGCCGACGGTCGGCATCGACATCGGTGGTACGAAGGTGATGGCGGGCGTCGTCGACGCCGACGGCAACATCCTGGAGAAGGTCCGCACCGAGACCCCGGACAAGTCCAAGAGTCCCAAGGTCGTCGAGGACACGATCGCCGAGCTGGTCCTGGACCTGTCCGACCGGCACGACGTGCACGCGGTCGGCATCGGCGCGGCCGGCTGGGTCGACGCAGATCTCAACCGCGTGCTGTTCGCCCCCCACCTGTCCTGGCGCAACGAACCGCTCCGCGACCGCCTCTCGGGCCGGCTCTCCGTACCGGTCCTCGTGGACAACGACGCCAACACCGCCGCCTGGGCGGAGTGGCGCTTCGGTGCCGGTCGCGGCGAGGACCACCTCGTCATGATCACGCTCGGTACCGGCATCGGCGGTGCCATTCTGGAGGACGGGCAGGTCAAGCGCGGCAAGTACGGCGTCGCCGGCGAGTTCGGCCACATGCAGGTCGTGCCCGGCGGCCACCGCTGCCCGTGCGGCAACCGCGGCTGCTGGGAGCAGTACAGCTCCGGTAACGCCCTGGTCCGCGAGGCACGCGAACTGGCCGCCGCGGACTCGCCGGTGGCGTACGGGATCATCGAGCACGTCAAGGGCAACGTCTCCGACATCACCGGCCCGATGATCACCGAGCTGGCCCGCGAGGGCGACGCCATGTGCATCGAGCTGCTCCAGGACATCGGCCAGTGGCTGGGCGTCGGCATCGCCAACCTCGCCGCCGCCCTCGACCCCTCCTGCTTCGTGATCGGCGGCGGCGTCTCGGCCGCCGACGACCTGCTGATCGGCCCCGCCAGGGACGCCTTCCGCCGGCATCTGACCGGCCGCGGCTACCGCCCCGAGGCCCGTATCACCCGGGCCCAGCTCGGCCCCGAGGCCGGCATGGTCGGCGCCGCCGACCTGGCCCGGCTGGTGGCCCGCCGCTTCCGGCGCGCCAAGCGCCGCCGGGTGGAGCGGCACGAGCGCTACGAGCGGTACGCGCAGGCCCGCCGCGGTACCCAGGAGACGTTGTGACCACCTCCCTGCCGCAGCAGGGCTCCTGGCCGGAGGGGGAGCGTCCGGCCGAGGACCGCCGCCACATGATCCGCCGCAGGGCGCTCACCCTGCTGATCATCGTGCTGCTCATCGGCATCCCGGCCGGCTACCTGGTGCTCTCCGCGAACCAGAGCCGGGACAGCGGCAAGGACAAGGAGGCGAAGTACTCGGCCACCGGTCTGACCGCGGGCTGGCCGTCCAAGCTCCAGCGCCGCATCTACCAGGTGCCCATCCCGCACCCGGCCTGGCACGTGGCGTACTACGAGACCAACAACTGGAGGACCAGCCGCCTGTACGCCCAGTTCGAGACCAACGCGGCCGGTCTGGACGCCTATCTGACCGGCCTGGGCGTGACCCGGAAGGACCTGAAGGAGGGGGCCGTCACCATCGGCGCCCGGGACCGGAAGATCACCGGCTGGAAGCTGTCCGAGGACGACGGGTGGTACGGCTTCGTCCACCGGCAGAAGAACCCCGCCCCCACGCACGACGTGGTCGTGGACCTGTCCAACCCGGCGTATCCATGGGTGTACGTGGTGTCCCGGACGGTGCCCTGACCCGGCCGCCGGGGCCGGTTGTCAGACCTCGCCCGTAGAGTCGGAGACAACTGATCCGGCACAGGGACGGGAGGTGACAGGACGCATGGGTGACACGGCCATGGTGGCCGAGCGGGCGGGCGACGCGACGGTCCCGGTCCGGCTCCCGGCCGTCTTCCTGCCCGCACCCCTGCCGCGCGACGGACGCATCGCCTTCTGGGACCCGGATGGCGAGCCCCTGCCTTCCGAGGACACCGAGCTGACCGTCGTACGACGGCACGCGGCGGGTGTCCGGCGGCGGACCACCCCGGCGCTGTCCCTCCCGCTGGACAGAGCCCTGCCCCTCCTGGTGCGCGCCCGGCACGACCCGGCGGCCCACCCCGCCACCGCCTGCTGGGGCGCCGCCGCCCTGCACGCCCTGCGGCTGACCGCGCGCGGGCGGCTGCTGCCCGGCCTGACCGCCACCGGGAACGACGCCTGGCGCGCCGGCCCGCTCGACCCGGACGACATCGCGCACCTGCGCGCGGTGGCCGCCGCCCTGCCCTACGAGGGGCACGCCGTCCCGCTGCCCGGCCCGGGCCCGATCCGGCTGCCCGAACCGGAAGCCCTGGTACGGGCCTTCCTCGACGCGGTCGCCGACACCCTGCCCCGCACCCCGGCCGCGCCCCACAGCAACGGCAGGCCCTTCGCGGCCCGCGAGGCCCAGCACCTGCCCGGCGCCCTCGACTGGGCCGCCGAGGTCGCCGCCGGCATGGACGCCGGTGTGCGGATCTCGCTCCGCCTGGACCTGTCGGCCTACGACCTGTTCGACGACGCCTCCGGCGGCGGCGTACGCAGCGCCGGCGCGGCGATCGTCCAGGTGCACAGCCTCGCCGACCCCACCCTCGTCGCCGACGCCGCGGCGCTGTGGGCGGGCGCGGCGGACGACGCCTTCGGGCCCCGCGCCCGCGTGGACGCGGCCCTCGCCGTCCGCCGCGCGGCCCGGGTCTGGTCCCCACTGGACCGGCTCTCCGACCAGGACGTGCCCGACGTGCTGGCCCTGACCGAGGACGAGCTGAGCGACCTCCTCGGAGTCGCGGCCACCCGGCTGGCCGCGGCCGGGGTCGCCGTGCACTGGCCGAGGGACCTCGCCCAGGACCTGTCCGCCATGGCGGTGGTCCGGCCGGCCCCCGGCTCGGCGACCGACGGCACCGGCTTCTTCGAGAGCGAGGACCTGCTCGGCTTCCGCTGGCAGCTCGCGCTCGGCGGTGACCCGCTCACCGAGGCCGAGATGGACGCCCTCGCCGAGGCCCACCGTCCCGTCGTCCGGCTGCGCGACCAGTGGGTGCTGGTCGACCCGGCCCTCGTCCGCAAGGCCCGCAAGCGGGACCTGGGCCTCCTGGACCCGGTCGACGCGCTGTCCGTCGCCCTCACCGGCACCGCCGACGTGGACGGCGAAACCGTCGAGGCCGTACCGGCCGGCGCGCTGGCCGCCCTGCGCGACCGCCTGATCTCGGGGGTACGCCCGGCCGAGCCGCCGCCCGGCCTGCAGGCCACCCTCCGTGACTACCAGCTCCGGGGCCTGGCCTGGCTCGACCTGATGACCTCCCTCGGCCTCGGCGGCTGCCTCGCCGACGACATGGGACTGGGCAAGACCGTCACGCTCATCGCCCTGCATCTGAAGCGTGCCCGCAGCGAGCCGACCCTGGTGGTCTGCCCCGCCTCGCTGCTGGGCAACTGGCAGCGGGAGATCACGCGGTTCGCACCCGGCGTCCCCGTCCGCCGCTTCCACGGCCCCGACCGCAGCCTGGCCGGCCTGGACGGCGGCTTCGTCCTCACCACGTACGGCACGATGCGCTCGGCGGCCCCCGCCCTGGCCGAGCAGCCCTGGGGCATGGTCGTCGCCGACGAGGCACAGCACGTGAAGAACCCCTACTCGGCCACGGCCAAGGCGCTGCGCACCATTCCGTCGCCCGCGCGTGTGGCCCTGACCGGCACGCCCGTGGAGAACAACCTGTCGGAGCTGTGGGCGCTGCTCGACTGGACGACCCCGGGTCTTCTCGGCCCGCTGAAGTCCTTCCGCGCCCGGCACGCCCGGGCCGTGGAGACCGGCGAGGACGAAGAGGCGGTGGAGCGCCTCGCCCGCCTGGTCCGCCCCTTCCTGCTGCGCCGGAAGAAGTCCGACCCGGGCATCGTGCCGGAACTCCCGCCCAAGACGGAGACCGACCACCCGGTGCCCCTCACCCGCGAACAGGCCGCGCTGTACGAGGCGGTGGTCCGCGAGTCGATGCTCGCCATCGAGACCGCCGAGGGCATGGCCCGCCGGGGCATGGTGCTGAAGCTGCTGACCTCGCTGAAGCAGATCTGCGACCACCCCGCGCTGTACCTGAAGGAGGAGCACGCGCCGCCCGGCGACCGGCTCGCCGCCCGCTCCGGCAAACTCGCCCTGGTGGACGAGCTGCTGGACACCCTGCTCGCCGAGGACGGCTCCGCGCTCGTCTTCACGCAGTATGTGGGGATGGCCCGGCTGATCACCTCACATCTGGCCTCCCGGGCGGTCCCGGTCGACCTCCTCCACGGAGGCACGCCGGTCCCGGAACGGGAGCGCATGGTGGACCGCTTCCAGGCCGGCGCGACCCCGGTCCTCGTGCTGTCCCTCAAGGCAGCCGGCACCGGCCTCAACCTCACCCGCGCGGGCCACGTCGTCCACTTCGACCGATGGTGGAACCCGGCCGTCGAGGAACAGGCCACCGACCGCGCCTACCGCATCGGCCAGACCCAGCCCGTCCAGGTCCACCGCCTCATCACCGAGGGCACGGTCGAGGACCGCATCGCCGAGATGCTCCAGGCCAAGCGGGCCCTGGCCGACGCGATCCTCGGCTCCGGCGAGTCGGCCCTCACGGAACTCACGGACCGCGAGCTGTCCGACCTGGTGTCCCTGCGGAGGACGCCATGACGCCTCGCCGCAACCACGAGCCGACCGACGTGGCGTTCCTGCCCACGGTCGTCATGACCACCCACCGGGCCTCCGACCTGTCCGGCCTTCTGCCCCCGCGGAGGACGCCATGACCTCCCGCCCCTCCGACGAGGCCCGCCGGGCACTGCGCGCTGCCCGGGAGCGGGCGCCGCGCGACCCGGACACCGCGGCGGCTTCCCGCCCCGCACCCCCGCCCTCCCCGTCGACCGGCTCCACCGGCCAGGAGACCCGCCGACCGGCGGACGTGGCCCGCGAGGCTCTGCGACGGGCGGTGTCCGAGCACCGGGGCGGCGCACGGCCGGGGAGTGACATGGGCGCGGTGGGGGAGGCCGACGCGCCCGCCGATCAGCAGGGGCATGTCCCGCCGGAGACGGCGGGACCCGCTGAGCCGGGATCCGATGACGGGGCGGAGAGCGGGAAGAGCCCAGGCGGGACGAGTCCGGCCGATGTTCCCACCGACGAGGCGGGCCGGCCTGCCGCCTCACCGGAGAGCACCGTGAGCGGTCACGGAGGGGGCACCGACCGGCCGGCCCCACGCGCGTCGGACATCGCACGCGAGGCGCTGCGCGCCTCCCGGGAGGACGCGCGGCGGGCGCGGGAAGAGACCGAGAACGAAGGGGCCCGGCGCAGGCGCGGGGCACGGCAGCGCCGTGTGGACGAGCGGGCGGCGGCTGCCCGACGGGCGCGCGGACACGCCGTCGGCGGGGAAGCGCGTGACGTACGGCAGTTGCTGTCGGACACCTTCCGGATGCCCGGGGTGCCGGGCGATCCCGATGTGACGCCCGAGGGTGCGGGTGCTGCGGGCGGTCCGGTCGTGCTGCAGGAAGGTGCGGGTGCTGCGGGTGATCTGAAGAACCACCCGGGACCGGAGGGCGCGGATGCCGCGGGTGATCGGGGTTGGGCGCCGGGGGGTGCGGGTGCTGCGGGAGATCTGGGCCCGGGACCGGAGGGCGCGGACGCCGCGGGTGATCTGGGTCCGGCGCCGGGGGGTGCGGGTGCTGCGGGAGATCTGGGCCCGGGACCGGAGGGTGCGGGCGCTGCGGGTGATCGGGGTTGGGCGCCGGGGGGTGCGGGTGCTGCGGGAGATCTGGGCCCGGGAGCGGAGGGTGCGAGTGCTGCGGAGGATCAGGACACCGCGCGCGAGCGCACGGACGACCCGGGCGATCCGGACCCGGCGCCCCTGGGTTCGGACCAGGCCGGCCACCGGGAGCGGCCCGGGAGCGGCTCGCCGCGCAGTGCCGCCGCGCCCGCCACCGGCGGCACCCCGGCACCCGCGACCGCAGGCACCCACGCTCGCGCCGACACGGCCACCCCGCCTCCCCACGGCCCCGGACCCTCCACCGCCCCGCCGTCGGCCCGTCGATCCGCTGACAGTCCTCACACCCCCCGGGCTCCCCACTCCATGGCCGCCCCCGGCCGGGACAACGAACTCCGCCGGACCTTCCCGGCCTTCCCGCCCCGCGAGCCGGACGGCGACGGCTTCGCCGAGAGCTGGTGGGGCAACGCCTGGGTCGCCGCGCTGGAGCAGGGCGCGCTGGACGTCAAGCGGCTGGAGCGGGGGAGGGGGTATGCCGGGCAGGGGCATGTCGACGCCATCACCGTGACGCCCGGACTGGTCCTGGCGTACGTGCGGGGCAGCCGCCCGCGGCCCTACCGCGTGCAGGTGCGGTTGCGCACACTGGACGAGTCCGACTGGGAGCGGTTCCTGGACGCCGCCGCCGACCGGCCCGGGCACATCGCGGCCCTGCTGGACAAGGAACTGCCCCAGTCCCTCGCGGACTGCGGCGTGCCCCTGCTGCCGCGCCCCGGTGACCTGGAGCCGCGCTGCAGCTGTCCCGACCGGGGGCACCCCTGCAAGCACGCCGCCGCCCTCTGCTACCAGACCGCGCGGCTGCTCGACGCCGACCCCTTCGTCCTGCTCCTGCTGCGCGGCCGGGGCGAACGGGAACTGCTCGACGCCCTGTCCCGGCTGAGCGCCACCAGGGCGGCGCGCGCCGCTCAGGACAGGGAACCGGCGCCGCTCCCCGGCGTGCGGGCGAAAGAAGCCCTCGAGCCGCGCACACTCCCGCCGCTGCCCGCCCCGCTGCCCCCTCCTCCGCACCCCGAGCAGCCCCCGGCCTACCCGGCGTCACCCGGCGGCCCTGACCCCTTCGCCCTGGACCAGCTGGCCACCGACGCCGCCGCCCGGGCCCACGCGCTGCTGACCACGGGGTGTGACCCCGTGGGGCAGCTGACGCTCTGGGAGGACGCGGTGCGCCTGGCAGCGGCCCGCCCCGGCTCCGGACTCACCGCAGGCACCCGGGCGCTCTACTCCTCCCTCGCCTCCGCGGCGGGCCGTACCCCGTCCGAGCTGGCGCGTGCGGTTGCCGCCTGGCGGCAGGGCGGACCGGAGGGACTGGCCGTACTGGAGGAGCCCTGGGACCCGCCGGCCGGGCGGTTCGACCGGGCCCGCCCGCTCCTGCTCGCCGCCGACCTGCCGGCCTTCCGCCCCTGGCGCAACCACCTCACCCATCCCCAGGGGCACGTCCAGCTCCGCCTCGGCCGCGACGGCCTGTGGTACGCCTACGAGTCCGAGCCGGGCCGCGACGACTGGTGGCCGAGGGGGACGCCGGACCTGGACCCGGTCGGCGCCCTGACCGGCCTCGGCATCCCGGGCGACCTCTGAGACGCCCTCAGCGTGAGGGCCGGCGAGAGAGCAGCCGCACTTCAATCGCCGCCGTCCGCCGGGGCCGCGCTTCCGTAGTCGATCCAGACTCTCGTGTACGTGTCACCGTCCCTGGGCGGCCGCGTCCAGGAGCGGGTGGCGAAGGTGTGCAGCCGCCCGTTCACGATGGCGTGACGCGGCAGATGGGCACCGAACTCCCCGGCCACCGCTTCCAGCAGCGACCGTTCCGTCCCGACGCCGTCCTCCACGTCACCGAAGAACCGGCTCGGGTCCAGCGCCCGCGGTATCTCCCCGCTCGACCGGACCTCACCGTCCGCGTACGTGAATGCGTACTGCTCGGCACCGTCCGCCGCCACCGAAAGGTGGAAGAACGGTTCCCGGTGGGTTGTCCTCAGCCCGCTCCACACCACCACCGCGCGGGTGCCCGCGCTGGCGCTCGCGGCCGGGGAGACGAACCGCCGCCGGTCGAACTGGGCGGGATCACCGTCGAAGGCGAAGCTCCAGCCGTGGCCGGCCCGGCCGACCGCCATGAGAGCCCTGTCGTCGTACGAGAAATCCCTCCGGTTGCGCAGCGATCCGCGACGCGCCTCCCAGAAGGTCAGGGGTTCGTTCAGCACCGTGCCCTCCCCGTCCGCGAGACGTCCGGGCAACTCCTCCGGCTCCACTCCCTCCACCAGGACGAACCGGTAGGACGTGCGGTTGTTGCCGGGGTCCGGTTCCGCGAGCCACGCCAGGCCGCCCGGGTCGATCCCGGCCGTCGGCCCAGGCGCCTCACCTGACTGCCCGCCCCTCGGCGTGGACAGCAACTCGCGGCCCCGCTCCTGGGTCAGCAGGGGTCCGAGCACCGGGTCGGCCAACCAGCCCAGCGGTGCCAGGTGGTGCGGACCCAGCGGCTGCCACAGGGGCACAGCGTCCAGCAGCGTCCGCCACGCCGCGTCGGTGTCTCCCCACCGGGCCAGCTCCCGCGCACGCTCGACCGCTTCCCCGAACGGTCCGGCCGGCGTGTACCGGTAGGTGCCGTTCCGCACCTGATCCAGCGTCGCGTAAGCCAATGACGTCAGGTCCTCGTCGGCACCCCGCAGATGGAACCTGAGCGTGGAGTCGCCCCGGTACGAGTGCGCCGCGTGCTCGGCGACCAGCGGCGGCAGCAGGTCGGGCGCGTACCGCGGGTCCGTCACCAAGTCCTCGAAGTACATCGAGTCGGTCCGTCCGAGCAGGCGGCGTATCTGGTCGCCCAGCCCGGCGGCCAGCGGTCTGCCGTACTCCTTGGCCTCGTCCAGCGCCCGCTTGGCCCGCTCCCAGCCGCCGCGCAGCGCCTCCAGCCGGGCCTCCTCCACCTGGGCGTCAAGCTGTCGCGTCGTGTCGTTGACCAACGCCGGCTCCCCGTCGCCCGGGCGCGCCCGCAGGCGGTGGAACTCGCGGTGCATCTCCCGCATGAACTCGAGGAAGTTCGCGTACCGCTCGGGTGGTGCGGCCCGCCAGCTCGCCCATGTGTACACGGCCCACTCACCGTCCTCGTCCACGTCCGCCGGGTCCAGGAGGACGTACGTGGCGTCGGACTCGACGTCGAGCTGCAGACCGCGCCGCCAGAGGTCCGCCTCCCGCCGCTCCTCGGGCTCGGCGTCCTCGTCCAGGTACTCCTCGAACACGTCCGCGAGCCTCGACTCGTTGTCGTGCCAGCGCGTGTCCTGGGTCCCCGCCAGCAGCCACACGAACCCGCCGGCGTGCCGCCACCCGTCGCTGACCTTGAGGAACTCCCGGTACGACGGGGGCATCCGCCGGCCGAGGCGCTCCTCCATGGCGGTGATCCGCTCCTCGGAGGCGGGCGGTAACCCCAGCCACCGCGCTTGCCGGGCGGCCTCGTCGTCCTCGTCGCGCGTCTCGTCGTCCGGAAGGGAATCCGCCCATTCCCCGCTCCACTTGAGCAGGAAGGACCGCCAGTCGAATGCCGTGGTGTCCGTCATGGACCCGATGCTGCCACCCCCCACTGACAGTGCCTCATGAAGGCCGTGCACTCGAACCCGACGCCGTACCGGGCAGGCAGGGTCTCCTCGGCACGGCGGGCGGCGGCCGTTCGGGCTCCGCCCTACGGTGGAGACGCGGCCACCCGCTCCGACGGAAGGAAAGCACGTGGAGATCGTCGCGTACGGCGTCCTCGCGGACGAGGAACCGCTGCTGCGGGAGTCGTTCGACCGGGTTTTCGCCGGCAGTCATGAGCTGCGCTGCCTGGGGCTGTTCCTGGACCGGGACACCGCCCCGACCGCGGAGGGCCACGAGGTCGTGCTGTCCGGCGTCAACGACACCCTGGACGCGGAGGTGCTGCGCGCTCTGGCCGACGGCGGGACGAGGATGATCGCCCAGCGGGCCACCGGCTTCAACAACATCGATCTGACGGTGGCCGAGGAGCTGGGGCTGACGGTGGCCCGCGTGTCGTACTACTCCCCGTACTCGGTCGCCGAGTTCGCCTGGGCGCTGGCGCTGGCCGTCGATCGCCGGATCGTGCGGGCCGCCCACCGCACCCGGGAGTTCGACTTCCGGCTCGACGGCCTGATGGGCCGTGACCTGCACGGCCGCACGGCCGGGATCATGGGCACCGGAAAGATCGGGACCGCCTTCGCCCGCATCGCCCACGGCTTCGGGATGCGGCTGCTGGGCTGGGACATCAACGAGAACCCCGAGTGCCTCGCCCTGGGCATGCGGTACGTCGAGCCCGAGCGGCTGCTCGCCGAGTCGGACCTCGTCAGCCTGCATGTGCCGCTCCTTCCCAGCACCCACCACCTGGTGGACGCCGAGGCGCTGGCGCTGATGAAGAACGACGCGATCCTGATCAACACCAGCCGTGGCGGCCTGATCGACACCGGCGCCCTGCTGGACACCCTGCGCGCGGGGAAGCCGGCTGGTGTCGGCCTGGACGTGTACGAGGAGGAGGCCGGACTGTTCTTCCTCGACAAGTCCCTGGAGGTGATGACCGACGAACGCCTCGCCCGGCTGATGACCTTCAACAACGTCCTGGTCACCTCGCACCAGGCGTACTTCACCCGGGACGCCGTGGAGCAGATCGCCGAGACCACGGTCCGCAACATCGAGGACTACTTCTCGGGTCGCACCGGCGACAACACCCTGGTCGGGCCTTTCGCGTCGGGCCACGACGGGAAGGCGTTCTCGCGGTGACCCGAAGCGGGGCATGGACGGACGGCCACCTCATCAGCCGGCGGCAGGCGCGGCGGCCCGCATCGCAGGGGCCAGGGCCGTGCCCAGGTCGGAATAGAGCTCGAAGACCTCCGCCAGGCCGACGGCGCGAAGGATCCGCCGGAAGCCGGCACTCCCGGTGACCAGCCGGAACCGGCCCTGCCGCGCCTCGGCCCGGTTCCGTGCCCGGCACAGAACCCCGAGACCGGTGCAGTCGATGAAGGTCGCGGAGCTCAGGTCCAGCACCAGATCGGGGCACGGGCCGGCGGTCAGGGCGTCCAGCCGGGAGGCGAGGGACGGCGCGGTGAGGATGTCGACGTCGCCGCGCAGCTCCACGACGGTGGTTTCACCGACGGTCTGTTCCATGCGGTGAGGTGCGGACCTGGGGCGGTTCTCGGACATGGAATGAGAAAAACAGGATAAGGAGAAGCGCGGGTAGGGCCTTTCGGTCCTGACCGCCTGGTCCGCACGGGCCCATCCGGCACGGCGAAACGGCCGACCGGCCCGGGTAACGCCCGGACTCCCGCACGGGACCGGCCCCGCGGCCGGGACCCGGGGCCGCGCATTCGACCGGACGGTGTCAGGGCGCAGGATGACCGTCACCTGCTGTCACTGATCTCCGTTCCGGTGAGCGTGGCCCGTCCGGCCTCCAGGCGCGCGACCGGCACGCGGAACGGCGAGCAGGAGACGTAGTCGAGTCCGGCGGCGTGGAAGAAGTGCACCGACTCCGGGTCTCCGCCGTGCTCGCCGCAGACCCCGATCTTCAGGTCGGGCCGTGCGGCGCGGCCCTCGGCGACGGCGATCTCGACCAGGCGTCCCACGCCGTCGCGGTCGATCGTCTCGAACGGGGACACCTTGAAGATGCCCTTGTCGAGGTAGGCGGAGAAGAACGCCGCCTCGACGTCGTCGCGGGAGAAGCCCCACGTGGTCTGGGTGAGGTCGTTGGTGCCGAAGGAGAAGAACCGCGCCTCCTCGGCGATGCGGCCCGCGGTGAGGGCCGCCCTGGGCAGCTCGATCATCGTGCCGACCGGGCAGTCGACGGGGACGCCGGTTTCCCCGGCGACGTCGGCCAGGACCCGCCGCACCTCCTCCCCGACGAGTCGAAGCTCCTCGACCGTGTCGATCAACGGCACCATGATCTCCGCCCGCGGATCCCCGCCCGCCCGCTTGCGCTCGACGACCGCCTCGGCGATCGCCCGTACCTGCATGGCGACCAGTCCCGGCGCCACCAGCCCCAGACGTACGCCGCGCAGGCCCAGCATCGGGTTCTCCTCGTGCATGCGGTTCACGGCGTCCAGCAGCTCGGCGTCGTGCGTGCCGGGCTTGGTGCCGTGTGCCTCGGCGGCGGCGAGGCGTACGGCGAGTTCGGTGCGGTCCGGCAGGAACTCGTGCAGCGGCGGATCCAGGAGCCGGATCGTGACCGGCAGGCCGTCCATCGCTGCCAGGATGCCGACGAAGTCCCGTCGTTGCAGCGGCAACAGGGCTGCCAGCGCGCGCTCGCGCTCGGTGTCGGTGCGGGCCAGGATCATCGCCTCCACCAGCTGCCGCCGGTCGCCCAGGAACATGTGCTCGGTACGGCACAACCCGATGCCTTCGGCACCGAACCGGCGGGCACGGGCGGCGTCCTGCGGTGTGTCGGCGTTCGCCCGCACACCCAGCCGCCGTACTCCGTCGGCTCGTCGCATGGCGTCGGCCACGGCCTCGACCAGTCCATCCGGGACTGTGCCGGTCTCGAAGTACCGCATCACCGCCGAGTCGACGAGCGGGGCCGCGCCCGCGTGGACGGTGCCTTCGGAGCCGTCCACGGAGATGACCGAGCCCTCCTCCACGGTGGTGCCGCCCACGGTGAGGCGGCGCCCCTGTGTATCCACGGTGATCTCTTCGGCGCCGCACACGCACACCTTGCCCATGCCGCGGGCGACCACGGCCGCGTGGCTGGTCTTGCCGCCACGGCTGGTGAGCACGGCCTGGGCGGCGACCATGCCGGGCAGGTCGTCGGGTGTGGTCTCCTGCCGTACGAGGACGACCTTCTCCCCGGCGGCGGCACGCCGGACCGCCTCGGCGGAGTCGAACACCACGGCACCGACGGCGGCTCCCGGTGAGGCCGGGATCCCGTGCGCGAGCGCCTCGCCCACGGCCGAGGTGTCGAACCGCGGGAACATCAGCCGGGCCAGCCCGTCCCCGCTGACACGGGCCAGCGCCTCGTCAGGGCTGATGAGCCCCTCCTCGGCCAGCTCGGCGGCGATGGTGAACGCGGCCTCGGCCGTCCGCTTGCCCACCCGCGTCTGCAGCATCCACAGCTTGCCGCGCTCGATGGTGAACTCGATGTCGCACAGGTCCCGGTATCGGAGCTCCAACGTCCGCATATGATCGCGGAGTTGAGCGTACGACGCAGGGTCCATGCGCTCCAGCTCGGTCAGCGGGACGGTGTTCCGGACGCCCGCCACGACGTCCTCGCCCTGGGCGTGGGGCAGGTAGTCGCCGTACAGGCCGGCACGTCCGGTGGCCGGGTCGCGGGTGAAGGCGACACCGCTGCCGGAGTCGGGACCGAGGTTGCCGAAGACCATGGTCTGCACGTTCACCGCGGTGCCGAGGTCGTCGGGGATGTGCTCACGGCGGCGGTAGAGACGGGCGCGTTCGCGGTTCCAGGACTCGAAGACGGCCAGGACCGCCCGGCGCAGTTGCTCGGCCGGGGACTGGGGGAAGTACTCGCCCGTCTCCACGCGGATCAGCTCCTCGTACGCCTCGACCAGCCCGGCCAGATCGGCCGCGTCCAGGCCCAGGTCGTCGCGGACCCCGCGGGTGTCCTTGAGCCGGGTCAGGATGTCCTCGAACAGCGCGCTGTCGACGCCCATGACGGTGCTGCCGAACATCTGGACGAGACGGCGGTAGGAGTCCCAGGCGAAGCGTTCGTTTCCGGAGGACTTCGCCAGGCCGAGGACGGAGTCGTCGTTGAGGCCGATGTCCAGGACCGTCTCCATCATGCCGGGCATCGAGAAGCGGGCCCCGGAGCGGACGGACAGCAGCAGCGGGTCGTCCGGCTGCCCCAGCCGCCGGCCCGCGGCCTGCTCCAGCAAGGCCAGGTGGCCGGAGATCTCGCGAGCCAGGCCGGCCGGCTCGGACCCGGTGGCGAGGAAGGCACGGCAGGCTTCGGTCGTGACGGTGAACCCGGGTGGGACCGGCAGGCCCATCCTGGTCATCTCGGCCAGGTTGGCGCCCTTGCCGCCGAGCAGGTCGGCCAGGTCACGGCCGCCCTCGGTGAACGCGTACACGTAACGGACCATGGATGTGCCCTTCCTTCCGACACTACCGACGATCGAACCGATTACCGGCTCCGTCGGTGCGGTGGGATACCAGGGTCGACCGCGGCCCGGCGCGGCGGCAGGTGCTGGACGTCCTCGCGGCCGGGGCCGATCGGCCCCGTACAGGCCGCCACCGGCACCGGCCACCCGGGCGATCAGGGCCGACCGGCCCTGGCCCTTCGGCCCGGGATCGCGCAAGACTTCGATAGGCGGGCACCGGTACCACCTCCCTGTGGGGGGAGTCCCGTGCGGGATTCAGACCATCCCGGAATCAGCGACGCAGGCTCAGCCGGCGCAGCACAAGGAGCATGCGATGGCGGACGGCCAGAAGCCCGGCCCCGACAACCCGATCCGCGTCTTCCTGCTCGACGACCACGAGGTGGTCCGGCGCGGTGTGCACGACCTCCTGAACGACGAACCGGACATCACCGTCGTCGGCGAGGCCGCCAATGCCGAGCAGGCCCTGGTGCGGGTGCCCGCACTGCGCCCGCAGGTCGCGGTGCTCGACGTCCGGCTGCCGGACGGCGACGGCGTGACCGTGTGCCGGGAACTGCGCTCGCGCATGCCGGAGCTGGCCTGTCTGATGCTGACCTCGTTCGACGACGAGGAGGCCCTGCTCGACTCGATCATGGCCGGCGCGTCCGGCTACGTGCTGAAGCAGATCCGGGGCTCGGACCTGGTCTCGGCCGTGCGCACGGTGGCCGCCGGCCAGTCCCTGCTCGACCCCAGCGCCACCGCCAGACTGATGGCCCGGCTGCGCCAGGGAGAGGAGCCGGAACCCGTGCCCGACGCCCTGCCGGGCCTGACCGACCGCGAGCGGGAGATCCTCGCCCTGATCGGCGAGGGCCTCACCAACCGCCAGATCGGCCAGCGGCTCTACCTCGCCGAGAAGACGGTGAAGAACCACATCTCACGGCTGCTGGCAAAGCTCGGCGTCGAGCGCCGCATCCAGGCCGCGGTCATCGCCACCCAGGCCCAGGACCGGCTCAGGCAGGAAGGCCGCTGAAGCCGCTCGGGCGAGCCGCCGGGCCGAACGTCCCCCGGCTCACCCCCGTAGGGCCCAAGCCCGGTCCCGTCCCCGGCCGGAAGGCTGGTGGCGACACCGGAGCACCGGCCGCGAGGGGGAGGAGGACGCCATGGCATCACCACTCGATGAGACGACGGTGACCAGGCTGGTGGCCGCGGCCACCGCGGCCCCGTCCATGCACAACGCGCAGCCGTGGCACTTCCGCTGTCTCACCGGCGAGCGGGTCCTCCAGCTCCATGCCGACCTGGAGCGGGCCATGCCCCGCTCGGATCCCGGCAACCGGGCCTTGCACATCGGCTGCGGCGCGGCGCTGTTCAACCTGCGCGTCGCGTCCGTGCACGCGGACCTCGTCCCGGAGACGCGACTGCTGCCCGAGCACGACGATCCGCAGTTGCTCGCCGCTGTGCATCTGGCCGACCTCGCCGGGCGCCCGCATGACGCGGACCTGGCGCGGCTGTATCCGGTGATCCGGCAGCGGCACACCAGCCGTCACCCCTTCGCCGAGAAGGACGTCCCCGAGGACGTCCGGGCCACGTTGCGGGACGCTGCCACCCGGGAGGGAGCCGAGCTGCTGTTCCCCGGCCCCTGGCACGCCGACACCGTGCTCGACCTGGTGCGCGACGCGGAAAGCCGCGACGTCATGGACCCCGGCGCCAACGAGGACCTGCTGCGCTGGACCAGGCTCGGGCCGGAGGCGGACACCGCCGTCGACGGCGTCCCCGAGTACGCCTTCGGGCCGCGCAAACGGGACGGCAAGGCTCCCGTACGGGATTTCACCGGGCGCCGACGGGTGGC
Source organism: Streptomyces sp. NRRL S-455 (assembly GCF_000717875.1). Classification (GTDB taxonomy): domain Bacteria; phylum Actinomycetota; class Actinomycetes; order Streptomycetales; family Streptomycetaceae; genus Streptomyces. The sequence continues at coordinate 58,304 of NZ_JOCT01000014.1, forward strand.
CGACCGCGGCACCACCACCTTCGAGCACACCTCCCACCTGGCACTGCTCAGCACCCCCGGCGACGGTCCCGCCGACTGGCTGCGCGCCGGCCAGGCCCTGGAACGCGTCCTGCTGGAGGCCACCCTGGCCGACCTGGCCACCTCACTGACCTCCCACGCCCTGGAGGACCGCGAGCTGCGCCTGCTGGCCCGCGACCCGGGATCGGGCACCGGTCAGGTGCAGATGGTGCTGCGCCTCGGCTACGGCCCGCGCGGCCCGGCCACGCCCCGCCGCCCGGTGGCGGACGTTCTCGACGTCGTGTGAGCGCGAAGGTGCCGCGCGGGGTCACAGGCGGATGATGACGAGGGCGATGTCGTCAGGGGCGCCCCCGGCGACATGGAGACGGGTCAGCAGCGCGTCGGCCAGTTGGCTGGGCGCCAGGATGTGGTCCTCCGCCAGGGCTGTGGTCAGGCGTGCCAGGCCGGTGTCGATGTCTTCGCCACGGCGTTCGATGAGACCGTCGGTGTAGAGCACGAGGGTGTCTCCCGGGGTGTACGTGAGTCCGGCCTGAGGGCGGGGGACATGGTGCTCGCGGGCGCCGAGTGGCGGATCGGTGGCCTGGTCCAGCAGGTCGCAGGTCGCGTCCTGATGAAGCAGGACGGGCGGTGGGTGGCCGGCGTTGCTGTAGATGATCAGCCTGCTGCGGGTGTCGATGAGTACCTTGACCGCGGTCGCGGCCATCGCGCCGTCCACGGACCGGGCGTACAGGCCGAGGACCTCCAGCGCCTGGGCGGGACTGGGAGTGGCGCGGATGACGGCACTCAGGGCGCTGCGGAGCATGCCCATGATCGCCGCGGCGTGCAGGCCGTGGCCGACGACGTCTCCGACCGCCGCGGCGTAGCGGTCGGGCGGCAGGTCGACGACGTCGTACCAGTCGCCGCACACGTTCAGTGAGGTGGTCGCCGGCAGATAGCGCACGGCGATGTTGTCGTGCTGGTCCAGGTCGGGTGCGGAGAGCATGGCCTCCTGCAGCGTGACGGCGACCTGCCGTTCCCGGGCATGGGCCTGGAGCAGTTCCTGGTTCAGGCGGTGCAGCTCGCGGGTCCGCGCGTACAGCTCGGCGGCCATGCCCTTCTCCCGCTCGGTGAACTGCTCGCCGTGCTGGACCGCCCGGCGTGAGCGGACGAAGGCGGTGACGTCCTCGGCCCGCTGGACGATCCACTGCACCGCGCCGTCCGGCCCGGCGAGCGGGGTGTGGATCTTGGACCACCACCGCTCCTCGAAGCCGCCGGGCCGGCCGGGAGCCGGGATGTCATAGCGCTGCAGCACCAGGGTGTCCGGTTTCCCGGAGTCGAGGACCCGGCGCAACGACGCCTCGAGCGTCCGTTGCGCGTCGTCGGGCCCGGCGCGGTTCACCGGGAGGGCGTCGAAGAAGTACTCGCCGACCAGCTGGTTCCTGGTCCGGCCGGTGGTCTGCAGGTAGGCCGGGTTGACGTAGCGGATCACGAGATGCGTGTCCAGCACCAGGTACGGGCTTGGTGTGGCGTCGAAGAACGCCGTGAAATCGAGGTCCGTTGTCATCACGCGCTCTCCGTACTCCCCGAGCGCGACTGCCGAGACTTCCAATCTACGGGCCGTCCAGTGCCCGGGGCGACGGGACCCGCGCCGGGGGGCGTCACACGCCGGGTGGGCCGTGCCGCGTGTTCATCTGAGCTCGCGTCCGGTGACCATCTCCGACTCGATCCGCACGAACGCCGCGTCCCGCAGGGGCATCCAGGACGTGGGTCCGTTCTGCGAGAGCCGCTCGTGCTCCGCGGGATCCGTCACGACGGTGGCCCGACCGGTGACGACCACGCTCCAGCCGGACCGGGCCGTCGCGTCGAACTCGTCCGCCTCGAAGGCGACCACGACGCCGTCGATGGCCCGTACGAGATCCGAGCCCGGCGAGGTGCGCAGCAGGATCGAGGCGTCGGTGTCCAGAGAGAAGTTGACGGGGAGGACCGCGGGCAGCGCGTGCCGGGTGTAGACCACACGGCCGACCGGCACCTTGGCGAGCAGGCGCACGCACTCTTCCCGGTCGAGTGCGCGAAAGGCCTCGTTCTGCGACATCAGTCCATGGTCCCCGCGGTCCCGGCGAGCCGGTAGGGCCGACCGGCCCTACCCCGGTGCATCGCGGCACACATCCGCCCGGGGTATGCCAGAAGAAGCGCGCACAAGGTCTGCACCCGCGAGGTTCAGGCGGCCATCATGGCCAGCATCGCCGACATCGTGCTGCCCATGCCGATGTGGGCCAGCAGTGCGGCACCGGGTGAGGTGCCCGGCGCGCGTCGGCGGCGTCGGCCGCTCGCGGCCGCGGGGGAGCGGTGCTTTTCGCTCCTCGGTCGGGTCCTGTCCCACGCGGAGACGGCCAGCGACGCGATGAACACCACGATCGCGTCGGGCAGGGCCAGAAGGTGGTGCGTCCAGCGGGACCGGCCACTACGGCGGCTTGCTGTCCTGGCCGGCCGGTCGGCGCCGCGGAAGCCGGTCCACAGGGACGCGGCGATCGAGAGTACGAAGTACACGGCGAGTCCCGCCAGGACCAGACGCCAGACCGAGGCGGAACCGGAGGACGCCGCCTGGGCGCCGGCCGAGGCCATGTCGTGACCGGCCATTCCGTGCGCGCCCGTCGCCTCTGAAACGCCTCCAGTGCTCGCCGCTCCATGTCCGTGTCCGTGCCCGTGTCCGGACGTGCCCAGGGCGAGAACCGGACCGGAGGCGCTGCCGGGCATGGCAAGCGTCATGATCACCATGGCCGCGCTGCCGATGATGTGGTGTCCCCAATGGCGGCCGTGGCGCCAGCCGTGTCGCAGCGTGTGGTGTACGGACAGCACGATTCCACCGAGACCGACGGCGGCGAACGCCGTCACCCACACGACGCCGTGGTCCCCGAAGGACGCCGAGGTGGCGGGAAGGAACATGGCGGCCATGCCTCCGGCCATGACCAGGTCGCCTCCCGCGGCGAACCGGACTTCTCTGCTGTCGGCCGCCGCGAGCCGGGCCAGGCTCACCATGGCGACGAGCACGGAGACCGCCACGAGCGACCAGGTCAGAGCCGGACTTCCCATTGCTGCCCTCCGTATCGGGCCGACTTCTACTGATGCCCTTAGTACGCGACGGAGGCCGCAAGTGTTCAGCCTTACCCCCTCGGGGTATGCCGACCCGGCATCCCCGGGCGATCACCTGCGCCGTTCAGCCCCGCGCGGTCGTGGCCGCCCGCCACCACGGAGAACCTGGACGAAGCAAAGGTGCCCGCTGCCCACGGGCCGAAGCCGCTTCGGAACCGCACTCCCAGGGAGGATCCCGTGACCGACGCCATGCCCCACCTCGACGACGCCGGCGAGAACGACGACGTCGTGGCACTGCTGATGCAGCAGCACAACCACATCCGTGGTCTCTTCGCCGAGGTCGAGAATGCCGCCACCGCCGACGACCGGGCGGAGGCATTCCGCAGGCTCGTCCGCCTGCTGGCCGTCCACGAGACCGCCGAGGAGGAAGTGGTCCACCCCTCGGCCCGCCGTCTCCTGCGGGACGGTGAGCAGGTGGTCGACGACCGTCTGGAGGAGGAGAGGGCCGCGAAGGAGAAGCTGAGCCGACTCGATGACATGAACCCCGACGACCCCGGGTTCATGCCCGCTCTGCGGGAACTGCGCGCGGACGTGCTTCAGCACGCGGTTTCGGAGGAACAGTACGAGTTCCCCGGACTACGCGAGAAGGCCGGAGCGCGGCAGCTTGCCCTGATGGCCGCGGCTGTCCGTGCCGCCGAGGCCATGGCGCCCACCCGCCCGCATCCGGGAGTGGAGACGGTGGCGGAGAACGTCGCCGTCGGCCCCGTGGCAGCCGTGATCGACCGGACTCGTGACGCCGTCCGCAAGGCGATGGGCAACGGCAGCTGATCAGGTCGGAACGGAGTGGCCCACACCCCCCGCGCCGACCCAGCGGGCCCACCGGCTGGCGTGAGCCAATCCCACCGACCGGCGCCGATTGGGGTTTCCGCGCGGACGGCGCTCGACACCGGCCATCGTGCTGTCGGTCATCGGAGCACTGATCGTGCTTTCGTGCACGCGGTGACTGCCGAGGGCGGGCCCGCCCTCGAATACCGCATAGCGGCGGTCCTCGACCGGGTCCGCTCGTCCGTCGCCGGCTGAGCTGCCCGGCGCTGGCGCAATCGGTCGCGATCAGACCTCGTTCGGGTGAAGCGGCGCTGCGTGTTCTGCGGACAGCGGCTGGCTACGGTGGCCTGGCCAGTGGGCTTCAGGACGTCCTCGGTATCGCCGTTTTCATCCTTGTCCTGGTCTTCGCCTTCGGAGTGCTCGTCACCGGAGTGCGCGAGCGCGGTGGCCGGTCCTCGCCGACGCAATCCTGATGCTGAGGCGACCGAGGGCCGCCGGATCCAGTCCCCGGCGGCCCTGCTGGGGGGTGCGGCTGGTCAGCCGAGGGACTGAATGAGGTCGTTGCACGCCTGCTCGCAGGAGCGGCAGGCTTCGGCGCACAGGCGGCAGTGTTCGTGCATGTCGGCGTGCGCGGAGCATTCGTCGGCGCAGGCTTTGCAGGCTGTGGCGCACGCGGTGAGGATCGCGCGGGTGATGTTGGCGTCGTAGCCGGTGTGGCGGGACAGGACGGACGCGGTGGTGTTGCAGATGTCGGCGCAGTCCATGTCGGTGCGGATGCACTTGGTGAGCTCACCGACCATGCCCTCGGACAGGCAGGCGTCCGCGCATGCCGTACACGCCTGGGCGCAGGCGATGCATTCCTCGACGCAGCGGGTCAGTTTGTCGCGGTCGACCTGGCCCAGGTCGGCCGGGTAGGTGGCGAGCATGTCCTTGACCGTTGTCATCACCGGTCGCCTCCTTCGGATCGGTGCCGGAGGGCGGCGGGCCGGGACGGTCGCGCCTCTTCCACCTCCGGCCCTTGACGGGTTGGCCCTGGCCCGTGGGCGCAAACGCGGCCAGGGCACCCCTCTTCCGCCAGGGGTGCCCCGACCGCGTGGGCCTGCAGGTGCGTCAGTGGTAGGCGTGGACGACGGCGTGGCCCTTGCCGCGTCCGATCATCCACTTGTTGACCGGCGTGGTGATCAGGAAGGCGACCGCGAACCCGCCCAGCAGGGCCGACCAGAACAGCCCGTCGGACAGGTGGGCGTCCATCGCACCCGGAGTGAGGGCGATGATGGCGTTGTCGACGAACTCCATGACGGCGATCGAGACGGTGTCCGCGGCCAGCGCGACCTTGATCGCCGACTTGAGGGGCAGGCCGGCCCGGACCACCGCGAACAGGGTGAACGAGTAGCCGAACAGGAACGCCAGCGCGATCGCCAGGACCATGGTGGGCACGTTGCCCCACAGCAACGCGGTGCCGATCACCATGCCGAGGATCTCGCCGATGGCGCAGCCCGTCAGGCAGTGCAGCGTCGCCTTCACCGCCGTGGCCCAGGACGCCCCCGCATGGGCGGCACGGTCAGCCGTCCGACCGGTGTGACCGTGAGCTTCGTGCGCGGCGTGGTCGTGCGGGGTGCCGGTGTTGTGAGCGCTGTGGTCCATGACCTTCATCCCCATTCCCGTCCGACGAGGTGCCCGTTCCCGGGGCTGCCATCTCAACCATATACCCTGGGGGGGTATTTCTCCACCGTCGGACACCGCATCGGCGGCGTCCGGCGGTAGAGGGTCGACGGCAGAGGGGTGCTTCAGTCAGTGACTGTCGCAGCACCCGTCGTCGTGGCCGGAGCCGTGGGTGAGTGGCAGTGTCTTCAGCGGGCGGCTCTGGACCGGGGCGGGTGTGGCCAGGGCGCCGCGCTTGACGCGCACGGGCTGGTCGCCTGCGCAGCCGGGGCAGCAGCCACCGGCGGCATCCGCAGTTGCCGGTGTCTTCCGGCCGCCCTCGGCTGCTTGTCCGGTACGCGGGGTGATCGCCAGTAGCGGGCGTTCGGCCGGGCTGGTTGCGGTGGTGGCGGGCTCGGTCGCGCAGTCGTCGCAGCAGCGGTCGTCGGTCTGGCTGGTGTCGCCGCCCGGGGCGACCGCCGCTGTGGTCTGCTGCGGTGCGGGGCGGGCGGGGACGGGCTGGTGCGCGGTCGTGGCGAGGGCAGTGGCGCCCGGCAGTGGGGTGTCCTTGGCGGCGCGGACCGCGTTGGCGATGACCAGGACCTCTGCGAGTTCGTGGAGGAACACCACGGTGGCCAGGCCCACGACGCCGAGGGCGGCCAGCGGGATCAGGACGGTGATGATGGCCAGGGACATGCCGATGTTCTGCAGCATGATGGTGCGCGAGCGGCGGGCGTGGCGCAGTAGCTGAGGCAGGTGGCGCAGGTCCTCGCCCATCAGCGCGGCGTCGGCGGTCTCGATCGCGACGTCGGCGCCCATGGCGCCCATGGCTATGCCGACGTCCGCGGTGGCCAGGGCGGGGGCGTCGTTGATGCCGTCGCCGACCATGGCCACACCGCCCCGGCCGCCCTGGGCGCGCAGCTCGGTGACGATCTGGGCCTTGTCCTCGGGCCGCAGATCGGCGCGGACGTCGTCGATCCCGGCCGTGGTGGCGAGGGTTTGGGCGGTGCGGGCGTTGTCGCCGGTGAGCATGGCCACCTTGACGCCGAGGCGGTGGAGTTCGCGTATGGTCTCGACGGCTTCGGGGCGCAGTTCGTCGCGTACCGCGATGGCGCCGAGCAGGACGTCGTCGCGCTCGACGAGGACGACGGTCGCTCCCTCGTCCTGCAGGCGCTCCACCTCCGCCGCGAGGGAGGCGGGTTCGATGAAGCCGGGGCGGCCGAGCCGCACGGGCGTCCCGTCGGCGTCGCCGCGCAGCCCCTGCCCGACGACCGCCGTGACCTCGGCGGCCTCGGGCACCTGGTCGGCCGCGGCGATGATCGCGGCGGCGAGGGGGTGCTCGCTGCGTGCTTCCAGGGCGGCGGCCAGTCGCAGCACCTGCGCCTCGGTCGCGCCGTTGGCGGTGAGGGTGCCGATGACGCGCGGCTCGTTGCGGGTCAGGGTGCCGGTCTTGTCCAGCGCCACGGTGCGTACGGTGCCGAGCTGTTCGAGGGCGAGGCCGCCCTTGACCAGGGCGCCGGTGCGGCTGGCCGCGCCGACGGCGGCGACGACGGTGAGCGGCACGGCGATGGCCAGCGCGCAGGGCGAGGCCGCCACCAGCACGACCAGGGCCCGCTCCAGCCACAGCAGCGGATCGCCGAGGATCGTGCCGAGTCCGGCGATCAGGATGGACAGGATCATGATGCCCGGCACCAGGGGCCTGGCGAGCCGGTCGGCCAGGCGCTGGCCGGAACCCTTGCGTTCCTGGGCCTCTTCGACGATGTGCACGATGCGGGCCAGGGAGCTGTCCTTGGCCAGGGCGGTGACCTCGACCTCGATCGCGCCGCCGCCGTTGATAGCGCCCGCGTGCACCGGCTCGCCGACGCCTGCCTCGACGGGCATCGACTCGCCGGTGATGGCGGACAGGTCCAGACTGGTGCGTCCCGAGCGGATGACGCCGTCGGTGGCGGCCCGCTGCCCGGGCCGCAGCAGCATCACATCGCCCAGCACCAGCTCGTCCGGTGCGAGCTGCACCTCGCGGCCACCGCGGAGGACGGAGGCGGTGTCGGGGACCAGGTTTAGCAGCGCGCGCAGGCCCTGCCGGGTGCGGACGACCGCGTAGTGCTCGAGCCCCTCGGCGATGGAGAAGAGCACGCCGAGCATGGCGGCCTCGAAGAACTGACCGAGCGCCACCGCGCCGACCGCGGCGATGGTCATCAGCGTGCCGACGCCCACGTGCCGGTGGGTGAACAGGTTGCGGACGGCCGCCGGGACGAAGGTGGAGGCGCCGACCGCGACCGCGGCCGGCTCAAGGACCGTCTCCGGGGTCTCGGCGCCGGCGCGGCCGGTCAGCCATGCGGCCAACAGCAGCACGCCGGCCACTACGGCGAACTGCAGCTCACGTACGTGCCACAGCCGCCGGGGGCTCTGGTCGCGCTCCTCGGTTCCGGCAGTGGCGTTCGCCTCGGCCGGCGCGCAGCACTCCGCACCCATCGAGATCCCCTTCCCTCGTTCGTCCTAGATCTCTATGGCGGTATGGACGTCGTCGCCGAGAAGCACGGCCACCAGAGCCCGGCCCCGCTCGGTGAGTGCGTACATCACCAGCCGCCCGTCCCGGCGGGAGGTGGCAAGCCCCGCATTGCGCAGCTGCCGTACGTGGTGGGAGACGAGGTTCTGCGCCTGCCCGACGATCCACGCCAGGTCGCACACACACAGCTCGTCACCGGCCGCCAGTGCCGCGGCCACCTTCAACCGCGTCGGGTCAGCCATCCCCTTGGCCGCCGACGCGGCGGGTTCCACCACGGCGAGCGACGGCAACCGCCCGCGGATCTCCTCCGCGCGGGGAAGGTCAAGGCAGAGCAGGTCGCAGGCGTCGACACGTTCTTCGGTCATATCAATATCCTAATGCTCATTGATATGTCGGCGCAGCCGACCATCGCCAGTACGGCAAGGGGCACAGCCAGAAGAACGGTACGGCGCGGTGTCCGTGCCGTGCGGCCGGCAAGTCTCCTACGAGGGAAAGACACAGCTTGTCCACCATGTGGTGTTCAGGTTGCCGGTCGGTGAGATTCCGGAGGGCTTCCAGGTGCGTCATGCCGATCCTCGGGAACGGCACTTTACGCTTTGCTGCAACCCGGACCACCTGGAAGCCGCGCCGAAGAAGGAAGCTCTGAGGACGCACCGTCCCCACGTCCCACGCGTACCAGCCGGAGAACTCGTGTCTGGATCCCCGAGGGTTCCGGCAGTGCCGGACGTCCCGAACCGAGAGGGTCAAGAGCCGTCGGGTTCCCCCGGGCCGTGTGAGATTTCGTGATACGTGAGAGGGTCTGAGGCGTGAGTGAGACACCGTCGAACACCCTGCAATACCGCTTTGACGGGCCAGAAGAGGCTCCGGTCCTGATCCTGGGCCCCTCCCTCGGTACCACATGGCACATGTGGGACCGCCAGATCCCCGAGCTGACCAAGCAGTGGCGCGTGTTCCGGTTCGACCTGCCGGGGCACGGCGGCGCGCCCGCCTACCCGGCGGGGTCGGTCACCGACCTCGCCACCCGGCTGCTGACCACCCTCGAAGGGCTCGGCGTCCACCGCTTCGGCTACGCGGGCTGCGCGCTCGGCGGCGCCGTCGGTATCGAGCTGGCCCTGCGCCACCCCGAGCGGCTCGCCTCCCTCGCGCTGATCGCCGCCTCACCCCGGTTCGGCTCGGCCGACGAGTTCCGGCAACGAGGCGTGATCGTCCGCACCAACGGCCTCGACCCCATCGCCCGTACCGCGCCCGAGCGCTGGTTCACCGGCGGGTTCGCCGCCGCCCAGCCGGCGATCACCGAGTGGGCCGTGCAGATGGTGCGCACCACCGACCCCGGCTGCTACATCGCCGCCTGCGAGGCGCTCGCCTCGTTCGACGTCCGGGCCGAACTCGGCCGTGTCGGCGTGCCGACCCTGGTTCTCGTCGGCTCGGACGACCAGGTCACCGGCCCCGCCGAGGCCCGCACCCTGGTCGCCGGGATCCCGGACGCCCGCCTCGCCGTCGTACCCGGCGCCTCCCACCTGGTGCCCGTGGAGCAGCCCGCGGCGGTCACCGACCTCCTGGTGCGGCACTTCTCCACCGCCTGGCAGCCCGCCTTCGAGACCTCCACCGGCCAGACGGCCCTGCCCGCGGCCCATGTCAAGCCGGTCCTGTCGCCCGCCGCGCCGCAGCCCCCGCAGACCGGGCCCGTCGGCGAGATCGCCCCGGCGGCCGTGCCGCCCCAGGCTCAGGGGCGGCCCGACCCCTACGACGCCGGGCTCAAGGTGCGCCGCGAGGTGCTGGGCGACGCGCACGTCGACCAGGAGCTGGCGCGGGCCGACGACTTCTCCGGGGACTTCCAGGAGTTCCTCACCCGCTACACCTGGGGCGAGATCTGGGACCGTCCCGGTCTGGACCGGCGGACCCGCAGCTGTGTCACCCTCACCGCGCTGGTCGCCGGCGGTCACCTGGACGAGCTGGCCGGCCACACCAGAGCCGCCCTGCGCAACGGCCTCACCCCGGCCGAGATCAAGGAGGTGCTGCTCCAGGCGGCGGTCTACTGCGGCATGCCCGCGGCGAACAGCGCGTTCAAGGTCGCCCAGCAGGTCATCCGCGAGGAGACCACCCCCCAGGAGTGAGTCCGCGGGGGAGCGCGGGGAAGGATGGACGCATGAAGCTCACGAAGATGTCGCACGCCTGCGTCCGCCTCGAGAAGGACGGCCGGACCCTCGTCCTGGACCCCGGCGGGTTCAGCGAGGAGGACGCCGCGCTCGGCGCGGACGCGATCCTGGTCACCCACGAGCACCCCGACCACTTCGACGAGTTCCGGCTGCGCGCCGCCATGGAGAACAACCCGGCCGCCGAGATCTGGACCCTCACGTCCGTCGCGGAGAAGATCTCCTCGGCGTTCCCCGGCCGCGTGCACACCGTCGGCCACGGCGACGCCTTCACCGCCGCCGGTTTCGACGTCCAGGTCCACGGCGAGCTCCACGCGGTGATCCACCCGGACATCCCGCGCATCACCAACGTCGGATACCTCGTCGACGGCGGGAAGGTCTTCCACCCCGGCGACGCCCTCACCGTCCCGGATCACCCCGTGGAGACGCTGATGCTTCCCGTCATGGCCCCCTGGAGCAAGATCTCCGAGGTCATCGACTACGTCCGCGAAGTGAGGCCGCGGCGCGCCTACGACGTCCACGACGCCCTGCTCACCGACCTGGCCCGCCCGATCTACGACCGCCAGATCGGGCAGCTCGGCGGCTCGGAGCACCTGCGGCTCACCCCGGGGACGTCGGCGGACCTCTGACACCGGGACCGGCGTTGTCAGACCCGCCGGGTAGGTTGTGGGGCATGCGCATCGCGACCTGGAACGTGAACTCGATCACCGCCCGCCTGCCCAGGCTCCTCGCCTGGCTGGAGAGCAGCGGCACGGACGTGCTGTGCCTGCAGGAGGCCAAGGTCGCCGAGGAACAGTTCCCGTCCGAGCAGCTGCGCGAGCTGGGCTACGAGTCGGCGGTCCACGCGACCGGCCGGTGGAACGGTGTGGCGGTGCTGTCCCGCGTCGGCATCGAGGACGTGGTCAAGGGCCTGCCCGGCGACCCCGGGTTCGACGGCTCGGTCGAGCCCCGCGCCATCTCGGCGACCTGCGGCCCGCTCCGCGTCTGGTCGGTGTACGTGCCGAACGGCCGTGAGGTGGACCACCCGCACTACGCCTACAAGCTCCAGTGGTTCGAGGCGCTGAAGGCGGCCGTCGCCGGTGACGCGGCCGGCAGCCGCCCCTTCGCGGTGATGGGTGACTACAACGTGGCGCCGACGGACGAGGACGTCTTCGACCCCGCCTTCTTCGAGGGCTCCACCCACGTCACCCCGGCCGAGCGCGCCGCCCTGGCCTCCCTGCGCGAGGCGGGCCTGTCGGACGTGGTCCCGCGGCCCCTCAAGTACGAGCACCCGTTCACGTACTGGGACTACCGCCAGCTCTGTTTCCCGAAGAACCGCGGCATGCGCATCGACCTGGTGTACGCGAACGAGCCGTTCACGAAGGCGGTCGAGGACGCGTACGTGGACCGCGAGGAGCGCAAGGGCAAGGGGGCCTCGGACCACGCGCCGGTGGTCGTCGACCTGGACGTGTAGGCCGGTCCCCCCGGGGACGGCCCCGGGGTGCTACGGCACGAGCAGCGATAGATCGACCGACCCGGCCAGGGCGGCGAGCCCCGCGTCCCCCGGATGCAGATGGTCCCCGCTGTCGTACGCGGGGAGCATGCGCGAGGGACGGGCGGGATCCCGCACCACGGCGTCGAAGTCGAGCACGCCGTCGAAGACCTCGCCGTCACGGATCCACTCGTTCACCGTGACCCGCCGGGCGTCGACGGCGGCCGTGCACCGCGCCTCGCCCTCGCACGGCAGGATCGTCGCCGCGAGCATCCGCACGCCCCGGGCGTGCCCGCGCGCCGCCAGCTCCCGCAGCCCCGCGATCACCTGCTCCGCCGAGGTGTCCCACCGCAGGTCGTTGATGCCCTCGAAAACGACCGCGGTACGCGCCGACGTCTGGGCGAGAACGTCCCTGTCGAACCGGTGCAGGGCGCTCACCCCCGCCCCGTCCGTGGACACCCCGTCGCCGGGATAGCGGTCGGTGACCACACGGTTGCCCGAGATGCCCTGGTTCAGCACCCCGTAGCGCGGGACCGCGCTCTGCGACAGCAGCCGGCCGGCCAGTACGTCCGGCCACCGCCGGTTCGCGTCCGGCGTGGATTTGTCGCCGTCGGTGATCGAGTCGCCGAGCAGCACCACGGACCCGGGCCCGCCGGCCACGTCGACCCCGGCGAGCAGCGGCCAGCTCGTGATCACAGAGGTGTAGGGGGCCGCCGAGCCGTCCGCCGCGTGGTCGCCCGGTCCGCTGACGTACGACCGCTGCTGCGCGAGGCGGTGCACCGGCGCCGCCGGCACCGTGCCGGGCAGATGGAAGCTCACCAGCAGATCGGTGTCCGCCGGCACCGGGAAGTCCAGCGGATCGCTGTAGGCCTGGGCCCCGGCCGGAATCTCCACGCCGGCCGCACCGCGGAAGGCCAGCGGCACCGGTTCCCCGTGTGCCGCCGCGCCCGACGCCCGCACGGCGACCGTGGCGCTCCCGATCCGCACCGGCGCCGCCGCGAAGGTGTTGTCGAACCGCACCCGCACCCGGGGCCCGCCGGCCGACGTGTGCACGACCAGCCGCAGCGTCCGGTCCGTCCAGGGCCCGACGGGAGAGTAGCCGCCGGTCGACGTCGTCCAGCTGCCCGTCCAGCCTTGTGCCGAGGCCCGTACCGACGCGGCGAACACGTGCAGCCCGGCCGCGCGCGGCAACCGGACCGAGGCGACCGCGCGCCCCGGCACCAGGGGAACCGTCACCACGTAGAGGCGGGCCCGCTCCGCGAGTTGCCCGCCGGGCCTGTTGATGTGCGGCAGGGCCACGGCTTTCGTGGCGAGCGGCCCGGTGCGCCAGTCGGGCGCGGTCAGCCGGTACCCGGAGCTCGTGCCGTTCGCGTAGCGGACCGTGCCCGCGCCGCCCACCTCCGTGCCGGCGGTGCCCGCCACCAGGAAGGCGAGGGCGTCCCCGCGCCCCGTCACGCGTACGTCCTGCCCGGCCGCGCGGACGTTGTCCGGTTCCCCGGGCTGCCGTCGCGGCCAGGTCAACCGGGCTCCCTGGACGGTGAGGTTGCGGCCGGGCGTCCAGCCCGCGGCCGTGAGGTCCCGCGCCGACAGCGAGGCGCCGGCCCCGTCGAAGTCGGCCTCCGCGGGTCGGCTGTCGTCGCTGACGGCCACGTTGTCGAACAACCGCTCCAGCGGCGCCGGCGAGGCCCGCTGCTCCTCGGCGGCCCGCGCCGGGACCGCCGGCAGCAAGGACCCGCTCAGGGCCAGGACGAACAGAATCCCCCGGACACATCGGCGCACGGCCGACTCCTCCCGCTCACCGACACACGAAGCAACAGACGAAACGCAGGGCGGAACAGACGACTCAACGAAACCCGAGACGTGAGACGCACGGTGAAACTAGGGAGACGACAGGGACGCGTCAACGAGCCCCGCGCGAACTCGGCATGAACACGGCCGGAATCGGAGGCCCGCGCGCCTGTGGTGCGTACGGCGGTACGAATGACACGCTGGACGTATGAACATCCCCTTCCTGGGCAACCGGCGCCAGAAGCTCGGGGTCCCGGACCCGGCAGGTATCGCGGACCTCCTCGCCGAGTGCGAACTGCTCCGCTCCCAGGCGTCCCGTGCGGGTGTCCGGCTGGACGACTCGACGGCCTCGCTGGAGGCACTGGACCAGCTCGTGCCGGGCTGGCGGGACGACGAGGAGACCCTGGCCTGGCTCGGCAACGACGCCGGGCTCTACCTGGGCACCGTCATCGTGCGCTCCGTGCCGGGAGCCGCCTGGAAGATCCGGTCCGACGGGCAGCCCGTCGTGCGGCTCGCCTCCGGCCGGGAGTTCGACGTGGTGGAGTCCGGCCACGAGTGGGCCGCCCACGGGGTGCCCGAGCTGTCCCAGCTGTACGCGGAAGTCGCGGAGGCGTGAGTCTGATCCTCAGAACCCTGTCCCAGAACCTTTGGCCCAAAGTCCGCCGTAAATACGGCTAATGATCGAAAGGTGCGTGTCGCCCCGACACGTTCGATCTTGCCTGGATACGTTGCGGCAACCACCACCCAGCTGAGAGTGAGTAGGGCTGAGTATGGCCGTGGATCCGCTGATCGAGCTGCGTGAAGTCAACAAGCACTTCGGTGAGCTGCATGTCCTTCAGGACATCAACCTCACCGTCGGCAGGGGAGAGGTGGTCGTCGTCATCGGCCCGTCGGGGTCCGGAAAGTCGACCCTGTGCCGGGCGATCAACCGGCTGGAGACCATCGGGTCCGGCGAGATCGCCCTGGACGGGCAGCCCCTGCCGGAGGAGGGCAAGCCCCTGGCCAGGCTCCGCGCCGACGTCGGCATGGTCTTCCAGTCGTTCAACCTCTTCGCCCACAAGACGGTCCTGCAGAACGTCTCCCTCGGCCAGGTCAAGGTCCGCGGGCGCCGGAAGGAGGACGCCGACAAGCGCTCCCGTGAACTCCTCGACAGGGTCGGCGTCGCCGACCAGGCGGACAAGTACCCGGCCCAGCTCTCCGGCGGCCAGCAGCAGCGTGTGGCCATCGCCCGCGCTCTGGCCATGGAGCCCAAGGTGATGCTCTTCGACGAGCCGACCTCGGCCCTCGACCCGGAGATGATCAACGAGGTGCTGGAGGTCATGAAGCAACTGGCCCGCGAGGGCATGACCATGATCGTCGTCACGCACGAGATGGGCTTCGCCCGCTCGGCCGCCAACCGGGTCGTCTTCATGGCCGACGGCCGGATCGTCGAGGACCGGACCCCCGACGAGTTCTTCACCAACCCCAGCAGCGACCGCGCCAAGGACTTCCTCTCCAAGATCCTCAAACACTGAACGGGCAGGCGTCGAAAGCCCATCGTGTCGAACCTCGATTACGATGTGCCCTTCACCCTGTCGGAGAGGGGGACTTCACCGAATTCCGCCGAACCCGTCCGGGGTGAGGAGACCGCCCACCCGGGCCACGGGGCGGCGGTCCACATCGGCCAAGCCCGTCCGGCGGCAGCCGCAGATCACTGCTCGCGCAGCGGAACCGACACGTACGACGGGTCGTTCGCCGGCGAGGAGAAGGTCAGCTGCGCGCCGGACGGGTTGTGCTCGATGTAGAGCGGGTCGACCGTGTCGACGACCAGGGCGAGGCGGTGCCCGGCCGGGACGTCGTAGGCCGTGGAGTACAGCTCCAGGTCGACGCCGAACGGCTTTCCGGGGGTGCGACCGTGGAAGGTGTACGGCGCGTTGGTCACCAGCTTGCCGAGGCCGAGCGGCCCCACGTCGTAGAGGTAGGCGACGAGGGTGCCGCTCTCCTTGGTGGGGGTGACGGTCGTGTGCAACTTGGCCGTCCCGCGTACCCGCTGGGACGTGGCGTACTTCTCCGACTGCCACACGGCGGCCCAGCGGCGGGGGAGCAGGGGAATGGAAGCCATCGGGGGCAGCTGGGCCACCTGGTCGAGGATGCTGGACAGGAAGACGATCCCGCCGTCCGCGCCCGAGTTCACGTTCGCGCGGATCGTGGTCGTGCCCGCCAGGGCGATCTTCCGGTTCGTGGCGGCGACGGACTTCCAGTCCGGGTAACCCTCGTAGCCGCCGGAGGAACGGGACTTGAGCCGGACGGGCTGTTCCCGGTCGATGCCGTTGTCCTCGCCCCTGAGGTGGTGGTCGAACCAGCGCTGGGTGTCCTTCCACACGTCGTTGGGCAGCCCGAACAGGCCGGTCAGCTCCGGGGTGGCGTGGTCCCCGGGGCGCATCTCCAGCCGCTTGGGGCCGGTCAGCTTCTCGTAGAAGTCGGCGTACTGGTTGGGCGGGAAGACCGTGTCGCCCCAGGCGTTGGCGAGCATGACCGCCGTGCCGTTCTTGTTGATCCGGTCGACGTAGGTCACAGCGGAACGTTTCTTCCCCCAGGCGATCAGCTCAGGCTCCTTCGCCAGGTTGGAGGCGTAGAAGTCGTCGAAGATCTGCCGGAGTTCGGCGCCCTGGCGGCCCGTCACCACGCTCGCGCCGTCCAGCAGGGCGGCCGCCTGGACGTGCTGGGTGCGTCCGGCGTAGATCGAGTCGATCAGGTCGGCCCAGCCGCTGAGCGACGCGACCGCGCGGACCCGCTTGTCGTGCGCGGCGGTGAGCAGGCTGATGCCGGCGCCGTAGGAGACGCCCGCCATGCCGATGTGCCCGGAGTCCGAGGGGGTGTTGGCGAGCGCCCAGTCGATGACCTTCGAGGCGTCGGCCACGTCGGGCGGTCCGGCGACTTCTATCTCGCCGCCCGACTGCCAGAAGCCACGCACGTTGTAGGTGACGACGACGTACCCCGAGTCGGCGAGTTTCTGCGCCTGGGCCAGGTATTCGACCTGGGGCAGGCCCCAGCTCGTGGGCATGACGAGGAGCGGGTAGCGGCGCGTGCCGTCGGCGCCGGCCGGGGTGACGACGTTGGCCTTGAGGACGGTGCCGCCGTCGCCGGTGATGTCGACGAACCGGACGGGGTTCGGTGCCGCCTGTGCGGTGGGGGCGAGCCCGAGGGCGGTGCCGGCGACCAGGGCCGTCGAGACGGCGCCTACGGCGGTGGTGCGCAGGGCCTTGCGGTGACTTCCCACGGGTCACTCCTCACTCGTGTCAGTGCAAAGTGACCAGACGGTAACCTCGCTCCCTTACCACTGGTAACCCGTCGGTAAGTTACGTACCAGTAACGATTGTTGAGAGGTGGATGACTTCAGGAGGCCCGGTGGCCGGCGCGTGGAGCCGGGGCCGCGGGCGGCGGGGTCTGCGCCGCCCGGGTCACGTCCTCCACCAGCTCCACGACGTCCGGGCCGTACGCCTGCGAGTTGATCACCTTCAGCAGCAGCACGAAGGAGCCGGTGCCGTACTTGCGGGCCAGCCGTTCCTGGTTGCGGGCGAGGTAACGGGTGGCGGCCTGGTTGGTGATCGAGGTCTGGCCGCAGAAGAGGAAGACGGGACGGGTGTTCTGACTCCGCTCCGCGGTGAGCCGGGCGAGCAGCGCGTACTCCTCCTTGCCGTTCTCCACGCGGTAGCGCTCCGAGCCGACCTGGAACGAGCCCCGGTCCGGGCCCGGTTCGGCGTCGACGTTCACCCGCACCCCGGGGAGCAGGGAGGACAGATGGGCGGCCATGCGGCGGTTCGAGGCCGGTCCGCCCACACAGAACTCGGTGCGCTCCCCGAAGCCCTGACGTGCCGTGTCGTGCGGGAGGATCTGGGCGTGGGCGTTGCAGTCCTTGATCAGCGCGGCCAGCTCGAGGAGCGCGAAGACGTCGTAGCGCATCACCGCGAACTCGGGTCCGCCCGCACCCCGGTTCACCACCAGCAGCGACTCGGAGTTGTCGGGCAACCCGAAGAAGGCCTGCTTGCGGCGGAGCTTGCGCTTCCACAGGTAGGTGCGGGCCACCCAGCCGATCGCGGCGCTTATCCCCGCCGCGACCACGCCCAGGACGATGTTGCGCACGTCGTCATTCATGGGCGCGCATGGTAGCGGGCCCGACGCACCGGAGTTCGACGCGTCCCTGACGCTGCCGTGGCGATGAATTAAGCTGCGCCAACGGCCTTTGACTGGAGGTGCGGATGCGTCGCCCTGTGGCACGGAATCTGACGGTCCTGGCGGTTTCGGCCGCCGTGGTGATGTCGGTGGGGGCGTCGGCGCCACCCACCGTGCAGAGCACCGGCGTTGAGAAGAAACCCCTGGCCGTCGGCTACGGCGGCGCCGTCTCCAGCGTCGATCCGGACGCCTCCGCGGCCGGGATCGAGGTCCTGAAAAAGGGTGGCAACGCCGTCGACGCGGCCGTCGCCACCGCCGCCGCGCTCGGCGTCACCGAGCCCTACTCCGCCGGCATCGGCGGGGGCGGCTACTTCGTCTACTACGACGCCAAGTCCCGCACCGTCCGCACCATCGACGGCCGCGAGACCGCCCCGCTCACCGCCGACAAGAACCTGTTCACCGAGAACGGCAAGCCCATCCCCTTCGCCGAGGCCGTCAGCAGCGGCCTGAGCGTCGGCACCCCGGGCACGCCCGCCACCTGGCAGACGGCACTGGACAAGTGGGGCAGCAAGGAACTCGCCAGTCTCCTGAAGCCGGCCGAGCGGCTCGCCCGCGACGGCTTCACGGTCGACGCGACCTTCCGCTCGCAGACGGCGTCCAACGAGACCCGCTTCCGCTACTTCCCGGACACCGCCGAGCTGTTCCTGCCGGGCGGGCAACTCCCCGTCGTCGGATCCACCTTCAAGAACCCCGACCTCGCCCGCACCTACGCGGAGCTGGGCCGCAAGGGCGTCCGCGCGCTCTACCGCGGAGACATCGGCCGGGACATCGTCGACACGGTCAACAAGCCGCCGGTCGACCCGGGCTCCGGCTGGAACGCCCGCCCCGGCGACCTGTCCGCGAAGGACCTGGCCGCCTACCGCACCAAGCTCCAGGCGCCCACCAGGACTTCGTACCGGGGCCTCGGTGTGTACTCCATGGCGCCGTCGTCCTCCGGCGGCACGACGGTCGGTGAGGCGCTCAACATCCTGGAGCGGACCGACCTGTCGAAGGCGAGCCAGGCGAAGTACCTGCACCGCTTCATCGAGGCCAGCCGGATCGCGTTCGCGGACCGGGGGCGGTGGGTGGGCGACCCCGCCTTCGAGGACGTGCCGACGAAGGAGCTGCTGTCCCAGAGGTACGCCGACTCGCGGGCCTGCCTGATCAAGGACGACGCGGTGCTCACCAGTCCCGTGGCGCCCGGGGACCCGCGCAACCCGAAGCGTTGCGGGGCCGGCGGTACGGCCGCCCCCACGACGTACGAGGGTGACAGCACCACGCATCTGACGGTGGCCGACAAGTGGGGGAACGTCGTCTCCTACACGCTCACCATCGAGCAGACCGGTGGCAGTGCCATCACCGTGCCGGGGCGGGGGTTCATCCTCAACAACGAGCTGACGGACTTCTCCTTCACCCCGGCGAACCCCGCCGTGCACGACCCGAACCTGCCGGGACCGGGGAAGCGGCCCCGGTCGTCGATGTCGCCGACGATCGTTCTCGACCGGCATGACAAGCCCGTGGTGGCGCTGGGGTCGCCGGGTGGGGCGACCATCATCACGACGGTTCTGCAGACGCTCACCGGATTCCTCGACCGGGGGATGCCGCTGGTCGACGCGATCGCCGCACCCCGGGCCAGTCAGCGGAATGCCGCGCAGACCGAGCTGGAACCCGGCCTCTATGACAACGCCGAGTTGAGGAAGCAGCTCGAAGCGATCGGCCACTCCTTCAAGGCCAACCCGGAGATCGGGGCGGCTACGGGTGTGCAGCGGCTGTCCGGCGGGAAGTGGCTGGCCGCGGCTGAGACCGTGCGGCGGGGTGGGGGATCGGCGATGGTGGTGCGGCCTGTGCGTTGAGTGCCGGGTGCGGGGGCGTGGGGGTTTTCGCGCAGTTCCCCGCGCCCCTGTCGGGGCGCAGCGGACCCTACGTCTGAAAGGTCAGGTGGTTGTCCTCGGTGTCCACCGTCACTTGACCGCCTTCCTCGACCCTGCCGTCCAGCAGCAAGCGTGAGAGCTGGTTGTCCACCTCGCGCTGGATCGTGCGGCGCAGCGGGCGGGCGCCGTACTCCGGCTGGTAGCCGTGGTCGGCCAGCCATTCCACCGCTCGGTCGGTGAACGTCACCGTGATGCCCTTGTCCTGGACGAGGGACCGGGTCCGGTCCAGCAGGAGGTTGGTGATCCGGCGCAGCTGGTCCGTGGAGAGCTGGTGGAAGACGACGATCTCGTCGATGCGGTTGAGGAACTCGGGGCGGAAGTGCTCGCGCAGGGGGCGCAGGATCTGTTCGCGCCGGGCCGCCTCGTCCGCGTCGGCGCCGCCGGACGCGAAGCCCAGGGTGGCGCCGCGGCGGGTGATCGCCTCGGAGCCGAGGTTGCTGGTCATCACGATCACGGTGTTGGTGAAGTCCACCGTGCGGCCCTGGGAGTCGGTGAGGCGTCCGTCGTCGAGGACCTGGAGCAGGATGTTGAAGACGTCCGGGTGAGCCTTCTCGACCTCGTCGAGCAGCAGGAGCGAGTACGGGTGGCGGCGGACCACCTCGGTGAGCTGACCGGCCTCCTCGTGACCCACGTAGCCGGGCGGGGCGCCGATCAGCCGGCTGACGGTGTGCCGCTCCTGGTACTCGCTCATGTCCAGGCGGACCATGCGGTCCTCGCTGCCGAACAGCGCCTCGGCGAGCGCCCGCGCCAGCTCGGTCTTGCCGACGCCCGTCGGGCCGAGGAAGAGGAAGCTGCCGATCGGCCGGTCGGGGCTCGCCAGTCCGGCGCGGGAACGCAGGACCGCGTCCGACACGACGCGTACCGCCTCGTCCTGGCCGATGACCCGCTCGTGAAGGTGCTCCTCCAGACCCAGCAGGCGGTCCTTCTCCTCCTGGGTGAGGCTGCTGACCGGGATGCCGGTCTGCCGGGAGACGACTTCGGCGATCGCCTCGGAGCCGACGACCAGGTCCTGCCCCTCGTCGATCTCCCCGTCGCCGCCGGCCTGGGCGATCTGCCGCTTCACGTCCACGATCCGGTCGCGCAACTGGGTGGCCCGCTCGTACTGCTCGTCCGCGACCGCCTGGTCCTTGTCCCGGGTCAGCTGCTCCAGCTCCCGCTCCAGAGCCCGGAGGTCCGTGCCCTTGGTCCGGGCCCGCAGCCGCACCCGGGCACCGGCCTGGTCGATCAGGTCGATCGCCTTGTCCGGCAGGCGGCGGTCGGTGAGGTAGCGGTCCGACAGCTCCACGGCGGCGACCAGCGCCTCGTCGGTGTAGCGGACCTGGTGGTGGGCTTCGTAGCGGTCCTGGAGGCCGCGCAGGATCTCGATCGCGTCGGCCGCGGTCGGCTCCGGCACCATGATCGGCTGGAAGCGGCGGGCCAGCGCCGCGTCCTTCTCGATCCGGCGGTACTCCTCCAGCGTGGTGGCGCCCACGATGTGCAGTTCGCCCCGGGCGAGGGCCGGCTTGAGGATGTTGCCCGCGTCCATCGAGCTGCCGTCACCACCACCGGAACCGGCGCCCACCACCGTGTGCAGCTCGTCGATGAAGATGATCAACTGCTCGGAGTGGGCGCGGATCTCGCTGACGATGTTGTTCATCCGCTCCTCGAAGTCGCCCCGGTAGCGGGTGCCCGCGACCACGCCCGTCAGGTCCAGCGCGACCACGCGGCGCCCGATCAGCACATCGGGCACGTCCCCCTCGGAGATGCGGTGTGCCAGCCCCTCCACGATGGCGGTCTTGCCGACGCCCGCGTCACCGATCAGCACCGGATTGTTCTTGCCGCGCCGGGAGAGGACCTCGACGGTCTGCTCGATCTCCTGGTCCCGGCCGATGACCGGGTCGACACGGCCCTGCCGGGCCAGTTCGGTGAGGTCACGGCCGTACTTGTCCAGGGTCGGCGTGTTCGTCACGCGCGGCCGTTCGGCCTGGGGTGCCTCCGGTGCCTCGGGCGGGCTGGAAGGGGCGAAACGGGCCGCGTTCAGGATGTGCCCGGCGGCCGAGTCGGGGTTCGACGCCAGGGCGCTGAGCACGTGCTCCGGGCCGATGTAGCCGTAGCCGCGGGCCCGGGCCATGTCGTGCGCGTCCAGCAGGGCCCGCTTGGCCGCGGGGGTGAGGGAGAGAGCGGTCGGCGGCGGTGCGTCGTCCGGGCCGTGCTGGGCGGGGCCCGAACGCTCGTCGATCTGGGAGGCCATCGAGTCCGGATTCGCCCCGGCCTTGCTGAGCAGGGTCCGGGTGGGCTCGGTGGCGAGCGCCGCCCGCAGCAGGTGCTGGGTGTCGAGGTCCCGGCTGCCGTGCTCGGCGGCGTACTGGGCGGCGCCGCGGACGAGCTCCCGGGCCGGCTGGCTGAGCAACCGGCCCAGGTCGATCTGCCGGGGACCGGGACGCTGACCGCCGAAGAAACGTGCGAGGAATTCTCCGAAGGGGTCCGAGCCGTAGCCCTCCGGGCTGGTGAAGCCGCTGCTCATGGGCCTTCCGTTCCCGGCGTCCCCGGCGCCCGGGCGGGGGACGCCCTCGCTGGTCGACGTGCCGGGGTCGGGTAACCCGGGGGGCAGCCCGTTACACCTGGGGCGCACTCGTAGACACCTTCGCACGATCGCCGGGGGAGGGCACCTTCGGGATGTATACGACGTATGGGGAGGTTCAGCGCGCTGTCAGGATCCTCGGCCCCGCGTCCGTGATCGCCACGGTGTGCTCCGCGTGGGCGGCGCGGGAACCGTCGTCCGTCTTCAGGGTCCAGCCGTCGGGGGCCGCGTGGAAGCCGTCCGTGCCGCCGCCGATGACCATGGGCTCGATCGCCAGCACCATGCCGTGCCGCAGCCGCATCCCGCGCCCCGGCCGGCCCTCGTTCGGCACGGACGGGTCCTCGTGCATGCGGCGGCCGATGCCGTGGCCGCCGAAGCCGTCCGGGATGCCGTAGCCCGCGGCGCGGCACACCGTGCCGATCGCGTGGGCGATGTCGCCGATGCGGTTGCCGACGACGGCCGCCTCGATGCCCGCCGCGAGGGCCCGCTCGGCGGTCTCGATCAGGCGCAGGTCGGCCTCGCGCGGGGTGCCCACGGTGAAGCTGAGTGCCGAGTCGCCGACCCAGCCGCGCAGTTCGGCGCCGAAGTCGAGGGACACCAGGTCGCCGTCGCGCAGCCGGTAGTGGTCCGGGACGCCGTGCACGATCGCGTCGTTGACGGAGGCGCAGAGGACGGCGGGGAAGGGAGTCGGGGCGAACGAGGGCAGATAGCCCAGGAAGGGCGAGGTCGCGCCCGCCTCGCGCAGTACGCCGTGCGCCAGTTCGTCGAGCTCCTTCAGGGAGACGCCCACGTCGGCGGCTTGCCGTGCAGCCGTGAGGGCGCGGGCGACGACCTGGCCCGCTTCGCGCATGGCGTCGATCGATGTGTCGGTCTTCAGCTCAACCATGCCAATTACTATACCGGTATTAGAATGGGGGCATGGTGCGCACCCCTCTCACCCCCGAAGAGCGCGAACGCGGCGAGCGGCTCGGCCGGCTGCTGCGTGAGGCGCGTGGCGACCGCAGCATGACGGAGGTCGCGGCGCGCGCGGGCATCTCCGCGGAGACCCTCCGGAAGATCGAGACCGGGCGGGCCCCGACCCCGGCCTTCTTCACGGTGGCCGCGCTGGCGGGTGCGCTCGGGCTGTCCATGGACGAGTTGGCGCGGCTGTGCGTGCTGGTGCCGGTCTGATCTCATGACGCTGAGACTCCTGCGTCGCGTGTGAAAACTTTCCGTAGCACGCCTGTAACACGCCTGGTGTTGCCTTGCGGGACGGAGTTTCCGGTCCGGACGCGGGAGCTGAGCGATGACAGCGGATCGACTCCCGTCCGAGGTACGGGAGTTCGCGCACTACCTGGACGGTCTGCTGTCACGCCTTGACCCGTCCGGCGGCTGGTGCGCGGTGTTCTGGCAGCGCGACCCGGAGGGCATGCGGGCCTGTCTCGACGGGCGCGAGCTGCCGCCCTGGGACGTGGTCGAGGCGCTGCTCCA
Organism: Streptomyces sp. NRRL S-455; assembly: GCF_000717875.1. Taxonomy (GTDB): domain Bacteria; phylum Actinomycetota; class Actinomycetes; order Streptomycetales; family Streptomycetaceae; genus Streptomyces. The sequence continues at coordinate 81,927 of NZ_JOCT01000014.1, forward strand.
GGACCTCGCCGGGCAGTACGGCCCCGGCGGCGCCGGCCCGGAGTCGGAACGCGCCCGGTCCCTGCACGCGTCCGCGCTCGCAGCCTACGACGCCCTCCCGGGGGCCCGTGACGCGCTCGGCGACCGGCTCGACGTGATGCTCCGCGAACAGAAGTACGCCGCGGACCGCCGGGCCGACCTCACCCGTCTGCTCGCCTCGGCCACCACCCGCGAACAGGCCGAGGCCGTCCGCCTCGACCTGGCCTGGGCCCACGACGACCACGAACGCGCGACGGCGCGGTGCGCGGAACTCCGGGCCCGCTTGGCGGACCTGGACCGCCGCGAGCGGGACGCCGCCGGTCTGCGCCCCCGCGGCGAGGCCGGTTTCACGGTGCGGACCGGGAGGACCGGGCCGGGGGAGGCCCCGCGCATGCCGGACAGCGGGGTGCCGCTCGATGCGCCGGGGGGCTACGGCGGCGGCATCACGGCGGATGGCGGCCGCTGGGCGGGGGCCGTGGCAGGGGCAGGTGCCGACGCGGACGACGGTCGCGTGGGGAGCGGTGGCGCGGCAGCGGCACCTCGGAGTTCGTCCGACACCGACGTGCCGAGGGCCGGGTGGCGTCCCACGGAGCCGGGCTCGGCCCGGCAGCCGGGCGCGGGGTCGCGGCTGACGGAGCCGGGGTCGACCGGGGGGCCGGGAGTCGGGGCGTGGGCGGCGGGTGGGCGCTCCGCTGAGCCCGGGGCGGCCGGGGCGCCGGGGTCGCGGCTGACGGAGTCGGGGTCGTCTGGGGCGTCGGGAGTCGGGGCGTGGGCGGCGGGTGGGCGCTCCGCTGAGCCCGGGGCGGCCGGGACGCCGGGCGCGGGGGTGCGGCCCACCGAGCCGGGATCGGCCGGGAGGCCGGCAGCAGGGTGGCGGTCCGCCGAAGCGGCGGCGGCCGGGGCCGGATCGGTCGGGCCGCAGGGGGCCCGTTACACCGCCGTCGGTCCGGAGCCGGAGCCTCACGCCCATGGAAACCCCGCCGACTGGACCGGCCCCCGGGAAGCCACCGCCCCGCCCCAGACCTCGTCCGAACCCCCGGCCGCCGAAACTCCCGCCCCCAAGCAGCGCAAACGCCGCCGCGGCAGCGCTCGCTTCGCCGGGATGTCCGAGGAGGAGGCCGCGCCGGTCGTCGTACCACCCGCCGCTGTGCCGACGCTCCCCGCGCCCGCACCCGCCACCGGCCGCAGCCCGCGCGGCGCCCGGTTCGCCGGGGCCGCCGAAGAGGCCGTGGCCGAGCACACGGATCCACAGGTCGTGGAGCCCGTCGTTGCGACGGACCGGGCCGAGGTCGGGCGGACCGTCGAGACGCTGACCCGGCTGCGGCGGGAAGGACGCAGCGGGGAGGCGCACGCGGTGCTGATCGAGGCCGCCTCCTGGTCACCCGCCCGGTTCCCGCTGCTCGCGGACGCTCTGGAGCGCGCCGGACTCGGCGCGGACTGGCAGACCCTGCTGTGGGAGGCCGCCTCGCTGCCCGCCGGACGGCTGGTCGCCGCGGCGGACGCGCTGAGCGCGGCCGGGCGCGCGGGCGACGGGCAGCAGATCCTGCGCCAGGGCGTCGCCAGACCCCCGCGCGAGGTCGGGCGGGCCGTGCTCGGTCTCGTCGCCGAAGAACGTCGCCGCGAGGTACGCGCGCTGCTCGACGCGTACGTCAGAGTTCGCACCCCGGAGGAGGCGGCCCGCAGCGTCGAACCGGACCCGCAGCGCCTCGTACCGCTCCTGCTGGAGGCCGCCCGGGGGGTGTCGGACGAGCGTCGGTGGGACCTGCTGCACGCCCTCCGAGTCGCGGGATTCCCCGCCTGACCGGCGCCGTCGTGGTCCCGGCGACTCACCCACAGGAGTGCGAATCGCGCCCGGCCCAGCGGGTTGGGGACGATGGTCTTGGCAAGCCCGTGCCGGAGGCTTACGTTCGTGGCTCTACAGCCCGTTTCTACGGGCGTAGAGGCGCTGACGTCGCGTCGAAGGAGCAGCTCATGGCCAACGTCGTACGTGCCGCTCTGGTCCAGGCCGCCTGGACCGGCGACACCGAGTCCATGGTGGCGAAACACGAGGAGCACGCCCGTGAGGCGGCCCGCCGCGGCGCGCGGATCATCGGGTTCCAGGAAGTCTTCAACAGCCCCTACTTCTGCCAGGTCGAGGAGCCGGAGCACTACCGCTGGGCCGAGCAGGTGCCCGACGGGCCCACCGTCCGGCGGATGCGGGATCTCGCCCGCGAGACCGGCATGGTGATCGTCGCGCCGGTCTTCGAGGCCGAGCAGCCCGGCTTCTACTACAACACCGCGGCCGTCATCGACTCCGACGGCAGCTATCTCGGCAAGTACCGCAAGCACCACATCCCGCAGCTCAAGGGCTTCCGCGAGAAGTACTACTTCAAGCCCGGCAACCTCGGCTGGCCCGTCTTCGACACGGCGGTCGGCAAGGTCGGCGTCTACATCTGCTATGACCGCCACTTCCCGGAGGGCTGGCGGCAGCTCGGCCTGGCCGGGGCCCAGCTCGTCTACAACCCCTCCGCCACCCACCGGAGCCTGTCGTCCCACCTGTGGCGGCTGGAACAGCCCGCGGCCGCCGTGGCCAACGGGTACTACATCGCAGCGATCAACCGCGTCGGGCAGGAGGAGTACGGCGACAACGACTTCTACGGGACGAGCTACTTCGTCGACCCGCGCGGGCAGATCGTGGGAGACGTCGCCAGCGACAGCCAGGAGGAGCTCGTGATCCGGGACCTCGACATCGACCTCATCGAAGAAGTGCGGCAGACGTGGGCCTTCTACCGCGACCGCCGCCCCGACGCCTACGAAGGGCTGGTGCAGCCGTGACCAACGACCTGCTGGGCCGCCACCGGGCCGTGCTCCCCGACTGGCTCGCCCTCTACTACGAGGACCCCATCGAGATCACCCACGGTGAGGGCCGCCACGTCTGGGACGCCGAGGGCAACCGGTACCTCGACTTCTTCGGCGGCATCCTCACCACCATGACCGCGCACGCGCTGCCCGAGGTGACGAAGGCGGTGAGCGAACAGGCCGGGCGGATCATCCACTCCTCCACCCTCTACCTCAACCGGCCGATGGTCGAACTCGCCGAGCGCATCGCCCAGTTGAGCGGCATCCCGAACGCCCGGGTCTTCTTCACCACGTCCGGCACCGAGGCCAACGACACCGCCCTGCTGCTCGCCACGTCGTACCGGCGCAGCAACACGATCCTGGCGATGCGCAACAGCTACCACGGCCGCAGCTTCAGCTCCGTCGGCATCACCGGCAACCGCGGCTGGTCCCCGACCTCGCTGTCGCCGCTTCAGACGCTGTACGTGCACGGCGGTGTCCGCACACGCGGCCCGTACGCCTCGCTGAGCGACGCCGACTTCATCACGGCCTGCGTCGAGGACCTGATCGACCTGCTCGGGCACACCCGCGCCCCGGCCGCGCTGATCGCCGAACCCGTCCAGGGCGTCGGCGGCTTCACCTCACCGCCGGACGGGCTGTACGCCGCATTCCGCGAGGTGCTGCGCGAGCGCGGGATCCTGTGGATCGCCGACGAGGTGCAGACCGGCTGGGGCCGCACCGGCGAGCACTTCTGGGGCTGGCAGGCCCACGGGCAGAACGGGCCGCCGGACATCATGACCTTCGCCAAGGGCATCGGCAACGGCATGTCCATCGGCGGTGTCGTCGCCCGCTCCGAGATCATGAACTGCCTGGACTCCAACAGCATCTCCACGTTCGGCGGCACCCAGATCACCATGGCGGCGGGCCTCGCCAACCTCAACTACCTGCTGGAACACGACCTCCAGGGCAACTCACGGCGCGTCGGCGGCATGCTCATCGAGCGCATCCGGTCCGCGGCCGCGCAGGTCCCTGCCGTGCGCGAGGTACGCGGACGCGGACTGATGATCGGCATCGAGATCACCAGGCCGGGGACCGACGAGGCCGACCCGAAGGCCGCGGCGGCCGTGCTGGAGGCGGCCCGCGAGGGCGGCCTGCTGATCGGCAAGGGCGGCGGCCACAACACCAGTTCGCTGCGTGTCGCCCCGCCGCTGTCCCTCAGCGTCGCGGAGGCAGAGGAAGGCGCCGCGATCCTCGAGAACGCTCTGAGGAGCATCCAGTAGCAGTGCGCTGAGCGAGGGAACGTCACCATGACCATCACCTTGGGCTCCCTGGAACCCGCGCTGTCCGTCCGGCAGGTCCTCACCCTGGAGCGGGTGCTCGCCGGGGAGCCCGAGGTGGTGGCCGGGGCGAGCCACCTCGACCGGCCGGTGCGCTGGGTGCACGTCGCCGAGGCCGCCGACGTCGGCGTGATGCTCAGCGGCGGTGAGATGGTCCTCACCACCGGCGTGCTGCTCGCGGGTGACGAGGACAAGCAGGCCGAGTACGTCCGCTCGCTGCACCGCGCGGAGGCCGCCGCCGTCGTCCTCGGACTCGGCCGCGCCTTTCCGGCCGCGCCGGACGTGATGCGCCGGGCGGCCGAGCGGTGCGGACTGCCGATGGTCGTCCTGCACCGCCCCTTCCCCTTCGCCGAGCTGACCGAGGAGGTCCAGTCACGGCTCGTGCGGCGCAAGTTCGCCGCCGTCAGCCTCTCCGAGGCCGTCCGCACCGAACTCACCGCCCTCATCACCGCGGGGGCCCCGCTGCAACGGCTGCTCGACGAGGTGGCCCGGCACAGCGGCTGTCCGGTCGTCGTCACCAACCTCGCCCACCGCGTCCTCGGCACAGCGGGGGAGCGCTCGGCGGTGGACGACGTGCTGCGCGACTGGGAGCGCATCGCCCGCCAGGCCGGCGGCACCGAGGGCGACGGCTGGATCCGCGCCGAGCTGGGCGGACGCGGGGAGCGATGGGGCCGGATCGTGCTCTGCGGCTACCGCGGCGACACCGCCACCGGACGGCTGCTCGCCGACCGCGCCGCCGAGGCCCTCGTCCTGCACCGCATGCTCGGCGGCGGTGCCGTGTGCTCCTGGGAGGAGCAGTCCGCGCAGAGCCTGCTGACCGACCTGCTCAGCGGTGTCGTACCGGCACGGCAACTGCTGCCCCGGGCGCGCGCGGCCGGACTCCCCGTCAACCGGCGGACGTTCGTGCCGCTGGTCGTCCGCGACGGCGACACCCGCCGGCTGGAGCGCCTGCTGCGGCTGCTGGGCCTGCCCGGACTGGTCGCCGAACTCGCCGACGGTGCCACGGCGGTACTGCTCAGCCTCGCCCGCGACCAGGACGCGGGCGCCCTCGCCGCACACTTCGCGACCCGGCTGCGCACCGAGTCCGGCCCGGACCGCGCGGTCGTCGCCGCGGCCGACCCCCGGACCGTCTGGGACGACGTACCCGCCGGACTGCGGGAGGCCCGGCACGTGGCGGACGCCGTCGCCGACTCCGCCGCCGCCCTCGACCTGCCGCCGGTCGTCCGCCTGAGAGACGTCCACCTGCGGGGCCTGATCCGCCTGCTGCGCGACGACCCGCACGTGCAGTCCTTCGCCGAGCGGGAGCTGGACGGGCTGCTGTGCGAGACCGACGAGGACCTGCTGTCCGTCCTGCGCACCTACCTGGCCACCGGCCGCAACAAATCCCGTACCGCCCAGCTCCACCACGTCTCCCGGCCCGCCCTCTACCGACGCCTGGAGGCGATACAGGCCCGTCTCGGCGTGGACCTCGACGACTTCGAGCAGGCCGCCTCGGTGCACATCGCACTCCTCGCGCACGACGCGCAACAGCAGTGAAACACGTGACCACCTGGGAAAACGGCGGTGAAACATGGGCCCACACCAGAGTGACACGGTGACACGCCGCACGCCCTGGGACGTGACACGGTGCAACTCAACGACGGCTTACGCCCTCCCTAGGCTCACGGCACACCGAGCGACCGGAGGTCCCGATGAGCCGAGTGATCCGTGCCGCCGTCTTCCAGACCGCCTGGACCGGCGACAAGGAGTCGATGATCCAGGTCCACGAGCAGGCGGCCCGCGACGCCGCCGCGCAGGGTGCCCAAGTCCTGTGTTTCCAGGAGCTGTTCTACGGCCCGTACTTCTGCCAGGTCCAGGACCCGGCCTTCTACGAGTACGCCGAGCAGATCCCCGAAGGCCCGATCGTCCGCCGCTTCCAGGCCCTCGCGAAGGAACTGGGCATCGTCCTGGTGCTGCCGATGTACGAGGAGGAGCAGCCCGGGGTCCTCTACAACACCGCCGCCGTGATCGACGCGGACGGCTCCTACCTCGGCAAGTACCGCAAGACGCACATCCCGCAGGTCAGGGGCTTCTGGGAGAAGTTCTACTTCCGCCCGGGCAACTCGGGCTGGCCCGTCTTCGACACGGCGGTCGGCAGGATCGGCGTCTACATCTGCTACGACCGCCACTTCCCCGAGGGCTGGCGGGCTCTGGGCCTCGCGGGCGCCGAGGTCGTCTTCAACCCCTCGGCCACCTCCCGTGGCCTCTCCGGCTACCTGTGGCAGCTGGAGCAGCCGGCGGCGGCCGTGGCCAACGAGTACTTCGTCGGCGCGATCAACCGGGTGGGCGTCGAGGAGTACGGCGACAACGACTTCTACGGAACGTCCTACTTCGTGGACCCGGAGGCCCAGTTCGTCGGCGAGGTGGCGAGCGACAAGGAGACCGAGCTGGTCGTCCGCGACCTGGACATGGCGAAGCTGCGAGAGGTCCGCGACCGCTGGCAGTTCTACCGGGACCGGGCGCCGGGCGCGTACGGGCCACTGACAGCACCGTAGGACGTCCGCTGGGGGGACGTTCTCGGGGGCGCGGGGCCGAATTCGATAGGCGGCTACCGCCGCGCCGGCGCGAACAACCACCGACAGCCCGCACCGACCCACCGCGAGGAGCGACCACGACATGAGCAGCCGTACCGTCATCCGCGGCGGCCTCGTCATCACCGCATCCGACGAGATCCACGCCGACGTCCTGATCGAGGACGGCCGCATCGCCGCCCTCGCGGCCACCGGCACAGCCGCCGCCGGCACCTTCACCGCAGACCAGGTCATCGACGCCACCGGAAAGTACGTCCTCCCCGGCGGCGTCGACGCCCACACCCACATGGAGCTGCCGTTCGGCGGCACCTTCGCCTCCGACACCTTCGAGACCGGCACCCGCGCCGCCGCCTGGGGCGGCACGACGACGATCATCGACTTCGCCGTGCAGAGCGTCGGACACAGCCTGCGCGAGGGCCTCGACGCCTGGCACGCCAAGGCCGACGGCAACTGCGCCATCGACTACGGCTTCCACATGATCGTCTCCGACGTCAACGAGCACACGCTCAAGGAGATGGACCGCCTGGTCGAGGAGGGAGTCACCTCCTTCAAGCAGTTCATGGCCTACCCGGGCGTCTTCTACTCCGACGACGGCCAGATCCTGCGCGCCATGCAGCGCTCCGCCGACAACGGCGGCCTGATCATGATGCACGCCGAGAACGGCATCGCGATCGACGTCCTGGTCGAACAGGCGCTGGCCCGCGGTGAGACCGACCCGCGCTATCACGGCGAGGTCCGCAAGGCCCTGCTGGAGGCCGAGGCCACCCACCGCGCGATCCGGCTCGCGCAGGTCGCCGGCGCGCCCCTGTACGTCGTGCACGTCTCCGCGATGGAGGCGGTCGCCGAACTCGCGCGGGCCCGAGACGAGGGGCTCAACGTCTTCGGCGAGACGTGCCCGCAGTACCTGTTCCTGTCCACGGACAACCTCGCCGAGCCCGACTTCGAGGGCGCCAAGTACGTGTGCAGCACACCGCTCAGGCCCCGCGAACACCAGGCCAAGCTGTGGCAGGGCCTCCGGACGAACGACCTCCAGGTCGTCTCCACCGACCACTGCCCCTTCTGCTTCACCGGCCAGAAGGAACTCGGCCGCGGCGACTTCTCCAAGATCCCCAACGGCCTGCCGGGCGTCGAGAACCGTATGGACCTGCTGCACCAGGCGGTCCTGGACGGGCACATCTCGCGCCGCCGCTGGATCGAGATCGCCTGCGCCACCCCGGCCCGGATGTTCGGCCTGTACCCGAAGAAGGGCACCATCGCGCCGGGCGCCGACGCCGACGTCGTCATCTACGACCCGCACGCCGAGCAGATCATGTCGGCTGCGGAGCACCACATGAACGTCGACTACTCGGCGTACGAGGGCAAGCACGTCACCGGCCGGGTCGAGACGGTCCTCTCGCGCGGCGTGCCCGTCATCACCGAGCGGGAGTACACCGGGCACGCCGGACACGGCGTCTTCACCCCGCGTTCCACCTGTCAGTACCTCAACTAGGAGTGGCGCAGATGGACTTCGGACTCGTCCTGCAGACCGACCCGCCGGCTTCGCGGGTGATCAGCCTGATGCAACGCGCGGAACGGAACGGCTTCTCATACGGCTGGACCTTCGACTCGGCCGTCCTGTGGCAGGAGCCGTTCGTGATCTACAGCCAGATCCTGGCCAACACCACGAAGCTGAAGGTCGGGCCGATGGTGACCAACCCGGGGACCCGGACCTGGGAGGTCACCGCCTCCACCTTCGCCACCCTCAACGACATGTTCGGCAACCGCACCGTCTGCGGCATCGGCCGTGGCGACTCCGCCATGCGCGTGGCCGGACGCAAACCCAACACCCTGGCGCGGATCAGCGACGCCATGAAGGTCATCCGGGCTCTCGGCAGCGGCCAGGAGGCCGATCTGGGCGGCGGCACCGTCGTACGCTTCCCGTGGATCAAGCCGGGAGCCGAACTGCCCGTGTGGATGGCCGCGTACGGCCCCAAGGCCCTGAAGATGACCGGCGAGGAGGCCGACGGGTTCATCCTCCAGCTGTCCGACCTGTATCTGACCGAGTACATGGTCAAGGCCGTGAAGGACGCGGCCGTCGCGGCCGGCCGGGACCCGGGTGAGGTGACCATCTGCGTGGCCGCCCCGGCCTACGTCACCGAGGACGACTCGCCCGAGGCGCTCGCCCACGCGCGTGAGCAGTGCCGGTGGTTCGGCGGGATGGTCGGCAACCACGTGGCCGACCTGGTGTCCAAGTACGGGGAACACTCCGCCGCGGTACCCGACGAACTCACCGACTACATCAAGGCGCGCGAGGGCTACGACTACTCCCACCACGGCCGCGCCGGCAACCCGGACACCCAGTTCGTACCGGACGAGATCGTCGACCGGTTCTGCCTGATCGGCCCGGTCGACAAGCACGTCGAGAAACTGAACGCGCTGCGCGACCTCGGCGTGGACCAGTTCGCCGTCTACGACATGCACGACGCGCAGGAGGCCGTGATCGACGCGTACGGATCGCGGGTGATCCCGGCCGTCAACGGATGACCCCTCACCCTCGCAGCCCCCTTGAACTCCTCCTTCCCGGCGGCCCGGGAAGGGGGCCCAGGACGCTCCCGAGCGCACCCCCCATCGGCGTCACCCGCATGGCCTTTCCCGTTCCGCCTCCCCTGATTGGCCTGGCCCATGACCGACACCGCTCCCACGGCCACCCCGCCGACCTCACAAGTCACCCTCGCCGACGGCCGGGTGGAGATCGCCCCGGACGCCTCCGCACCGACCGGCCGCTACGCCAACGAGGACCTGCTGCCGGTCCCCGTCGAGGGACGCACCTGGACCACGTACAACTTCTCCGCGCTGTGGGTCGGCATGGCCCACAACACGGCCTCCTGGACCCTGGCCTCCGGTCTGATCGCCGTCGGCATGGACTGGAAGCAGGCGGTGTTCACCATCGCCCTGGCCAACGTGATCGTGCTGATACCGATGCTGCTCACCGGGCACGCCGGACCCAAGTACGGCATACCCTTCCCCGTCTTCGCGCGGGCCTCCTTCGGTATTCGCGGCGCCAACCTGCCCGCCGTCGTACGGGCGCTGGTGGCGTGCGGCTGGTTCGGCATCCAGACCTGGATCGGCGGCGAGGCCATCTACTTCCTGGCCGGCAAGCTCATCGGCGGCGGCTGGACCGACGCCGCGAAGGTCGGCGGCTACGCCTGGACCATGTGGCTGTCGTTCGCGATCTTCTGGGCGCTCCAGGTCGTCATCATCTACCGCGGTATGGAGACGATCCGCCGCTTCGAGAACTGGGCGGCGCCCTTCGTGCTCGTCGGCGCGTTCGTGATGCTGTGGTGGATGAGCAGCAAGGCGGGCGGCTTCGGCCCGCTGCTCGACCAGCCGTCCAAGCTCGGCTGGGGCGCCGACTTCTGGAAGCTGTTCGCACCCGCGCTCATGGGCATGATCGGCTTCTGGTCCACACTGTCGCTGAACATCCCGGACTTCACCCGCTACGGCAAGAGCCAGAAGGCGCAGACCTGGGGCCAGGCGCTCGGTCTGCCGACGACGATGACGCTCTTCGCGTTCCTGTCGGTGATGGTCACCTCGGGCTCCCAGGCCGTCTACGGCGAAGCCATCTGGGACCCGGTACAACTCGCGGCCAAGACCGACAACACGGTGGGCCTGCTCTTCGCCCTCGTCACCGTCCTGGTGGCGACGCTGTCCGTCAACGTCGCGGCCAACCTGGTCTCCCCGGCCTTCGACTTCTCCAACATCGCCCCGCGGAGGATCAGTTTCCGGGCGGGCGCCCTCGCCACCTGCGTCCTGGGCGTGCTGATCTTCCCGTGGAAGCTGTACTCCGACCCGCAGGGCTACATCTTCACCTGGCTCGGACTGGTCGGCGGCCTGCTGGGCACCGTCGCCGGCATCCTCATCGCCGACTACTGGATCCTGCGCCGCTCCCGGCTGGACCTCGCTGACCTGTACCGGACGGGCGGCCGCTACTGGTACGAGAGCGGCTGGAACTGGCGGGCCGTCGTCGCCTTCGCGGCCGGCGGTGTACTGGCCGTGGGCGGCGCGAGCTTCAAACCGCTGATCGACGGCCGTCCCGTCCCGGCTCTGGCGGACCTGGCCGACTACGGCTGGGCGGTGGGCCTGGGCACGTCGATGCTGCTGTACCTGGTGCTGATGACGGTGACGGGCCGGAACCGGACGACCGCCTGACGGAGACGACGCCGGTGCTGGAGGGCGAACGGCCGGTCAGCCCCTGCCGCCACCGTCCTCCAGCGCGGCGACCGCTTCCTTCGCGGCCTTGATGGCGCCCTTGTTGATGGTGTCCGTGCCCGGCGCCTTCTTCGACTCGAAGTCACTGCCGTTGTACGTGACGACGACCAGCACGTTGGACGTTCGGGTGACGACCATGCCCTCGCGGGTCTCCTGCTTGTCCTCGGTGGTGAGGTTCACGACGGAGTACCCGCTGTCACCCAGACCGGGGACGGGACCTCCGCCGCTCTTCTCCTCCGTACGCGCCGTGTACGACTTCTGTGCCGCTTCGTCCGACTTCATCACCTCGAACGACACGTCGAGCCAGCGGTAGTCGTACCCCTTGAGCGCGTTCCACGAGCAGGTGCGGCGCAGCTTCGAGTCCGTGGACGGGATCTCCTTGCCGGCCGCCTTCGCGCCCGGCACCAGAGACTTGAGCGTCTTCTCGGTGACGCTCTCGCAGGGCGCGGGAGCGGCCGCGTACGCCTGCGACACGGTCGACGTCGACGGGGCGGACGCGGACTGGGTCTCGGGCTTCTCCTCGGCCGGCTGGTGCTCGGCGGCCTGCGGCGCGGCGAGCGGGCCGGACGACAGGGCCCAGCCCGCCGCGGCGAGCACGACCACCGGCGACAGGCGTGCGGTCAGGGCCAAGGGCAGGGATAGGGAACGCACGGCGCCCTTCAGGTGGGGGACGGACGGTGCGGAACGGGTCCGCACGGCGGACGGGACGACAGTTTCACACGAGTCACCGTGACGCGGAAGTGCGGTCTGGCGCGCAAGCTGCGGGAATACCGTTCGCACCGGGGCGGTCGCACTGCGCAGCATTGAATTCATGCCATCTCCACCGTGCGGGGCACGTCAGGACATGCCTCAACTTCCCTCTTTGCGGGGGGATGTCCTTGCCCGCTGTGCCCTCGGCGAGGAGGACGCCCGCCCCAGGCAGGCTCGCCCGGACCGAGCCCTCGCTCGGTGAGCCGGTCCGGGCACGGCGTGGGCTAGCTCGTCCAGCTGTGGGCCACGTCTACCACGATCCGGTCGTCCAGCTGGGTGACGCGGAAGGGCAGTCGGGCGCGCACGCCGAGGCCGACCTGCGTCTGGCCCTCGAAGGTGCCGCCGAACCGGGTGTCCCGGAAGGTGCTGTACCCGCGGATGTCCACGCCGGGCAAGGACTCGCCCGCCTCCCCCGGGTAGGTCGGCACACCGGCCTCCAGGTCCCAGCTCCACGCGCCGATGCGGATGTCGAGGATCGCCCCGCCGGCAACCGGTATGTACTCGCCCGAGGGGTCCGCGTAGAACCGGTCCACGTACTGGACGTGGTAGCCGATCCGGTCGCCGCCGCCGGGTACGTCGAACACGATGCGGTCGTAGCAGTCGTGCTTCCCGGTCCTGATGTCCCTCAGGTGATCCGCCCCCATGGCGGCGCCCCCCTTGGCGCCGCTGCCCCAGCCCGTCGGGCAGGCCGCCGCCGCGCGCGGGCCCTCCGCCGGGGCCGCGCCCGCGGTGCCCGCCGCCGCCCCCAGCGTGCCGCCCACGAGCGCGAGCACCGCCACCGCCGCTCTGATACGTCGCATCATGTCCCCTTCGGCTGCGCTTGGTCGCGTACCTCTGACGCCGGATGAGACGGCCCGCAGAGCCGGAAAGTTGCACTCCCGACGGGGGCGGATGGGGAGTCTCGCCGTCCGCTGGTGGCGGCGCCTCGGTAGTCTGCTGCCTGACCGAGCCGACCGGAGCCGGGCTCGAACCGGGTACTCGTGGGGCCGGCTGACGCATGCGAACCCCGAGGTGAGGGATGCAGTTCACCACCCGCCCCACGCTTCAGGGAACCTTCGGCATGGTGTCCTCCACCCACTGGCTCGCCTCACAGGCGGCGATGGCCGTCCTGGAGGACGGCGGCAACGCCTACGACGCGGCGGTGGCGGGCGCGTTCGTGCTGCACGTCGTCGAGCCGCACCTCAACGGCCCGGCGGGCGAGGTCCCGATCCTGCTCGCCCCGTCCGGCGGCGAGGTACGCGTGCTGTGCGGGCAGGGCGTCGCGCCGGCGGGGGCCACGGTCGCCCACTACCGGAGCCTCGGCCTGGACCTCGTTCCCGGTACCGGGCCGCTCGCCGCCGCCGTGCCGGGCGCGTTCGACGCCTGGATGCTGTTGCTGCGCGACCACGGCACCAAGTCCCTCTCCGACGTCCTCACGTACGCCATCGGGTACGCCGAGCACGGGCACGCGCCCGTGGAGCGCGTCGGGGAGGCCGTCGAGACCGTCCGCGAGCTGTTCGAGACGGAGTGGACCTCCTCGGCGCACGTCTACCTGCCCGGCGGCAAGGCGCCGCGCCCCGGTCAGCTCTTCCGCAACCCCGTGCTCGCCGCCACCTGGAAGCGCCTGCTCGCCGAGACCGCCGGCGCCGGGGACCGGGAGGCCCGGATCGAGGCCGCGCGGGAGGTGTGGCGCACCGGGTTCATCGCCGAGGCCCTGGTACGCCAGGCCGGGCGCCCCACCATGGACACCAGCGGCGAACGCCACACCGGCACCCTCACGGCCGCCGACCTCGCCGCCTGGTCCGCCGGCTACGAGACGCCGGTGACGTACGACTGGAACGGCTGGACCCTGTGCAAGCCGGGCCCCTGGAGCCAGGGCCCGGTCCTCCTCCAGCAGCTCGCCCTGCTCCCGCCCGAACTGCCCCCGTACGGCTCGGCCGACTACGTCCACCTCCTGGTCGAGAACTGCAAGCTCGCCATGGCCGACCGCGAGGCCTGGTACGGCGACGCCACCGAAGTGCCGCTCGACGACCTGCTGTCCGACGCGTACAACGCCGCCCGTCGTGCCCTCGTCGGCGAGCGGGCCTCCCACGAGCTGCGGCCCGGCAGCCCCGGCGGACGCACTCCGCGTCTCAGCGCACACGCGCGCGTGGCGGGCGCCGCACAGGAGGGCTTCGACGCCCTGGGCATCGGCGAACCGACGGTCGCCGGGAGCCCGGCGAACCCCGTGCCGGGCGAACCCGGCATCGCCGCCGACGGGACCACCCGGGGCGACACCTGCCACCTCGACGTCGTCGACCGCTGGGGCAACATGGTCGCCGCCACCCCCAGCGGCGGCTGGCTCCAGTCCAACCCCGTCGTGCCCGAACTCGGCTTCCCGCTCGGCACCCGCCTGCAGATGGCCTGGCTGGAGGAGGGCCTGCCCAGCACCCTCACCCCGGGCCGCCGCCCCCGCAGCACCCTGTCCCCGTCGATCGCGCTGCGCGACGGCGTGCCCGTCATGGCGTTCGGGACGCCCGGCGGGGACCAGCAGGACCAGTGGCAGACCCACTTCTTCCTGGCGGTCGCGCTGCGCGCCCGGGTACGCGGCGGCCCCGACCTCCAAGGCGCGATCGACGGCCCGAACTGGCACAACGACAGCTTCCCCGGTTCCTTCTACCCGCGGGGCATGCGGCCCGGGAGCGTGACCGTGGAGTCCCGCACGGACCCCTCCGTCGTCCGGGAACTCCGGCGGCGCGGCCACGAGGTGACCATCGGCGGACCCTGGTCGGAGGGCCGTCTGTGCGTGGTCGCGCGGGACCCGGAGACGGGCGTCCTGTCGGCGGCGGCCAACTCGCGCGGCATGCAGGGGTACGCGGTCGGCCGCTGAAGAGGAGCGCCGCGGGCGGGCAGCCGCCCCACCTCGCGGGCCGTGTTCCTGTTCAGCGGGATTCCATCCGGAGTGCACCATGCGGGTGGGGAATGTCAGTGCCGCATGCTGTGATGGAGGGGTGATCGAAAGCACCGAAACCATCGAAGAGTTTCTCGTACAGCACACCTCCGACGTCGAGGAGGCGATCCGCACGGCGGCCGCCACCGAGATCATGCCCCGCTGGCGCCGGCTCGCCGCGCACGAGGTGGACCAGAAGAGCGGCCCGCACGACCTGGTGACGGACGCCGACCGCAAGGCCGAGCTGTACCTGACCGAGGCGCTGGCCGCCCTGCTGCCCGGCTCGGTCGTCGTCGGTGAGGAGGCGGTCCACGCCAACCCGGCGTCGTACGAGGCGATACGCGGCGACGCCCCGGTCTGGATCATCGACCCGGTCGACGGGACACGGCAGTTCGTGCGCGGCGACGCCGGGTTCTGCACCCTAGTCGCGCTGGCGCAGAGCGGCACCCTGCTCGCGTCCTGGACCTACGCCCCCGCCCGCGACCGGCTCGCCACCGCACAGCGGGGCAAGGGCGCCTACCTCGACGGAGAGCGGCTCTTCGCCGGCGTGCCCGAACCCGGCCGGGACCTCCGCGTGGCCACCTCCCACCCGGACTACACGACGGACGAGCAGAAGCACGCCCTGCTCGGCCTGCGCACCGACGGCGTGGCACCGCGCCCCTGCGGCTCGGCCGGGCTGGAATACCTCGCCATCGCACGGGGCGAGTCCGACGCGACCGCATTCTCCTGGGAAGCGGCCTGGGACCACGCGGCCGGTCTGCTCCTGGTCGAGGAGGCGGGCGGCGCCCATCTGACCCTCGCGGGCGAGCCGTTCCGCATCACCGGTGGCAACGCCCTGCCGTTCACCGCGGCCCGCGACGCGGCCACGGCCCGCCGGGTGGCGGGACTGCTGGCGGACGGAGTGTGACGGTCACGCACCGTACGCATTCCGTAGCTCACACCGCACTCCACGTGCGCCTTCCCGCCGGATTTCCCCCGCGGCCGGTGACGGTCCGTCCCCCGGCATATCCTGATCCTCAGTGGCCGTCGGCTGACGAAGGGGTCCGAAGGTGCCGTCGATGCTCGATGCCGTCGTGGTGGGTGCGGGGCCCAACGGACTGACCGCCGCCGTGGAACTGGCCCGTCGCGGCTTCTCGGTCGCCGTCTTCGAGGCCCAGGGCGCCGTGGGCGGCGGAGCCCGCACCGAGGAGCTCACGCTGCCCGGTTTCCGGCACGACCCGTGCTCCGCGGCCCACCCGCTCGCCATCAACTCACCCGCGTTCCGCGCCCTGCCGCTCGAACGCCACGGCCTGGAATGGCTGCACGCGGAGCTCCCGATGGCGCACCCCTTCCCGGACGGCACGGCGGCGGTGCTGGCCCGGTCGGTCGGCGAGACGGCCGCCTCCTTCGGGCCGCGCGACGCCGGGGCGTACCGCAGGCTCGTGGAGCCCTTCCTGCCCAAGTGGGACGTCCTCGCCCGCGACTTCATGTCCCTGCCGCTCACCGCGCTGCCCCGCGACCCGGTCACCCTCGCCCGCTTCGGCCTCGCCGGCCTGCCCCCGTCCACCCTGCTGATGCGCCGCTTCCGCGACGAACCGGCCAGGGCGCTGTTCGCCGGGCTCGTCGCCCATGTCATGGCACCCCTCAGCGGCTTCGCCACCGGCGCCATCGGCCTGGTCTTCGCCCTCGCGGCGCACGCCCGGGGCTGGCCCGTCGCCCGCGGCGGCTCCCAGGCCATCTCCGACGCCCTCGCCGCCCACCTGCTCGACCTCGGCGGCACCGTTCACACCGACTACGAGGTCAAGCGCCTCGACGACCTGCCGCCGGCCCGGGCGTACGTCTTCGACACCTCACCCACCGCCCTGGCCCGCATCGCCGGCTTCGGCGACCACTACGCCGGCTACCGTTACGGACCAGGCGTCTTCAAGATCGACTACGCGTTGGACGGCCCCGTGCCGTGGACCGCGAAGGAGGCCCGCGCCGCCGGCACGGTGCAGGTCGGCGCCAGCCGCGCGGAGATCGGGGCGGCCCTGCGCGCGGCGTCCCGGGAGGGCCGGGCCCCCGACAAACCGTTCCTGATCACGGTCCAGCCGAGCATCGTCGACCCCACCCGGGCGCCGGCGGGCAAGCACGTCTTCTGGGCCTACGGGCATGTCCCGCACGGCTGGACCGGTGACCTCACGGACGCCATAGAGCGCCAACTGGAGCGCTTCGCCCCGGGGTTCCGCGACCGTGTCCTGGCCCGCGCCACCGCGGGACCGGCCGAACTGTTCGCCCGCAACGCCAACTACGTCGGCGGTGACATCGCCTCCGGCGCGGTCTCCGGCCTCCAGCTCCTGCTGCGTCCGAAGCTCACCCTGTCCCCGTACACGACCCCTCACCCGGCCGTCTTCATCTGCTCGTCGGCGACCCCGCCGGGCCCCGGTGTGCACGGAATGTCGGGGCACAACGCGGCGAAGGCCGTCTGGAAGCGGCTGAGGCAGACGTGACCACCCTCGAACTGGTCCAGGGCGACATCACCCGGCAGCGCGTCGACGCGATCGTCAACGCGGCCAACTCCTCCCTGCTGGGCGGCGGAGGGGTCGACGGAGCGATCCACCGGCGCGGCGGCCCGGCCATCCTCGAGGAGTGCCGCAGACTGCGCGCCTCCTGCCTCGGCAAGGGTCTCGCCACCGGCAAGGCCGTCGCCACCACCGCCGGCGACCTGGACGCCCGCTGGGTGATCCACACCGTGGGTCCCGTCTTCAGCGCGACCGAGGACCACTCCGGCCTCCTCGCCTCCTGCTACCGCGAGTCGCTGCGGATCGCCGACGAACTCGGCGCCCGTACCGTCGCCTTCCCGGCGATCTCCACCGGCGTGTACCGCTATCCGATCGAGGACGCCGCGCGGATCGCGGTGGACGCGGTGCGGGCGGCGAAGACCGACGTCGAGGAGGTCCGGTTCGTGCTCTTCGACGAGCGCGCCTACGAGGCGTTCGCCGCGCGACTGCGCTGACGCGATCCCGGCCGCGGCCCGGGCGCCGGGCGGTGCGGGGCCTGAGCAGGCGACACATGTTCGTGCCCCTGTGCCGGGCCGCCTCGGAGGTGCCGTGCGGCTCCCTCGGTGGTGCCTGCGGATCCGGCGCCCGCGCGCGGGGCGGAGGGGCGGAGGGGCGGCGGGTGCTCGACTTCCACCGAACCGTGGCGCCCCGGGCCGCCGCATCGCCCGTCGCGGGTGGTCACGTCCCCGGCCGCCCGCTGTCCCTCCCCGCGGACCGCGCGGGGCCGCCCGGCCCGGGCCTGCACGGGCGTGCGCGTGCACGGGGGAGGGAACGCTGAGATGCTGAGCGAAACGAGTACTGCTCGTGCTCCGACGGACGGCAGGCGGTGGTGAACCCCATGGCCGCGACCGACGCGACTGGTACGGAGCCTGCGCTCGCGGGAGTCGACCCCACGGGTGACCCGCTGTTGCGCACCCGTTTCGCCCTGCCGGAGCGGCCCGTGACGTTCCTGCGCCGGTCCCGTCTGGTACGGCACCTCGACCGGGCTCTCGTGACGCCCCTGACGATGGTCAACGGGTCGGCCGGCGCGGGCAAGACCCTCCTGGTCGCCGACTGGGCCGCCGGACTGCGCGAACCCGTCGCCTGGCTCACCACCGACACCGCGGACCAGGCCCCCGGTGTCTTCTGGGCGTATCTGCTGGAGGCGCTGCGGGCCGCCGGCGTCCCCGTGGCGGGCGACGTCGGCTGCCCGGCGGAGGCCGGCCGTGTGGACCAGCGGACGCTGACCTGCCTCGCCGCCGACCTCGAGAGCCGGGACCACCCCACCGTCGTCGTCCTCGACGAGTTCGACCGGGTGACCTCGCCCGAGATCGCGGAGCAGTTGCAGTTCGTGCTGCGCCATGCCGGAGGCGGCATGCGCCTGGTCCTCGTCACCCGCACGGAACCCTTGCTGCCCCTGCACCGCTACCGTGCGGCGGGCGAGCTCACGGAGATCCGGGACGCCGAGCTGGCCTTCACCTCCGAGGAAGCCCAGGAGCTGCTGTCGCGCCACGGCCTGCACCTGCCGGCGAGCGCCGTGACGGCACTGGTGGGGCGGACCCAGGGATGGGCAGCGGGCCTCAGCCTGTGCGCACTGGCCGCCCGGCAGGGACCGGACCCCCAGGCCTACCTGAAGCAGTTCGAAGCCGACCACAGCACGGTGGCCGACTTCCTGCTGGCCGAGGTGCTGGACCGGCAGGCCCCCGCCGCCCAGGACCTGCTGCTGCGCATCAGCGTCCTGGAACGCTTCTGCCCCGACCTGGTGAACGCGCTGACGCTGCGGACCGACGCGGAACCGGTCCTGGCCGCGCTGCACCGCGAGAACGCCTTCGTCCACTACCTCGGCCACTCGTGGTACAGCCTGCATCCCCTCTTCGCGGAGATCCTCCGCGCTCACCTGCGCGAGCGTTTCCCCGGCCTCGAGCCGGAACTGCGCGGCCGGGCCGCTCGGTGGCTGCGCCGGTCCGGAGCCCTGCACGAGGCACTCGTCCAGGGCGCGGCGGCCGACGACTGGGACTTCGCCACCAGCGCCGTCGTCGACGACCTCGCGATCGGGCAGCTCTTCACCGGTCTGCGCTCGGAGGACCTGTCCGCCCTGTTCGCACGGATGAGCCCCGAGGCCACGGGCCCGGCGCCGGACCTCGTCCGCGCGGCACGCGAACTGGCCCGGCACGATCTCGATCACGGCCTGGCCCACCTGCGCCGGGCCGAGGAGCAACTGGCCGGGGACGGGACCGACCCCGCGCCGAGCCGGCTCAGCTGCGCCCTGCTGGAAGCCCTGGCGGGACGGCTGACGGGATCTCCGGGCAGAGCGGAACGCGCCGCCGAGCAAGCGAGAGTCCTCGAGCCGGACCTCTCCGGGCAACTCCTCGACGAACACCCGGAAATCAGCGCCCTGATGCTCGCCCACCTCGGTTCCGCCCGCCTGTGGGCAGGGCGTTTCGGCGCCGCCCGGACCGCGCTGGCGGCGGTCGCCGGACACCCGGGCGGAGCGGCGATGGCGCTGCCCCGGTGGGAGGCCCTCGGCCACCTGGCCCTGATCGACTACCTCGACGGCTGGCCCGGCCGGGCGGAACACAAGGCCCGGGCGGCGGCAGGCCAGGCGGAGCACTACAGCCTGCCCCAGCGGTCCGGGTCCGGCACCGGCCCCTTGGTCCTGGCCGCCGTGCACATCGACCGCGACGAACTCGACGAGGCCCAGGCGCTCCTCGACGCGGCGGCCGGTTCCACGCCGCTCGTCGAGGATCCGGTGCTTCAGGCGGGCCGAAGCCTCGTCCGGGGACTCCTTCTCCTGGCCAGGGGGGATACCCGGGCCGCGCTGGCAGCGGCGGAAGCGACCGTCCCGGCAGCCGTGAGTTCGCCCTGGGTGCGGGACCGGAGCGCCCTGCTCGCCTCCGCCGCCCACCTGGCCGAGGGGCATCCCGAGCTGGCCGAGAAGGTCGTGGAGCCGGTGGCACACCACCGGACGGCCTGTGCGGTCGCGGCGGCGCGGGCCCGGCTCGCGGCGGGGCGTCCCGAAGAGGCGCTCCACCTCATCGACGGCCTGCCCGAGGACGACCGGCCCGGTCCGGCGGTGACCGTGCGCGCCACACTGGTGCGCGCCCAGGCCGCCCTGGAGACCGGGGACCCCGCCGCCTGCCGCCGCCTCGTCGCCCGCGCGCTCCTGGACGGCCGGCGCGAGCGGCTGCGCCGCCCGTTCCGGGAAGCCGGCCCCTGGATCCGCCCACTGCTGAGCACCGGCCGGCCACGCGAGCTGGCCGAGGGCTGGCTCGTACCCGGCAGCGGCCGTCACCGCGTCCCCGGGCACATCCCGCCGCACGCCCCCGCGGCCCCTGCCCCGGATCTGGCCGCGGAGGAACTGAGCGAGCGCGAGCGGGACGTGCTGCGCAGGCTCTCCCAGATGATGTCGACGCAGGAGATCGCCGCCGACCTCCACGTCTCCGCGAACACCGTGAAGACCCACCTCAAGAGCATCTACCGCAAACTCGCGGTGAGCCGACGCGGCGACGCCGTGCGCCGCGCCCGTGATCTGCGTCTTCTTTGAACCCTGCGAGGACTCCTCGGACGTATTCACCTGCGCCGGGTGAGGGCGGGCGGCGCGCCGGGGCGGAACATCGCAGGGGAGGGGCGTGTTCCGCCCTTCCCAGGCCGCCGCCCCCGGAGGGCCGCTCATGCGCTACGAGTTCCGTGTCGACGGACAGATGTCGGAGACGCTGGTCAAGGTCTTCCCAGAGCTGGAGCACGTGATGATGGCCGGGCAGACCGTCCTCTACGGGCCCATAGTCGACACGGCACACCTGTACGGGCTGCTGACCCGCTTGCAGTCGCTGGGGCTCAGGGTCGTGGAACTGCGCCAGCTGCCGGAGTGACGCGAACGAGGTGAGCGCACGCTCGAAGCGACCGCTGCCGCCAGGGCAGGCCGCGATGGCCACGGGATCGCCCTTCGCCGTCAGGGGAGGTCCTCGGGCGGCTCGCGCCCCTGCCTCCGCATCCCGGCCCGCACCGCCCTGGCGAGAACCCGCGCGGCCACGCCCACCAGGAGCAGTCCGCCCACCATCTGAAGCATCGTCAGCACACGCCCCGTCTGGGACACGGCGACGATGTCGCCGTATCCGACGGTGGTGAACGTGGTGAGGGTGAAGTACAGGGAGTCCGTCTTCGTCATCGGCTCGCTGAACGAGCCCGGGGTGGTGTGCTCCACCGTGAAGTAGGTGCCCGCGAAGACCAGCAGGAACAGTGCCAGCGTCGTGGCCAGGGCCTCGACGGCCTTCAGGCGGGGATAGGGCGAGGACACGATGGCCCGCACCTCCCGCCAGAAGATCACGAAGACCAGCAGCAGGCCGCAGGCCAGCAGCGTCGAGGTGCGGACCGTGCTGTGCCCGTCCAGTGGCAGCTCGTAGTAGACGGTGACGAGCCCGACCGCGATGAGCGCGGCACGGACGAGAGCGGCGAGCTGCGCGCGCCGCCCGGAACGCGGCTCCTGCTGCTCCCGCGCTCGCCGAGGCCGGGTGGGCCCGGTCCGGGGAATCCCTGGATGGTCCATCTCGTGTCTCTCGGTCCTGTGGGACTGGGCTCTCCACTCCACCGCGGTGGCACCGGGTGCGGATCACCCACGAGGGGTGATCCGGGGAACGACCGGCGCGGATCTCAGACCGGAGAGGCCCGGTCCGGTCGCCGCCCGGAGCACGTCGCCGCCGGATGGTCACCCGCTCCGGGTGAGGCGGCCCGGACCGGGCCGTGAGCACGCTGGGAGCGGTTGGCCTGAGCCCTGGCCCACGACACCTCCACCTCCGGTCGCCGAACGAGCCGGACGCAGCAGAAACGAGGCAGCAGGATGACCACCACTCACCCCACACACGAGCCCACGGCGAAGCGCGAATGGGCCGTCGGCGTGATGATCCTCGGGGCCGTCATGCTCATGATCGCCGGGATTCTCGGCGTCCTGCGCGGTATCGCGGCGATCGCCGAGGACGACGTGTTCCTCACGACCTCCGACTATGTCTTCGAGTTCGACCTCACGGGCTGGGGCTGGGTCCATCTGATCCTGGGCGCGGTCGCCGTGCTCGTCAGCATCGGGCTGTTCCAGGCGTCGACATGGGCGCGCGTGGCCGGCGTCATCATCGCCGGACTCGTCATCATCGCCAACTTCCTCTCCCTCCCGTACTACCCGGTCTGGTCCGTCGTGATGATCGCGATCTCGGGGTTCGTCATCTGGGCCCTGTGCACCGTGCGCAAGGACGACGCCCGGCAGTCGTTCGAACAGCCGCCGGGCAATCCGTGAGCCGCACCTCCCGGCCCGTCCGGGGCCGGGCCGGGAGGCGCCGTGTCAGCGTGCGGCCGAGGCCTTCGTGCCCACCGGGAACCGGGTGTCGTCCGGCGAGCGCGAGGTGCGGCCGGCCGGCAGGTCGAGACGCCTCTGCTGACCCATCGACAGGTCGGCCACCGGCTTGGAGAACGCAACTCGCGCTGACGTCCTACCAGTTGCGGCCGTCGCTCAGGCGTGGGTGCGGACCAGCAGGAGCGCGACGTCGTCGTCGGGCTCCGGGCTCAGCACGCTGAGCAGGCTGTCGCTGGTGCGCTGGAGGCTGGGTCCCGCGTTCCGCAGGAGGCGGGTCAGCGTGGTGAGCCCGGTGTCGATGGGCTCCCCGCGGTTCTCGACCAGCCCGTCGGTGTACAGGGCGAGCAGGGAGCCCGGGGCGAACTCCACCTCCACGGTCTTGAACTCCACGCCGCCGACCCCGAGCGGGACCCCGCCGGGCACGTCGACGAGCTCGGCGCCGCCGTCCGCCCCGGCGAGCACCGGCGGCAGGTGACCGGCGCTGGACAGCGCGCAGGTGCCGGTCCGCAGATCGCACACGGCGTACACGCACGTGGCGATCGCGTCGCCGAGCGAGCCGGCGATGTCGTCGAGGTGCCGCAGCAGATCGGCGGGCGGCAGATCCAGCCGGGCCAGGGCCCGCGTCGCCGTGCTCAGCTGCCCCATGATCGCCGCTGCCTGGACGCCCTTGCCCATCACATCGCCCACGATGAACCCGGTGCGTCCCGGCCCCAGCGGCAGCACGTCGTACCAGTCGCCGCCGACCTCGCTGAGGGCCGGGCGGTAGCGGGCGGCGATCTCCAGCCCCTCCCGTTCGGCGGGCGTGGCCGGGAGCAGACTGCGCTGCAGCGTCAGGGCGGTGCCGCGTTCCCGTCCGTAGAGGCGGGCGTTGTCGATGCAGATCGCGGCGCGCGAGGCGAGTTCCGAGGCGAGCACCTGGTCCCGGTCGTCAAAGGGACGTTCGTCGATCGTGCGGTACAACGTGAGGGTGCCCAGCACCTTGCCCCGGGCCATCAGCGGCAGGGCCAGGTAGGAGTGGGCGCCGGCCTCGCGCAGTGTCTGGGCGGCGCGCGCGTCCCGGGCGATGCGCCGCATCATCTTGGCATCCACGCGCTCCACCAGGACCGCGCGGGCGCTGCGGACGCACTGCGTGATGATCCGTGACGGCCCGTAGGTGGCCAGCTCGCCCACCGGGTCGGCGGCGTGGATCGCGCCGGTGGGGTAGCCGGCCGCGACGGCCAGCGCCCTGAACTCGGCGGGTGCGCTGTCGAACACCGGGGGGATGGCGCCGTGGGCGACGACGGACTCCAGGACGTCCACGGCGGCCAGGTCCGCCACGTGTGACACCACCACGTCGGCCAGCTCCCGGGCGGTCTGCCGCAGATCGAGCGTGGTGCCGATGCGCACGCCGGCGTCGGCGATCACCGACAGGTGCTGGCGCGCCTGAGCGACCTCGGCCGCGGCCTGCTGGCGCTCGGTGACGTCGAGTACGGCCATCGCGAGGCCGAGCACACGGCCGTCGGTGTCCTCGATGCGGTGGTACGACTCCGAGTAGGCGCGGTTCTGCTCGTCCGCCACCGTACGGCCGAGGGTCTGCTGGTCGAGCAGGGGTCTGCCGGTCTTGAGGACGTGCCGCATCCGGCCCTCGATGGCCTCGACGTCCAGGTCCGGCAGCACCTCCCCGACCCGGCGTCCCAGCACCGCCTCCTCCGGCACGCCGTTGATCCGCTCCAGGGCCGGATTGACCCCGACCCAGCGCAGGTCGTTGTCGAAGACGGCGATACCGAGGGGTGTCTGGTTGACGAGGCTGTGCGAGAGGGCGAGGTCCCGCTCCACGTTCCGGACCGTCGTCGCGTCCGCGGCGAGTCCGAGCAGGTGAGGCTGCCCATCGGAGTCGAGCAGCCGCATCGTGCGGAACTCCACGGCGCGGTCCGTGCCGTCCTTGTGCCGCAGCGGGAAGACACCCGCCCAGCGGTCGCCCGATCTGACCTGCGCGAAGAGCTCCCTGCCGCGGGGGCGGTTCTCCGGGGCGATCAGGAGCGTGTCGGCGCGCTGCCGCAGGGCCTCGGCCGCGGTGTAGCCGAGCAGCTGCTCGATCTCGGGACTCCACAGCGCGATGTGCCCGCCCGCGTCCAGGACCACGGCCGCGACCTTCAGCAGGTCCAGCAGCCCGCCGGGCGCGGCCGTGACGTCATCGCGATCCGAGGTCGCATACCCGTTCATGCGGGCCGCTCCTTCCGGCGCGGCAAGAGGTACCGCCAAGATCCGTTGCGCGGGTTGTCCGATGAGGTCACAGTACGGTCGGAAGAGTGGCACTGTCGCGCTGAAACGACAAAAAGCCAGAGGGGTCCGTGCAGACCGCGAAGGAGAGCCGTCTTGGGTGACTGGTCGTTGCGAGAGAGTCTGTCCACGGCGTCGGGGACCGTCCGCTGGGACCGGCTCGGGGACCCCGGTGGCGAGCCGGTCGTGCTGCTGCACGGAACGCCCTTCTCGTCGTACGTGTGGCACGAGATCGCTCCCGCCCTCGCAGCCGCCGGATACCGCGTCCATGTGTGGGACATGCCGGGCTACGGCGGCTCCGCCATGTACCCGGACCAGGACGTCTCGTTGGGCGCGCAGGGCGAGGTGTTCGCCGGGCTGCTGGCGCACTGGGGCCTTCGGGAGCCGTCCGTCGTCGCGCACGACTTCGGCGGATGCGTGGCGCTGCGCGCCCACCTGCTGCACGGGGCCCGCTACCGGCGGCTCGCCCTGGTCGACCCGGTGGCCCTGGAGCCCTGGGGTTCGCCCTTCTTCCGGCTGGTCGGGGAACACAGCCAGGTCTTCGAGCAACTGCCGGCGGCGCTGCACGAGGCCCTGGTGCGCGAGTACGTCACGTCCGCAAGCCACGTCGGCCTGCGTCCCGCCGCGCTCGACGCGCTGGTCCGGCCGTGGACGGGGGAGCGGGGCCAGGCCGCCTTCTACCGCCAGATCGCGCAGGCCGACCAGCGCTACACCGACGACATCCAGCCGCTGTATCCCACGCTCGACCTGCCCGTCACCGTGTGCTGGGGCACCGAGGACACCTGGATCCCCTTCGCCAAGGGGCAGGAACTGGCCGCCCTGATCCCGGGCGCCCGGCTCCGGCCGGTCCCGGACGCCGGGCACCTCGTACCGCTGGACGCGCCCGGCCGGCTGGCGAGCGAGGTGCTCGCCTTCCTCACGAGCTGAGAGCCGACCGACGGAACCATCAGGACCGAACAAAGTCTCACGCGGTCATTGCTTCGATTGTGTTCGAGTCCTAGGGTGTGCCTGCTCAGCAGTTGCTCCGTCACCGTCAGTTGCACGCGCCCCAACAGAAACTCCCATCCCGCGAAGGGGGTTGAGGGCCGCGACTGACGTGCCCTCAGTCCGTGCAGCACCCTGTCGAACCGAGGAAGGCCACGGTCATGCCGCACCCGCACCCGTCCCCCGCCGACCGGCCCGTCCACTCCGAGCGTCCGGTGGTCAGCCGTCGCCGTCTGCTGGAGGGAGGAGCCGCCGTGCTCGGCGCGCTCGCCCTGTCGGCGTCGCCCGCCGTGGCGCACGCGGCCGGCAGGCGTCCGGCCGCGGAGGGCCCGCCGGAGTGGAACGACGGCCTGGCCGTGTACCGGGTGGGCACCGAGCCGCCGCACACCACGCTCATGCCGTACGCGGACCTCGGGCAGGCACTGGCCGGTGACCGCGAGCGCTCGCCGTACCGGCTGAGTCTGGACGGCACATGGAAGTTCGCCTACGCAGACCGCCCCGACGACCGTGACACCGACTTCTACCGCACGGACGTGGACGACTCCGGATGGGACGCCATCCCGGTGCCCTCGGCCTGGCAGTTGCAGGGCTACGACTTCCCGATCTACGTCAACATCACGTACCCCTGGTGGGGTCCCAACGGCGGTGGCGAGAACGCCCAGCCGCCGGCCGCCCCCACCCGCTACAACCCCGTGGGCCAGTACCGCCGCACGTTCACCGTCCCGCGCAACTGGTCGGGCCGGCGCACCTTCCTGCACTTCGAGGGAGTCAAGTCCGCCCACTACGTGTGGATCAACGGCGAGCTGGCGGGCTACCACGAGGACTCCTACACCTCCGCCGAGTACGACATCACCCGCCACCTCAAGCCGGGCACCAACCAGATCGCCGTCGAGGTCTACCGCTACTCCGACGCGGAGTGGCTGGAGGACCAGGACATGATCCGGCTGAGCGGCATCTTCCGCTCGGTCCACCTCTTTTCGACGCCGAACGTGCACCTGCGCGACTTCAGACTGGGCACCCCGCTCGGTGACGACTACACCTCCGCCGAGCTCGAGGTCACCGCGCACGTCCGCGACTACGGCGGCGAGGGCGCGGGCCGCTACACCGTCGAGACCCAGCTGTACGACGCGCGCCGCCACGCCGTCTGGTCCCGACCCCTGAACCTGCCCGTCGACGTCCCGGACGGTGACGAGGCCACCGCGAAGGCCTCCAGAGTCGTCCCGTCGCCGAAGCTCTGGTCTGCCGAGCACCCGAACCTGTACACCGCCGTACTGCGCCTGCGCGACCCGGCCGGAAAGGTGATCGAGACCCTCTCGCACCGGGTCGGCTTCCGCGAGTTCGCGCTCAAGGACGGCCTGATGCGCATCAACGGCAAGCCGGTCTCCTTCCGCGGCACCAACCGGCACGAGATCCACCCCGCCACCGGCTCGGCCCTCACCCGCGCGCAGATGATCGAGGACATCGGGATCATCAAGCGCCTCAACATCAACAGCGTCCGCACCTCGCACTACCCCAACAGCCCGCTGTGGCTGGAACTCGCCGACGAGTACGGCCTGTACCTCGTGGACGAGACCAACCTCGAGACCCACGGCATCCGCGACGAGTACCCCGGCAGTGGCCACCCCGAGTGGACCGAGGCGTGCGTGGTGCGCGCCCAGAACATGGTCCACCGCGACAAGAACCACGCCTCGGTGGTCATCTGGTCGCTCGGCAACGAGGCGGGCGGCGGCACCACCTTCAACGCCATGTACGACTGGATCCGCTCCTACGACCCGACCCGCGTCATCCAGTACGAGGGCGATGACCGCCCGGGCATCAGCGACATCCGCTCCGAGATGTACGACAGCCCGCAGCGGGTCGAGCAGCGCGCCAAGGACACCAGCGACACCCGCCCGTACGTCATGATCGAGTACTCCCACGGGATGGGGAACTCCAACGGCAACTTCAAGAAGTACTGGGACATCGTCCGCCGCTACGACGTGCTCCAGGGCGGCTGGATCTGGGACTTCGTCGACCAGGCCCTGCTCTGGCCCACCCCGACGCGCAAGCTGCTGACCGAGTCCGGCCCCGGCTCGCTGCGCGGCGAGATCATCGCGCCCAGCGGCACCTTCGACCGCGCCAAGGGCGTCTCCGGCGGCGCCGTCTTCCCCCGCGACCCCGGCCTCGACCTCACCGGCTCGCTCACCCTGGAGGCCTGGGTCACCCCGCACGTGACCGGCTACCACCAGCCCATCATCGCCAAGGGCGACACCCAGTACGCCCTCAAACAGTCCGACCGGACGCTGGAGTTCTTCATCCACGGCGGCGGCCAGTGGGTCACCGCGAGCTGGCCGCTGCCCGACGGCTGGACCGGCAGGGAGCACCATGTCGCCGGCGTCTTCGACGCGGAGGCGGGCACGCTCACCCTGTACGTCGACGGCCAGGTGCGCGGCACCCGGACCACCACCCGGCGCCCCAGCGACAACACGGCGTCCCTGTCCCTCGCCACGGATGTCGACAACCCGACCCGGGAGTTCAGCGGCACCATCCGCCGGGCCCGCGTCTACGCCCGTGCGCTCAGCGCCACGGAACTGGCCTCGGACACCCGCGGCCCGGACGACGAGGGCGTGCGGTTCTGGTTCGACGCCGCCACGGCCGGCCTCACCGAGAAGCGCCCGCGTGACAAGACGTTCTACGCGTACGGCGGCGACTGGGGCGACAACCCCAACGACGGAGCCTTCGCCGGCGACGGCATCATCACCGCCGACCGCGGCCTCACGGGCAAGTCCGCCGAGGTCAAACAGATCTACCAGGCCATCAACGCCACCCGGGCCTCGGGCGGTCCCGGCGCCGTCAAGCTCACCAACGAGTACCTCTTCACCAACCTCCGTGAATTCGACGGCCGTTGGTCCCTCGTCGCCGACGGCAAGGTGATCCAGCGCGGCCGGCTGGACCGGGACCAGCTGAACCTCGCGCCGCTGAGCAGCAAGGACATCAAGGTGCCCGTGCGGCTGCCGGCGAAGCCCGAGCCGGGCACCGAGTACTTCCTGGAGCTCTCCTTCACCACCAAGGAGTCCACGCCGTGGGCCAAGGCGGGCTTCGAGGTGGCCAAGCAGCAACTCGCCCTGGAAACGGGCGGCCCCGCCGTGAAACCGGTGCCGCTGCGCAGCGTGCCCGCCCTGCGCCACACCGACCGGGACGACGACGTCACGGTCACGGGCAAGGGCTTCTCGGTCACCGTCGACAAGAGCGCCGGAACCATCACGTCGTACGAGGCGGCAGGCACGCGTCTGATCACCTCCGGCCCCGTCCCGAACTTCTGGCGGGCGCCCACCGACAACGACCGGGGCAACGGCCACCACACCCGCAACCAGGTGTGGCGGGACGCCGGAGCCAGGCGGGAGGTGGCGGACGTACGGGTGCGGACCCTGGACGACCGGGCCGTCGAGATCACGGTCACCGGCACCCTCCCCACCACCCCGCAGTCCACGTACAGCACGACGTACACGGTCTTCGGCAACGGCGAGATCAAGGTCGACAACACCCTGCACCCGGGCGCGTCGAACCTGCCGTACATCCCCGAGGTCGGCAACCTGCTGTTCCTGCCACGCCGTCTCGACCGGCTGCACTACTACGGCCGGGGCCCCGAGGAGAACATGTGGGACCGCAACAACGCCACCGACGTGGGCCTGTACTCCGGCACCGTCTCCGGACAGTGGACCTCCTACCTGCGCCCCCAGGAGAACGGCAACAAGACCGACGTCCGCTGGGCCGCGCTGACCGACCGCGGCGGGCGCGGACTGCTCGTCTCAGGTGAGCCGCTGCTGGAGGTCAACGCCTCGCACTTCACCCCCGAGGACCTCTCGGTCGGCGCCCGCCACGACTACCAGCTCACTCCCCGGGACGCCGTGGTCCTCCGGGTCAACCACCGCCAGATGGGCGTGGGCGGCGACAACAGCTGGGGCGCCCACACCCACGACGAGTTCAAGCTCCTCGCGGGCCGGGACTACGCGTACACCTACCGGCTGCGTCCGCTCACGCGCGTGAGCGAGGCGATGGAGGCCTCACGACGGCCCACGGCGACCGAATAGGGCGGACGGTGCGACAGCGGCGCCGCCTCAGTCGGCGGCGTCGCTGAGGCCCAGGCGCAGATGCTCCACGTGGTACACGGCCTGGTCGAGCAGCTCGGCGACATGGTGGTCGTGCAGCGCGTACACCACCGAACGGCCCCGGCGCTCACCCACCACCAGGCCGAGGTTGCGCAGCAGCCGCAGCTGGTGCGAGCAGGCGGACTGCTCCATGCCCACCTCGGCGGCCAACTCCGTGGCCGGAAGCGGGCCTTCCCTGAGGCGCGCCAGGATCAGCAGCCGGGACGGCGTGGACAGGGCCTGGAGCGTGGTGGCGACCTTCGCGACGTTGTCCGCGTCCAGGCGTACGCGCTCGGTGGCGTCCTGCGCGGGAATGACGGCTCCATGACCCATGACGCCATCGTACCGGCCTCGCACGAACACATGAATGAATCTTCATCTGTGCCCGTGGTGGCCCCCGCGTGCGAGGTCGATGTCGGATTCTCGCCAGACTCGTCCCGCCGGCTGCCCGATGCTGGAGCCATGCAGATGGGGATGCACACCGACACCGAGCGCTGCGTGCGCGCCGTCCGGTCCAAGGACGCGCGGTTCGACGGATGGTTCTTCACGGCCGTCCTGACGACCGGCATCTACTGCCGTCCCAGTTGCCCGGTGGTGCCGCCGAAACCGGAGAACATGGTCTTCCACCCGAGCGCGGCGGCCTGTCAGCAGGCCGGTTTCCGGGCCTGCAAGCGCTGCCGGCCCGACACCAGCCCCGGCTCCCCGGAGTGGAACCAGCGCGCCGACCTCGTGGCCCGGGCCATGCGGCTGATCGCCGACGGCGTCGTGGACCGCGAGGGCGTGCCCGGCCTCGCCACCCGCCTCGGGTACAGCACGCGGCAGGTCGAGCGCCAACTCCTCGCCGAACTGGGAGCCGGCCCGCTCGCGCTGGCCCGCGCCCAGCGCGCCCAGACGGCCCGGCTGCTCATCGAGACGACAACCCTGCCGATGGCGCAGATCGCCTTCGCCGCCGGCTTCGCCTCGATCCGCACCTTCAACGACACGGTCCGCGAGGTCTTCGCCCTCGCCCCGGGCGAGCTGCGCGCCCGTGCGCCCCAGCGGCAGGGCGCGAGCACGCCCGGCGCCCTGTCCCTGCGGCTGCCGTTCCGCGCCCCGCTCAACCCCGACAACCTCTTCGGCCACCTCGCCGCGACGGCCGTGCCCGGGGTGGAGGAGTGGCGGGACGGCTCCTACCGGCGCACACTCCGCCTGCCCTACGGCCACGGCATCGTGTCGCTGACTCCCAACCCCGACCACATCGCCTGCCGCCTCACCCTCAGCGACCTGCGCGATCTGACCGTCGCCATCAGCCGCTGCCGCCGCCTGCTCGACCTGGACGCCGACCCGGTCGCGATCGACGAGCAGCTGCGCACGGACCCCGTCCTGGCACCGCTGGTCGACAAGGCGCCGGGCCGCCGTGTCCCGCGCACGGTGGACGAGGCGGAGTTCGCCGTGCGGGCCGTACTGGGCCAGCAGGTCTCCACCGCAGCAGCCCGCACCCACGCGGCTCGCCTGGTCACCGCCCACGGCCAGCCGGTCGACGATCCCGAGGGCGGCCTCACCCACCTCTTCCCAGGCCCCGAGGCCCTGGCGGCCCTCGACCCCGAGACGCTGGCGATGCCCCGCACCCGCCGCACGACCTTCACCACCCTCGTCCGCCACCTCGCCGACGGCGACCTCCACCTGGGCGTGGAGAGCGACTGGCCGCAAACCCGCGCCCAGCTCCTCGCCCTGCCCGGCTTCGGTCCCTGGACCGTGGACGTCATCGCCATGCGCGCCCTCGGCGACCCGGACGCCTTCCTCCCCACCGACCTCGGTATCCGCCGCGCCGCCCAGGAGCTCGGCCTGCCCTCCACCCCCGCCGCTCTCACCGCCCGCGCGGCGGCCTGGCGCCCCTGGCGGGCCTACGCCGTCCAGTACCTCTGGGCGACCGACAGCCACCCGATCAATTTCCTTCCGGTATGAGGACGTTCCGATGAAGCAGCACACCGTGACCGACAGCCCCTACGGCCCGCTCACCCTCGTCGCCGACGACGGCGTCCTGTGCGGGCTCTACATGACCGACCAGCGCCACCGCCCGCCCGAGGAGGCCTTCGGCACCCGCGACGACACGTTGTTCACGGAGACGGAGGAACAACTGAAGGCCTACTTCGCGGGAGACCTCAAGGAGTTCACCCTCGAACTCCGCCTGAGCGGCACCCCGTTCCAGCGCGCCGTCTGGGAGCAGCTGCGCCGCATCCCGTACGGCGAGACCCGCACCTACGGCGAACTCGCCGCGGCCCTCGGCACCCCCACCGCCTCCCGCGCGGTCGGCCTCGCCAACGGCCGCAACCCCATCGGCATCATCGTCCCCTGCCACCGCGTCATCGGAGCGAGCGGAGGGCTCACGGGGTACGGGGGCGGGCTGGAGCGCAAGCAGCGCCTGCTGGACTTCGAACGGGGAGCGGCCCTCTTCTGACACACCAGCTGGTCAAATTTGACTAGACTGCGGTCATGCCGGAGAAGACGATCCCGATCCTGCCGTGCCGGACCCTTCAACCCGTCCTCGACTTCTACACCGCCCTCGGCTTCGAGGTGACCTACCAGCAGCGCAGCCCCAACCCTTACGCGGTCGTCGAACGCGGCGCCACAGAGCTGCAGTTCTTCGCGATGAAGCGCTACGAGCCGAGCGAGTCGATCAGCACCTGCTACGTCCTGACCGACGACGTCGACGGTCTGTACGAGGCGTTCCGGGCCGGGCTCAAGTCGGCGTACGGCAGGATCCCCACCCGGGGGCTGCCCCGGCTCGGGCCGCTCAAGGACATGTCCTACGGGGTGCGGCAGTTCCTCATGACCGACCCGGGCGGCAACTGCGTCCGCGTGGGGCAGCGCACGGGCGAGGACCGCCGGCACGGACGCGCTCCCGAAGAGACGTTCGCCCGGGCCCTGCACCACGCGTCGCTGCTGGCGGACTCCAAGGGGGACCCGGCGGGCGCCGCGAAGGTCATCGACCGTGTGCTGCGCCTGACGGACGAGACGCCGACGGACGTACAGCTGCTGCAGCTGCTCGTGCTGCGCGGCGACATCGCGGGCCGGCTCGGCGAGGAGGAGACGGCGGCGGCCGCGCTCGCCCGGGCCGCCGCGCTCGACCTCACCGGCACCGAGCGCGAACAGGCCCTGGACGCCCTCACGCGCCTGGAGGACCTCCGGCCGGCTGACCGGCCGTGAGGCCGCGCAGCAGCCGGGGCAGGGCCGTGCCGATGGGTTCGCGGACGATCTCGTCGGCCCGGTCGTCGTACGGCGTCGGCTCGGCGTTGACGATGATCAGCCGGGCGCCGTGGTCGGCGGCGACACCCGCGAGTCCAGCAGCGGGCTGGACCTGGAGGCTCGTGCCGACCGCGACGAAGACCTGGCAGGCCTTGCTGATGGCGACCGCCTCGCCGAGGACGACGGGGTCGAGCCGCTCGCCGAACATCACCGTCGCCGACTTCAGGATGCCGCCGCACTCCAGACAGGGCGGGTCGTCCTCGCCGGCCTCGACCCGCGCGAGCGCGTCCTCCATCGGGCCACGGGCGTGGCAGCCGGTGCACACGACACTCCGCGCGGTGCCGTGCAGTTCGAGGACCTTGCGGTCGGGCATTCCGCCGAGCTGGTGCAGGCCGTCCACGTTCTGGGTGATCACCCGCACCGGCACCCCCGACCGTTCCAGGTCGGCCACGGCCCGATGGGCGGCATTGGGCTCCGCCCGGAGCGTCCGGTTCTTGCGCCGCATCTGCCACGAGCGACGGCGGATCTCCGGGTCGCTCATGTAGTACTCGTACGTCACGAGCTTCTCGGCCTCGGGATCCCGGCGCCACAGCCCGTTCGGCCCGCGGTAGTCCGGGATCCCGGAGTCCGTGCTGATACCGGCACCGCTGAGAAGGGCGACGAGGGGCTTGGTCATGTCACCGAGGGTAGGACGGGCCGTGCCGGAGCGGCGAGCGGATATCGCGCGCCCGGCACCGTCGCGGTCAGTGCACCCGGTGCCCGTTCTCCAGCTCCGCCGTGCCCGAGCCCTCCGCCAGGACGTCCAGGGCGGTCAGGACACGGCGGCCGAGTGCGCCCGGCAGGTGGTCGGTCAGCTCCTCGCGCGGGACCAGCCGCCAGGACAGCAGTTCCTCCTCCTGGAGACGGATCGCCTTGAGGTCCTCCTCGCCGAGCACCCCGCCGTCGTACAGGTACGCCACCAGCGGCGGACGCCCCGGGCCGTGCACCCAGTCCACCGCCAGCAGCCGGCCGAGTTCACGGTCCAGCCCGATCTCCTCCGCCGTCTCACGCCGTGCGCCCTGCCGCGGGGTCTCGCCGTCGTCGGACTCGATCGTGCCGCCGGGCAGCGTCCAGCCCTCCCGGTAGTTGGGCTCGACCAGCAGCACCCGGCCCTCGCCGTCCCGGAACAGCGCGGCGGCGCCGGCCAGGACGCGGGGCAGGGACGCGATGTAGGCGGCGAAGTCAGGAGAGGTGGTCATTGGGGCAGGGTAACCACCCGGTGGCCGGCTCAGCCGTTCCGGTCAGGCCTCCAGCTTCGCCAGCCGCACCGTCCGCTCCGCCAGCTCGCTGATCCGCACCCCGTCGAAACCGAACACCGCGCTGCGGACCGTGTCCTCCAGCGGCACCTTCCACTGGTCGGGGATGCCCACGGCTCCGCCGAAGACACCCGCCACCGACCCCGCCGTCGCGCCGTTGGAGTCCGTGTCCAGGCCACCGCGGACGGTCAGGGTGATGGTGCGGGTGAAGTCGCCGTCGCCGTACAGCAGGCCCGCGGTGAGGACGGCGGCGTTGGGGACGGTGTGGATCCACCCCATCCCGGTGGTCTCCTCGGCGGCCGTGGTGAGCGTGTCCTCCCAGGACATCCGGGCGTCGTGCAGCGAGACCACCCGGCGCACCGTACGGGCCAGGCGGCTGCTCGCGGGGATCACGGCCAGGGCCTCGTCGACGGCGTGCCGCACGGTCCGGGCCCTGAACGCCGCCGCGATCAGTGCCGCCGCCCACATCGCCCCGTAGACCCCGTTGCCGGTGTGTGACAGCACCGCGTCCCGCCGGGCCAGCGCGGCGGCCCGGCGTGGCGCGCCCGGGCAGGTCCAGCCGTAGATGTCGGCGCGGATGAGGGCGCCGATCCACTCCTGGTACGGGTTGTCGTACGTCGCCGTCAGCGGCGGCTTGAGCCCGTTGGCGAGGTTGCGGTACGCGGCCCGCTCCGCCGTGAAGGTCTGCAGGTACGGCAGCCGCAGCAGCCACAGGTCGCCGACCTGCTCGGTGCTGAAGCCGAAGCCGTGGGTCTCCAGCAGGTCGAGGCCGAGGATGGCGTAGTCGACATCGTCGTCACGGCAGCTGCCGTGGATCCGGCCGCGCACGCACTGGCGCCACTCGGGACGCAGCGCGGCTTCGATGTCGCCGGGGGGTTCGGGCAGGTAGTCGGTCAGCGGGAGGGCGGAAGCCTGTCCGAGGTAGTGATCGATGCGGTCGCGGGTCCATACCTCGCCCTGTTCGACGGGCTTGCCGAGCATGTTTCCCGCGATGCGGCCGGTCCAGCCGCCGAGGATGCGGTCGGACAGCGCCGTTTCGTTGTCGACGAGGGTCATGGTTCTGGTCTACCCGTTTCGCGCAGGGTGCCTGAGGGGTCAGAGGGGGGACCCGATGTCGCCGCGGGGCCCGCCCTCCGGGCGGACTGAGGGCATCGGTCCAGGGGTCGGGCAGAGCTGACGGCCGGGGCGTCCTCCGGCTAAGGTCGCAGCGGCGCGACTGGCCCTGACGTGCGTGAGGGCCCGGAGAGCAAGGGGAGTGCTAGTGGCGGACGCTGCAGTGGGAGACACCCGGAAGGCACGGCGGGTGCTCGTCGCCGCGGACAAGTTCAAGGGGTCGCTGACGGCCGTGGAGGTCGCCGAGCGGGTGACGGCCGGGCTGCGCCGCGTCGTACCGGGTCTCGAGGTCGAGGCGCTGCCCGTGGCCGACGGCGGCGACGGGACCGTGGCAGCGGCGGTCGCGGC
Source organism: Streptomyces sp. NRRL S-455 (assembly GCF_000717875.1). Classification (GTDB taxonomy): domain Bacteria; phylum Actinomycetota; class Actinomycetes; order Streptomycetales; family Streptomycetaceae; genus Streptomyces. The sequence goes on from NZ_JOCT01000014.1 coordinate 117,762, forward strand.
CGGGTTCGAACGCCGGGAGGTACGGGTCGTCGGCCCCCTCGGCGGCGAGGTGACGGCGGCGTACGCGCTGCGCGACGGCACGGCGGTCGTGGAGATGGCCGAGGCCAGCGGACTCCAGCGGCTGCCCGCCGGGGTCTTCGCGCCGCTCACGGCGTCCACCTACGGCTCGGGGGAACTGCTGCGGGCCTCGCTCGACGCGGGTGCCCGCACGATCGTCTTCGGGGTCGGCGGCAGCGCCACCACGGACGGCGGCGCGGGCATGCTGTCCGCGCTGGGCGCCCGGTTCCTGGACGCGGACGGCGAGCCGGTGCCCCCGGGCGGCGGCGGCCTCGCCGGGCTGGCGACGGCCGACCTGTCGGGCCTCGACCCGCGCCTCACGGAGATCGAACTCGTCCTCGCGAGCGACGTCGACAACCCGCTGACCGGGCCGAAGGGCGCACCCGCGGTGTACGGACCGCAGAAGGGCGCCTCACCGGACGATGTGGAGACCCTGGACGCCGCCCTCGCGCACTTCGCGAAGGTCCTGGAAGGGGTTGTGGGCCCGGAGGCCGCCGAGTGCGCCGCCTCGCCGGGCGCGGGAGCAGCCGGCGGCATCGGCTACGGCGCCCTGCTGCTGGGTGCCCGTTTCCGCCCCGGCATCGAGGTGATGCTCGACGCCCTTTGCTTCGCGCCCGCCCTGGACCGCGCCGACCTGGTGATCACCGGCGAGGGCTCCCTCGACGAGCAGACCCTGCACGGCAAGGCCCCGGCGGGTGTCGCCGCTGCGGCCCGCGCGGCCGGCACGGACGTCGTCGCGGTCTGCGGCCGCCTCACCCTCTCCCCGGAGACACTGGCCCGCGCCGGCTTCCGCCGCGCGTACCCCCTGACGGCCGCCGAGCCGGACGTGGCGAGGTGCATCGCGGAGGCGGGCCCCATCCTGGAACGGGTGGCGGAACGCATCGCCAGGGACTTCCTGACCTGATCGGGGCCCTCGCACACACCGCGACCACTCACGGTGCCGCACACGGCAAAGGCCCCGGACCGAGAACTCGGTCCGGGGCCCAGTGCCGGTGCAACGCTACGGCAGCTGCGCCGCCCGCGCCTCGCGCCGGTTGTCACGGAAGGTGTTCACCCGGCGTGCCGTGGCGAACAGCGGGATCGTCGCCGCCATCACGATCTGCAGCGCGCAGCCCATCTGCAGCAGCACCTGGCCGCCCGGCGCGTCGAAGGCCCACGCCGCCAGCATGCCCATGGCCGACACGATCCAGCAGAGCATCGCCACCGCCAGGATGCCCCGCGGCTTCGGGTACTCGACCCGGCTCACCATCAGCCACGCGGTTCCGACGACCGCCAGCAGGGTCGCTTCGAACGGCAGTTCAAGCAGCACGATCGAGACGACCGTGAGCGCACCGAACGGTGACGGCATGCCCTGGAAGGTGCCGTCCTTCACCGTCACGCACGAGAACCGCGCGAGCCGCAGGACCACCGCCAGCAGTACGACGATCGCTCCGACCGCGGCCACCCGCTGGTGCGCGTCGTTCGCCACCATGCCGTACACGAGGACGAAGTACGCCGGTGCCAGCCCGAAGCTGATCAGGTCGGACAGGTTGTCCAGCTCGGCGCCCATGGGGGAGGAGCGCAGTTTGCGCGCCACCAGCCCGTCGAAGAGGTCGAAGATCGCCGCGCAGAGCATCAGGATGACCGCCGTGGCCGCGCTGTGGCGGGCCATGCCCGTCTCCTGGCTGCCCGTGAGGTGCGGGATCAGGATGCCGGTGGTGGTGAAGTACACCGCCATGAAGCCGCACGTGGCGTTGCCGAGCGTGAGGGTGTCCGCTATCGACAGGCGCAGAGAGAGGGGCATCTCCTCTTCTTCGTCGACCTCGTCGGCCTCCGGGACCCAGCCGGCCTTGGTATCCGGATCAATCACGGTCAATGCGAGTCACCCCTGCCACGGTCTTCTGCCCCACCTCGACAGCGACCTCCACGCCCTCGGGCAGGTAGAGGTCGACACGCGAGCCGAAGCGGATCAGGCCGATCCGCTCGCCCTGCTCGACCTTCGTGCCCTGGGGCACGTAGGGGACGATGCGGCGGGCGACCGCGCCGGCGATCTGGATCATCTCGATGTCGCCGAGCTCGGTGTCGAAGTGCCAGACGACCCGCTCGTTGTTCTCGCTCTCCTTGTTGAAGGCGGGAACGAAGCCACCGGGGATGTGCTCGACCGACGTCACCGTGCCGGCCAGCGGGGCGCGGTTCACGTGGACGTTGAGCGGGCTCATGAAGATCGCGACGCGGGTGCGGCCGTCCTTCCACGGCATGATGCTCTGCACCACACCGTCGGCGGGCGAGATGACCCGGCCCTGGGTGATCTCGCGCTCGGGGTCGCGGAAGAACCACAGCATTCCCGCCGCGAGCGCGGTGGCGGGAACGGCGACGGCCTTGGCGGCGCCGGAGCGGCGGGCCCGGACCAGGCTGAGGGCTGCGGTGGCGACGGTCGGAAGGAGCCACGGCGATGCTCCGCGCGCGAGGCGTACGCCGGCCCGGCTGTCGCGAGGTGCAGAGGTTTGGCTGTGGGGCATGGATGACCTTCGTAGCGGATGAGGCCGCACTCTGACGGGGGACGGCGGCTTTCCGGCGATCGTAGCGGCTCGGGGCCGTAACTGGGTAAGCCACGAAGCCGAGTCGGCGACCGAAGAGTGCTGACGGGGTGTGATCTTCTTCTCCAAGAAAACACCCCGTATCCGGACATCTAGCCCTGGAATCGATACTCTTCGAGCAGCCGCCGACCGATGATCATTTTCTGGATTTCGGCGGTACCTTCACCGATCAGCAGCATCGGCGCCTCACGGTAGAGGCGCTCGATCTCGTACTCCTTGGAGAAGCCGTAGCCGCCGTGGATCCGGAAGGCGTCCTCGACGACCTCCTTGCAGTACTCGGAGGCGAGGTACTTCGCCATCCCAGCCTCGAGGTCGTTTCGCTCCCCGGAGTCCTTTTTGCGCGCTGCGTTCACCATCATCGCATGCGCGGCCTCGACCTTGGTAGCCATCTCGGCCAGCTTGAACTGGATCGCCTGGTGCTGGGCGATCGGCTTCCCGAAGGTGTGGCGCTGCTGGGCGTACTGCACACCGAGCTCGAACGCACGCTGAGCGACGCCACAGCCACGTGCCGCCACGTTGACGCGGCCGACCTCGACGCCGTCCATCATCTGGTAGAAACCACGGCCGGTGACCCCGCCGAGCACACGATCCGCAGGAATCCGCAGGCCATCCATGATGAGTTCGGTGGTGTCGACCCCCTTGTAACCCATCTTGTCGATCTTCCCGGGAATGGTGAGGCCGGGGCGGACCTCGCCGAAGCCGGGCTCCTTCTCGACGAGGAAGGTCGTCATCGACTTGTGTGGCGCGGTGCCCTCGGGGTGACCTTCGTCACTTCGGACCAGAACGGCCACGAGCGAGGACGTTCCGCCGTTCGTGAGCCACATCTTCTGGCCGTTCAGGACGTACTCGTCGCCGTCCTTCACCGCCTTCGACGTGATCGCCGACACGTCCGAACCCAGGGCCGGCTCCGACATCGAGAACGCGCCGCGGATGTCGCCCGCCGCCATCCTCGGCAGGAAATGGTCCTTCTGTTCCTGTGTGCCGTGCTGCTTGAGCATGTACGCCACGATGAAGTGGGTGTTGATGATGCCGGACACCGACATCCACCCGCGGGCGATCTCCTCCACGCACAGCGCGTACGTCAGGAGCGACTCGCCCAGGCCCCCGTACTCCTCGGGGATCATCAGGCCGAACAGGCCCAACTCCTTCAGCCCGTCGACGATCTGCTGCGGGTACTCGTCGCGGTGCTCCAGCTCGGTCGCGACCGGGATGATCTCCTTGTCCACGAAGTCCCGGACGGTGGAGAGGATCTCCTGCTGGATGTCCGTCAGACCGGCGGTCTGGGCGAGTCGCGCCATGGCTACTTCTCCTGCTCCTTGAGCTCGGGGCGGCCGGGCTGCTCGCCGCCGCGCTCCTTGATGTAGGTCTCGGTCGGCACCATCACCTTGCGGCGGAACACGCAGACCAGCGTGCCGTCCTGCTTGTAGCCCTTGGTCTCGACGTGCACGATCCCGCGGTCGTTCTTCGACTTCGACGGCCACTTGTCGAGCACGGTCGTCTGGCCGTAGACGGTGTCGCCGTGGAAGGTCGGCGCCACGTGCTTCAGCGACTCGATCTCCAGGTTGGCGATGGCCTTGCCGGAGATGTCCGGCACGGACATGCCGAGCAGCAGCGAGTAGATGTAGTTCCCCACGACGACGTTCTTGCCGAAGTCGGTCGTCTTCTCCGCGTAGTTCGTGTCCATGTGGAGGGGGTGGTGGTTCATGGTGAGGAGACAGAACAGGTGGTCGTCGTACTCCGTGACCGTCTTGCCCGGCCAGTGCTTGTACGTCGCACCGACCTCGAACTCCTCGTACGTGCGTCCGAACTGCATCGCGCTCAGCGCCCCTTCTAGTCGGTGGGAATCTCGAACTTGCTGGTGCGCTGCATGCCGGCCGCGCGGCCCTTGCCGGAGATGACCAGGGCCATCTTGCGGCTGGCCTCGTCGATCATCTCGTCGCCGAGCATCGCCGAGCCCTTCTTGCCGCCCGCCTCGGACGTGTAGTAGTCGTACGCGTCCAGGATCAGCTCGGCGTGGTCGTAGTCCTCCTGCGACGGCGAGAAGATCTCGTTGGACGCCTCGACCTGGCCCGGGTGCAGCACCCACTTGCCGTCGAAACCGAGCGCGGCGGCGCGCTGGGCGACCTCGCGGTAGCCGTCGATGTTGCGGATCTGCAGGTAGGGGCCGTCGATCGCCTGGAGGTTGTTGGCGCGGGCCGCCATCAGGATCTTCATCAGGATGTAGTGGTAGGCGTCCGCCGGATAGCCGGGCGGCTGCTCGCCCACGACCAGCGACTTCATGTTGATGGAGGCCATGAAGTCGGCCGGGCCGAAGATGATGGTCTCGACGCGCGGGGAGGCCTGCGCGATCTCGTTGACGTTGTTCAGGCCCTGCGCGTTCTCGATCTGCGCCTCGATGCCGATCCGGCCGACCTCGAAGCCCATGGTCTTCTCGATCTGGGTCAGCAGGAGGTCGAGGGCCACGATCTGCTGGGCGTCCTGGACCTTCGGCAGCATGATGCAGTCGAGGTTGGGGCCCGCGCCCTCGACGACCGTGACGACGTCGCGGTACGTCCATTCGGTCGTCCAGTCGTTGACGCGCACGACCCGTGTCTTGCCCGTCCAGTCGCCCTCGTTGAGGAACTTCACGATGGTGTGCCGTGCCTCGGGCTTGGCCAGCGGGGCGCACGCGTCCTCCAGGTCGAGGAAGACCTGGTCCGCCGGGAGGCCCTGCGCCTTCTCCAGGAAGCGGGGGTTGCTGCCCGGTACGGCCAGGCAGGAACGCCGCGGGCGGAGACGGTTGAACGGGTGCGCGGCGGAGCCGCTCGTTGGAAGGGTGGTGGCGGGAGACGGGCGGGCGGTCATGCGGGGACCTCCAGGGGGTCGAGCTTGTTCGCTTTCCGGATCTCGTCGACGATGCGGCCGATGATTCCGGTGATGTCGAAGTCCTTCGGGGTGAAGACGGCGGCCACTCCGGCTGCCCTGAGCTGCTCGGCGTCACCATTCGGGATGATGCCACCGGCGATCACCGGTATATCTGTGGCACCGGCCACACGGAGCCGTTCGAGGACGTCCGGCACCAGCTGGGCGTGCGAGCCGGAGAGGATCGACAGGCCGACGGCGTGCACGTCCTCGGCCAGGGCCGCGTCCACGATCTGTTCCGGCGTCAGCCGGATGCCCTGGTAGACCACCTCGAAGCCGGCGTCGCGCGCACGGACCGCGATCTGCTCGGCGCCGTTGGAGTGACCGTCCAGGCCCGGCTTGCCGACCAGGAAGCGCAGCTTGCCGACGCCCAGGTCCTTGGCCGTGAGATCCACCTTGCGGCGGACCAGGGCCAGGGTGCTGCCCTCCTCGACGGGGACGGCCACCGGCGCAGACGACACGCCCGTCGGGGCGCGGAACTCGCCGAACACCTCACGCAGGGCCCCGGCCCATTCGCCGGTCGTGGCGCCGGCGCGGGCGCACTCCAGGGTGGCTTCCATCAGGTTCTCGGTGCCGCGCGCGGCCTCCTTCAGCCGCTCCAGGGCCTTGCAGGGCCGGGGGTGGTTGAAGGGCGGCTGGTAGCGGCTGTCGCGCCATTGCTGGAGCGCGGCGATGACGCGGGCCTCGACCTCCGGGTCCACCGTCTGGATCGCGGTGTCCAGGTCGGCGGTCAGCGGGTTCGGCTCGGTGCTTTCGAAGGCGTTGACACCGATGATCTTCTCCTGGCCGGACTCGATCCGGCCCCGGCGCTCCGCGTGCGAGGCGACGAGCTGCGACTTGAGGTAGCCGGACTCGACGGCCGCCATCGCACCGCCCATCTCCTGGATGCGGTCGATCTCCGCGAGCGCGTCCTCGACCAGTTCACCCACCTTGGCCTCGATGACCTTCGAGCCCTCGAAGATGTCCTCGTACTCCAGCAGATCGCTCTCGTAGGCGAGCACCTGCTGGATGCGCAGCGACCACTGCTGGTCCCAGGGCCGGGGCAGGCCCAGCGCCTCGTTCCAGGCGGGCAGCTGCACGGCACGCGCGCGTGCGTCCTTGGAGAGGGTCACGGCCAGCATCTCCAGGACGATCCGCTGGACGTTGTTCTCCGGCTGGGCCTCCGTCAGGCCCAGCGAGTTGACCTGGACGCCGTAGCGGAAGCGGCGGTGCTTGGGGTTCTCGATGCCGTACCGCTCACGGGTGATCTTGTCCCAGATGCGGCCGAACGCCCGCATCTTGCACATCTCCTCGATGAAGCGGACGCCCGCGTTCACGAAGAAGGAGATGCGGCCGACGACGTCGCCCATGCGCTCCTGCGGCACCTGGCCGGAGTCGCGCACGGCGTCGAGGACGGCGATCGCGGTGGACATCGCGTACGCGATCTCCTGGACCGGCGTGGCGCCCGCCTCCTGCAGGTGGTAGCTGCAGATGTTGATCGGGTTCCACTTCGGGATGTGGGAGACCGTGTAGGCGATCATGTCCGTCGTCAGGCGGAGGGAGGGCCCCGGGGGGAAGACGTGCGTCCCCCGGGACAGGTACTCCTTGACGATGTCGTTCTGGGTCGTGCCCTGGAGCTTGGTGATGTCCGCGCCCTGCTCCTCGGCGACGACCTGGTAGAGCGCCAGCAGCCACATGGCCGTGGCGTTGATGGTCATCGAGGTGTTCATCTGCTCCAGGGGGATGTCCTGGAACAGCCGGCGCATGTCACCGACGTGCCCGATCGGCACGCCGACCCGGCCGACCTCGCCGCGGGCGAGGATGTGGTCGGAGTCGTAGCCGGTCTGCGTCGGCAGGTCGAACGCCACCGACAGACCCGTCTGGCCCTTGGCGAGGTTGCGCCGGTACAGCTCGTTGGACGCCTCGGCCGTGGAGTGACCGGCGTAGGTACGCATCAACCACGGCCGGTCCTTCTGACGCTCAGTCATGTACGCCTCTCAGATGTTCCGGAAGCGGTTGATGGCGTCGATGTGCTGGGCGCGCTTGGCCTCGTCGCGCACGCCCAGGCCCTCTTCGGGGGCCATGCACAGCACGCCGACCTTGCCCTGGTGGAGGTTGCGGTGGACGTCGTAGGCGGCCTGGCCGGTGTCCTGGAGGGAGTACACCTTCGACAGGGTCGGGTGGATCTTGCCCTTCGCGATGAGCCGGTTGGCCTCCCAGGCCTCGCGGTAGTTGGCGAAGTGCGAACCGATGATCCGCTTCAGGGACATCCACAGGTAGCGGTTGTCGTACTCGTGCATGTAGCCCGAGGTCGAGGCGCAGGTGGTGATGGTGCCGCCCTTGCGGGTGACGAAGACGCTCGCGCCGAAGGTCTCACGGCCGGGGTGCTCGAAGACGATGTCGATGTCCTCGCCGCCGGTGAGCTCGCGGATGCGCTTGCCGAAGCGCTTCCACTCCTTGGGGTCCTGGGTGTTCTCGTCCTTCCAGAACTTGTAGCCCTCGGCGTTGCGGTCGATGATCGCCTCGGCGCCCATCGCCCGGCAGATCTCCGCCTTCTGCGGGGAGGAGACCACGCAGATCGGGTTGGCGCCGCCGGCCAGCGCGAACTGGGTGGCGTAACTGCCGAGACCGCCGCTCGCGCCCCAGATCAGGACGTTGTCCCCCTGCTTCATGGCGGCGCCGTTGCGGGAGACCAGCTGCCGGTAGGCGGTGGAGTTGACCAGGCCGGGGGCGGCGGCCTCCTCCCAGCTCAGGTGGTCCGGCTTGGGCATGAGCTGGTTGGACTTCACCAGCGCGATCTCGGCGAGGCCGCCGAAGTTGGTCTCGAAGCCCCAGATGCGCTGCTCGGGGTCGAGCATCGTGTCGTTGTGGCCGTCGCTGGACTCCAGCTCGACGGAGAGGCAGTGCGCGACGACCTCGTCACCGGGGCGCCAGGCGTTGACGCCCGGGCCGGTGCGCAGGACGACGCCCGCGAGGTCGGAGCCGATGATGTGGTACGGCAGGTCGTGGCGCTTGGCCAGCTCGCTGGTGCGGCCGTAGCGCTCCAGGAAGCCGAAGGTCGACAGCGGCTCGAAGATCGACGTCCACACCGAGTTGTAGTTGACCGACGAGGCCATGACGGCCACCAGGGCCTCGCCCGGGCCGAGCTCGGGCAGCGGCACCTCGTCCAGGTGGATCGACTTGCGGGGGTCCTTGTCGCGCGTGGCGAGCCCGGCGAACATCTCCGTCTCGTCCTTGTGCACGGTGATCGCGCGGTACGACTCGGGGAGCGGGAGGGCGGCGAAGTCCTCCGACGTGGAGTCGGGTGACTGGATCGCGGCCAGGATGTCCTTCACGGTCACGGTGTTGCCTCCGGCGGTGAGCGCCCTGAGGGAGGGGCGCCGATGGTTACGTCGGTGCTGCTGAGGGTTGAGGGTGTGCCGTCGGTCCGGCGGTGGTGCTGTTCGGCAGCGCTTGGTGGGCGGGAGGTTGCCTGTGACGCAGGCGTCCGGACGTGCAGGCCGGGTGGGCCTGCCGGGACATCGCCCGGACCTCTTCAACGTATGACACCGCGTGTCACCTCGCAAGGCACTGAGTGCCAGAACTTGCTCTCAGATGAAATCTTTACGTAACAAATGAGCGATGATCGATCGAATGGCCTCGGCGCGGGTCATCAAAAGGGCCCCGGCATGCCAAAACGGCCACCCCGAAGGGTGGCCGTCATCACAGTGGCGAAGGAGCTCAGCGCTCCTTGAGAGCCTCCTCGATCGTCCGCATGACCTCATCCAGCGGGGCGTCGGTACGGGCGACGGTCACCAGCACCTCGCCCTGCGCCGAGGCCGTCGCGGCGGCCGGCTGCGTGCTCGTGGAGCGCCCGGCCCCGATCCCCGTGCCGAACGTCTTCCGCACGATGGCGAAGGCGTGGTCCAGCTGCGCCTCCACGTCCCCCTGCCCGCCCGCCCGCAGCCAGCGCCGCAGGACGTGGTTGTGCGCGGTGACGACCGCGGAGGCGGCGACCTCCGCCAGCAGCGGGTCGTCGTTGGCGTCGTCGGCGTGCGCCCGCTCGTCGAAGTGGCCGAGGAGATAGCGGGTGAAGAGACGCTCGTAGCGGGCCACCGAGGCGATCTCCGCCTCGCGCAGCGTGGGCACCTCGCGGGTCAGCTTGTAGCGGGCGACCGAGATCTCCGGCCGGGCCGCGTACATCCTCATGACTTCCTTGATGCCCCGGCACACCGTGTCGAGCGGATGCTCGTGCGCGGGCGCTGCGTTGAGTACCGCCTCGGCGCGGATCAGGGTGTCGTCGTGGTCGGGGAAGATCGCCTCTTCCTTGGAGCGGAAGTGACGGAAGAACGTGCGGCGCGCGACCCCGGCCTGGGCCGCGATCTCGTCGACGGTGGTCGCCTCGTACCCCTTGGTCGCGAACAGCTCCATCGCGGCGGCCGCCAGTTCCCGGCGCATCTTGAGCCGCTGGGCGGCGGCGCGCGAGCCTGCGGCGCTCTCCGGCGCGTCGGCCGTGGCTGGTGTACGTGAGGACTTGGCGGGCTGGGACATGCCCTGAACGTACTGCATGTGCGCAGCTCGCCGCGCAGGGCCTGGTTCGTGGAACCGGTCCGGGCCGAGCAGGCCGCCCCACTCCGCGCCGGACCGGAACCAGTCGCCGGGACCCTCAGCGCTTGGCATATTCGCGGAAGCCACGGCCCGTCTTGCGGCCGAGGCAGCCCGCGGCCACCAGGTGCTCCAGGAGCGGCGCCGGGGCGAGCCCCGGGTCACGGAACTCGCGGTGCAGGACCTTCTCGATGGCGAGCGAGACGTCGAGCCCGACCACGTCCAGCAGCTCGAACGGGCCCATCGGGTACCCGCCGCCCAGCTTCATCGCCGCGTCGATGTCGTCGAGGGACGCGTAGTGCTCCTGCACCATCTTGATCGCGTTGTTGAGGTACGGGAACAGCAGCGCGTTCACGATGAAGCCCGCGCGGTCCGAGCAGTCGACCGGGTGCTTCCTGATCCGTCCGCAGACCTCACGCACCGTCGCGTGGACGTCGTCGGCGGTCAGCACCGTCCGCACGACCTCGACCAGCTTCATGGCCGGGGCCGGGTTGAAGAAGTGCATGCCGATCACGTCCTGCGGGCGCGAGGTGGCGCGGGCGCAGGCGACCACGGGCAGGGACGAGGTGGTGGTCGCCAGGACCGCACCCGGCTTGCAGACCTTGTCCAGCGCGGCGAACAGCTGCCGCTTGACCTCCAGGTCCTCGGCGACCGCCTCCACGGCCAGGTCGACGCCGGCGAAGTCGTCGTAGGTGCCCGTGGCCGTGATGCGGTCCAGGGTCTCGGCGGCTGCCTCCGCGGTCATCCGGCCCTTGTCGACGGAGCGGGCCAGTGACTTGCCGATCCGGGCCTTCGCGGCCTGGGCCTTCTCCTCGCTGCGGGCGGCGAGGACCACCTCGTACCCGGCCTTGGCGAAGACCTCGGCGATACCGGAGGCCATGGTGCCCGAGCCCGCGACACCGACCGAGCGGACCTCCCGGCCCGCAGTCGGGTTGCCGCCCTCCAGCGGGGTCAGGGCGTCCCGCACGACCGTGCCGCTGCCCGGCGCCTCGTACGTGTAGAAACCTCGCCCCGCCTTGCGGCCCGTCAGGCCCGCCTCGCTCAGCTGCTTCAGGATCGGCGCCGGGGCGTGCAGCCGGTCGCGGGACGCGGCGTACATCGCCTCCAGGACCGTGCGGGCGGTGTCGACGCCGATCAGGTCGAGCAGCGCCAGCGGACCCATGGGCAGTCCGCAGCCCAGCCGCATCGCGGCGTCGATGTCCTCGCGGGAGGCGTACTTCGCCTCGTACATCGCGGCCGCCTGGTTCAGGTAGCCGAACAGCAGGCCGTCCGCGACGAAGCCGGGCCGGTCGCCGACCGCGACGGGCTCCTTGCCCAGGTCGAGCGCGAGGTCGGTGACCGCCGCGACGGCCGCCGGCGCGGTCAGCACCGAGGAGACGACCTCGACCAGCCGCATCGCCGGGGCCGGATTGAAGAAGTGCAGGCCCAGCACCCGCTCGGGACGCGCCGAGTCGGCGGCCAGCCGCGTGACGGACAGGGCGTTGGTGCCCGTCGCCAGGATCGTCTCCGGGCGCACGATCCCGTCCAGCTCCCGGAAGATCTGCTGCTTGACCTCGTACGACTCCGGCGCCACCTCGATGACCAGGTCGGCGTCGGCCGCGGCCCGCAGGTCGGCGGAGGTGCGGACGCGGGCGAGGATCTCCGCCCTGTCCTGCTCGGTGAGCCGCCCGCGTTCGACGCCGCGGGCGGTGGAGGACTCCAGGGCGGCGACGCACTTCGCGGCCTGGGTCTCACTGATGTCGATGCCGACGACCTCGCGGCCGGCCTTGGCGAGGACCTCGGCGATGCCGGTGCCCATCGTGCCGAGGCCGACGACGGCGACGGTCCGGAGAGGGGACGTGGACGGGTCGGAAAGGGGAGTGGCCATCGCGGGACTCCAGGAATGAGGGTGACGACGGGGAACACGCCCGGGTGCGCCGGGTAGGCCCGGCAGGAGCCGGACCACGGGCGCACCGGGTGCGTGAGAAGTGCGGGTGTTGCCGGGCTGCGAGCGCACACGCCCGGTGAAGAGGGGACCGGCCCTGTCCCGGGGCCGAGTCGCACCGCGGTACCTGAGTACCGAACCGACTTCCCCCACTGCCTCAAGGGCGTGGGAGGTACTCCCACCGCGACAGCCGCGTCACCAGACCGCCGCGAGGAAACGCGAGTGGGTAACCCGCTCGTCTGAGCTTAACCGGCGGGTAACGAGCGCGCCAGCCCTCGTGTTTGTGATGTACGTCCCGCGCGGCTCGCGGCGCCCCTAATCTCTCAGTCATGGACGAAGAGTTGCGATCACTCACGGAGCGCTTACGGCAGGAGTCGGGGGCGTCGCCCGCCTTCGAGCGGCTCGTGGCGACCGACGACCTCGACGCCCTGGCCGGGGTGCTCACGGAACCCGGGCAGCCGCTCTGGGCGAGAGAACTCGCCGCCTTCCGGCTGGGGCTCGCCCAGGACCGGCGGGCCTTCGAGGCCCTGGTCCTGCTGCTCAACCACCGCGATCCGCCGCGCTGCGCCTCCGCCGCCCACGCCCTCGCCCGCCTCGGTGACCCGCGCACCGCCCGCGCGGCCGCCGCCCTCGCCACCAACGAACTGCGTGTCGCCTACGCCCTGCATCCGGTGCGGCTGCTGGTCGAGCTGCGCGCCCCGGAGGCGGTGCCGGCGCTGATCACCACCCTGCAGCGGCGGCTGCGTCCGCAGGATCCGTACCGCCGTGTGGCTCTCGCCTGCGTGGACGGCCTCGGCGCGCTGGGCGACGCCCGGGCCAGACCCGTGCTGAACGAGGCCCTCGCGCACCCGTCGCTGGCCGAAGCGGCGGTCCGGGCGCTGGGACGCATCCCGAAACAGAGGTGACTCAGCGGCGGAGCGTGCGCCCGTACCGCACCTCGGGGACCGTCACACCCTCCACCTCGAAGGGCTCCTCGGCGCCGTCCGCGTAGAGGCCGGCCCGTTCGCAGAAGCGGCGGGCCCGGCCGTTCTCCTTGAGTACCCACAGGAGGAGCCGGTCGTGGCCCGCGGCGGGCGGCGTGCGACGCCCCGGTACGCGCTCTGCCGGCCGCGGACGCGGATCACCGCGACGCGGTCACAGTCGGCGAGTGTCATATCCCGTATGCGAAGGTCCGTCACTCGGCCACCACCGCGAAGGCCTCGATCTCCATCAGGAACTCGGGGCTGACCAGCGCGGCGACCTGCACCGCCGAGGCGGCCGGCAGCCGGTCGTCGGGTATGTGCTCGGCGCGGGCCGCGCGGACGGCGGGCAGGTGGGCCATGTCCGTGACGAAGTAGGTGAGCTTGACGACGTCGTCGAAGGCCGCGCCGGCGGCGGCCAGGCAGCGCCGCAGGTTCTCGAAGACCTGGCGGGCCTGGGCCGCCGGATCGCCTTCGCCGACCAGTCGCCCCGACTCGTCGAGTGCGAGCTGACCGGAGACCGCGACGAAGCGGCCGGTGCCCAGGACGACGTGACTGTACTGGGAGGCGGGGGCGACGCCCTCGGGGGCGGGGATTCTGGTCAGTTCGCTCATGGCCTCATAGTGGACCAGGGCACTGACAGCGCCCGCCCCGACGGCTCGTCAGCCGGTCAGGCGCGGAAACCCAGCAGGCTGTGCAGGATCAAGCCGCTTGCCGAGGTCGGTGCCGCCTTGGTGGCGGCGGGCTTCGGCTCGGGCAGGGCCGGGCACACCGCGTCGGCCACACCCTGCGCGCGGGGCACGGTGCCGTCGGACAGGTACCGGGCCAGGTGCCCGTCCAGGCAGGCGTTCCCGCTCAGGGTGATGCCGTGGTTGCCGCTGCCCTCCTCGACCACCAGGCTGGAGCGCGCCAGCAGATGGTGGACGGAGACGCCTCCCACGTACGGCGTGGCCGCGTCGCCCGTCGCCTGGAACAGCAGCGCCGGCGGCAGCTCGCCGTTGGCGATGCTCAACGGGCGCGGCGCCACGGTCGGCCAGAACGCGCACGGCGCGTTGTACCAGGCGTTGTTCCATGTGATGAACGGCGCCTTCTCGTAGGCCGCCCAGTTGTCCTTCTGCCACTGCGGCCAGTCCCGCGGCCAGGCGGCGTCCCCGCACTCCACCGCGGTGTAGATGCTGTAGCCGTTGTCTCCGGAGGCGTCGACCGCGCCGAAGTTCTCGTACGCCGTGACGAGGGGGCCGACGTTCTTGTCGATCACGTACGCCGCGAACGCCTCCGCCAGGCTCGGCCAGTAGCCGTTGTAATAGCCGGCGGGGAGGTAGGTGTCCTCCAGCTCCGCGGGTCCCACCACGCCGCCCGCCGGCTTCTTGGCCAGAGCGGCCCGCATCGCGTACCACTTGACTTCGACCCGCTCCGGATCGGTGCCGAGCCCGTACGTCTCGTCATGCCGGGCGACCCAGGCCAGGAAGGCGCGATGACGGTCGTTGAAGGCGAGGTTCTGGTACTGGTTGGCGTCGTACCAGACGTCGGTGGGGTCGACGACCGAGTCCAGGACCAGGCGCCTGACCCGCTCCGGGAACAGCCTGGCGTAGACCGCGCCCAGGTAGGTGCCGTAGGAGTAGCCGAAGTAGTTGAGCCGGCCCGCGCCGAGGGCCTGCCGGATCGCGTCCAGGTCGCGCGCGGCGCTGGTCGTGTCGATGTAGGGCAGGAGGTGCGCGTACTTCTTGCGGCAGGAGTCGGCGAAGGACTTGGCGCGGGCGAGGTTGGCCTTCTCGACGGCTGGTGAGGTCGGCACGGAGTCCGGTCGCACCGGGGCGAAGTGGCCGGGCTCGCAGTCCAGCGCCGGCCGGCTCGCGCCCACTCCGCGCGGGTCGAAGCCGATGACGTCGTACTGGGCGGCGACCTCCTTGGGCAGCGAGGACGCGACGAACCCGGCGAGCGCCAGACCACTGCCGCCCGGGCCGCCGGGGTTGACCAGGAGCGGGCCCTGGTAGGTGCTGGCGGTGTGGGGCACGCGGGACAGGGCGAGGGTGATCTGCCGCCCGTCCGGCCTGGAGTGATCGAGAGGCACCTCGAGGGACGCGCACTGGAGCACCGGGTAGTCCTTGGTGGCGCAGTTCTTCCAGGCGAGTTTCGTGGCGTGCGCGGTGTCCGCGGCGCGCGGTGCGCTCGCCTCGGCGGAGACGGCCGTGCAGGTCCCGGCCATGACGACGGCGGCACCGCACAGTGCGACTGCGCGTTTTCTCATGGAGTCCTCCCAGGACGGCGGGATGACGGACCGCGAGGGGCACCGTCCTCGCCGCATCGTCCCGGCAAGCCGTCCTAAAAGAACTCAATATGTCAATTCATAACCCAATTGGATCGTTGGAAGCGCCCGAACGCTCCTACAGGAGCGAGAGTTGAGTCGGCTCGGGCGCCGAGGGCCGCGCCGGGGCGCCCGGGGGCCGGATCCGCCGCGGCGTCCCCGCGCGCGTCGGCCCGATGCCGTACTCCTCGGCCAGCTCGTGCACCTGACGGGTGACCCGGCGCTGGTACCACTTCGGGGCGTAGGAGCCCTCCGCGTACAGACGCCGGTAACGAGGCACCAGGTGCGGGTGGTGCTGCTCCAGCCAGCTCATGAACCACTCGCGGGCGCCCGGCCGCAGATGCAGCACCAGCGGGGTGACGGACGTGGCGCCGGAGGCCGCGATCGCTCGCACGGTGGCCCGCAGTTGGTCCGGGCGGTCACTGAGGAACGGGATCACCGGCGCCATCAGCACACCGCAGCCGATGCCGTGCTCGCCGAAGGTCCGCACGACCTCCAGGCGCCGCTCCGGCGCGGGCGTGCCCGGCTCGACGGTCCGCCACAGCTCCGGCTCGGTGAAGCCGACCGAGACGGAGATGCCGACGTCGGTCACCTCCGCCGCCTGCCTGATCAGGTCCAGGTCGCGAAGGATCAGGGTGCCCTTGGTCAGGATCGAGAAGGGGTTCGCGTGGTCCCGCAGGGCCGAGATGATGCCCGGCATCAGCCGGTAGCGGCCCTCGGCACGCTGGTAGCAGTCGACGTTCGTGCCCATCGCGATGTGCTCGCCCTGCCAGTGGCGCGAGCCGAGCTGCCGGCGGAGCAGCTCGGGCGCGTTCGTCTTGACCACGATCTGGGAGTCGAAGCCGAGGCCCGTGTCGAGGTCGAGATAGCTGTGCGTCTTGCGTGCGAAGCAGTACACGCACGCGTGCGAGCAGCCCCGGTAGGGGTTCACCGTCCACTCGAAGGGCATGCGCGAGGCCCCCGGCACCCGGTTGATGATCGACCGGGCCCGGACCTCGTGGAAGGTGATCCCGCGGAACTCCGGCGTGTCGAACGTACGGGTCGTCACGGCGTCCGCGTCGAACAGCGCCGCGTCGGCCCGGCCGTGTTCGGAGTCCACTGTGAGGTTCTCCCAGCGCATGACGCCTCCTCGGTAGCACTGCCCACAGAATAGAACACATGTTCCCTTGATCGTGCGAGGGTGTTTTCCGAGCGCCTTCGACCGGTTCGACCACCCCGATTTGGGGGGCCGGGCAGCGGGGTGGTTGGCTTGCCCCGACCCCCGAGCAACCAGGTCCTGGAGGAAAGCGATGGCGCAGGTCGAGGCCACTACGGAGCGGATCGTCGCGGCGGACGCGGAGACGGTGTTCGACGCCCTCGCCGACTACAGCGGCACGCGCGCGAAGCTGCTGCCCGAGCAGTTCAGCGAGTACGAGGTCCGGGAGGGCGGCGACGGCGAGGGCACCCTCGTCCACTGGAAGCTCCAGGCCACCAGCAAGCGCGTGCGCGACTGCCTCCTGGAGGTCAGCGAGCCCACCGACGGCGAGCTGGTCGAGAAGGACCGCAACTCCTCCATGGTGACCACCTGGCGGGTGACCCCGGCCGGTGAGGGCAGGTCCCGGGTCGTCGTGACCACCACCTGGACGGGCGCCGGCGGCATCGGCGGCTTCTTCGAGAAGACCTTCGCGCCCAAGGGTCTCGGCCGCATCTACGACGCGATGCTCGCCAAGCTCGCCGCCGAGGTCGAGAAGTAGCCCCCTCAAGGCACGGAATCGCAGGGGCTGTTGAGCCCCTCACCGGTTCGGGTGATCTCCGTTCGGCTCGGCTTTGTGCCGTAACTCGTCGCGCTTGCTCGTAGTTGTCGCTTTTACGCGGGAATTGTGCGGCAGCGCGACGAGGGGAGCGGTTGGTGGGCGGGATCACTCTGGCGCAGGACGAACCGGCGGTGGCGCCTCCCGACGCCCCGGCCCCACCGCCCGCTCCGGACGCCGCCGGACTGAGTCCCCGCCGGGTGCGGTGGGTCTTCCTCGCGCTCCTGCCGGCCCTGCTCCTGGCCGCCCTGGAGCAGATGATCGTCGCCACCGCGCTCCCGACGATCGTCGGCGAGCTGCACGGTCTGGACCGCATGTCCTGGGCGATCACCGCCTACCTGCTCACCGCCACCGTGGGACTGCCGATCTACGGCAAGCTCGGTGATCTGCTCGGCCGCAAGGGCGTCTTCCAGTTCGCGATCGTCCTCTTCGTCGCCGGCTCCGCGCTCGCGGGCCGGGCGCAGACCATGGACCAGCTGATCGCCTTCCGCGCCCTCCAGGGCGCCGGCGCGGGCGGCCTCATGATCGGCGTGCAGGCGATCATCGCGGACATCGTGCCGCCCCGGCGGCGCGGCCGTCACATGGGTCTGATCGGAGCCGCCTTCGGCCTCGCCTCCGTGGCCGGGCCACTCCTCGGCGGCTACCTCACGGACCACCTCTCCTGGCGCTGGTGCTTCTACGTCAACGTCCCCTTCGGCCTGCTCACGCTCGCCGTCGTCGCCGTCGCGCTGAAGCTCCCGAAACCGGCCGTCAAGGCCCGGCTGGACCTCCTCGGCGCGCTGTCGCTGACCACCGCCTCCACCTGCCTGGTCCTGCTGGCCGGCTGGGGTGGCACCGAGTACGCCTGGGGCTCCCGCGTGATCCTCGGCCTCGCGGCCGCGACTGCGGCATCGGCCGTCCTCTTCCTCGTCGCCGAGTGCTTCGCGGCGGAACCCCTCATCCCGCTGCGGCTGTTCAGGGACTCCGTCTTCAACGTCACCGGGCTGGTCGGCCTGGTCGTCGGTGCCGGGCTGTTCGGCGCCGCCGGCTATCTGCCGACGTACCTCCAGATGGTCGACGGCGCCTCCGCCACCGAGTCGGGCCTGCTCATGCTGCCGATGATGGCCGGCATCGTCGGCGCCTCGATCATCGTCGGGCAGCTCATCGGCCACACCGGCCGCTACAAGGCCTATCCGATCCTCGGCGGCGCCCTCTCCGTCGCCGGCATGTGGCTGCTCTCCCGCCTCGACACGGAGACGCCCCGGCTGCACTACGGCATCTGGACGGCCGTCCTCGGCACCGGCATCGGCATGGTGATGCCGGTCCTGATCCTCGCCGTGCAGAACTCGGTGCGCCCCGCCGACCTGGGCGCCGCCACCAGCGCCAACAACTACTTCCGGCAGATCGGCGGCAGCGCCGGAGCCGCTGTCTTCGGCGCCCTCCTCGCCGACCGGCTCGCCGATGCCCTGACCCGGCACCTCCCTGCCCGCGCGGACACCCGGATCCCCGACCCGGAGTCCATCACCCCGCAGCTCGTGCACGCCCTGCCCCCGGCCCTGCGCGACGGCTACGTCCGGGCGTACGCCGACGCCATGCCGCGGATCTTCCTCTACCTGGTGCCGTTGCTGGTCCTCGGACTGGTCATCGCCCTCTTCCTCAAGGAGAAACCACTGGTGTCCCACCACGCCTTCGTCACCGACCCTGACACGGCGCCGGGGAACGCCCCGATCCCGCACGCCCGCGCTCCCCACGCCGGCGGGATCCCCGTCTGCGGCTCGGTGCAGCACCACGACGGGACCGTCGTGCCCCGTGCGGCGCTCACCCTCATCGACATCACCGGACAGCAGACCGGACGCGGCGCGAGCGGCGAGGACGGCCGCTACGCCCTGTCCACTCCGGGCCCCGGCGCGTACGTGCTGATCGCCGCCGCGGGCGGCCACCAGCCGCAGGCGGTCTCGGTGACCGTCGGCGAACGCCCCGTCGAACTGGACATCGTCCTGGGCGGCGCCGGCAACCTCGTGGGCAACGTGGTCACCGCCGACGGCAACCCCGTACGGGACGCCACCGTGACGCTCACCAACGTGCACGGCGAGGTCGTGGCCACCACCCGCAGCGACCGGGAGGGCGGCTACGTCATGACCGAGCTGGTGGCCGGCGAGTACACGCTCGCCGCCGGCGCGCCCGCCTTCCGCCCGGCCGCGCTGCCCGTCACCGTCCAGGCCGCCCGTGAGACCCGCCAGGACATCGAGCTGGCCGGCGGCGCCGTCCTGCGCGGCACCGTCCGGGCCGGTGGCGGCCGGCCCGTGGAGGACGCACGCGTGACCCTGCTGGACGTGGCGGGCAACGTCGTCGACACCCTCACCACCGGCCCCGACGGCACCTTCCGGTTCGTCGACCTGTCCTCCGGCGAGTACACCGTCATCGCCGCCGGATACCCGCCCGTCGCGACCGTCCTCCAGGTGGCCGGAGGGGGGCGTACCGAGCGGGACCTCCAGCTGGGACACGAGGACTGAACCGCACCGGCGCGGGGGCCGTACGGTGGTGACGCCGACACACGCATGCTCGGCGTCACCCGGTGCCCGGTCGCCGCTTACCGGGCACCGGCTCGCCGAGTACGTCGTCACCGGGCGGCGGCCCGGGGCGCTCGTGCCGTTCCGCTTCGACCGGCTGCGCAGCTGACCCGGCGCGGCCTGGTGGAGGGGGATTTGTAGTACGGTCACTCTGCCCGGTCCGTGCGCTCGCCTCGTCCTCCGGAGGACAGCCATGCCGTTGCCCTGGTTACGGATGCTGGTCGCGTCGGCGGCGGCGCTGGCGCTGGCCGGCCCGTCGGCCGTCGCCACCGCCGCCACGCCCGGCAAGGACGGGGCGTGGACGAGCGTGCACACCGCCGGGCGGGTCAAGGACGGCGGAGACGCGCTCCAGTACAGCTGGCCCGGCGTGTACTTCGAGGGCCGGATCCGGGGCACCCGAGTGGGCATCGTGCTCGACGATCCGGCGGCCGACTACGACGTCCAGGTCGACGGAGCCACCATCGCCACCCTCGTCACGCCGGGAAAGACCACCCACTGGGTCAAGGGCCTGCCCGACGGCGTGCACACCGTCCGGCTCGTCAAGCGCAACGACACTCCCTGGAGCACCAGCGCGTTCGGCGGCTTCGTCGCCGCGCCCGGCGGTGCCGTGCTGCCCCGGCCGGCCGCCCGCAGCCGTCAGATCGAGTTCGTCGGCGACTCCCTCGCCGTCGGCTACGGCAACCTCTCGGCCTCCCGCGACTGCGACGGCGAGCAGGTGAAGCGCACCACCAACGCCGACGCCGGCTTCGGCGCCCTCACCGCCCGGCGGCTGCGCGCCGACTACCAGATCAACGCCTACTCGGGCCTGGGCATGGTGCGCAACTACAACGGCGGTACACCGGACGTCAGCTACCGCACCTTCTACGACCGTGCGCTGCTGAACGTGCCGGGCGACGTCTGGCGGAACCCGGGCACCTGGCGGCCGGGGCTCGTGGTGGTGCACCTCGGCACCAACGACTTCTCGACCCCGCTCAACCCGGGCGAGCCCTGGACGGACGAGACCCTCGCCGCCGCCTACCGCAGCGCCTACAGCGACTTCGTCCAGAAGCTGCGGACCCGGTACGGGCCCCGGACCACCATCCTGGCCGTCGGCGCCGGCCCGTTCGCCGGACATGTCGAGCAGGTCGTCCAGGAGCGTACCGACGCCGGCGACCGCCGGGTCCGCTACTGGCGCCTCGACGACACCGGCCTGGACTACACCGGCTGCCACTGGCACTACTCCTCCCGCGACCACCGCCTCCTCGCCGACCGGCTCACCTCGTTCGTCGCCGGCCTGCCGATCCGCTGGTGACCACCTCGTAGCCGGTTCCGCGCGCAACGCGTAACGTGACGAACCATGAAGATCTCTACCCTGGACGGCTCGTCATGAGAATCCTCATCAGCGCCGACATGGAGGGCGCCACCGGCGTCACCTGGCCGGACGACGTGATGCCGGGCGCCTCGCAGTGGGAGCGCTGCCGCTCGCTGTTCACCTCGGACGTCAACGCCGCCGTGCTCGGCTTCCACGACGGCGGCGCCGACGAGGTCGTCATCAACGAGGCGCACTCGACGATGCGCAACCTGCTGCTGGAGCAGCTCGACGACCGGGCGCAGCTGCTCACCGGCCGGCACAAGGCGCTGTCCATGGTGGAGGGCGTGCAGCACGGCGACGTCGACGGCATCGCGTTCGTCGGCTACCACGCGGGCGCCGGCATGGAGGGCGTCCTCGCCCACACCTACCTCGCCAACTCCATCACGGGTGTGTGGCTGAACGACGTACGGGCCAGCGAGGGGCTGCTCAACGCCCACGTGGCCGCCGAGTTCGGGGTGCCGGTCGTGCTGGTCACCGGGGACGACGTCGCCTGCGAGGACGCGCTCGGATACGCGCCCGAGGCGCTGAAGGTCGCGGTCAAGGACCACGTCTCGCGGTACGCGGCCGTGTGCCGCACACCCGCCCGGACCGCCGCCGACATCCGGGCCGCCGCCAAGGAGGCCGCCGCACTGGCGGTGCGTCACGAACCCGTGCGCGGCGGCCCGTTCACCGTCGCAGTGGAGTTCGACGCCGAGCACCTGGCCATGGCCGCCACCGTCGTGCCGGGTGTGGACCGGATCGGGGAGCGGAAGGTGACTTACACGAGCGGGACCATGTACGAGGGCATCCGCGCCTTCAAGGCGGTCACCACGATCGTCGCGGCCGCGGTGGAGGAGCAGTATGGCTGAGCAGGTGGACGGGCAGGCGCTGGACGAGGTCGTGACGTTCACGTCCGACCTGATCCGCATCGACACCACCAACCGGGGCGGCGGCGACTGCCAGGAGCGGCCCGCCGCCGAATACGCCGCCGCGCGACTGGCCGAGGCCGGGATCGAGCCGACGCTCCTGGAACGCGCCAAGGGCCGGACCAACGTCGTCGCCCGCGTCGAGGGCACCGACCCGTCGGCGGACGCGCTGCTGCTCCACGGCCACCTGGACGTCGTACCCGCCGAGGCCGCCGACTGGAGCGTGCACCCGTTCTCCGGGGAGGTCCGCGACGGGGTGGTCTGGGGGCGCGGCGCCGTCGACATGAAGAACATGGACGCGATGATCCTCGCCGTGGTGCGCGCCTGGGCCCGCCAGGGTGTCCGGCCCCGGCGGGACATCGTCATCGCGTTCACCGCGGACGAGGAGGCCAGCGCCGAGGACGGCTCCGGGTTCCTCGCCGACGAGCACGCCGAACTGTTCGAGGGCTGCACCGAGGGCATCAGCGAGTCGGGTGCCTTCACCTTCCACGACGGTGCCGGGCGGGAGATCTACCCCCTCTCGGCCGGTGAGCGGGGCACCGCCTGGCTGAAGCTCACCGCGCGCGGCCGGGCCGGGCACGGCTCCAAGGTGAACCGTGACAACGCGGTGACCCGCCTCGCGTCAGCGATCGCCCGGATCGGTGACCACGAGTGGCCGCCGCGGCTCACCCCGACCGTGCACGCCGCGCTCACCGAACTCGCCGCGCTGTACGGCGTCGAGCCCGACCTGAGCGACGTCGACGCGCTGCTCGACAAGCTCGGCCCGGCCGCGAAGCTCGTGGAGGCGACCGTCCGCCACAGCGCCAACCCGACCATGCTGGACGCCGGTTACAAGATCAACGTGATTCCGGGGGAGGCCGTGGCGTACGTGGACGGCCGGTATCTGCCCGGCGGCGAGGACGAGTTCCGCGAAACCCTCGACCGGCTCACGGGTCCGGATGTGGAGTGGGAGTTCCAGCACCGGGAGGTGGCTCTCCAGGCGCCGGTGGACTCGGTGACGTTCGCCCGGATGCGAGCCGCCGTCGAGGAGTTCGCCCCGGAGGGGCACGTGGTGCCGTACTGCATGTCCGGCGGCACCGACGCCAAGCAGTTCTCCCGCCTCGGCGTCACCGGCTACGGCTTCACACCGCTGAAGCTGCCGGAGGGCTACGACTACGGGGCCATGTTCCACGGCGTCGACGAGCGGGTCCCCGTCGAGGCGCTGCACTTCGGGGTCCGCGTGCTCGACCGGTTCCTGCGGTCGGCCTAGGCGAGTGGGGGAGACGGTGCGGACGCTGGCGTACGGGGCGTGGCCCTCGCCCATCGACGCGGCCCTCGCCGCCGCGCACGACGGCCACCCGGAGTGGGTGGGCTTCGTCGGCGACGAGGTGTGGTGGACCGAGCCGCGCCCCGAAGAGGGCGGCCGGCGCACCCTGGTGCGGCGGCACGCCGACGGCAAGGAGGAGTCACTGCTGCCCGCGCCGTGGAACGTGCGGAGCCGGGTCATCGAGTACGGCGGACATCCCTGGGCGGCGGCGCTCGCGCGCGACGACGGCCCGCTGGTGGTGTTCGTGAACTTCGCCGACCAGCGGCTCTACCGCTACGAGCCCGGCGGGCAGCCGTGCCCGCTCACGCCCGTGTCCCCGGTGGGGGCGGGCCTGCGCTGGGCGGAGCCGCTGCTGCGGCCCGAACGCGACGAAGTGTGGTGCGTACTGGAGGAGTTCACCGGCGACGGGCCCGGCGACGTACGACGTGTCCTGGCCGCCGTGCCGCTGGACGGATCCGCGGCCCTGGACCGGGGCGCCCTGCGCGAACTGACCGACGAACGGCACCGGTTCCTGACCGGACCGAAGCTCTCTCCCGACGGGCGGCAGGCCGCCTGGCTCGCCTGGGACCATCCGCGGATGCCCTGGGACGGCACCGAACTGATCCTCGCCGACGTCGGTTCCGACGGCACCCTGCTCGACCCCCGTACCGTGGCCGGCGGGCCCGGCGAGTCCATCGCCCAGGCCGACTGGACCCATGACGGCCGCCTGCTGCACTCGAGTGACCGCAGCGGCTGGTGGAACCTCTACCTCGACGGCGAGCAGCTGTGCCCGCGCGAGGAGGAGTTCGGCGGGGCGCTGTGGAAGCTCGGCCTGCGATGGTTCACGCCGCTCGACAGTGGGCTGATCGCCGTCGTGCACGGCCGGGGCGCCACCGCCCTCGGGGTACTCGACCCGGAGGGCGGCGAGGTCGTCGACGCGGCGGGTCCCTGGACCGAGTTCGCCCCCACCCTCGCGGCGCACGGCGAGCGGATCGTCGCCGTCGGGGCCAGCCCCCGCAGCGCCTACGAGGTCGTCGAGCTGGATGCCGTCACCGGCCACGCCCGGGTCGTCGGCGCCGAACACGACGACGCCGTGGACCCCGCGTACTACCCCGAACCGCAGATCCGCGTCTTCACCGGCCCGGACGGCCGCGACATCCACGCCCACCTCTATCCGCCCCACCACCCCGGCTGCGTCGCACCCGGCGACGAACTGCCGCCCTACGTCGTCTGGGCGCACGGCGGTCCCACCGCCCGCGCACCGCTCGTGCTCGACCTGGAGATCGCCTACTTCACCTCGCGCGGCATCGGCGTCGCCGAGGTCAACTACGGCGGTTCCACCGGCTACGGCCGTACGTACCGCGAGCGGCTGCGCGAACAGTGGGGCGTGGTGGACGTCGAGGACTGCGCCGCCGTCGCCCTGGCCCTCGCCGACGAGGGGACGGCCGACCGTCACCGGCTCGCCGTCCGGGGCGGCAGCGCCGGCGGCTGGACCGCGGCCGCCGCGCTCACCACGACCGACGTCTTCGCCTGCGGCACGATCAAGTACCCCGTCCTGGACCTCACCGGCTGGAGCACGGGGGAGACCCACGACTTCGAGTCGCGGTACCTGGAGAGCCTGATCGGGCCGCTCGCCGAGGTGCCCGCCCGGTACGCGGAGCGCTCGCCCGCCGGTCACGCCGACCGCCTCGCCGTGCCGTTCCTGCTGCTCCAGGGGCTGGACGACGTCATCTGCCCGCCCGTGCAGTGCGAGCGGTTCCTGGCCCGGCTGGGCGACCGGCCGGTGCCGCACGCCTACCTGGCGTTCGAGGGGGAGGGGCACGGTTTCCGGCGGGCCGAGACCATGGTGTGCGCCCTGGAGGCCGAGCTCTCCCTGTACGCACAGGTGTTCGGCCTCCATCCGCCCGGTGTCCCGACCCTGGAGCTCAGCACGTGAGACAGTCCCAGCGCCCGCCCCGGCTCACCCCCGGCGCCCGCGTGGCGGTGGTCGCGCCCAGCGGGCCCGTGCCGGAGGAGCGGCTCCAGGCCGGGCTCGACCTCCTGCGCGGCTGGGACCTCGATCCCGTGGTGATGCCTCACGTGCTCGGCCGGCACGACGAGTTGGACTATCTGTCCGGCACGGACGCCCAGCGGGCCGCCGACCTCCAGCGCGCCTGGTGCGACCCGGACGTCGCCGCGGTGCTGTGCGCCCGGGGCGGGTACGGGGCGCAGCGCATGGTCGACCTCCTCGACTGGGACGCGATGCGGGCGGCGGGCCCCAAGGTGTTCGCCGGGTTCAGCGACATCACCGTCCTGCACCAGGCGTTCGCGACTCGCCTGGGCCTGGTCACCCTGTACGGACCGGCGGCGGCCGGTGTCGACTTCCTGAAGAACGCCCGGGCCCAGGAGCATCTCCGGGCCACCCTGTTCGAGCCCGAGTCGGTGCGGACCGTCACCGCCGCGGCCCCGGGCGGCGGTGTGCTGGTGCCGGGCCGGGCCCGGGGCGTCACCCTGGGCGGCTGTCTGAGCCTGCTGGCGAGCGACCTCGGCACACCGCACGCGCACGCCGGCGCCAAGGGCGGACTGCTGCTGCTCGAGGACGTGGGTGAGAGCCCGTACCGCCTGGACCGGTATCTGACCCAACTCCTGCGCGCCGGCCGGCTGGACGGGGTCGCCGGGATCGTGCTCGGATCCTGGGAGTCGTGCGGCCCGTACGAGGAGGTGCGGGCGGTGCTCGCCGACCGGCTCGGCGGGCTCGGTGTCCCGGTCCTGGAGGAGTTCGGATTCGGGCACTGCGACGGTGCGCTGACCATGGCGTTCGGTGCCCTGGCGGAACTGGACACCGCCTCGGCGACGTTGACGTTCGACGAGCCGGTCCTGAGCTGACGTGTCCCGCTGAAAACCCGTCAAAACGCTCGTTTCGGTGATTGACGTCTCATGGCACATATCACACCATGACTCCGGTCAGTACCTACTGGTCGGTATCCGGTTGCTCCGGGCTGCCGCCGTCCTCACCGTGGAGGTCCGTGTGTCCAGACGCGTGCCCAGATCCCGCGCTCGGCTCGCTCTCGTTCTGGGTGCCGCCCTGGCCACCCCTCTCACACTCACCCCACCCACGGTGGCGGGCCCCGCGTACACCGTCACCCCTTTGAAGTTCACCGTCCAGGCCGGCGGCCGCCCCTGCACCGTCGACGCCGACCTGTACCGCCCCGCCGGCGTGGACCGCGCCCACCCCGCACCCGCCGTGCTCGGCACGAACGGCTTCGGCGGCAGCAAGTCGGACGGCTCCACGGACGCCGTCGGCAAGGCCTTCGCCCGGCGGGGCTACGTCTCCCTCGTCTACTCCGGGCTGGGCTTCGGCCGCAGCGGCTGCCTCATCTCCCTCGACGATCCGGACATCGACGGCGCCGCCGCCTCGCAGCTGGTCGACTTCCTGGCCGGCAAACGCGCCGCGGACGACGGCACCAGCGTCGACTTCGTCGCCCGCGACGCACCCGGCGACCCACGCGTCGGCATGATCGGCGGCTCCTACGGCGGCGCCGTCCAGCTGGCGACGGCCGCCGTCGACCACCGCCTCGACGCGCTCGTCCCCATGATCACCTGGCACGACCTGGCGTACTCGCTGAGCCCCAACAACGCCGTCGGCGGCAGGGGCGTCCCGGGCGTCTTCAAGTGGCAGTGGGCCAACGGCTTCTACCTCGTCGGCGAGGGCCGGCCAGTGACCCGGCCCAGCCTCGACCCGTCCCGCATCAACTCCCTGGGCTGCCTGCACTTCGTCACCGAAGCCTGCCGGACCTTCCACACACTCAACTCGGGGAGCTACCCCGCCGGCCGGACGGCCAGGCTGCTGGCCTTCGCGCGGAGCGTCTCCCCGGTGTCGTACCTCCACCGCGTCAAGGCACCCACCCTGCTCGTACAGGGGCAGTCCGACACCCTCTTCAACCTCAACGAGGCGACCGCGACGTACCGCGCCCTCTCGGCACAGGGCACGCCCGTGAAGATGATCTGGCAGTCCTCGGGCCACAGCTCCGGGCCCACCGCCCCGGCCACCGGTGAACTGGACCTGTCGAAGGGCAACCTGGAGACCAGCTACGTCGGCCGGCGCGTCCTCGCCTGGTTCGACCGCCATCTGCGCAAGCGGACGCACGTCGACACGGGACCGGCCTTCGCCTATCACCGGGACTGGGTCACCGATCCGGACCGCGCCTACGCCACCGCCGGCCGCATCCCCGTGCAGGGCCGCACGTTCTACCTCTCCGGCGACGGCAAACTCGTCGACAACCGGAACAAGGTGGCCCGGGGCAGCCGCACCTACACCAACCGGCTCAGCCCCACGAGCCACTCGGACAGCTCACTGGCCGTCCAGAGCGGGCTGCCCGCCGCCCCGCCGCGCGACACCAAGGGCACCTACCTCGACTGGACCAGCGCACCCCTGACACGCCCGCTCGACGTCGTGGGCGCCCCCCGGGTCACGCTCAGGGTGCACTCCCCGAAAGCCGAGCGCGC
This sequence comes from Streptomyces sp. NRRL S-455, assembly GCF_000717875.1. GTDB lineage: Bacteria > Actinomycetota > Actinomycetes > Streptomycetales > Streptomycetaceae > Streptomyces. The sequence continues at coordinate 145,412 of NZ_JOCT01000014.1, forward strand.
CCAGGACTCCGGCGACGCGGCCGACAAGCTCGTCCTGTTCGCCAAGCTGTACGACGTCGCCCCCGACGGTACCCGCACCCTGGTCCGCCGCCTGGTCGCGCCGGTCCGCGTACCGGACGTGACCAGGAGCTTCACCGTCACGCTGCCCGGCATCGTGCACCGGTACCGGCCGGGGCACCGGCTGAGCTTCGTCATCGCGGCGAGCGACGACGCGTACTTCGGCAACCGCGGCGTCAAGCCGGTGACCGTGATCAGCAATGAGGATGAATTGCATTCGCTGCAACTTCCGACAGTCGACTGATGCGAGATTTGCGCTGTTCAGTGGCGGTCGCCGAGATTGGGGGTTGCCCCCGATCATGGCCTTCCGGCTCAACCACTGCCCTCCGAACCACCTTGCCCGACCGCGACTTCGGTGATGCCCCCCTTCACCTGGGACTCCTGCGGCAGTCAGCCGAGGTAGAAGTCCTTGCGGACGGCGACGAACTCCTCGACGGTCAGGGGCCGCTTCCCGGTGATGCGCTCGACGTCGAGGGTCGCCCTGTCGTAACGGTTGGCGCGGTGCAGCTGCGCCATGGTCGCGACGTGCTGCTCGGTGTGCTGTGGCAGGCCCGCGTTCGCGAGTACCTCGGTGCGCCACCATTGCAGGGGGACGTCCAGGTAGGTGACCGTGCGGCCGAGCGCTTCGGAGAATTCCTGGGCTACTTCGGTCATGTCGAGCGCCCGCGGTCCGGTCAGCTCGTACACCTTCCCGGCGTGCTCCCCGGGATCGCGCAGGATGGTCGCGACCACCTGGGCGACGTCGTCGGCAGCGACTGGCGAGGTGCGTCCGGTCCCGAACGGCAGCGCCAGCGTGCCGTTCTCGCGGATCGACCGCGCCGCGAGGGCGGTGAACAACGGATTGTCGAGGAACGTCGTCGGGCGCACGTGCACCACGGGCAGGCCCGACCAGTCCAGCACCTGCTCCGCCAGCCAGTGCAGCCGCTGCTGGTGGGATTCCGCGGTGCTGGTGGCTGTCATCTGAGACACCGTCATCTGCGACATGTCCACCAGCAGGTCGAGGTCGCCGTGCGCCTTCGCGACCGTGGCCATGACGGTCGCCGCCAGCAGGTGGTCCGGGGACACACTGAGCCCGAAGTACGTCCGGCGGACGCCGTCGAGCGCGGCCGCCACCGTTTCGGGCCGAGTCAGGTCCCCGGTGACGACCTCGGCGCCCCATGCCCGCACCTCCGCCGCGCGGTCGTCCTCGCGGCGGATCAGGACGCGGACCGGCACGTTCTGCGCGCGCAGCCGCTCGGTGACGAGGCGGCCCACGCCGCCGGCGCCGGTGACGAGAACGAGGTCTTGATCAGCCATCGGTGGCTTCCTTCCGGAGGTGTTCGCCTCGGCCAGGCCCTGGCCGCAAGGTTGCGCTGCAGGCAGTCGATGCCCCGCACGACGCCCACGAGTTCCATCAGCGCGGTCTCGTGTCGCGAGCGATGTCCGAAGTCAGTGTTGATCGCCTCCTCGATGGCGCCGCGTCGGTGGGCTGTCTGGTGACGTCGGTGCTGGTCATGGTGGTGTTCCTCAGCTGTTGGTGAGGGCGACGGGGTGCTGCGGGCGCTGGCGGCGGGCCATCCAGCCCATGAACCGGACCATCGAGCGGCGCGACAGGAGCTTGCCGAGGAGGGCGAGCGACCGGCCGTTGGTGACCACCGACGGGGGCGCGGACCGCCGGTCGAGCGTGTCGAGGGCAGTCTTCACGACCTGCTCGGGGGTGGCCCGCTTCGTGCCGTAGTCGGCGGACTGGCTGCCGGCGACGTCGTAGAACTCGGTCCGGGTGGCGCCGGGGCACACGGCCAGGACGCGCAGGCCGCTGCCGCGGGTCTCCTCCCACAGCGATTCGGTGAAGCTGAGGACGAATGCCTTGGTGGCGCCGTAGACGCTCAGGTAGGGAGTCGGCTGGAAGCCCAGCAGGCTCGCGACGTTGATCAGGACGCCGGTGCCGGCGGAGGACAGCGGGTCGATGTAGGCGCGGCTGAGGTCGACCAGCGCGCTGACGTTCAGCGCGATCATGCTTTGCAGGCGGTCGGGATCCTCGTCGGTGAACGCATCGTGGGTGCCGAAGCCGGCGTTGTTGACCAGGCCGGTGGCGTAGATGCCGCGGGACTCGAGTTCGGCGCGCAGCGTGCGGCCGGCGTCGGGCAGGCCGAGGTCGCGGGCGACGGTGGTCACCGTGAGGCCGTGGGCGCGGGTGAGGTCGGCGGCCAGGCTCTCGAGCCGGTCCGCCCGGCGGGCCACCAGCACGAGGTTCGCGCCGCGGCGGGCCAACTGGCGGGCGAATTCGGCGCCGAGGCCGGAGCTGGCGCCGGTGACGATGACGGTCTGGCGGTGGTAGTCGATTTCGCTCATGGCATTCACTCTACGCACGCTTTTGCACTGAGTGCAAGCATGTGCACCGCGTGCGTCGACGTACCATCGGTGCATGGCTCAGAAACCGACACCTCTTCGGGAACAGACCCGCTCCGTGGTCCGCTCACTGCTGGCCCGGACCGCTATCGAGCTGTTCGCCACCAAGGGCTACGACAACACGACCCTCGATGAGGTCGCCGCCGCCGCGGGCGTCTCCCGGCGAACCCTGTTCAATTACTTCCGCGCAAAGGAAGATCTCGCGCTCAGCGGCCTGGACGAACAGGGCGAACTGATCGCCGCGCGGCTCGCCGAGCGCCCGGCCGACGAGGATGCCTGGACGGCGCTGCGTGCGGCGTTCCAGGTGCTCGAGGAGATCGACATGAGCGCCGAAGGGCGCCTGGAGTTCATCACGCTGCTGTTCGGCAACGATTCCCTGCGCGCCGGACATGCCGAGAAGCAAGCCCGCTGGCAAGGCCTGTTCGCACCGCTGATCGAGCCGCGACTGCCCGACTCCGACCGTCGCACCCTGCAAGCCCGCGCGATCGCAGCCGCGGCGATCGTCTGCCTGCAGGCAGCCAACGAGGAATGGGTACGCCTGGGCGGACAGGCCGACATGTTCGACCTCTACGACACCGCCGTACGGGCCATCCGCCGCCCCACCTGAAACCGGCCGCATCCAGTTCCACCACGTGCAGGCCGGTGGCGTTGCCAGGGTGCCCGTCGAGGACTGGACATCACCACACCCGGCGGCCGGCTCGTCTTCCACGTCTTCCGCCCTGGCGGAGTAGCCACCGAGGAAGTGATCCGCGCCGCCCGCGACCTGCTGCCCGGCCCCGGCCGCTCCATCACCGATCGTGAAACTGCTGGGTCCCGGAACACCGGAGTGCTCCGGCTGCCGGTCGCCGGCTCCTGACACACACAGTCTGAAAGGACATCGACGGCGCGGATATCGTAGCGGGGTGCCGCACAACGCATCCCGCTACCTCACCGAAGGCCCTCGGGTGGGCATACGCCACTTCACCTACGAGGACGGTGCCGAGTTCACCGCCCGCGTCCGGGAGAGCAAGGACCTGCACCACCCCTGGCTCTTCCCGCCTCAGACCGTCCAGGCCTACACCGCCTACGCCGGCCGGCTGATCGAGGACCCCTCCAAGGCCGGCTTCCTGGTGTGCGAGAGGGGCGACGGGGCCGTCGCCGGGTTCATCAACATCAACAACATCGTCGAGGGCGGCTTCCAGTCCGGGGCACTGGGCTACGGCGCCTTCGCGCACGCCGCCGGGCGCGGGCTGATGCGCGAAGGGCTGGACCTCGTCGTGCGGTACGCCTTCGGCCCGATGCGGCTGCACCGGCTGGAGATCAACGTCCAGCCCACGAACGCCGCCTCGATCGCCCTGGCCCGCGGCTGCGGGTTCCGCCTGGAGGGCTTCTCGCCGAAGATGCTGTTCGTCGACGGGGCCTGGCGCGACCACCAACGCTGGGCGATCACGGTCGAGATGATCACCCAGCCGCGGCGGCACTGACCCGGGCGGCGCCTACGCGTGGCGGTCCACGTACTCGTAGACCGATCCGTCCGGATGAAGGGCGATCAGGTTGCGGCCCGCCGGTGAGGCGATGGGGCCGGCGACGATGTGGGCGCCCAGCTCGGTCAGCACCTTGTGGGTTTCCTCGACGTCCGTCACGGCGATCGTCGCGGCGACCTTGCGCAGCACCTCCAGTTCGGCCGGGGGACCGCTCATGAGCAGGAAACAGCCGATCGCCGCCACCTGGACACCGCCCCGTTCGAAGCGCTGGGCTCTGCCGCCCGCCAGCCGCTCGTAGAAGGGGATCGCCGTCTCGAGGTCGTCGACGCAGACGCGCAGTGTGGCACCCAGAATCTCCATGCGGACGAGCCTAGTTATCCGCCAGGGGGCGAGGGTACCCGGCCGGGCATGAAGCCGTTGGATCACCTGGAGCATCTGGACAAGCATCTGGTCGACGAGCTGGCACAGGTGGCGCGCGAGACCGTACGGGACGAACTGCGCGAGCAGACGCGCAGGCAGCGCCGCAAGGCGGCGCTGTACGCCGCGTCCGGCGCCCTCGCTCTGTACGCGGGCGCGGCCCTGGCGCTCGCCGTGGGACTGGCACTCGCCCTCGGCCTGCCGGACTGGGCCGCGGCGCTGATCACCGCCGTGATCCTGGGTGCCGCGGCGTATGTGCTGCGTGGCATGGCACGGCCGACCCGCCCGGGTCCCGGGCACGCGGCCGGTACGGTACCGGGCCACGAAGGCGCCGGCCAGGCCGCCGCGGCGGCCGGTGGTCTGCCGTATCCGCCCGTACCGCCGGCCCCGCCCGGCGTCGGCCCGGCCGGTGGCACCGCGGGCGCTCCGGGGGCCGTGCCCCCGCCGCCCGCCGAGGCCCCGGACGTGCCCCGCCACAAGGCGTGATGCCGGGTGCGCATGACAGGCACATCGCACCAGGGCGGCCGTGTGGTCGTGGTTACCGGAGCCAGCGGCGGCGTCGGACGGGCCACCGCCAGGGCCTTCGCCGCCCGGGGCGACAAGGTCGCCCTGCTCGCACGCGGACATGAAGGACTCGCCGCCGCGGCGGACGAGGTGCGGCGGGCCGGCGGCGAGGCGCTCGTCGTCCCCGTGGACGTCTCCGACGCCCAGGCCGTGGACGACGCCGCCCAGCAGGTCGTCGACACCTTCGGTCACATCGACGTCTGGGTCAACAACGCCTTCACCGGGGTCTTCGCACCGTTCACCGAGGTCCGCCCGGACGAGTTCCGCCGGGTCACCGAGGTGACGTACCTCGGCTTCGTGTTCGGCACCCGCGCCGCCCTGCGCCACATGCTGCCGCGCGACCGCGGCACGATCGTGCAGGTCGGTTCCGCGCTGGCCTACCGGGGCATCCCGCTGCAGTCGGCGTACTGCGGGGCCAAGCACGCGATCCAGGGCTTCAACGAGTCGCTGCGCTGCGAGCTGCTGCACGCGCGCAGTGGGGTGCGGACGACGATGGCGCAGATGCCGGGACTCAACACCCCTCAGTTCGAATGGGTATTGAGCCGCATGCCGGGCAAGGCCCGGCCGGTCGCGCCCGTGTACCAGCCGGAGGTGGCGGCCCGGGCGATCGTGTACGCGGCGTCGCACGCGCGGCGCCGGGAGTACTGGGTGGGCGGCTCCACGGCCGCCACGCTCCTCGCCAACGCCGTCGCCCCCGGGCTGCTGGACCGCTATCTGGCGCGCACGAACTTCGACGCGCAGCAGGAGAAGGGCCGGCACGACGGGCCGGCGAACCTGTGGGACCCCGCGGACGGTCCGCACGGCCACGACTTCGGCGCACACGGGCGCTTCGACGACGAGGCCGTGGAGCACAGCCCGCAGCAGTGGGTGTCACGGAACCGGAGGTGGATGGGCGCGGCCGTCGGTGTGGGGGCGGGAGCCCTGGCCGCACGGAAACTCGCCGGGCTGGTCCGCCGTTAGTCCTCGAGGAACCCGAGCAGTACGGCCGCCTCCGCGCGGAGCCGACCGGCCCGGTCGGCGTGCGCGGGGGCGGTCAACTGCGCCGCGGCCGCAAGCCGTTCGGCGGCCTCCGCGCGCACGATGTCCACCACGTCACGCTCGCTGAGTTCACGCCGTACCGCCTCGGTGGCCCCGGCGCCGACCGGCGACGCCTCAAGTGCCGCGGCACGATGGGACGTTTCGTCCACCGGCACCGCCTCGGCGTTGTCCAGCGCTGCCAGCGTGCCGCGCAGGGCGCTCACCGCGGCCTTGTCACGGGCACGCATCGCTGCGGGCAGGGCGTCACGCATACGAAGGCGTACAGACATGCCGGTGACTCTAGGCGACCCGGTCCTCCCGCACTTCCTGATTTCGCAGAGTGAGCGCGTGGCCCACGCCCCGCGTGGACGTGGGCCACGTCCTTCCGTCAGACGGCCTGCTGGAGCTGCGGCAGCACCTTCGTGCGGTAGAAGTCGAAGAAGCCGCGCAGGTCCGGGCCGATCTGGTTGACGTAGACCCGGTCGAAGCCCGCGTCGGCGAACTGCTTCAGCTCGGCCACGTGCTCGTCCACGTCGTCGCCGCACACCCGGTTCTCGCGCACCATGTCCTCGGTGACGAGCTGCTGCGCCTGCTCGAAGTGGGCCGGGGAGGGCAGCACCTGGCCCAGCTCGCCGGGCAGTTGCTCGTTGGCCCAGAGCCGGTGGACGGTCCGTACGGCCTCGTCCTTGTCGGTGTCGTAGCAGACCTTGGTGCCGCCGCTGACCAGCTTTCCGCCGCCTCCGCCCTTGCGGTACTGCTCCACCATCGTCTCGTCCGGCTGGATGGTGATGTAGCCGTCGCCGACGCGGGACGCGAGCTGGGTCGCCGCCGGGCCGAAGCCGGAGATGTCGATCGGGATCGGCTCGTCCGGGACCGTGTACAGGCGGGCGTTCTCCACCGTGTAGTGCGGCCCGTGATGGTTGACCTCCTCGCCGGAGAACAGCCGGCGCATCACCTGGATGGCCTCCTCCAACATGTCCAGACGGACGTGAGCCGGCGGCCAGTGGTCGCCCAGGATGTGCTCGTTGAGCGCCTCGCCGGAGCCGACGCCGAGCCGGAAACGGTTGTTCGTCATCACCGCGCTGGTCGCCGCGGCCTGCGCCACCACCGCCGGGTGCATACGCACGGTCGGGCAGGTCACCGCCGTCTCGATCGGCAGCGACACCGCCTCGGACAGGGCGCCGATCACCGACCACACGAACGGGCTCTGGCCCTGCTCGTCGTTCCACGGGTGGTAGTGGTCGGAGATCCACAGCGCCTGGAAGCCGGCCTGCTCGGCCATCCGTGCCTGCTCGATCAGCTCGGCCGGTCCGTACTGCTCGCACGAGAGGAAGTAACCGTACTCGGGCATGGGGGAGTGCCTCCGCGACGTCGGCGGTCCGTAACCCGCACCGAGTACCCGGGCACGGGGCCGGAAACCGGTGCCGTTCGGGCGGCCGGACGCCGGAGCACGTTTGGGTGCCCTGGTCAGGGGGACGCGGAAGTCTCCCGAGGTACGCGACAGCGCCGGAGGCGAGCGACCGTGAGTCGACCCCGCATCCTGATCGTCGGTGCCGGCTTCGCCGGATACCGCACGGCCCGCACCTTGTCCCGGATCACCCGGGGCCGGGCCCACATCACCCTGCTCAACCCCACCGACTACTTCCTCTATCTGCCCTTGCTGCCCCAGGTCGCCGCCGGGGTCCTCGAGCCGCGCCGGGTCACGGTCTCCCTCTCGGACTCGCTGCCGAACGTACGGCTGGTACTGGGCGAGGCCGACCGCATAGATCTCGACGAGCGGACCCTGCACTACACCGGCCCCGAGGGCGAGGGCGGCACACTCGCCTACGACCGGCTGGTACTCGCCGCAGGCAGCGTCAACAAGCTGCTGCCCATCCCCGGCGTCGCCGAGCACGCGCACGGCTTCCGGGGGCTGCCCGAGGCGCTCTACCTGCGCGACCACGTGACCCGGCAGGTCGAGCTGGCAGCCGCCGCCGACGACCCCAGGACGTGCGCCGCCCGGTGCACCTTCGTCGTGGTGGGCGCCGGATACACCGGCACCGAGGTCGCCGCGCACGGGCAGATGTTCACCGACGCGCAGGTCCGCAAGCATCCGCTGCGGCAGGGCCTGCGGCCGCGGTGGATGCTGCTGGACGTGGCGCCGCGGGTGCTGCCCGAGATGGACGAGAAGCTGTCCGCCACCGCCGACCGGGTGCTGCGGGAGCGGGGCGTGGACGTGCGGATGGGGACCTCCGTGAAAGAGGCCACGCACGAGGGCGTCGTGCTGACCGACGGCGAGTTCGTCGAGACCCGGACGCTGGTGTGGTGCGTGGGCGTACGGCCCGACCCGCTGGTCGAGTCCCTCGGGCTGCCGATGGACAAGGGACGGCTGCTCGTCGACCCGCACCTGCAGGTGCCGGGCCGGCCCGAGCTGTTCGCCTGCGGTGACGTGGCGGCCGTGCCCGACCTGGAGAAGCCGGGGAGCTACACGCCGATGACCGCGCAGCACGCCTGGCGGCACGGCAAGGTCGCTGCCGAGAACGTCGCCGCCTCGCTCGGGCTCGGTGGCGTGCGCAAGCCCTACCGTCACCGTGACCTCGGTTTCGTCGTGGATCTGGGCGGTGCGAAGGCCGCGGCCAATCCACTCGGCGTGGCCCTGTCGGGGGTACCGGCCGGTGCGGTGACGCGGGGCTACCACCTCGCCGCGATGCCCGGCAACCGCGTCCGGGTCGCCGCCGACTGGCTGCTCGACGCGGTACTGCCGCGGCAGGCAGTGCAGCTGGGACTCGTCCGGTCGTGGTCCGTCCCCCTGGACACGTCGTCACCGGAGCTGGCCCGGGTGCCGGGCGGACCGGGGCAGCGGCAGGAGGCCGACGCCCGGTCCGGCCCCGGAGCCGCGCTCGCCGCCGACATCCATGAGGGGGCGAGCGGCGGCGGGGATCCCGGCCAGGGCCGGACCGCAGAAGAGCCCGCGAAGGGGCAGCCCGAGTCCGGGCCGACGCAGGTGCGACCCGGACCCGGGCCCGCGGAGCGGCGTTCCGAGGCGGCGTTGGCGAAGGGGCGTCCGGGGGGTGAGCCGGGCGGGGACGGGCCTGGTTCCCGGTTTGTGGAGCGGCGTTCCGAGGCCGAGACGGCGAAGGGGCGTCCCGGGGGTGAGCCGGGCGAGGACGGGCCCGGTTCCCGGTTTGTGGAGCGGCGCTCCGAGGCCGAGACGGCGAAGGGGCGTCCGGGGGGTGAGCCGGGCGGGGACGGGCCCGGTTCCCGGTTTGTGGAGCGGCGCTCCGAGGCCGAGACGGCGAAGGGGCGTCCGGCGGATGAGCCGGCCAGAAACCAGCCCGGTGGTGAGCCTGCCAAGAACCAGCCGGGTGGCGAGCCTGCCAAGAACCAGCCCGGCGGCGAGCCCGCCAAGAATCAGCCCGGCGGCGAGCCCGCCAAGAATCAGCCCCCGTCCGCCGCCCCCGAACCCCCGCCGAGACTCATGAACACCGGTGAACTCACCGACCTCGGCCAGCAGCTGCGCGCGGACAGTGTCCGCGCCGCCGCCGCCGCGGGCTCCGGGCATCCGACGTCCTCGATGTCCGCGGCCGACCTGATGGCCGTGCTGCTCGCCCACCACTTCCGCTACGACTTCGACCGCCCCGCCCACCCCGGCAACGACCGCTTCGTCCTCTCCAAGGGACACGCCTCCCCGCTGCTGTACTCCGCGTACAAGGCGGCCGGCGCCATCGACGACGAGGAACTGCTCACCTTCCGCAAGCTGGGCAGCCGCCTCGAAGGGCACCCCACCCCGCAGCGCCTGCCCTGGGTCGAGACGGCCACCGGCTCACTCGGGCAGGGCCTGCCGGTCGGCGTCGGCATCGCGCTCGCCGGCAAGCGGCTCGACCGCACCGGCAACCGTGTGTGGGTCCTGTGCGGTGACAGCGAGCTGGCCGAGGGTTCCGTGTGGGAGGCCGCCGAGCACGCCGGGTACGAGCACCTGGACAACCTCACCGTGATCGTCGACGTCAACCGGCTCGGCCAGCGCGGACCGACCCGGCACGGACACGACCTGGACGCCTACGCCCGCCGCTTCCAGGCCTTCGACTGGCACACCATCGAGGTCGACGGGCACGACGTGGACGCCATCGACCGCGCCTACGGAGAGGCCGCGTCCACCAAGGGCCAGCCCACCGCGATCCTGGCCCGCACCCTCAAGGGCAAGGGCGTCGAGGGCGTCCAGGACCGGGAGGGCCTGCACGGCAAGCCGCTTCCGGAGGCCGAGGACGCGATCGCGGAGCTCGGAGGCTCGCGCGACATCCGCGTCCGGGTGCAGGAGCCACCCGCCGCCCGCATGCTGCACTCGGTGCACACCGGTGACTTCGAACTCCCCAGGTGGGACAAGGGCGAAGAGGTCGCCACCCGCAACGCCTTCGGGCAGGCGCTGGCCGCGCTCGGCACCGGACGCGGCGACATCGTCGCCTTGGACGGCGAGGTCGGCGACTCCACGCGCGCCGAGTTCTTCGCCAAGGAGCACCCAGACCGCTACTTCGAGTGCTACATCGCCGAGCAGCAACTGGTCGCCTCCGCGGTCGGGCTCGCGTCCCGCGGCTGGGTGCCGTACGCCGCCACCTTCGCGGCGTTCCTGACCCGGGCCTACGACTTCATCCGGATGGCCTCCATCAGCGGCTCCGGCATCAACCTCGTCGGCTCGCACGCCGGTGTCGCCATCGGCCAGGACGGGCCGAGCCAGATGGGCCTGGAGGACCTGGCGATGATGCGGGCGGTGCACGGCTCGACCGTGCTGTACCCCTGCGACGCCAACCAGACCGCGCGGCTCGTCGGCGCGATGGCGGGCCTGGAGGGCGTGCGCTATCTGCGCACCTCGCGCGGCGAGAGCAAGGTGATCTACGGCCCGGACGAGGATTTCCCGGTCGGCGGCAGCAAGGTGCTGCGCTCCTCCGGGCGCGACCGGCTGACCCTCGTCGCGGCGGGCGTCACCGTGCACGAGGCGCTGGCCGCCGCCGACGCCCTGGAGCAGGAGGGCATCAACGCGCGGGTCATCGACCTGTACTCCGTGAAGCCCGTCGACCGGGCCACCCTGCGCCGGGCCGCCGAGGAGACCGGCTGCCTGGTGACCGTGGAGGACCACCACCCGGAGGGCGGCATCGGCGACGCGGTCCTCGACGCCTTCACCGACGGCCGGCCCGTGCCGCGGCTGGTGCGGCTCGGCGTACGGACCATGCCGGGATCGGCGTCCCCGGAGGAACAGCTGCACGCCGCGGGCATCGACGCCGAATCCATCGCGGCGGCCGGGCGGCTGCTGGTGGAGGAGGCGGTCGTGCCGTGAGCGGCGGCGACGGCACGCGCAGGGTGCGGGCCGGCCGCCGCACCCTGGAGGTCCACCGGCCGGACAAGGTGCTCTTCCCCGGCGGCGCCGACGCCAAGGAGTACACCAAGGGCGACCTGGTGGACTACCACCGGGCCGTGGCGCCCTTCATGCTGCCGCACCTGCGCGGCCGTCCCCTGATGCTGGAACGGCACCCGGACGGCATCGACGGCCCCCGCTTCATGCAGAAGAACACCCCGGACCACTACCCGGAGTGGATCGACCGCGTCGAGCTGTCCAAAGAGGGCGGCACCGTCTGCCACACCGTGTGCGACGACACCGCCACCCTCCTCTACCTGGCCGACCAGGCGAGCATCACCCTGCACCGCTGGCTGTCCCGCGCCGATGACGTCGACCACCCCGACCGGCTGGTCTTCGACCTCGACCCGGCGGGGGACGACTTCGAAGCCGTCCGGGAGGCCGCCCGGCTGCTGAAGGAGCTCCTGGACGAGCTGGAGCTGCCCTCGGCGCTGATGACCACCGGCTCGCGCGGCCTGCACGTCATCGTGCCGCTGAACGGCCGGCACGACTTCGACGAGGTACGCGCCTTCGCCCGGGACGTCGCCGGCACCCTCGCCGACGCCCACCCCGACCGCCTCACCACCGCCGCCCGCAAGAAGGACCGCGGTGAACGGCTCTACCTCGACGTGCAGCGCAACGCCTACGCCCAGACCGCCGTCGCACCCTTCACCGTGCGGCCCCGGCCGGGCGCACCGGTGGCGACCCCCGTCAGCTGGGAGCAACTGGGCGACCCCGAGCTGCACGCCCGACGCTGGACCATCGCCGACGCCGTCGAGCAGGCCCGCACCAACCCCTGGTCGGGCCTGCTGAACCGCGGCCGGGCACTGGGCCCGGGCCGGCGTCGGCTGAACGCGCTGCGCGGCTGAGGCGGCCCGGCCGCGGGCTCGGTGGGTGGCAGATGCACGCGCTCGTAGAGGTTTGGCGAACACTCTTGCGGCCACACGGAGGGGGAGGTGGCCATGTCGAACACAAAGAACACGCAAGAGTCGCAAGATTCACAGAAGGCACAGGACTCACAGAAATCGCGCACATCGACCGACCGTCGCGCGGCCGACGACCGGCCGAGCCCGATGGAGGTGCTGCGCCAGGCGCGCGGGCAGCTCGCGGAGCTCACCGGCATGGAGGCCGAGTCCGTGTCGTCCTTCGAGCAGACGGATGAGGGGTGGGCGCTGGAGGTCGAGGTCCTCGAACTCGAGCGCGTGCCCGACACGATGAGCCTGATGGCGAGCTACCAGGTGGAGCTCGACTCCCAGGGACAGCTCACCGGTTACCGGCGCGTCCGTCGCTACGAGCGAGGGCGGTCCGACGCGCGCAGGCCCGGCGGCCGCTAGGCCGCCCGGATGGAATGACACACCCAAGAACAAGGAGGAACAGCCGGAATGACTGTCGTACCGGCACAGCAAACCGGCGGCGGAGGCGGCAGCAGCGGTCTCTACGACGTGCTCGAACTCGTTCTGGACAGGGGGCTCGTGATTGACGCGTTCGTACGGGTCTCCCTGGTCGGCATCGAGATCCTCAAGATCGACGTACGTGTGGTCGTGGCCAGCGTCGACACGTATCTGCGCTTCGCCGAGGCGTGCAACCGGCTCGACCTGGAGGCCGGGCCGCGCAAGGACCCGGGCCTGCCCGACCTGGTCGGGGAGATGACCGAGTCCGGTGCGCGCGGCAAGTCCAAGGGGGCGCTGTCCGGTGCCGCCGAGACCATCTCCGACGCCTTCAAGCAGGCCCGCGACGAAGGTTCCGAGCGTCAGGGCGAGTCCCGCCCGCGCGCCCGTAAGAGCACGTCGTCCCGCCGGAAGGAGGAGCAGGAGTGAGCACCTACGTCTACGGCATCGCGGCGAGTTCGCACCCCGCCCTGCCCGAGGGCATGGGCGGCGTCGGTGATCCGCCCCGCCCGGTGCGCATCCTGCGCGAGGGTGAGCTGGCGGCCATCGTCAGCGAGTCCCCCGAAGGGCTGCGGCCCAAGCGCAGGGACCTGCTCGCCCACCAGAACGTGCTCAGCGAGGCGGGAGCGGCGGGCTGTGTGCTGCCCATGCGGTTCGGCAGCGTCGCCCCGGACGACAACTCCATCACCGGCGTGCTCGCCGAGCGTGCCGAACACTACAAGGAGCGCCTGCGGGCCCTGGACGGCCGGGTCGAGTACAACGTCAAGGCCAATCACGTGGAAGAGGCCGTCCTGCACCAGGTGATGGCCGAGAACCCGGACATCCGCGGTCTCGCCGAGGCCAACCGGCAGGCGGGCGGCGGCAGCTACGACGACAAGATCCGGCTCGGCGAGCTGGTCGCCGCCGCGGTCAAGGCCAAGGAGGGCGACGACGCCGCCGCACTGCGGCGCGCCCTGGAGCCGGCCGCCGACGACGTGAGCGTGGGACCGGAGTCCACCGGCTGGCTGGCCAACGTCTCGTTCCTGGTCGACCGCGAGTCGGCCGAGACCTTCCTGGCCGCTGTCGAGCAGGCGCGCAAGGACATGCCGCACCTGGAGGTGCGGATCAACGGCCCGCTGCCGCCGTACAGCTTCGTCGAGCCCGGTCCGGCCGAGCCGGCGGGCACCGCGGCCGGGGGCACGGAGACCGGAGCGGGGTGACGACATGGGCCTGATCTCCGAGGTGCTGCTGCTGCCGTTCGCACCGGTACGCGGCAGCGCCTGGGCCATCAATCAGGTGCTCCAGGAGGCCGAGCGGATCTACTACGACCCCGCCACGGTCCGGGCCGAACTGTCCCGTCTGGAGGAACAGTTGGAGGCCGGAGAGATCACGGAGGAGGAGTTCGACCGCCTCGAGGACGAACTCCTCGACCGGTTGGAGACCGCCACGCGCGCGAGCGCGGGAACAGGCCAGCAAGGGACGACACAATGAACCGAACGGGACTGGGCCTCGCAGTGGCCGGATACGTCCTGGGGCGTACCAAGAAGCTGAAGATGGCGATAGCCGTCGGCGGGTTGGTGGCCGGCAAGAAGCTGAACCTGAATCCCCGCATGGTCGCGGACCTGGTCCAGCAGCAGCTGCGGAACAACCCGCAGTTCAAGGAGATCGGGGACCAGTTGCGCGAGGACCTGCGCGGCGTGGGCAAGGCGGCCTCCGGCGCCTTGGTCGAGCGGCAGCTCGACGCGTTCGCGGACCGGCTGCACGGCCGTACGGCCCAGATGCGCGACCAGCTGAACGGCGCGGTGCCCGGCGGGCGCGACGACGACGCCGAGGATGCCGAGCACGACGAGGAAGAGGAACCCGAGGCTTCGGGTCCGGAACAGGATGAGGAGCCCCAGGACTCGGGTCCGGAGGCGGACGAGGAGACGGAGGACCGCGAGCGGGAGCCCGCGGCGAAGAAGGCCCCCGCGAAGAAGGCGGCCAAGAAGGCCCCCGCCGCCAAGAAGGCCCCTGCCGGGAAGAAGGCTCCGGCCAAGAAGACGGCGGGCCGCAAGGCGGCCCCGAAGAAGACCACGGCCGCGAAGAAGGCGACCGCCGGCAGCCGGGGCGGCAGCGCCCGGTCCCGGATGCCGAAAGGAGGCGGTGAGGGATGACCGACACCCTCGGATCGGCGAAGTCCGCCGCGGACGGAGCGACGAAGAACCCACTCACCGACGCGGCCCGCAGCGAAGCCGCAGACCGGCTCAAGGCGGAGCTGCAGGAATACCTCACCGCGCAGGCCACGCGCATGCTGACCGGTGTGGGCCGCAAGCTCGGCGAGACCACCGGCAAACTGAACGACATCGCCGAGGGCAACAGCCCCGGCTTCGCGAAGCTCGCCCTCGACGGCGGCCGCAAGCTCGCCGAGGGCAAGGGGCCGCTGCGTGCCGCGGTGGAGACCGGTGGCTCACGCGTCAAGGACAAGGTCACGGGTGCTCTGAAGAACCTGGGGGGCGGCGGGAAGGGGAAGGACAAGAACCGCTCCGGCAACAAGTCCACCGTCATCATCGAGCACATCGATGTCGGCGTGCCCCTGCGCACCGCCTATGACCAGTGGACGCAGTACCAGGACTTCAGCACCTTCACCAAGGGCGTGCAGAGCGTCAGCCGCGCCGACGACACCACCTCCGAGTGGCAGCTGAAGGTCCTGTGGTCCAACCGGAGCTGGAAGGCGACCACGACCGAGCAGATCCCCGACGACCGCATCGCCTGGGAGTCCGAGGGGGCCAAGGGCACCACGAGAGGCGTGGTCTCCTTCCACCGGCTCACAGACAACCTGACCCGTGTCCTGCTGGTCATCGAGTACTACCCCTCCGGCTTCTTCGAGAAGACCGGCAACATCTGGCGCGCCCAGGGCAGGCGCGCCCGGCTCGACCTGAAGAACTTCGTCCGCTTCGTCACGATCAATGGCGAGGCGGAGGACGGCTGGCGCGGCGAGATCCGCGACAGCGAGGTCGTGCGCAGCCATGAGGACGCACTCGCCGCGGAGGAGTCCGAGGAGGAGCGCCCCGAGGACGAGGAGCCGGAGGACGAGTACGACGAGGACGAGGAGCCGGAAGAGGAGGACGAGGACGAACCCGAGGGCGAGTACGAGGACGAGGAGGAATCCGAGGACGAGCCTGAGGGCGAGTACGACGAGGAGCCCGAGGAAGAGGCCGAGGACGAGCCCGAGGACGAGCCCGAAGCGGAGTACGAGGACGAGGCCGAGGACGAGGAGCGCGAGGACGAGTACGCCGAGGGCGGGAGCCGTCGATGACAACGCCCAGCAGGATGCCCGAGCCCTACGGCCAGCAGAGCGGCGCCAACCTCGCCGACATCCTGGAACGGGTCCTGGACAAAGGCATCGTGATCGCGGGCGACATCCGCATCAACCTGCTCGACATCGAACTCCTCACCATCAAGCTGCGTTTGATCGTCGCCTCGGTGGACAAGGCGAAGGAGATGGGAATCGACTGGTGGGAAAGCGACCCGAACCTGAGTTCGCGGGCCCGGCGTGATGAACTGGCCCGTGAGAACGCCGAGTTGCGCGAGAGGCTGGCCCGGCTGGAGGAGCTGGAGCCGGGCCGGGCGGAGAAGAAGGAGGCACCGTGACCGGACTGCGGTACGTCTACGCCGTCTGCCGCCCCTTCGGCACACCGCTCCAGTCCCAGCTGACCGGGGTGGCGGGCGACCCGCCCAGAGGGCTCACCCACCACGGCCTCGTCGCCGTGGTCAGCCATGTGCCGGAGCGGGACTTCGCCGAGGAGCCGCTCCGCGCCCATCTGGAGGACCTGGACTGGCTCACCGAGACCGCCCGGGCCCACCAGGGCGTGATCGACGCTCTGACGACCGTCACGACGCCGCTGCCGCTGCGGCTCGGCACCGTCTTCCGGGACGACAGCGGCGTGCGGACGATGCTGGAGGCCCGTGAGGAGGACTTCCGGCGCACCCTCGACCGGCTGGAGGGCCGGGTCGAGTGGGGCGTCAAGGTGTACGCCGAGTCCGGACCGCAGGAGACCGCCCAGCCCGCGCCGAAAGCCGCGTCGGGCCGGGACTACCTGCGCCAGCGGCGCGCCCAGACCAGGTCGCACGAGGAGATGTGGCAAAAGGCCGAGACTTTCTCGACCACACTGCACGAAAAGCTTTCCGAATTCGCGGAGGACTCCCGGCTCCACCCCCCGCAGAATCCCGCGCTTTCCAAGGTGACCGGGCGGAACGTACTGAATGCGGCATACCTCGTGCCGCGCGCACATTCCGAGGAATTCGTGGAAATGGTGGACCGCGCCAAGGGTGAATTCCCGGGAATGCGCGTGGAACTCACCGGCCCCTGGGCGGCCTATTCGTTCGCCGGCGAGGAACACACGACCGGCGGGGAGAAGACGTGACCGTGGTGGAAGGCCGTGAGGTCGCCCTCGTGGACCTGCTCGACCGGCTGCTCGCCGGCGGCGTCGTGATCACGGGGGACATCACGCTGCGCATCGCCGACGTGGACCTCGTCCGTATCGACCTCAACGCGCTCATCAGCTCGGTGAACGCCCAGGTGCCCTCCCCGTTCGAGGAGTTGCCGTGACGCCGTCCGACAGCCCCGGGCAGAACCCGCGGCCGCGCCGCAACAAGATGGACCTGGACCCCGACACCGTCGAGCGTGACCTGGTCAAACTCGTGCTGACGGTGGTGGAGCTGCTGCGCCAGCTCATGGAGCGCCAGGCGCTGCGCCGGTTCGACGTGGGAGACCTGAGCGAGGAGCAGGAGGAGCGGATCGGGCTCACGCTGATGCTGCTGGAAGAGCGGATGACGGAGCTGCGTGAGCGCTACGGACTGCGGCCCGAGGACCTCAACCTGGACCTCGGGCCGCTCGGACCGCTGCTTCCCCGGGACGGGGGCTGACCCCCCGCCCCGGGGCTCATTCACCACCTGTACCAGCGGCCCCTGCCCCCGGACGCCGACGTGCCCCGGACGACAAATCCCAGCAACCACAGAACGAGAACCGCCAACGCGACGTACCAGA
Source organism: Streptomyces sp. NRRL S-455 (assembly GCF_000717875.1). Lineage (GTDB taxonomy): Bacteria > Actinomycetota > Actinomycetes > Streptomycetales > Streptomycetaceae > Streptomyces. Next base: position 163,073 of record NZ_JOCT01000014.1, read on the forward strand.
GTACCTTTACTGCGAATCCGGCACCGAAAAGAATCAAGGCCAGAAGCAGCACCAGCAGAATGGGAACCATGATTCGAACCTCCTGCTCTACTGGTTTCCCGGAAACAGGGATTCAGGCTTCCTTTCGGCAGATAATTTCTCCGTGCAGCACGCAGAACCAGCCGTCCTCCTGCTGCCCCCATTCCCGCCAGGCCCGGGCCACGGCCTCCAGCTCCCCGGTGTCGGCGTGTCCGCCCTGCCGGGCTCGGTCCGCGTACGCCGACGCCAGTGTCCGGTCGGCCCAGAGCCCGCTCCACCAGTCCCGTTCCTCGGGCGTGGCGAAGGTCCAGGTGCCGGAGCTCGCCGTGACGTCGGTGAACCCGGCACGCAGCGCCCATGCCTTCAGCCGGCGTCCGGCATCCGGTTCACCGCCGTTGGCGCGGGCGACCCGGCGGTACAGGTCCAGCCACGCGTCGAGTCCCTCGGACGCCGGGAACCAGGTCATGGCCGCGTAGTCCGAGTCGCGCACGGCGACGAGACCGCCGGGCTTCACCACCCGCTTCATCTCGCGCAGTGCCCGCACGGGGTCGCCCACGTGCTGGAGCACCTGGTGGGCGTGCACCACATCGAAGGTGCCGTCCGGGTGGTCCAGGGCGTGCACGTCGGCGACCGCGAAGTCGACGTTGTCCAGCCCGCGTCCGGCGGCCGTGGCGCGCGCCTGCTCCAGGATCTCCGGCGCCCGGTCGACGCCGGTGACGTGCCCGTCGGACACGAGCTCCGCCAGGTCGGCGGTGATGGTCCCGGGCCCGCATCCCACGTCCAGGATCCTCATGCCGGGCTGGAGCGACGGCAGCAGGTACGCGGCGGAGTTCGCGGCGGTGCGCCAGGTGTGCGAGCGCAGCACCGACTCGTGGTGCCCGTGTGTGTAGACGGCGGTCTCCCGTGGTCCCGGCATGGTGGATCCCACCCCTTCCGTTCGGGTCGGCATGGGATCACCGTACGCAGTCGGACCGGATAATGAGACCTGCGTTCTGCTATATGGACGGATCGGGACGGAGCGCTGTCCCGGCGATCTCCTCCGGGCGGAGCAGGGCGGCGAGCCGGTCGGTGGGCAACAGGTTCTTCTCCAGGACGAGTTCGGCTACGCCGCGGCCGGTGGCGAGGGCCTCCTTGGCGATCTCGGTGGCGGCCGTGTAGCCGATGTGCGGGTTGAGGGCGGT
>NZ_JOCT01000015.1 GCF_000717875.1 Streptomyces sp. NRRL S-455
GCCCGGGCGGGGCCGGGGGCCCGGGCGGGGCCGGGGGCCCAGGCGGGGCGGTAGGCCCGGGCGAGGCCGATGGGCTGTGCGAGGCCGCAGGCCCAGGCGAGTCGGCAGGCTCAGACGAGGCCGGGAGCCCAGGCGAGTCGGTAGGCCCAGACGAGGCCGCAGGCCCAGACGAGGCCGATGGACTACGCGAGGCCGCAGGCCCAGACGATGCCGGGGGCCTGGGCGAGGCCGATGGGCTGCGCGAGGCCGCAGGCCCAGGCGAGCTCGATGGGCTGTGCGTGGTGGCGGGCCGGCGTGGGCGGTGGGGCCGGCGGGCCGCGTGACCGGGATGGCGGGGGCGTACGTGGTCCACGACGGCCAGGCCCGCGCGGATCAGCGCCGCCGGTACGACCAGCAGGACGAGGCCCCAGAACAGGGTGACGCCCCACGGGCGGCCCACGCCCCAGGGGTGCTCGGCGAGGATCTTGCCGCCGTACTTCAGGGACACGGTGTAGTCGCCGTGCGCCCCACCCGCGAGCGCCACGGGAAGCTCGATCCGCGCCTTCCCGCCGGGCCGGATCGTGCCGCGCCACCGCTGGTCCTGCCACTGCGGGGCGAACACGCCGTGGGAGGTGCCGACCTGGAAGACGGGGTCCTTCACGGGGGACGTCCCGACGTTGCCGACGGTGACCTCGAGGGTCCTGGCGGGCGGGGAGCCGAACCAGGTCAGCAGCCCGTCCGCGCCGCGCAGCCGGGTGTCCGCGAGCAGGGACAGCCGACCGCCCGCCCGGTCCGCGGGCAGCGGCTCGACCGCGTGCCCGGCGACCTGAAAGGCCGTGTCGGTTTCGGCCTTGGCCCCCGTCGCCGTCTCCACGTGCACCACGCAGGGGCACGGCACGGGCGGCTCCACGACGGGCAGTTCGCGGCGGAAGCGCCCCTCGGCGTCGGTGGTGACGGCCCGGCCGTCGGCGTTGGCGCAGGAGTTGGTACCGCCGGTCACGCCCCGGGACGGCTCGGCCTGCCCGCAGACCAGCAACGTCAGGACGGCTCGTGGCCGCCAGCCGCTGCCGGTGACGGTGACCGAACCGCCCGTCCCGGCCTGCTCCTTGGAAACCTCGACGACGGGCCGGTCCGCCCCCTGGACGGCCCCGGCCCCGGCGAGACCCAGCAGGAGCGCCAGCAGGACCGGCAGCGACAGGTGGGACACACGGGCTGCGCAGGGCATCGGCTGCTCCAGCGGTCGGGGCGGACGTGCGGATCGCACCGGCGGGCCGCACGCCCTCCGGTGAGCGTGCGAACGGCGTCAGCGGGTCAGCGGTCGTCGGGCATGCCCACGGCGGGCGCGCTCAGCGACACCCGCTCGGCCTACGGCATCGGCCGCCCGGGCAACCGTCCCGGCAGGCGGTTCGAAGCCCGGCGGCACGAGCCGCCCATCGGGTGGGCCTGTGACATCAGCGGCTCCGGCTGCCGTCCTCGGGGCGGACGTGTCGCCCGGCGGCTTCAGCAGTCGCCGGTGCCCTGTCCCGGGCCGGCCTCAGCGGGTTTCCCCGGCACCCCCATGGCGCCGTGTCAGCCACAGCGCGCCCGCCGCGCCCACGAGCAGGACGGTTCCGCCGAGTGTGCCGAGGGCGACGGCCGAGTCCTCGGGGCCGGTCTGCGGGAGCTCGGCGCCGCCGTCGGATCCGGAGCCCGAGCCGCCGCCCGGAGTGGAGCCGGTGGTGGTGCCGCCGCTCGCGGCCGTGACGTCCAGGGCCAGTGAGGGGCCCGGGTCGTTCGTCGGGGTGCAGGTGGTCGTCGTGCCGAGCGCCTTGATGGTGAGCACGCCGGCCGTGAAGGTGACCTTGCCGCTCTTCTTCGGCGTGTACGTCCCGCTCAGGTCGTTGATCTTGATCGGGGTGTTGGCCGGAATGGCGGCGTCATTGGCGGGGCCGGTCACCGTCAGGGTGCCGCTGGCGGCGCCGCCCAGGGCGATGGTGGCACTCGGTGTCATGGCGCCCTTGCCCAGTTCGACCGGGCTGGAGGAGACGCCCTTCTGCCAGGACATGGTGATCCGGTAGCCGTTGCCGTTCTTGACGCTCTTGATGTCGATGGGCGAGACGGCGCTCTTGTCGCCGATCGGCGTCTTGCACTGGTAGTTGACGTCGACGACCTCGGCCCGGGCCATGGGGGCGGCCATCAACACCGCCGAGCCGGCCAGGGCCACGGCGGACGCGAGCGCGGCGGTTCGATTCCGGTACGACACGGTGCCGCTCCCCTTCCTTTTCCTGACGGCACATCAGATCGAGCCGTCAAGGTACGCCTGGGGCCTTGAGGAGGGAAGACATGGTGCGGGCCGGATCTGCGGCGTCCTGCGTGGGCGTGAGTGATGCGCGAGGGGATGCGCGGCGGGCGTTCCGTGGGGTCGTCACCCGGACAGCCGAGGCGGTGGCCACCGAGAATGCCGGGCGGCATCGGCCGGCCTGAGCAGGGACAGGCCCGGCGAGGCATGAGCCGACGGGCAGCGAGAGGGGCCAGGGCGGCAGTCAGGAGGCCCGGTGGTTCATCGGCCGGGCCGGTTGCCGCGAGGGCCTGGGGGAACCCGGGGGGCCGGAGGGGGACAGGGGTGGGCCTGGGGCCGAGCCCGGGCGGCCCCGGAAAGGGAACTTATACGGCTCCCCATCCGATCACGCGGGAGCGCCCAGCTCCGCCCACACCGTCTTGCCGGCCACTCCCGGCGTGCGGACGACGCCCCAGTCGAGGCACAGTCGCTGGACGATGAACATGCCGTGCCCGCCCGGCCGGCCCGCGCGGTGCGGCGTGCGAGGTGCCGGCTGGCCCGTGCCGCGGTCGGCGACCTCGATGCGGATCACCTTGTTGTCGCAGGTGATGAACAGCTGGTCCGGCCCTCCGGCGTGCAGGCAGGCATTGGTGACCAGCTCGGAGACGACGAGCAGCACGTCCTCGGCGGCGGCCCGCTGATCAGCGGAGGCGGCCGGCAGCCAGCCCCACGCGTACAGCGCCTGGCGGGTGAAGTCGCGGGCGAGCGGAACGACACCGCTCTCCTCGTCGAAGCTCAGCCGGCGCACCTGCCGGCCCCCCGGCGGCGCCGCGGCTCCGGACGGCGCGGCCACGCCCTCGCCGGACGCACCGGCCGCCGGTACTCCACCCTCGGACGCCCCGGAAGCGCCGCTGGGCTCCGGCCCGCGGTCGCCCGGCGAGTAGGGCCGGGTGGTGCTCATCAGCGCTTCACCTCACCGATTCACCAGTTCACGATGGAAAAACGTCAGTACACAGTCAGTACGCAGTGGGCGGCACGTCGGTTTCACGGCGCCCCCGCCACCCCGGCAGCCGACAGGTTCAGGATGTCTCCTGCCCGGGCGGACCGGCAGAACACCCCTGTATTCCGCACAGAGCGCATGAGGGGGGTGGGACACCGGTCACAGAGGGATGGCCGAGGCTCGGCGCGCCGACGCACCGCCGGTCAGCCCGACTCGTCGGCCAGCGCCGCCTCGAGCGTGTCATGGACACTGAAGACCGCATCCGCGCCCGTAATCTCGAACACACGTGCCACTACGGGCTGCATTCCGGCGAGCGTCACACCTCCACCGGCGGCCTCGGCCTTCAGTCGCGCCCCGAGGAGCACGTTGAGCCCCGTCGAGTCGCAGAACTCCAGGCGCGCGCAGTCGATCACCAGGCGCTTGAAACCCTTGGCGAGGCAGTCCTCGAGCGGCTCGCGCAACAGATCGGCGGTGTGGTGATCCAATTCACCCGCCGGGGTCACGACGGCACTAGAGCCCTCTTCCCGCACCTCGACCAGAAGCCGGCCAGACTGTGCGCTGCCGACCGTCCCGCGGTCCATGCCGTCTCTCTCTCCCGACCTCGTGGCTGTTGCTGACGCCCTCGAACACTACGCCTTCCTGACGCACTCCGACACCCGAACAACCGCACACAAACGGACATATGCCTACAGAACGCACTTGCGGTGGGCTCCGGAAAGCGGGTAGGCCTAGTAAGGACACGTAACCGACACGGCCGGCTTTGGAGGCGCCGCACACCGCAGTGCACGTACTGGCCCCGGCAGCCATATGCCGAGAACGATGGAGGACATCATGTCACCCCGGCTCGACGGATCGCGTACCCACAAAGCGACGTCGACACCCCCTCCGGAACATCTGGATCCCATCGAGCAGGACGAGATGCTCGTCACACAGGACACGCTTCTCGCCGGACTTCCGGACATTCCCCCGTACGAGGAAGTCGACGCGGTCGACGCACGGGCTCTGTCCAAGACCCTCTTCGAGCGCCTGGAGGCGCTGGAGGAAGGCACGCACGAGTACTCGTACGTCCGCAACACGCTCGTCGAACTGAACCTCGCGCTGGTCAAGTTCGCCGCCTCCCGGTTCCGCTCCCGCAGCGAGCCGATGGAGGACATCATCCAGGTCGGCACCATCGGCCTGATCAAGGCGATCGACCGCTTCGAACTTTCCCGGGGTGTCGAGTTCCCCACGTTCGCGATGCCGACCATCGTCGGCGAGATCAAGCGCTTCTTCCGTGACACCTCGTGGTCCGTGCGCGTTCCGCGGCGGCTCCAGGAGCTCCGGCTCGACCTGGCCAAGGCCGGTGACGAGCTGGCCCAGAAGCTCGACCGGGCCCCGACGGTGGCCGAACTGGCCGAGCGGCTGGGCATCTCCAACGACGAGGTCGTCGAGGGCATGGCCGCGTCGAACGCCTACACCGCCTCCTCGCTGGACGCCCAGCCGGAGGAGGACGACTCCGAGGGCGCGCTCGCGGACCGCATCGGCTACGAGGACCACGGGCTCGAAGGCATCGAGTACGTCGAGTCGTTGAAGCCGCTGATCGCGGAACTCCCGCCGCGCGACCGGAAGATCCTGTCGCTGCGCTTCGTCGCGGGCATGACCCAGTCGGAGATCGGCGAGGAACTGGGCATCTCCCAGATGCACGTGTCGCGTCTGCTGTCGCGGACGCTGGTGCGGCTGCGCAAGGGGCTGACCGTCGACGAGTGATCCTCACCGGGTGATCGTGTCCTTCGGGGGCGGGCCTCAGGGCCCGCCCCCCAGGCGCGTGCCGTGAGGGGACGCTCAGGAGTTGAGGACCAGCGCGGTCGTCGGGACGAGCGGGGCCGCCAGGCTCAGCAGCCAGTAGGTGCGCGGAGCGAGTGACGTCCGGCGCCGGAGCGGCAGGTTGGCGAGCCACCAGATCAGGCCGTACAGCGTGACCACGGGGACGACGATCAGGAGCCACAGGGCCATGCCGTCGTTCTCGGTCGGTTCCCGCACGGTCCAGCCCAGCTCGGCGAGCGGCCAGTTCACCGCGAGGTACCACAGCAGCCAGTACGGCACCACGCCCGGGATCCCGAGCAGCAGGTTCACCAGGAGCGGTGCCGACCAGTGCCTGGCCATCCGTCCCCGCCTCCCCGTGGCGCCGGTCGTCCCGGCGCGACACCGCGTTGTCGCGGAGCCGCTGGTCACACTACGCGCTCTCCGCGCCGCCACACCCCGCTGACGAGCGGAACGCCGGGCCGGTAGGCCAGGTGCACATGGCTCGGGGCGTCGAGGAGCGTCAGGTCGGCGTACGTGCCCGGGGTGAGGCGGCCGATGTCGTCGCGCCGGAGCGCGGCCGCCCCGCCCGCCGTGGCCGCCCACACCGCCTCATCAGGGGTCATGCCCATGTCCCGTACGGCGAGCGCGATGCAGAACGGGACGGAAGAGGTGAAGGACGAGCCGGGGTTGCAGTCGGTGGAGAGCGCCACGGTGACGCCCGCGTCGAGGAGGCGGCGGGCGTCCGGCCACTCGGCGCGGGTGGAGAACTCCGCGCCGGGGAGGAGCGTGGCGACCGTCCGGCTGTTCGCCAGGGCGTCCACGTCCGCGTCGGTCAGGTGGGTGCAGTGGTCGGCGCTGGCCGCGTCGAGTTCGACGGCGAGCCGCACGCCCGGCCCGTACGAGAGCTGGTTGGCGTGGACCCGGGGGTGCAGGCCGCGCGCCTTGCCCGCGGTGAGGATCGCGCGGGCCTGGTCGCCGTCGAAGGCGCCCTTCTCGCAGAAGACGTCGATCCAGCGGGCGTGAGGTGCGCAGGCGTCGAGCATCTCGCCGGTGACCAGGGCGACGTAGCCGGCCGGGTCCTCGGCGAACTCGGGGGCGACGATGTGGGCGCCGAGGAAGGTGACTTCGTCGGTGTGGCGGGCGGCGATGCGCAGCGCTCGGGACTCGTCGTGGGCGGTGAGGCCGTAGCCGGACTTCGTCTCGAAGGTGGTGGTGCCCTGGCGGAGGGCTTCGGCGAGGTAACGGGTGACGTTGGCTTCGAGTTCCTCGTCGCCGGCCGCCCGCGTGGCCGCGACCGTGGTGCGGATGCCTCCCGCGCTGTACGGCCGGCCCGACATACGGGCGTTGAACTCCTGTGTCCGGTCGCCCGCGAAGACCAGGTGGGAGTGGCTGTCGACGAAACCGGGGACGACCGCCCGGCCGCCCGCGTCGACCCGATTGTCAGTGGCGGGTGCTTTGCTTTGATCACCGGTCCACGCGATGCGGTCGCCCTCGAAGACGACGGCCGCGTCCTGGATCAGTCCGAGGGGTGATCCGTCACCGGAGTGGGGGTCGTTGGTGACCAGGGCGGCGATGTTGGTGATGAGCGTGCTTGCGGTGCTCGCGGAGCGGGCGGGGCTGACGGTCGTCGCGTTGCTCATGGCGTCCTTGGTGGCCTGGTCGGCGGTCGGTTCGGATTCGGGGTCGGAGGGGGGCCGCGCGGGTGGGTGGTCCCGGATCATCCGCGCAGGACTGCGAGGGCGTCCGCGAGGGCCCGAGGCACATCCGGTACGAGGGAGTGCGTCCCGTCCCGTACGACGTGCCGGCCTGCCACGACCGTATGCGACACGTCTGCTGCCGACGCGGCGAATACGGCCGTCTCGGCCCCGAGCCGCGGAAGCGGCCCAGCCGTTCTGACCGAGTCGAGCGCGATCGTCGTGAAGTCGGCGAGCGCGCCGGGCTCCAGGGCGCCGGCGTCCGCCCAGCCGAGGGCGGCGTGCCCGTCCGCCGAGGCCGCCCGCAGCAGTGCGGCCGCCGTCCAGTGGCCTCGGGTCCGGGTGCGCAGCCGCTCGTTCAGCTCCATGGCCCGGGCCTCTTCGAACAGGTCGATCACGGCGTGGCTGTCGGAGCCGAGGGAGAGCGGGGAGCCCTCGTTCTGGAGGGCGACGGCCGGTCCGATGCCGTCCGCCAGGTCGCGCTCGGTGGTCGGGCACATGCAGGTGCCGGTGCCGCTGCCGCCGATGAGGGAGATGTCCTCGGCGGTGAGGTGGGTGTTGTGGACGCCGGTGGTGCGCGGCCCGAGCACACCGTGCAGGGCGAGGAGCTGCGTCGGGGTGCAGCCGTGGATCTCCAGGCACGCCTCGTTCTCGGCGGTCTGCTCGGAGAGGTGCACATGGAGCGGGGCCCGCCGCTCCTCGGCCCACCGCGCCACGGTCGCCAGCTGGTCGGCGGGCACGGCCCGTACGGAGTGGACGGCCGCTCCGATCCGCGCGTGATCCCGTTCCTTGAGAACTGAACAGCGTTCCGCCCAGGAGTCCGCCGTGCCGTCGGAGAAGCGGAGCTGGTGGGCGGTGGGCGGCTGCCCGAAGCCGGAGGAGAGGTAGGCGGTGTCGAGGAGGGTGATGCGGATGCCGGCTTCGGCGGCGGCCGCGATGAGGGCCTCGCCCATCGCGTTGGGGTCGGCGTAGTGGGTGCCGCCGGGGGCGTGGTGGACGTAGTGGAACTCGCCGACCGCCGTGACGCCGGCCAGGGCCATCTCGGCGTACACGGCGCGGGCCAGGGCGTGGTAGGTGTCCGGGGTGAGCCGGGCGGCCGTGGCGTACATGACCTCGCGCCAGGTCCAGAAGGTCCCGGAGCCGACCTGGGCGGTGCCGCGCAGGGCGCGGTGGAAGGCGTGGGAGTGGGCGTTGGCGAGGCCGGGGAGGGTGAGTCCGCGCAGGACCTCGGCGCCCGAGGGTGGTGTGTCGGCGTCCGGGCGGACGGCGGTGATGCGGCCGTCTCGGACCTCGAGGGTCACGCCTGGCTCGACGTGTGTGCCGAGCCAGGCGTGTTCCAGCCAGTAGGTCTTCGATGTCACCGGCAGGCCAGTCCTTCCAGTACGTCGGCGAGGGCGGCGACCCCGGCCACGCAGTCGTCCTCGGTCGCGGACTCGGCCGGGGAGTGGGAGACGCCGGTGGGGTTGCGCACGAACAGCATGGCGGTCGGGATGCTCCCGGACAGGATCCCGGCGTCGTGTCCGGCGCCGGTGCCGAGGACGGGGACGGTGAGGCCGGTGTCCTTGCCGAGGATGCGGGCGAGTTCGTCGCGCAGGGCGTGGTCGAACTCGACGACGGGGGTGAACGACTCCCGGTGGACGTCGAGGTCGACGCCGTGGGCGGCGGCGTACTCCCCGGCGGCCTTCTCGATGCCGGCGACCACGGCGTCCAGCCGGTCCTGGTCCTCGGCACGGGAGTCGAGCCAGCCGCGCACCAGGGAGGGGATCGCGTTGACGCCGTTGGGCTCGACGGCGATCTTGCCGAAGGTGGCGACGGCACCGGCGAGTTCGGCCTCGCGGCGGGCGGCGAGGACGGTCTCGGCATAGGACAGCATGGGGTCGCGACGGTCGGCGAGCCGGGTGGTGCCGGCGTGGTTGGCCTCGCCCCGGAAATCGAACCGCCACCGGCCGTGCGGCCAGATGGCGCTGGCGATGCCGACCCGGTCGCCGGACAGGTCCAGGGCCCGGCCCTGTTCGACGTGCAGTTCCACGAAGGCGCCGATGCGGGCGAGGCGCTCGGGGTCGGGGCCGAGGGTGTCGGGGTCGTGTCCGGCGGCCTCCATGGCACGCGGCAGGGTCACGCCGTCGCCGTCGGTGAGCCGGTGCGCCTGCTCGCGGGTGAGCTGCCCGGCGGTGAGCCGGGAGCCGACACAGGCGAGGCCGAAGCGGGCGCCCTCCTCGTCGCCGAAGTTGACGACAGCGAGCGGCTTGGTGAAGTCCGCGCCTCTTGCGCGCAGTTCGTCGAGCGCGGCGAAGGCGGACACGACACCGAGGGGCCCGTCGAAGGCGCCCCCGTCGGGCACGGAGTCGAGGTGCGAGCCGGTGACGACGGCGTCCCCGGCGGCGGGGTCCCCGAGCCAGGCCCACTGGTTGCCGTTGCGGTCGACCTCGTAGGCCAGTCCGCGGGTCTGCGCCTGCTCCTGGAACCAGGCCCGGCACTCGCGGTCGGCCCCGGTCCAGGCGAAGCGGCGGTAGCCGCCGGAGGCGGAGCTGCGGCCGATCGGCAGCAGCTCCGCCCACATGCTGTGGAAGGTCACGCCTCGTCACCTTCACGCATCGGGACCCGGACACCGCGCTCGTCGGCGACCGACTCCGCGATGTCGTAGCCCGCGTCCACGTGCCGGATGACGCCCATGCCGGGGTCGTTGGTGAGCACCCGGCGGATCTTCTCCCCGCCGAGCTTCGTACCGTCGGCCACCGTCACCTGCCCGGCGTGGATGGACCGCCCCATGCCCACGCCACCGCCGTGGTGGATCGACACCCAGGAGGCGCCCGACGCCACGTTCACCATGGCGTTCAGCAGCGGCCAGTCGGCGATCGCGTCGGACCCGTCGAGCATGGCCTCGGTCTCGCGGTAGGGCGAGGCGACGGATCCGCAGTCGAGGTGGTCGCGGCCGATGGCCAGGGGCGCGGCGAGCTCGCCGCTCGCGACCATGTCGTTGAAGCGCTCGCCGGCCTTGTCCCGCTCGCCGTAGCCGAGCCAGCAGATGCGGGCGGGCAGGCCCTGGAAGTGCACGCGCTCGCCCGCCATCCTGATCCACCGGGCGAGGGACTCGTTCCGCGGGAAGAGGTCGAGGATCGCCTTGTCGGTCTTGGCGATGTCGGCCGGGTCACCCGAGAGGGCCGCCCAGCGGAAGGGGCCCTTGCCCTCGCAGAACAGCGGGCGGATGTAGGCGGGGACGAAGCCGGGGAAGGCGAAGGCCCGGTCGTATCCGGCGAGTCGCGCCTCGCCGCGGATGGAGTTGCCGTAGTCGAAGACCTCGGCGCCGGCGTCCATGAAGCCGACCATGGCCTCGACGTGCCGGGCCATGGACTCCCGGGCGCGGGTGGTGAAACCGGCCGGGTCCTTGGCCGCGGCGTCGGCCATGTCCTCGAAGGCGGTGCCGAGGGGCAGGTAGGCCAGCGGGTCGTGGGCGGAGGTCTGGTCGGTGACGATGTCGATCGGGGCGCCCATGGCGAGCAGCTTCGGCAGCAGCTCGGCGGCGTTGCCGAGGACACCGATCGACAGCGGGCGGCGGGCGTCACGCGCCTCGACGGCCAGCCGCAGGGCGTGGTCGAGCGAGTCGGCCCGCACGTCCAGGTACCGGTGCTCGATGCGCCGCTCGATGGCGCGCGGGTCGCAGTCGATGCAGATGGCCACACCGTCGTTCATGGTGACGGCGAGCGGCTGGGCGCCGCCCATGCCGCCGAGACCGGCGGTGAGGGTGATCGTCCCGGCGAGGGAGCCGCCGAACCGCTTGGCGGCGACGGCGGCGAAGGTCTCGTAGGTGCCCTGGAGGATGCCCTGGGTGCCGATGTAGATCCATGAACCGGCGGTCATCTGCCCGTACATGGTCAGGCCCAGCTGTTCGAGCCGGCGGAACTCCTCCCAGTTCGCCCAGTCGCCGACCAGGTTGGAGTTGGCGATGAGGACGCGCGGGGCCCACTCGTGGGTCTGCATGACGCCGACGGGGCGGCCGGACTGGACGAGCATGGTCTCGTCCTGCTTGAGGGTCCGCAGCGTCCGGACCATCGCGTCGAAGGAGCGCCAGTCGCGCGCCGCCTTGCCGGTGCCGCCGTAGACGACGAGCTGGTCGGGGTGCTCGGCGACCTCCGGGTCGAGGTTGTTCTGCAGCATCCGCAGGGCGGCTTCCTGCTGCCATCCCAGGGCGCTCGGTTCCGTGCCGCGCGGTGCCCGGACGGCGCGTGGTCCTGACATGGTCTGCCTCCTGGTGGGTGCTCCCGGCGGATTGTTGCTGCGGTTATTCACATCCTGAACCTCTGAATAGGGCTAGTCAATACGTCCGGGGCTCCGCGTGGCGGTGCCGTGGGTGTTTGGCTGGATGCATGGATGACGACATTCAGGCAGACGACTCGGGAGCCGGGCGGGCGGCCCGGCGGGACGAGGCGGTGCGGGCCGCCGTGGAGCAGGGCCTGCTCGGGCCCGGCAGTCCGATCGTCGGACTGCTCGACGTCACCGGGATCCGGGAGTCGGCGGCGGAGCTGCGCGCGGCGTTCGACGCGGTGGTGGCGCCGGGCACGCCCGTGCTGCACGCCTTCGCGGTGAAGGCGACCCCGCTGGTGCCGGTGCTGCGGCTGCTGCGCGAGGAGGGCGTCGGCGCGGAGGTGGCGAGCCCGGGTGAGCTGGCGCTGGCCCGGGCCGCGGGCGTGCCGGCGGCCATGACGGTGCTCGACTCGCCCGCGAAGACCCCGGCCGAGCTGCGCGAGGCGCTGGCGCTGGGCATCGCCGTCAACGCGGACAACCCGCAGGAGCTGGAGCGCATCGACGGCCTGGTGAGGTCCTCCGCCGGCCGCTCCCCGCTCGGGATCCGGGTGAATCCGCAGGTCGGTGGGGGCTCCATCGAGGCGACGTCCACAGCCACGGCGACGTCGAAGTTCGGGGTGGCGCTGCGCGACGAGGGGGCGCGGGAGTGGGTCGTACAGGCCTTCCTGGACCGGCCGTGGCTGACCCGGCTGCACGCGCACACCGGGTCCCAGGGCATCCCGCTGTCCCTGATGGTGCGGGGCATTGCCGAGACGTACGCGCTGGCGGAGGAGATCAACCGGCGGGCCGGACGGCGGCAGATCGACACGCTCGACATCGGCGGCGGACTGCCGGTGAACTTCGCCTCGGACGCGACGACCCCGACGTACGCGCAGTACGCGCGCGTGCTGACCGAGGAGGTGCCGGGGCTGTTCGACGGGCGGTACGGGCTCGTCACCGAGTTCGGGCGGTCACTGCTCGCCAAGCACGGGACGGTCGTGGCGCGGGTCGAGTACGCGAAGGCCTCCGGCGGGCGGGCGGTGGCGGTGACGCATGCGGGGGTGCAGGTCGCTGCCCGGACGGTTTACGCACCGGGGAGTTGGCCCCTGAGGATCGCGGCGTACGACTCGAAGGGGCGGGTGAAGGACGGGCCCCATGTCGTGCAGGACGTCGCGGGACCGGCCTGCTTTGCGGGGGACCTGCTGGCGGAGGGGCGTTCCATGCCGTTGCTGGAGCAGGGGGACTATGCGGCGGCGCTGGATACGGGGGCGTACTACTTCGCGCATCACTATGCCTACAACTCGCTCGCACGCCCGGGGATCTACGGGTTCGCGCCGGGCTCTGCGGGACGTGTCGCCTTCGCGGTGGTACGTGAGCCGCAGTCGATCGAGGAGGTCGTCGCAGAGTCTGGTGGGGCGCAGGTCGATGCGCTGCTGAGCGGCCAGGCGCCGTGGGAGCTTCAGTAGTTCGCCGGCTTTCCGCCCGTCGTGGCCGATCGCGCCCACGCGGCGCAGCCGCAGATGCAACGCGGCCCCGCGCCCCTTACAGGGACGCTCACACCAGCGCCGGTGTCTTCTTTCGCGCCCCGCCCGGGGCGGCGTCGCCCGCCGCGATGCCGGTGCTGCGGTAGCCCCTGACCGGCTTCCCTGCCGGGCTGCCCGCACCTCCGCGCAGCCAGTCCACCCGCACCCACAACAACACCTCGTCGGCACGCTCCCGGCGTCCCAGCCACGCCGCCTTCAGCCACAGGCCCGCACCGCAGCCGCACAGGACCATGCCGGGCGCGGCGGGCACGGCGAAGGCGCCGGCCAGGGCCGCGAGGAAGGCGAGCAGGAGCCACCAGCGGTGGCGGCGGCGCCAGTTGCGCGCGGTCACCGCACGGTCCTGCAGGACGTCGTGCTTGCCGGCGCGGGGCGCCGATGCGGCCAGGGCGGCGTAACGCTTGCGGCGTCCGCCCGCCACGGCAGCCGTCACCAGGACGAACAGCGCCGCCCCGGCCAGGACGCCGATGCGGCGGCCGGTCAGTCCCGGCGGCAGCAGGCCGATGCCCGCCGCGCACACACCCAGCCACCACAGCGGGGCCGCTCCCGCCCGTACGACGACGGCCACCCGAGCCAGCCCCTGTCCTCCGCGTGTCACGTTCAGCCTCCGTCCAGCTCAGTGAAGTGTCTGAAGAGCGTTGCAGGACAGGCACATTAGCCACACAACGTGAGACGAATCTGAGAAAACACCGCGCGGGACGTCAGTCGACGAACAGGCCCCGCGCCGCCGCCTTCGCGTCGAACTCCTCCAGGCGCGACTGGGCCTCGGGCAGGTCGTCGCACATCGCCTCCAGCAGCACCCGGCCGAGCAGCATCGGGGAGCAGGCCGTGTCGAAGGCGAGGCCGGTGCCGACGGCGGCGGGCAGCAGCAGATCGGACACCTTGGCGACCGGAGCGAAGGCCGAGTCGGCGACCGTGACGACGGTGAGGCCGGCCCGGCGGGCGTAGTCGAGGGTGTCGACGACCTCGCGGGGGTGCCGGGGCAGCGCGAAGCACAGCAGTGCGGTGGCCCCGGCCTGGACGGCGGCGTCGATGCGGTCCTGGAGCATCGTGCCGCCCTCCCCCAGGAGCCGTACGTCGGGGTGGACCTTGGCGGCGAAGTAGGCGAAACCCTGCGCCTGGGCCGCCGCCGCGCGCAGGCCGAGGACGGGGAGCGGGCGGGAGGCCGCCAGCAGGCGCCCCGCGCGCCGCACCGGCCGGGGGTCGGCCAGGGCCTCCGCCAGGTGCCGCAGGTTCTCGATCTCGGCCTGGACGGCCTGCTGGTACTCGTTGGAGGACCCGGCGTCCGCCACGGGTTCGGCGGGGGCGACCTCGCGCAGGTGCCGGCGCAGGGCGGGGTAGCCGTCGAAGCCGAGGGCGACGGCGAAGCGGGTCACGGAAGGCTGGCTGACCCCGGCCAGCTCGGCGAGCTCCACGCTCGACAGGAACGGCACGTCAGCGGCGCGCCGCACCATGCTGTGCGCGATTCGCCGCTGGGTCGGCGTCAGCCGGTGCCCCTCGAAGAGCGCCTGCAGCCGCGCGGCAGGGCTGTCGGTCACGCTCATGACGTGCTCCTCCCCCTTGCCTATTCAGTGACTGAGGATTCTGCATGAGCATATGCAGACCGGCAACCGGGGGGGCGGACGGCAGCCCCGTCGAGAGGCAGCGGCAGCCCGTGTCGCCGACCGGAGTGATCTGACCGGACTTCCCGGCAGACCACTGGGCTGCGCACTCGGCTCGTTCGCGACACGGGGCCGGTCGGAGGCCTCCCGCAGGCGGATGGCCTCCCGAGGACTCCTGCGATCAGAAGCGGCTGACCATCCCAGGGATGCCCGGGGGTGTCGGCAGCGGCAGCCGGCTGGGGGTGTTGCGTTCGTCCGCGGCCGGAGGAGCCTTGCAGGTCAGGTCCTTCGCGGGGAGCTTGCCGGTGGTCAGGTAGGTGGTGGCCGTCTTGTCGGCGCACGACTTGGTGCCGTAGATGCCGTGTCCGACACCTCCGGCGACCGTGACCATCTTCGAGCCCTTCATGGTGCGGCGCAGGCCCTGGCCGCTGGTCAGCGGCGTCTGGGAGTCCCACTCGTTCTGGAGGATCAGCGCGCGCACCTTGTTGTCGATCCTGGTGGCGGGCTCGCTGCCGCTCTTCTTCCAGAAGGCGCACGGCTTGATGTGGGAGGCGAAGTCGCCGTACAGCGGGTACCTGGCCTTGTCCCGGATCGCGTCCTTGCGGTACTGCTCGGGATCGCGCGGCCAGGCGCGGGTGTCGGCGCAGACGACGGCCCAGAAGGAGGCGTCGCCGTTGTCCTCGGGCACGGTCCGGCCGAAGGACGGTGGAACGGGTTCGGGCGTCCTGCGCTCCCGGCCGGCGGACGGGGGAGCTCCGGCGGCGGCCTTCTTCAGCTCGGCGACGATCTCGGCGGCGTCGCGCGTGCCGAAGAACGCGCCCCGGAGGGCGGAGCGGATGTCGTCACCGGTCAGCTGCGTGCCGTCGAGGTCGATCGGCTTGCGGTCGGCCTGGGCGACCAGGCCGTAGAAGGTCTTGCGGACCGCCTCGGGAGTCCGGCCCAGCTTGTAGGTGGCGTGCCGCGCGGCGGTCCACTCGGCCCATCGGGTGAAGGCGGGCTCGGCGCCCTCCGCCCAGACCTGGATCATCCCGCGCCAGATCCGGGCCGGGTCGACGGCGCTGTCCAGCACGAAGCGGTCGGTGCGCTTCGGGAACATCTGCGTGTAGACGGCGCCGAGGTAGGTGCCGTAGGAGTATCCGAGGTAGGAGATCTTCTTCTCTCCGAGCACCGCGCGGATGACGTCCATGTCCCGGGCGGTGTTGCGGGTGGTGATGTGGCGCAGCTTGTCGCCCTGCTTCCTGTCGCACTTCTCGGCGACGGTCCGGGCCCACTTCACGTCCTTGGTGAACGTCTCGGCCTTGTAGGGCCGTTCCCAGTTCCGCTCCTCGGACGTCAGGCCGCAGCCGACGGGGGAACTCTGACCGACGCCCCGCGGGTCGAAGCCGACGAGGTCGTACTTGTTCTTCACGGCCTTCGGCAGCTCCTCGGCCATGTACTGCGGCATGTCGACGCCCGGCCCGCCGGGGCCACCCGGGTTGAGCAGAAGTACGCCACGCCGTTCCTCCTTGGTGCTCGTCCTCATCCTGGATATCGCGAGGTCGAGCTTCTTGGCGCCCGGTCTGGCGTAGTCGAGCGGCACCTTGATCGTGGCGCACTGGAGGGAGGCGGGCAGCTCCGTGTCGCAGCGGTGCCAGGCCGGTTTCTGCTGGAGGTAGGGGCGAAGGGGGTTCTCCGCGGCGGATGCCGTGGTGGGGGCCAGCGCGGGGACCAGCGTGGTGACGGCGCCGGCCGCCAGGAAGAGGGCTATTCGACTGTTGGGCACGTGCGTTGGGTCCTTGGGTCGACGCGGACGGGACGCACCCACCCTGCCGCGCGCGGAACGCGGATTGATCCATCCACTGGGCAGAGTTTCTCCCACCGTGGGTGGACGGGGAGTTGGGGCGGATAGTGCTTGAGTCGGACAACCACGACCCGCTCTTTGCCATCTACCTCAAGTGGCGTGCTGACAGGGGGGATAGCCCCAGTGCGGCCGGCGTCACCGCTTTCTAGCGTGGGCGCATGACCGGATTTGACGCGCGGGACACCGACCTGAAGAGGGAACTCGACGCCACCCTGCAGACGCGCAGGGAGCTGGGCGAGGAGTACGAGTCGGCTCTGGTCGAGTCGTTCCTGGAGAAGGTCGACCAGCGGATCGACGGCATGGTGGAGCGCCGGGTGCGCCGTCAGCTCGCCGAGCAGCAGACGCAGACCGCCCGGGACTCCCGGGCACCGATGGCCACGGACTCCTGGGGCGAGCGCTTCGGGTTCGGGATCGTCTCCCTCGTCCTCGCGGTGCCGCTGTCCGCGATCGGCGGAGGTATCGCGGACACCCCGGGTCTGGCCGTCGCCTGGGCCGGCATCGTCGGAGTGAACGTCGCCCAGGCCGCCCGCACCAATCCGGGCCTGTTCGGCCGCCGCGTCAAGTCCTCCCGGGGCGGGGACAGGGGGGACTGAGCAGTCCCGGTCCCCGACCTGCCGGGAGTTGGGCGAAGGGCGACGAGCCACACGGGCTGAGGCACCCGGGAGAGAGATGCGCGGGGACCGCCGCACCCCCGTGAACGGGGGGCGGGACGACGGCGGTCCCCGCGAGGGACGCTTGCCTGGTCAGGGCCGGGCTTGCGCGTCCGTGGCGTCCGTGGAGGTCCGGGAGCCGCTCCGGAGGTCCTTGACGCCTACGGTGTCGGCCGGGGCGGGGAGCCGCTCCCGCCCTGCCGACACCCCCTAATGTGCAGGACCGTTGTTAAGCGGGTGCTGCGCGAACGTGACGCGCTCGTACCACTTCCGCGAAGTCCGCGAAGATCGCGGACGCTGGGGGTTCACCCCGTTCACGGGCGGTTCACCGGAGGTTCGCCGCTACTTCCCGGACCTGGCGAGGAAGGACAGCAGGTCCTGCCGGCTGACCACACCGGTCGGCTTGCCCTCGACGAGGACGATCGCCGCGTCGGCCTTGCCGAGGACGGCCATCAGGTCCGCGACCGGCTCGCCGGAGCCGACCTGGGGCAGCGGGGCGGACATGTGCTTCTCCAGCGGGTCCTCCAGCGAGGCGCTCTTGCTGAACAGGGCGTCCAGCAGCTCGCGTTCCACCACCGAGCCGACGACCTCGGCGGCCATCACGTCGGGGTGCCCGGCGCCCGGCTTGACGACCGGCATCTGGGAGACGCCGTACTCGCGCAGCACCTCGATGGCCTGACCGACCGTCTCTTCCGGGTGCATGTGGACGAGGGAGGGCATGCGGTCGCCCTCCTTGTCGTTGAGGACGTCGCCGACGCGGGCGCTGGGGCCGGAGTCCTCCAGGAAGCCGTAGTCGGCCATCCACTCGTCGTTGAAGATCTTGCTGAGGTAGCCGCGGCCGCTGTCCGGCAGCAGCACCACCACGACGTCGTCCTCGTCGAGCCGCGCGGCCACCTCCAGCGCCGCCACGACCGCCATGCCGCAGGAGCCGCCGACCAGGAGGCCCTCCTCCTTGGCGAGGCGGCGGGTCATCTGGAAGGAGTCCTTGTCGGACACGGCGACGATCTCGTCCGCGACGGTCCGGTCGTAGGCGGTGGGCCAGAAGTCCTCACCGACGCCCTCGACGAGGTACGGGCGGCCGGAGCCGCCGGAGTAGACGGAGCCCTCCGGGTCGGCGCCGATGACCTTCACCTTGCCGTCGCTGATCTCCTTCAGGTAGCGGCCGGTCCCGGAGATGGTGCCGCCGGTGCCCACGCCCGTCACGAAGTGGGTGATCTTCCCCTCCGTCTGCTCCCACAGCTCGGGGCCCGTGGAGTGGTAGTGGGAGAGCGGGTTGTTGGGGTTGGAGTACTGGTCGGGCTTCCAGGCGCCCGGCGTCTCGCGCACCAGCCGGTCGGAGACGTTGTAGTAGGAGTCCGGGTGCTCGGGGTCCACGGCGGTCGGGCAGACGACCACCTCGGCGCCGTAGGCGCGCAGCACGTTGATCTTGTCGGTGCTCACCTTGTCGGGGCACACGAAGATGCACTTGTACCCCTTCTGCTGCGCCACGATGGCCAGCCCGACACCGGTGTTGCCGCTGGTCGGCTCGACGATCGTGCCGCCCGGCTTGAGCGCGCCGCTCTCCTCCGCCGCCTCGATCATGCGCAGGGCGATGCGGTCCTTCACGGAGCCGCCGGGATTGAAGTACTCCACCTTGGCCAGGACGGTCGCCCTGATGCCCTTGGTCACGCTGTTGAGCCTCACCAGCGGGGTGTTGCCGACGAGGCTGATCATCGAGTCGTGGAACTGCACCGTTGTCTCCGGTTGCCGCAGAAGTGGTCGTAGTGGTGCCGCCAGCCTAGGGCCTGCCGGTGGTCCGTGACGGTCGTTCACTCGCTGTTGCGATTGGGCGACGGCCTGTACGGGGCAAGCACTGGGTGTACGGGTTCGAGGAGGTGGCGGCGACGCATGACGAGCATGTCGAGGGCGCGGGTGGCCCGGCGGATCGCGGCGGGCGCGGCGTACGGCGGCGGCGGGATCGGTCTGGCCGGGGCGGCCGCCGTGGGGCTGCTGCTGGCGGAGGTGCAGCTGGCGCGGCGCCGGGTGGGCAACGGCGCGCCGCCCCATGTGCCGAACGCGGACGGGCTGTACGGCCGTACGTACGTCGCCCCCGCCGACGCGCCGCTGCGGCTGACGATGCTGGGCGACTCCACCGCCGCGGGGCAGGGCGTGCACCGCGCCTCGCAGACCCCGGGGGCGCTGCTCGCCTCGGGCGTCGCGGCGCTGGCGGAACGCCCGGTCGAGCTGCGCACGGTGGCGACGCCGGGAGCCCGTTCGGACGACCTGGACCGCCAGGTGGCCCTGGTGCTGGCGGCACCCGGTCCCGTGCCCGACATCTGCGTGATCATGGTCGGCGCGAACGACGTCACCCACCGCATGCCCCCGACCCGCTCGGTCCGCTACCTGGCGTCGGCGGTACGGCGGCTGCGCACGGCCGGCGCCGAGGTCGTGGTCGGCACCTGCCCCGACCTGGGCACGATCGAGCCGGTCCAGCAGCCCTTGCGCTGGCTGGCCAGACGGGCCTCCCGCCAGCTGGCGGCCGCCCAGACGATCGGCGTCGTCGAACAGGGCGGCCGCACCGTGTCCCTGGGCGACCTGCTGGGTCCCGAGTTCGCCGCGAACCCGCGCGAGCTGTTCGGCCCGGACAACTACCACCCGTCCGCCGAGGGCTACGCCACGGCGGCGATGGCGGTGCTGCCGACCGTCTGCGCGGCGCTGGGCCTGTGGCCGGACGAGGAGGAGCGCCCGGACGCGACCCGTCGCGAGGGCTTCCTGCCGGTGGCCAGGGCGGCGGCGGAGGCCGCCTCGGAGGCGGGCACGGAGGTCACCGCGGCGATGCCGAGCGGGCCGAGGGGCCCGTGGGCCCTGCTGAAACGCCGCAGGCGCCGGCGGGTACACGAGCAGGAACCGGCCCCTGTCACGCCGTCGAGCTGAGGAGAAGAAAGCGGAGCAGAAGAAAAGCAAGCGCTTAGAAAACTGCGGCCAGGGTCACACCGCGACACCCGTGACCCAGCCCATACGGACGGGTAACTTCCCAGACAGCCCAGCCAGACCACCCGGTACGTCAATGGAGCCGTGATGCCCGAAGCCGTGATCGTCTCAGCCGCCCGCTCCCCCATCGGCCGCGCCGCCAAGGGCTCCCTCAAGGACATGCGCCCGGACGACCTCACCGCCACGATCGTGCAGGCCGCCCTGGCCAAGGTCCCCGAGCTGGACCCGAAGGACATCGACGACCTGATGCTCGGCTGCGGCCTGCCCGGCGGCGAGCAGGGCCACAACCTCGGCCGCATCGTCGCCGTGCAGATGGGCATGGACCACTTGCCGGGCTGCACCGTCACCCGGTACTGCTCCTCCTCCCTGCAGACCTCCCGCATGGCCCTGCACGCCATCAAGGCCGGCGAGGGCGACGTCTTCATCTCGGCGGGCGTGGAGACGGTCTCCCGGTACGTCAAGGGCAGCTCCGACGGCCTGCCCGACACGCACAACCCCCTCTTCGCCGACGCCGAGGCCCGCACCGCCGAGGTCGCCCAGTCCGAGGGCTCCACCTGGCACGACCCGCGCGAGGACGGCCTGCTGCCCGACCCGTACATCGCGATGGGCCAGACCGCCGAGAACCTGGCCCGCGCCAAGGGCGTCACCCGCCAGGACATGGACGAGTTCGGCGTCCGCTCGCAGAACCTCGCCGAAGAGGCCATCAAGAACGGCTTCTGGGAGCGCGAGATCACCCCGGTGCCCCTCCCCGACGGCACGGTCGTCTCCAAGGACGACGGCCCGCGCGCAGGCGTCACCCTGGAGGGCGTGCAGGGTCTGAAGCCGGTCTTCCGCCCCGACGGCATGGTCACGGCCGGCAACTGCTGCCCGCTGAACGACGGCGCCGCAGCGCTCGTCATCATGTCCGACACCAAGGCCCGCGAGCTCGGCCTCACCCCGCTCGCCCGGATCGTGTCGACCGGCGTCTCCGGCCTCTCCCCCGAGATCATGGGTCTCGGCCCGGTCGAGGCGAGCAAGCAGGCCCTCAAGCGGGCCGGGCTGACCATCGGCGACATCGACCTGGTCGAGATCAACGAGGCGTTCGCCGCCCAGGTGATCCCCTCCTACCGCGACCTGGGCATCCCGCTGGAGAAGCTGAACGTCAACGGCGGCGCCATCGCCGTCGGCCACCCCTTCGGCATGACCGGCGCCCGCATCACCACCACGCTCATCAACTCCCTGCAGTTCCACGACAAGCAGTTCGGCCTGGAGACGATGTGCGTCGGCGGCGGCCAGGGCATGGCCATGGTCATCGAGCGCCTCAGCTGATCGCCGCACCGTAGCCGCCATAGCACCGACCGTGAGGTCATGGCCCAGAACCCGGAAAACACCAGGGTTCTGGGCCGTTTTGTGATCCAATCTCACCCAGGATGTGACCCATCTCCCTCTACCCGGGGAGAACCCCAGGTCACAGCAGTCACACCCCCTCCTACAGGACCGAAGCTCTGTCCGTTTCGTGACGTTACGCACTGACAGCTGGTTAGTCCGCCCTTCAAGCTGATGTAGGAAGTCGGGGGTCGACTTTGAACCGGGAGTACGTCAGTGAGCGCCTTGCCGATCGCGTTGCTGGTCACCACGGCCGCCACGGGCGCCGTGGGAGTGGCCGTCCTGCGCACCGTCCTGCAGCTGCGCCGAGAGGTCGCGGCCCTGCACACCGTGCTGGCCGAGAACCGCGCCGCCACCACCCGCGCACTGCTGCCCGCGGCCCGCACGGCCACCGACACCGACGAGATACGTGCCGCCGTCGCGGCGGCGCTCGCCGAGGAACGGGAGCGGGAGCTCGCCGAGGCCCGGGCGTTCTGGGCCGCCCAGGAGACCCGCGACACCTCCGACGCGCCGTCCCTGCTGGGTCTGCCCGACAGCGATCTGTTCCTGCCCCGGCAGGCCGATTTCGCGGGCCTGGAGCCGGTCTCGGAGTCCGGCGCGGACACCGAGGAACCGGTCGGTGAGTCCCCGGAACTGGCCGCGGCCCGCCGCCGCCACCCCTCCCACCCGGACTTCGTGCCGAACCCCTCGCCGGCCGTGAACGACCACGAGCGCACCGTCGCCACCCTGGAGGAGCTGGCCTCCTCCCGCGTCGAGCTCACGGACGTCCGCCCCGGCCCCCTGGGCACCCTTGACGTCTACGTCTTCGCCGACGGCACGACGCTGTGCATGACCCCGGGCCACCGCGAGACGGCGGAGCGCCTGTCCGCCGCCCTGCGCGCGGGCGAGACCCCGACCCTCCTGGGCGGCTCCGGTGTCTCGGGCGCCTACACCCTGACGTTCGAGTGCGGCGAGGAGAACGTCTACATCCTGGCCGACCGGGTCATCGCGTCCCTCTAGGCAAGCGCCCCGAAGGGGCGCGGGGAACTGCGCCAGCAACCGAAGACCACCTGAACCCGCCGACGGCGCTAAACCCCCGCCCGCTTCTGCGCCTCCTCCACCAACCGCACCGCTTCATCGACGTCGGCACCACTCGGAATCACCACGGCCAGATCATGCCCGGCCACGGTGATCTGATCTGCCGCTGCAAACATCCCCGCATCCGGCATCTCCCGAGGCTCAACACCCTCCAGTACCTGCGCCCTCCGGGCCAACTCCCGGGCCAGCCCAAGGGCCTCAGCGGCAGCGCCCCGCTGCAGCCGGCTCTGGGGCGCAGCCCTCAAACGATCGGCGAAGTGCTCCACCGCACGGGTCAGAGGCGTCGTATCAACCACGCCGCGAGCGTACGCGTCGCACCGGGACTGTTGCCAACGGGCGAACACTCAGGCACGGTGACCTGAAGGACCGGCTTACATCCCAGCGTCCGGAGGCGCCGATGTCCCAAGTCTTCTCCGAAGAGACCCACCGCAACCTGCTCGCCCGCATCCCCCATTGCACCGGTCGTGAGATCTCCGACTGGCTGCGCACCGTCGACGAAGGCCCGGCACTCTTCCGCTTCGAGGAAAAGGTCAGCTGGCTCCGGCACGAACACAACCTCGCGTACGGCCACGCCAAGGCGATCATCCATGAGTACGACCTGAGGAGGGCCGCGCGCAAACTGCTCTAGGCGCGGCGCCGTCACGACGACACCGCCCGGCAGACGACGAAGGGCCCCGGCCGGAGCCGGGGCCCTTCGCGCTACGACCGTCGAGAACTAGTCGTTGCTGTTGAGGATCGAGATGAGCCTCAGGAACTCCAGGTAGATCCACACCAGCGTGAGCGTCAGGCCGAAGGCCGCGAGCCACGCCTCCTCGCGCGGAGCACCGTAGGCGACGCCGTCCTCGACCTGCTTGAAGTCCAGGGCGAGGAAGCAGGCGCCGAGGATGATGCCGATGATGCCGAAGACGACACCCAGGGCACCACTGCGGAAGCCGAGGCCGTCACCGCCGCCGAACACCGCGAACAGCAGGTTCACGGTCATCAGCAGGATGAAGCCGAGCGCGGCCGCCATCACGAAGCCGTAGAAGCGCCGGTTGACGCGGATCCAGCCGGCCTTGTAGGCGATCAGCACACCGGCGAAGACCGCCATGGTGCCGATCACGGCCTGCATGGCGGCGCCGTCGGCGATGCGGTTGTCGACGATGTTGGACACGACGCCGAGGAAGACACCCTCGAACGCGGCGTACGTCAGGATCAGCGCGGGCGAGGCCTTGCGCTTGAAGGACTGCACGAACGCCAGCACCATGCCGATCAGCGCGGCGCCGATACCGATGCCGTAGCTCCGGCCGATGTTCGCGTCGTCGATCGGCAGCAGCGCCCAGGAGAGGGCGGCGGTGACGATGAGCACACCGAGCGTGCTCGCCGTGCGCAGGACGACGTCGTCGATGGTCATCCGGCCGGTGGCGGCCGGGGCCTGCGGCGGCGCGCCGTACTGCACGTCCTGCTGGGCGTAAGGGTTCTGGGCGTACGGGTTGCCCGTCGGCTGCGCGTACGGGTTGGCCTGCGTGGCGACAGCGGGACCCCCGGCCTGCGGCGCGGTGTTGAAGCCCGCGTAGCCGTTGTCGCGGCTGAACCCCCGTCGCGAGAAGACCGGGTTTCTGCTCCTCATTTCACTCCTCCATGGCCACCAGGCGTGGCCTTGGCTCAAGAGTAATAGGTAGGCAAAGGATTGACCCTAGTGCTTGGGGAGGATCTTTCCCTCGTCGTGCTGCGCAACACGCTACGCCGCTCTGATGTTCCCCTCACCGGAGGGGCTCATTCATTCACCCGCCGAACGGGAAGCCCGTGTACCCCTCGGCCAGGTCGGTCTCGGCCGCCCGCGAGGAGGCGATCCGCTCCAGCCGGGCGAGCTGGAGCCGGTCCTCGAAGCCGGTCGCGCCGGGGGCCGCGTGCAGGAGGGTCGTCATGTCGTAGGAGAACCGCTCGGCCTGCCAGACCCGGCGCAGGCAGGTGTCCGAGTAGGCGTCGAGCAGGTCGGGTGAGCCGCTCTCCTTCCGGTGCGTCAGGGCCCGGGCGAACGTCACGACGTCACCGACGGCGAGGTTCAGCCCCTTCGCCCCGGTCGGCGGGACGATGTGCGCCGCGTCGCCGGCGAGGAAGAGGCGGCCGTGGCGCATGGGCTCGTGGACGTAGGAGCGCATGGGCGTGACGGACTTCTGGGTGATCGGGCCGCGTTCCAGGCGCCAGTCGTCGGCGGTCTCGAAGCGGCGGTCCAGCTCGTCCCAGATGTCCTCGTCGCTCCACTCCCCGGCGTCCGTGCCGTCGGGCACCTGGAGGTAGAGGCGGGAGACGGACGGCGACCGCATGGACAGCAGGGCGAAGCCGCGGTCGTGCCGGGCGTAGACCAGTTCGTCGTGCGAGGGCGGCACGTCGGCGAGGATGCCGAGCCAGCCGAAGGGGTACGTCCGCTCGAACACCTGGGTGAGTCCGGCCGGGACGGCCTTGCGGGCCACACCCCAGAAGCCGTCACAGCCGACGACGTACTCACACTCCAGGACGTCCTCGCGCCCCTCGTGCCGGAAGCGGACGCGCGGGGCGTCCGTGCCCGCGTCCTCCACGGCCAGCGCCTCCGCCTCGAACAGCAGCGGGCCGCCCTCCCGGAGCTGGAGGGCGATGAGGTCCTTGCAGACCTCGGTCTGGGCGTAGACCATCACGGACCGGCCACCGGTGAGGGCGGGGAAGTCGACGCGGTGGCGGCGGCGGTCGAAGCGCAGCTCTATGCCGTCGTGGCGCAGCCCCTCGCGGTCCATGCGCTCCCCGGCGCCGGCCGCGCGCAGCACGTCCGCCGTGCCCTGCTCAAGGATCCCGGCCCGCTGCCGCCGCTCGACGTAGGCGCGGTCGCGGCTCTCCAGGACGACCGAGTCGATGCCGGCGTTGTGCAGCAGCCGGGCGAGGAGGAGGCCGGCGGGGCCGGCTCCGATGATGCCGACGGTGGTGCGCATCGGGCACCTTCTCTCTCTGAGGTTCGTGGAAGCCTGTCCGAAGTCCGAAGTCGTTCGCCCAGTGAAAAATATTTCACTACGCTCGAACGTGAGTTTCCGACGGCATGCGCCCACTGTCAACGGGCATGCCGTGGAGTCTTCAATGAACCATGCAGCAGTCGGAAGGTGCCCGGAGCCGGACTCGAACCGGCACGCCCGCGAAGGGGCAGCGAGGTTTAAGCTCGCCGTGTCTGCATTCCACCATCCGGGCAGGCCATGGGCTCCGCATCGAGGTTCCGAGACTATCGGGACGGTTCCCCCGACCAGCGGGAGAGCGGGCCGATGTTGTCTTATTTTATTGATGTCTGAGGGTGCATCAGCACGCGGAATGCGCCGTCAGCACTTGCCAATAGCCTTGCGTGCGGCGCCCGGCCGCGCATGCGGAATGACGGAATTTCACCGTCTGAACGAGGGCACTCCACCCGTTCTCGACACCCGGAGCACCCGGTTCCCGGTCGCCGGCCCGTCAGGGTCGGCGTCATCCCCAGGTATGACGCCGACCCCCGCGGTCAGACCGAAGTCCCCCTCAGGAACCGGAACAGCGGGTGACTACACGGCGGCAGGGGACCCGGACGATGGGAGTCGTCCTTCCCACCACCGTCCCGTCAGGAGTGCCATCCGTGACCACCGCATCCCTCGCCGACCGGGCCACCACCGTGGCCGCGCGCGCCACGGATCTGTCGAAGATCTACGGACAGGGTGAGACCCAGGTGGTCGCCCTCGACCGGGTCTCCGTCGACTTCCGGCAGGCCGAGTTCACCGCGATCATGGGCCCCTCGGGCTCCGGCAAGTCGACCCTGATGCACTGCGTGGCCGGTCTGGACACCTTCTCCTCCGGGTCGGTGCGCATCGGCGAGACCGAGCTGGGCTCCCTGAAGGACAAGCAGCTGACCAAGCTCCGCCGGGACAAGATCGGCTTCATCTTCCAGGCGTTCAACCTGCTGCCGACCCTGACGGCCCTGGAGAACATCACCCTTCCCATGGACATCGCGGGCCGTAAGCCGGACAAGCAGTGGCTGGACTCCGTCATCGGGATGGTCGGCCTGGCGGACCGGCTCGGGCACCGGCCCTCGCAGCTCTCCGGCGGTCAGCAGCAACGTGTCGCCGTGGCACGGGCGTTGGCCTCCAGGCCCGAGATCATCTTCGGTGACGAGCCCACCGGAAACCTCGACTCGCGCTCCGGCGCCGAGGTGCTGGGCTTCCTGCGCAACTCCGTGCGGGAGCTGGGCCAGACGGTGGTGATGGTGACTCACGACCCGGTCGCCGCTGCCTACGCGGACCGTGTCGTCTTCCTCGCGGACGGCCGGATCGTCGACGAGATGCACCGGCCGACGGCCGAGTCGGTCCTGGACCGCATGAAGGCGTTCGACGCCAAGGGCCGCACCAGCTGATCCCCCGTCAGGACCGACAGGACTGAGAAGAAGAACCCATGTTCCGTACCGCCTTGCGCAACGTACTCGCGCACAAGGCCCGGCTCCTGATGACCGTGCTCGCCGTGATGCTCGGCGTGGCATTCGTCTCCGGCACCCTGGTCTTCGCCGACACCCTCTCCAACGCCTTCCGCAACCAGTCGGCGAAGAGCTACGACGACGTCGCCGTCGCCATCACCTCGTACGCCGACCCGGACAACGCCAAGGAGGAGCCCGGTCTCCCGGGGAAGACCCTCGACAAGATCGCCGCGGTGGACGGCGTCGACGCCGCGTACGGCCGCGTCGACGGCTTCGCCGGGGTCGCCGACCCGGACGGGAAGCTGATCGGCGTCGGCTGGTCCAACAAGGGCTCCAACTTCGCCCCCGGCAAGGACGGCAAGGACCCCGCCTACACGTTCACCGACGGCTCGGGCCCGGTGAAGGACGATCAGATCGCCCTGGACAAGGAGTCCGCGGCCAAGGGCGAGTACCGGGTCGGCGACCGGGTCCGGGTCGCCACGAACGGGCCGGTGAAGGAGTACACCCTCAGTGGTGTGTTCACCACCGAGGACGGCGCCGTGAACGCCGGCGGCAGCCTGGTCCTCTTCGACACCGCGGTCGCCCAGAAGCAGTACCTCAAGCCCGGCTACTTCCAGAGCGTCACCGTCACCGCCGACCCCGGCGCGTCCGACGCGAGGATTCTGGACGCGGTCAAGCCGCTGCTGCCGGACACCGCCGAGGCGACGACCGGCCAGGCCCTCGCGGACGAGCAGGCCGAGGAGATCGAACAGGGCCTGGGCAGCCTCAAGCAGGTCCTGCTCGGCTTCGCGGGCATCGCGCTGTTCGTGGGGATCTTCCTGATCTCCAACACCTTCACCATGCTGGTCGCCCAGCGCACCAAGGAGATCGCGCTGATGCGCGCCGTCGGTGCGTCGCGCAGGCAGATCACCCGCTCGGTGCTCGCCGAGGCGGCGTTGGTGGGCCTGGTCGCCTCGGCGATCGGCTTCGTCCTCGGCATCGGGCTGGCGGTCGGCCTGCGGTCCGGGATGGCCGCGTTCGAGATGAAGATCCCGGACGGTCCGCTGATCCTGTCCGCCACACCGGTGATCGCCGCGCTCGGCGTCGGCGTGCTGATCACGATGCTCGCCGCCTGGCTGCCCGGCCGCCGGGCCGCGAAGATCCCGCCGGTGGCGGCCATGAACAGCGTCCACGCGGTGGCCACCACCAAGTCGCTGGTGCTGCGCAACTCCATCGGGGCGGCCATCACCGCCCTCGGCGCGGTCGCGATCGTGCTGGGTGCCTCGTCCGGCGGTGACAACGGCCGGATGTACATCGCGGCGGGCGCGTTCTTCGCGCTGGTCGGTGTGATCGTCCTGATCCCGCTGCTGTCCCGGCCCGTGATCGCGCTCGTCCGTCCGCTGCTCGTCGGCCCCTTCGGGGTGTCCGGCAAGCTGGCCGGCCAGAACGCGGTCCGCAACCCGCGCCGTACCGGGGCCACCGCCTCCGCCCTGGCGATCGGGCTGACGCTGGTGACCGGCCTGTCGGTGCTCGGTGTCACGGTGGGCACGGCCATCGACAAGATGACCACGGACAACGTCAAGGCCGACTACATGGTCTCGATGGCGAACGGCGGGGACCTCGACCAGTCCGCGCTGACGGCGCTGGAGAAGGCCAAGGGAGTCTCGGCGGTCTCGCCGCAGCAGAGCGTCTACTTCCAGGCCGGTGACGAGGACTACGTGTCCGCTTCGGCGGTCACTCCGGGCGCTATCGAGAAGGTCCTGAACGTCGACGTCGTCAGTGGCGACATCGGCTCGCTCGCCGAGGGGCGGATCGCGGTCGCCGAGAAGACGGCCAGGAGCATGGGCTGGAAGCCCGGCGACACCGTCCCCGTCACCTTCAACGACGAGAAGAAGGGCACGCTGAAGGTCGGCGCCGTCTTCAAGGACAGCGAGTTCCTCTCCCCCGTCCTCGTCGACACGAAGGTCGTGAACCCGCACGAGGCGCGGCCGTCCATCCAGCAGATCTTCGTGAAGGTGGAGGGCGGCCAGTCCTCGGCGAACGAGAAGGTCCTCATCGACGCGCTGGGCGACAACCCCGCGATCACGGTCATGGACCGGCAGGACATCCGCGACGAGTTCGGCGGCGTCATCAACACCCTGCTGAACATCATGTACGGCCTGCTGGCGATGGCCCTGATCATCGCCGTGCTGGGGGTCGTCAACACCCTGGCGATGTCGGTCTTCGAACGGCAGCAGGAGATCGGCATGCTGCGGGCGATCGGTCTCGACCGGCGCCGGGTGAAGCGGATGGTCCGGCTGGAAGCCGTGGTCATCTCGGTGTTCGGCGCGACGGTCGGCATCGGTCTGGGCTCGTTCCTCGGCTGGGCGATCGGCGAGACCTTCGCGGACCAGATCCCGGGCTACGCGCTGGTCCTGCCCTGGGACCGGATCGGGATCTTCCTGGTGCTGGCCGGCCTGGTGGGCGTCCTGGCGGCGCTGTGGCCGGCCCGCAACGCCGCGCGGCTGAACATGCTGAACGCGATCAAGGCGGAGTGACCGGTCCCGCCGCACCGAAGGGCCGGGCTTCCCACGACGGGGAGTCCGGCCCTTCGTCTCGCGTCCGGATCAACGGCGCTCGGACTCGGTCCACTCGCGGGCGCGCAGCGGCATGCCCGACGCCCCGGATTCGGGGGTCCGCACGGCCAGGACCTGGTTGACGCCGATCCGGTTGCGTTCGAAGGCGAGTGCCGAGGCGGCCATGTAGAGGCGCCAGACGCGGGCACGGCCGGGGCTGGTGAGCTGGACGGCACGCTTCCAGTCGGCCTCCAGCCGGGCGACCCACTGCCGCAGGGTGAGGGCGTAGTGCTCACGGATCGACTCGACGTCACGCACCTCGAAGCCGGCCCGCTCCAGCTGGGCGACGGTGATGCCCACGGGCTGGAGCTCGCCGTCGGGGAAGACGTAGGAGTCGATGAAGGCGTCGACGCTGTACGACGCCTCGTCCCGCTGCGGGCGACGGGCGATCTGGTGGTTGAGCAGCCGCCCGCCGGGCTTCAGGAGCGCGTGCAGGTCGGTGGCGTAGTCCAGGTACCGCTCGGCGCCCACGTGTTCGGCCATGCCGATGGAGGAGACGGCGTCGTAGGGCCCGTCACGGACGTCGCGGTAGTCCTGCACGCGGATCTCGACGCGGTCGGCGAGGCCCTCGTCGGCGACGCGCTTACGGGCGTAGGCGGCCTGCTCCTGGGAGAGGGTGACGCCGACGACGCTCACGCCGTGCTCGCGGGCCGCGTGGACGGCCATCGAGCCCCAGCCGCAGCCGACGTCGAGGAGCCGCTGACCGGGCTTCAGGCCGAGCTTGCGGCAGACCAGTTCGAGCTTGTCGTGCTGTGCCTGTTCGAGCGTGCTGTCCGAGGTGGGCCAGTAGGCGCAGGAGTACACCATGGACGGGCCGAGGACGATCTCGTAGAAGTCGTTGCCGACGTCGTAGTGGTGGCTGATGGCCCGTCTGTCGCTGCGCTTGGTGTGCAGGTGGCGGCGGGGGCTGCGGACCTCCTCGGGGGGCGGGGCGGGTGGCAGCGGGGATCCGGCGAGCCTGACGAGGCCGCGTACGGCGGAGCGGACCTCGGGGTCGCGCAGGGCCTGGGTGAGGGTGCGGGCGTCCTCGCCGCGCTCCCAGATGTGACCGGCGAGCAGGTCGAGGGCGGTGTAGAGGTCGCCCTCGATGTCGAGGTCGCCCGCCACCCACCCACGGGCCAGGCCGAGTTCGCCCGGCTTCCACAGCAGGCGGCGCAGGGCGCGGCGGTTGCGTACGACCAGGGTCGGCGCGCCCGGCGGGCCCGCCTGCGAACCGTCCCAGGCGCGGATGCGCACGGGGAGCGGTGCTCCCAGCACCTGTGCGAAGAGGCCCTGCAGCCGCGGCGCGGCGTCTGCCATGGTGTACACCTCCGATAGGGCTATCCCCTGCTCGAGCGAAGTCGAGAGCTTGGGGAAGGGGAATCCCGGAATGTCCGACACCACGTAAACACCTGCGGGGCCCTGGCGCAGTCCCCGGCACGCGTCATGTCTGGGCAAAACAGCCCGCCATTCGCCCCTTTCGCCCACCCGCCCGCCCGACTCGGCCGGTGACGAGGCCCCCTCACCTACGGGGCCGGCCCCAGGCCCTTGGCGAGGGTCGTACTGCGACTCCTGCGGGCCCCGCGCTCCAGAAAACGCCGAAGGGCCCCCCGCACCACGGATGGCGGGAGGCCCTTCGATCAGGCAGGGAACGGACCGGAGGTCAGGAGGCCTTGGCCCTCTCCTCGGTCTTCTCCTTCGGCGCGGCGGCGACCGGGGCCGGCTTGGCGGCCTCGTAGAACTCCTCGCGCGGCGTCTCGATCGCGCCGAGCGAGACGACCTCGCGCTTGAGGAACATGCCGAGCGTCCAGTCGGCGAAGACGCGGATCTTGCGGTTCCAGGTCGGCATCGCCAGACCGTGGTAGCCACGGTGCATGTACCAGGCGAGACGGCCCTTGAGCTTGATCTTCATCTTGCCCATGACGATCATCGCGACGCCCTTGTGGAGGCCGAGCCCGGCCACCGCGCCCTTGTTGGCGTGCGAGTAGTCCTTCTGCGGGAAGCCGCGCATCCCGGAGAGCACGTTGTCACCGAGGACGCGGGCCTGACGCAGCGCGTGCTGGGCGTTCGGCGGGCACCAGGCGTTCTCGTTGCCGGCCTTGCGGGCGGCGAGGTCCGGCACCTGGGCGTTGTCGCCGGCGGCCCAGATGTAGTCGGTGCCCTGGACCTGGAGCGTCGGCGCGCAGTCGACGTGTCCGCGGGGCCCGAGGGGCAGGCCGTAGCGGGACAGGACCGGGTTGGGCTTGACGCCGGCGGTCCAGACGATCGTGTTGGAGTCGACCTCGAGGCCGTTCTTCAGCACCACGTGGCCGTCGACGCAGGAGTCCATGGAGGTGGAGAGGTAGACCTCGACACCGCGGCCCTCGAGGTGCTCCTTGCCGTACTTGCCGAGCTTGGGACCCACCTCGGGGAGGATCTTGTCGGCGGCGTCGACGAGGATGAAGCGCATGTCCTCGCGGGACACGTTCTTGTAGTACTTGGCCGCGTCGCGGGCCATGTCCTCGACCTCGCCGATGGTCTCCGCGCCGGCGAACCCGCCGCCCACGAAGACGAAGGTGAGGGCCTTGCGGCGGATGTCCTCGTCCGTGGTCGAGTCGGCCTTGTCGAGCTGCTCGAGCACGTGGTTGCGCAGGCCGATGGCCTCCTCGATGCCCTTCATGCCGATGCCCTGCTCGGCGAGGCCGGGGATCGGGAAGGTGCGGGAGACCGCGCCGAGCGCGATGACCAGGTAGTCGAAGGGCAGCTCGTACGCCTCACCGACCAGCGGGGAGATCGTGGCGACCTTGCGGTCCTGGTCGATGGTGGTGACCCGGCCGGTGAGGACCTCCGCCTTGGGCAGCACGCGTCGCAGCGGGACGACGACGTGGCGCGGGGAGATGTTGCCGGCGGCGGCTTCCGGGAGGAAGGGCTGGTAGGTCATGTACGACCGGGGGTCGACGACCGTGACGGTCGCCTCGCCGTAGCGCATCTTCTTGAGGATGCGCCGAGCTGCGTACAGGCCTACGTACCCACCGCCTACTACGAGGATCCTGGGACGCTCCGTGGTGCTCATGCCATCGAGTATCCACCCGCCTGAGGGGGGTACCTCGTGCGCCCCTTCACAAGCTCTTGCGGGGTGTGTGCTATCCTCCGCGGCCCACGTGATCCATGTCATGGTGACAACCGGGATCCTTTGTGCACCGCTGACCGTTGTCAATGCCGCGTGAGCTGCCTCTCTGGGTCCGAGAGGGCTCCGTGAGGCACCTCCGGAGGCCGGCTCAGGACCCCTTCCGACGCACTCCCATACCACGGTTCTGAACATGTTCAAGGGCCCGTTGGACCCCCAGACGGGTCAACCGGGCCCTTGAAGTCGCTCGGGAGTGCCGAATTCCTTGTGAAGAACTTCACGAACTTTTCCGGCGGACCGCCGCCGGGCGCCCCGATCAGGCCCCCCGGACGCGCTCGTTCGTGATCCATGCCTGCTCAGAAGCGGCTTACGCCACCGACCACGCGATGCCGTCAAGGATGTCGTGCTCACTGACCACGACCTCCTCCGCGCCGATCCGCTCCATGATCGACAGGAGTACGAGGGCGCCCGCCCCGATCACGTCGACCCGGCCCGGATGCATGGAGGGCACGGCCGCGCGCTCGGCGTGCGTGGAGCGCAGCAGCCACTCGGTGATCTCGCGGACCCGGTCGTGGGAGACGCGGGAGTGGTGGATGGCCGCCGAGTCGTACTCGGGTAGCTCCTGGGCGATCGCCGACACGGTCGTCACGGACCCGGCCAGGCCGACCAGCGTGCGGGCCTCGCGCAGCGGGACCGTCTGCTCGGCGAGGTCGAGGGCGGCCTCGATGTCGGCCCGCATCGCCGCGATCTGCTCCTCGGTGGGCGGGTCGCTCACCACACCGTCCCGGACCAGGTGCCGCTCGGTCATGCGGACACAGCCGACGTCCACCGAGCGCGCCGCGCGGACCTGGTCGTCCCCGACGACGAACTCGGTCGAGCCGCCGCCGATGTCCACGACCAGGTAGGGCCTGGGGAGGTGGTCACCCCCGGCGAGCTCCTTGGTGGCGCCGGTGAAGGAGAACTCGGCCTCCTGATCTCCGGAGATCACCTCCGGCTCGACACCCAGGATGTCCAGCACGCCGCGCACGAACTCGTCCCGGTTCTCGGCGTCCCGGGAGGCGGACGTCGCCACGAACCGCAGCCGCTCCGCCCCGTGCTCCTTGATGATCCCGGCGTACTCGCGGCACGCCTCGAAGGTCCGGCGCAGCGCCTCGGGGGCGAGCCGGCCGGTGCGGTCGACGCCCTGCCCGAGCCGCACGATCGTCATCCGGCGGTCCAGGTCGACCAGCTCTCCGGTGACGGGGTCGGCATCGGCGACCAGGAGCCGGATGGAGTTGGTACCGCAGTCCACGGCGGCGACACGGGTCACTGGGCGTCCTCCTCGGCGGTCGTCACACACGCGCCCTTGCGCCACCACTCCGGCAGCATGGCCAGGGCCTCGTCGCCCAGCGGGTTCACGCCCGGCCCGGCGGCCAGCGAGTGCGCCACCAGCACGTGCAGGCACTTCACCCGGTCCGGCATACCGCCCGCGCTGGGGAAGTTCCTCAGCTGCTCGATCTCGTCCCGGCGCCTGATGTAGTCCTCGTGCGCCGCCCGGTACGCCGCCGCCAGCTCCGGGTCCGAGGCGAGCCGCTCGGTCATCTCCTTCATCACGCCGTTCGCCTCCAGCGTGCCGATCGCCGAGTTGGCCTTCGGGCACGTCAGGTAGTACAGCGTCGGGAACGGCGTACCGTCCGGCAGCCGCGGTGCCGTCTCGACGACGTCCGGCTGCCCGCACGGGCACCGGTGCGCGATCGCGCGCAGGCCGCGCGGGGGCCGACCGAGCTGCTGCTTGAAGGCCTCGACGTCCGCGTCGGTGGGCTCGGTGCGCGGGGTGGTCGGCGGGGGCGTTTCCATGACTGTGTTCAGGCTGTCTTTCTCTGGATCTTCTCTGGATCGCCGGCTGGGAGGTCAGGTCACTGGCCGGAGGCGTCGGACTTGTCGACGCCGTCCCAGACGTTGGAGTACCAGGGGCGGTCGGCCGCCCCGAGGTCGGTGCGCGACTGCTTCGCCGCGTGCGGGTCGACGACGATGAACCCCGTCTCCCCCGGCATGACGTAGTGC
The DNA here is from genome assembly GCF_000717875.1 of Streptomyces sp. NRRL S-455. Lineage (GTDB taxonomy): Bacteria > Actinomycetota > Actinomycetes > Streptomycetales > Streptomycetaceae > Streptomyces. Next base: position 34,189 of record NZ_JOCT01000015.1, read on the forward strand.
AACCGCCGCCGGATCTGCTGCTCGGCGTACGCGTCGTCCTGCCAGCGCGCCTTCTGGTCGCGCAGCCGTTCGACGCGTTGCCGGGCCCGCTGCTGCTCCTGCTGGAGGTCGTCGATCTCGGCACGCTGCGCGACGTACTCCCGCATGGGGTAGGCCAGCGCGACGATCAGCGAGCACATCACCAGGGCGAGCAGCGCGGCCCGGCCGGTCAGCCGGGAGCGGCGGGCCTGGCGCCGGGTCTGGGAACGGTAGACCCGGGCCGCGGTCTGCTCGCCGAGCAGCCGGATCCTGGTCGCGGTGGAGAACCGGTCCCGGTCCTTCACGGCCATGTCTCCCCGCCTCCCGCTCCGCCGTCCTGTGCGGACGCCACCGTCCTACGCGTACGTCCCCGGACACGGTACGGGACCGAGTACGGGGACGTACGTACGACGCTTCCTACGAGGCCGTGACTCAGCCCTTGAAGCGCGGGAACGCGCTGCGGCCGGCGTACACCGCCGCGTCGTCGAGGATCTCCTCGATGCGCAGCAGCTGGTTGTACTTGGCGACGCGCTCGGAGCGGGCCGGGGCGCCGGTCTTGATCTGGCCGCAGTTGGTGGCGACGGCCAGGTCGGCGATGGTGACGTCCTCGGTCTCGCCGGAGCGGTGGGACATCATGCACTTGAAGCCGTTGCGCTGGGCCAGCTCGACGGCGTCCAGGGTCTCGGTCAGCGAACCGATCTGGTTGACCTTGACCAGCAGGGCGTTGGCCGCGCCCTCCTCGATGCCGCGGGCCAGGCGCTCCGGGTTGGTGACGAACAGGTCGTCGCCGACGAGCTGGACCTTGTCACCGAGCTTGTCGGTGATGGTCTTCCAGCCCTCCCAGTCGTCCTCGAACAGCGGGTCCTCGATGGAGACGAGCGGGTACGCGTCGACGAGCTCCGCGTAGTACTCGGTCATCTCGGCGGCCGAGCGGTCCTTGCCCTCGAAGGTGTAGACGCCGTCCTTGTAGAACTCGGACGCGGCGACGTCGAGCGCCAGGGCGATCTGCTCGCCGGGGGTGTAGCCGGCTTCCTTGATGGCCTCGAGGATGAGGTCGAGGGCCTCACGGTTGGAGCCGAGGTTCGGGGCGAAGCCGCCCTCGTCGCCGAGGCCGGTGGCCAGGCCCTTGCTCTTCAGGACCTTCTTCAGCGTGTGGTAGACCTCGGCGCCCCAGCGCAGGGCCTCGGAGAAGGACTCCGCGCCGATCGGGGCGATCATGAACTCCTGGATGTCCACGTTGGAGTCGGCGTGCGAGCCGCCGTTCAGGATGTTCATCATCGGCACCGGCAGCAGGTGCGCGTTCGGGCCGCCCAGGTAGCGGAACAGCGGCAGGTCGCTGGCCTCGGAGGCGGCGTGGGCGACGGCGAGCGAGACGCCGAGGATGGCGTTGGCGCCTAGGGAGCCCTTGTTGTCGGTGGCGTCCAGGTCGAACATCGCCTGGTCGATCAGGCGCTGCTCGGTGGCGTCGTAGCCGACCAGCTCCGGGCCGATCTGCTCGATGACCGCGAGGACGGCCTTCTCCACACCCTTGCCGAGGTAGCGGTTCGAGTCGCCGTCGCGGAGCTCGATGGCCTCGAAGGCGCCCGTGGAGGCACCGGACGGGACGGCGGCACGACCAGTGCTGCCGTCGTCGAGGCCGACCTCGACCTCGACCGTGGGGTTGCCTCGGGAGTCCAGGATTTCCCGGGCTACGACGACGTCGATGGACGGCACGAGCATCTCCTTCTTGATGTGACGCGGGTACGCGGGCCGCTCGGGCCCTGCGAGGTGCGGGCCGGTGGCTCGCGACATGAGCCTAACCGGCTCGGCGCGATCGGCCACCGGGTCGCCCACCCCATGGACAGAACCGAGAGTAAATTGTTTCCGAACGGAACAAAGCCGGAATGCCAAGACCGGCAGAAAAAACCCCGCTCCGGCGCGTACGGGGGAACACGCACCGGAGCGGGGAGCCCGTGGGGACGGGGCGGGCCGCTGCTTACTTCAGGTGCAGCTGCTGGCCCGGGAAGATGAGGTTGGCGTCCTCGATGATGTCCTCGTTCAGCTCGTGGAGCTTCTCCCAGCCGCCCTGGACCTTCTCCTTGGCGGCGATGGAGCTGAGGGTGTCACCCTCGACGACCTTGTACTCGCCGTCGCCCTTCTTGACCTTCTCACCGGTCGGGGTGGTGACGGTCTTCTTGGCGGCCGGGCGCTCGTCGGAGCGGGAGGCCGGCTGCTCCTGGGTCTCGCGGGACTCGGTCTCGGTGCTCTGCTGGGCGGAGCTGCCCGAGTCACTGGAGGAGTCACCGGTGTAGCCGGCGCTCGACAGACCCTTGCCGCAGACCGGCCAGGCGCCCTTGCCCTGGCTCGCGAGGACCTTCTCGGCGATCTCGATCTGCTGCGCCTTGGTGGCCTGGTCGGCGGTGGAGGCGTACTTGGTGCCGCCGTAGCCGGACCAGGTGGAGGCGGAGAACTGCAGACCGCCGTAGTAGCCGTTGCCGGTGTTGATGGACCAGTTGCCGCCGGACTCGCACTGGGCGACGGCGTCCCACTCGGAGGCGGTGGCGGCGGAGGCGTTGCCGGCCGCCATCAGCGGGGCGGCGACGGCGGCACCGGTGACACCGGCGATGGCGATGACCCGAGAGGCCTTGGACGGACGGCGGTGCGTGCCCTTGCCGGAAAACAGCATGGAGAGATCCCCTCACCGACGCCTGCGAGGTGAGCTGTCGGGTTCGGGCCGGTTGAGTTGCCCGGCCACGCCCCTCACGGGACGCGGCTTCACCCCAAGCCCTTCCGGCACAACCGGCCGGTCGGGCACCTACCTTGGGTCCCCCGCTCCTGCCTACGGCGCTTGACGCGACGACTGTTCCCGTGCGGCCGCTGGCAGGATTCGGCGTTGCGGCAGCCGGGGCCCGCGATGGCGAGCGGTCATGACCGTAGGCAGGCGATCCAGCGAATTTCAAAGCCGATCAGGGCTTCTGAGATCTATCTCTCACTACACCGATTCCGGACATTGGGTGCGAATCATGGCGTGAACTCGCGCCGTTTTGGGGCGACTTCCACCGCCGTTTCCGCACCGTCCGACCGGCTACTCCTCGTCCGCTTCACCCTCTACCGTGAGCTTCTGACCGGGGCGGATGAGGTTCGGGTCGGTACCGACGGCGTCCCTGTTGCCGACGTAGAGCGTGCGCCATCCACCGCTGAGGTCAAGGGAGTCGGCGATGGCGGAAAGGCTGTCCCCGGGGCGCACGACGTAGGAGCCGTCCGCCACCTCGCGGGAGGCGTCGCCGCCGCGCGAGGCGTGCCGGCCCGTGGAGTCGCCCGTACGGCCGTTCGTGGACTCGGCGTTCTCGTCGGCGCTGGGGCCGCGATGACGGCCGGAGCCGGTGTCGGTCAGTGCCGGGGATGTGCCACTCTGCCGCGAGCTGTCGGGCTCGTCACCTTCAGGACCGGACGACGAAGCGCTGCCGGACTCCTGGTCCCGCGACGCCGAGTCGGTCGATTCGGGAGACTTGTCCGACTTGGAGGTTTCATCCTCCGGGGTCGACGACGCGTCAGGTGACGACGAGGAGGAAGAAGAAGAGCCCGCAGAAGGCGACGAATCCGACGACTCGGATGACTCGGGCGACTCGGATGAATCAAGCAAACCGAGTGAATCCGACGAATCAGACGAGCCGGACGCGTCCGACCGCTTGTCCTGCTCGAGACCGGAGAGCAGTCCGCAGGTGCGCCAGGCGCCGACCCCCTGGTCGGCGAGGATTCTCTCGGCTACGGCTATCTGCTGCGAACGGCTGGCCAGATCGGCGCTCGGGGCGTAGTCCAGGCCGCCGTGGTTCTCCCAGTCCTCCTGCGACAGCGCCAGGCCGCCGAAGTACCCGTTGCCCGTGTTCTGACTCCAGGCGCCGCCGGTCTCGCAGTCCGCGACCCGGTCCCAGGTCGTGCCGTCGGCAGCGCTGGCGCCCGAGGCCCCGAGGAGCGGGATCGCGATGGCGGAGCCGGTCACTCCGGCCGCGACGAGGAGAGCCGGAGCCTGGCGGGGGCGACGGTGACGACCGTTCCCGGAGAGCATACGGAGACCTTTCGCGAGACAGCAGTGACCGGCCCGGGGCGACGCCCGGGTCGTATTGATGGGTGAACGTATCGGCAGACGATCACTTGTCACAAGTTCATGCCGCGTAGATCACGTGAAGATCACAGTCCTGATGTTTCGTCACCTGCCGGCCGGTGCGAACTCCACCGGCAGGGCGCGCAGCCCGCGCATGATGAGGCCACCGCGCCACCTCAGATCGGCCGGGTCGGCCGCGAGCCGCAGGTCGGGGAGACGGGTGAGCAGCGTGGCGAGCGCGGTCTGGCCCTCCAGGCGGGCGAGCGGCGCGCCGAGGCAGTAGTGGATGCCGTGCCCGTAACCGAGGTGCTGGTTGTCGCGGCGGGCGAGGTCGAGCACGTCCGGATCGGTGAACCGCTCCGGGTCCCGGTCGGCGGCGGCCAGGACGACCAGCACCGGATCGCCGGGCTCGATGCGCTGCCCGCCGATGGTGACCGGCTGGGTGGCGAAGCGCCAGGTGGCGAGCTCGACGGGACCGTCGAAGCGGAGGAGTTCCTCGACGCCGGTCTCCAGCAGGCCTCTCTCCCCGGCGGCGAGGGACGCCTGGAGCCGCGCGCGCTGTTCGGGGTGGGTGAGCAGCGCGTAGGTGCCGTTGCCGATGAGGTTGACGGTCGTCTCGAATCCGGCGAACAGCAGGATGAAGGCCATGGCGGCGGCCTCGTTCTCGGTGAGGTGCTCACCGTGGTCGGAGGCGCGGATGAGCCCGGAGATGAGGTCCTCGCCCGGGGCGGGGTCGGCGGGCAGCGCCTCCCGCTTGCGGTGGATGAGGTCGGCGAGGTAGCCGCGCATCTTCTTCACGGACCTCGCCACACCGCCCCGTGGCCCGCCCTGGTGACGGATCATCATGCCCGCCCAGTCGCGGAAGTCGTCCTGGTCCTCGCGGGGGACGCCGAGCAGGTCGCAGATGGCGTAGATGGGGAGCGGGAAGGCGAACTCGTGGATGAGGTCGGCGGACCCCTTCTCCGCGAACCCGTCGATGAGGCTGTCGGTGAGCTGCTGCACCCGTGGCGCGAACTCGGCGACCCGGCGGGGGGTGAACGCCTTGGACACCAGCCGCCGCAGCCGGGTGTGGTCCGGCGGGTCGATGTTCAGCAGATGCGTCATCAACTCGGCCTTGCGCTCGCCGGGGATGCCGGTCTTGCCCTTGGCGTGCGCGGGCTCGTCGTGATGCGCGGGGTTCTTGGAGAGACGGTTGTCGGCGAGGGTCTGCTTGGCGTCGGCGTACCGCGTGACCAGCCAGGCCTCCACACCACTGGGAAGCCTGGTGCGGTGCACGGGGGCGTGGTCGCGGAGCCAGGCGTAGGCGGGGTACGGGTTGCTCGCGAATTCCCAGGTGAAGAGGTCGGGGGCGGGCACGGGCCGGTGGGGAGGCTGGGGCTGGTCGGTCACGCCTCGACGGTATCCGCCCCCGCGGGGCCCGGCTGCCTCCCCGCCTTCGCGATCAGCCCTCGGCCTCTCTGATCGCGTCCCGGTACGCGCGGGCCGCTGCTCGCAGGGCCGCCTCCGGGTCCACGCCCTCCGACTCGGCGCGGACGGCCAGGGCCAGCAGGTCGTAGCCGATGCCCTCCACGGGTGGGAGCGGTATGTCGAGGTGCGCGGTGCGGGCGCGGGACGCCAGCTTGGCGGCGAGGGCCAGGCCGGGCTGGCCCAGGGGGATGCCCTCGGTGATCGAGGTGCGCTGCTTCTCGACGGCCTTGGTGCGCAGCCACTGCGCCCTGACCTCCTCGGGCGTGGTGGCCGTGGCGTCGCCGAAGACGTGCGGGTGGCGGTGGACCAGCTTGTCGACGATGCCGCCGGCCACGTCGTCGATGGAGAAGGGGGCGTCCAGGTCCTCCTCGGCGATGCGGGCGTGGAAGACGACCTGCAGGAGGACGTCACCGAGCTCCTCGCGCAGTTCGTCGCGGTCGCCCTCCTCGATGGCCTCGACGAGTTCGTACGCCTCCTCGATGCCGTACTTGGCGAGGCCCTTGTGGGTCTGCCGGGACGACCACGGGCACTCGACCCGGATGCGGTCCATGACCTGGACGAGGTCCAGGAGGCGGGCACCCGGCAGGTCGTAGGAGGCGGGCAGCAGCTCCAGCTCCGGCATGGCGACGCGGCCGGTGCCGGCGAGGCGGGCCAGGCCGTCCGTCAGAGCCGGCTCGCCCTCGCCCGTCGCCACGACGACCACCGTGCGCCCGCCCTCGCAGGCGCCGACCAGTTCCTCCGCGGTCGGGGACGACTCGTCCACGCGTATCCCCGCCTCGCGCAGATACGGCAGCTGCGGGTGCGCGCCGTCCGCGCACAGCACCTGGTCGGCCGCGTGCAGTGCCTGCCAGGCGGGCCAGGACAGCAGGCCGGGGGCGACGCGGTGGCTGGTGGTGAGCAGGACGATGCGGCCAGGGCCGGGGCCGGCGGCCTGCTCGGGGCCCGGGGTGGCTTCGGGGCTGTTGGCGTTCACGATTCGAAGCTATCCCACGCCGCCGGCAGTGCCGGAAGTCGTCCACAGGCCCCGGAGGGCGGTGCGCGAAAAGGTGCTCTACATGGACTGCTGTGCCTGGGCCGTCGTCACGTCCCGCACCCACGGCGTCTTCGCGTCGGCTCGGCTGCTCTTCTGGACGTCCCAGGTGCCGTAGCGCGGATTCAGGTCGATGTTCAGGTCCTTGGAGGCGTCGGACAGGGCCTTCCAGAACTCGGGGCGGCTGGTGTCGGTGCCGAGTTTCTCGGCGAGCTTCTGGGCCTCCAGCTGGAGGCGCAGGTTCTCTTCGAGGCGCTGCGGCGGGATGCCGTACTGCTGGAGCCAGGTCGTCTCCAGCGCCTTGGCGCCGCCGGCCTGCTCCTCCAGGCCGGACCGCATCTCCTGGATCTCCCGGCGGCTGACGCTCACCCCGGCGTCCTCGGCGGCGCGGTGCAGCACCCGGTCGAGGACCATGGTGTGCAGGGTGTCGCGGGTGAGGGTGCCGGTCCGGGCGATGGCCTGCTGGTACTGGGCGTCGTTCTGCACGGCCGCCCGCTGGGCCGCGCGAACCTCGCCGACCCGTTCCTCCAGCTGGGAGACGGTGATCCGCTGCCCGCCGACCACGGCGGCCGCGCCGGGATGCGCGTCGTTTCCGCAGGCGGTGAGCAGGGGCGCCGCTGCGGCGATCGCGGCGGTGAGGACGAGCGCGGTGCGACGGCGGCGGTGCAAGGGAACCTCCCGAGGAGATTGTGCGACGGTGCACAAGGTCTTGCGATGATCGATGGTAGGCAGTGGGCGTGCTCTGGCCAACCCATTCGACCAACGATTCACCAGGGCGTCCGGCACCGCCGCGCCCCCGAGGCGGCCGTCAGCCCCGGACCTGCCCCAGCCACTGGAGCGTCCTGCGGATCTCCGCGCCGAGCGGATGGCCGGGGCCGTGGGTGCGCTCCACGTCGTGCAGCAGCCGGGCCAGTGCGTCGTGGGCGGCACCACGGTCACCGAGGGCGAGCAGGAGATGGCCGATACGGCGGCGGACGTCGTGCGCGAGTTCGGGTCCGCCGGCGGCGACGTACTGGTTCTCGTAGTACGGCAGCACCGCCCGGTACTCGGCGAGCGCCGCGGCCGGTTCGCCCAGCTGTTCCAGGCACTGGGCCGCCTCGTAGCGGAACCGCAGGGACTGCGGGTCGGCCTGGCCGGCCTCGGCGGCGCGTTCGTCGGCGAGGCGGCGCAGCTCGGGCAGGGCGCGCCGGTACTGGCCGTCGTCCAGGAGCGTGGCCGCGTACTGCTTGCGCAGGGTGCGCACGACCGGGGAGTGCTCACCGTGCTGTTCGGCCGCGACGGGCAGGATCGCGCCGAGGATGTCGACGGCCTGGGTGATGCGGCCCTCACCGAGGAGCCGTTTGACCTCGTCGACGGCGCGGGCCACGTCCGTGTGCCCCGCTGTCTCGGCGGCCGGCGTGGCGGGCGCGGGCTGCGGTGCCGGGGTACGCGCACGATCCGGCCAAGGGGCGTGCGGGCGCAGGAACGGCCGGGTCGGGTCGAGGGGCGCTCCGGTGGGCGTGCCACGCGCGGGCAGGAGCGGCTCCAGGTGCTCGTACACCTCCTGTGCGGAGGCGGGCCGGTGCTGCGGGTCCTTGGCGAGCAGGCGCAGCACGAGGGTCTCGAGGGCCTCGGGGACTTCGGCGCGGACACGGCGTACCGGCAGCGGTGGTTCGTAAAGGTGCCGGTGCAGGACGCCGAGTGCCGTGGAGCCGGAGAAGGGTACGTCGCCGCTGAGCAGTTCGTGCAGGAGCACGCCGAGCGCGTACAGGTCGGTGTACGGGCCGACCGCGCCGCCCATGGCCTGCTCCGGGGCCATGTAGGCGGGCGAGCCGATGGGGGTGCCGGTGTGTGTGAGACGGGTGGTGTCGGCGTCCATGACGGAGGCGACGCCCAGGTCGAGGACGGTGACCGTGCCGTCCTGCTTCACCATCACGTTGCGCGGTTTGAGGTCGCGGTGGACGATCGGCACGGCGTGCACGGCGCTCAGCACGGCGCACAGCTGCGCGGCGACGGCGACCGCCCACGGCCAGGGGTACGGGGGGTGCTCGGCCAGGTGATCGGCGAGGTCGGCGCCGTCGACGTACTGCATGACGAGGAACAGTTCCTCGCCGTCACTGCCCGCGTCGTGCACCGAGACCAGGCCGGGGTGGTCGACCTGCGCGGTCACCCGGCACTCGCGCACGAAACGGCGGCGCAGTTCCTCCGCGTCCTGTCCGGCCACCTTGTCGGGGCGCAGCAACTTCACCGCCACACGCCGGTCGAGCCGCTGGTCGTACGCCGTCCAGACCTGTCCCATGCCGCCCTGGCCGAGGAGCGTGGACAGTTCGTAGCGGCCGGCGACGACCCGTCCCGCCGCCGCGCTCACCTGCCGCCCTCGGCGTCACCCGGGGTGCCGTCCGGCCTGCCGTCGTGCCGGCGCAGGTAGTCGCTGAGCTCGTCGAGTTCGGCGCGTACCTGGTCGATGCGGGCCGGCGCGGGGCGCTGCGGAGGCGGCGGCACGGGGTGCTGAGGCGACGGGGACGGCGGCTGCGGGATGGGCGTCGAGGTGGGGGCGTAGGGCGCCGCGGCGTGCGGATAGCCGTACGGTGACTGCTGGGTGGGCACGGTCGACGCATGCGGCGGCGCGTAACCGGTGAACTGCCGTGGCTTGCTGTGGTGGTTGACGTCCACGATCAGGAAGTAGATGGCCGCGCCCAGGCCGAGCAGCATGATCAGCCCCAACGCGATGTCGGTCCGGTAGTCCTGCTCCGGCAGTGCGCCGACCACCATGAAGCAGGCGATGGACACCGGCAGGCTCACCCATGCCGCCACCCAGTCGAGCGCCCTGCCGCGCAGGACGGCGACCCGGAACAGCGGAACGCAGGCCAGCACGCCGCACGTGAGGAGCCCGGTGGCGGCGAACAGCACGCGCAGGGAGATGACCGTTGCCGCGCTGCGGGAGGGCGGTGCCGCGCCGTGGCCGTACATGACTGCTCCTGGACCGGTGTAGCCGATGGGAAGGGACGTGCGAGTGACAGAGCCCGGTTGGGAATACGAGCGTATAGCCCGACACGGACAACCGGTCACGGGTTGTACCGAACCGTTGTCGTGCTGATCACTTCGCGTGTGCCAGGAGCGGAAAGGGGGCCCTGGCGAGGCCCCCTCGGCGGCGCCTACAGCGGATGGCGCATCCACACGTTGGGCTCGACGTACACCGCGTACCCTCGCTCCACCTCGCAGCGCACCGGCACCAGGGCGCCGGGCACCTCGATGTCGCCCGAGGTGTCGAAGGGCAAGCCCGTCCAGCGGCGCCAGTCGTCCAGTGAGGCGGCCACCGTCATGGACGCCGGTGCCACGGAGTCGATGGTGGCGCCGGCCCGGGCGTGGACCCGCAGCCACGGGTCCTGGGGCAGCCCGTCGGGGCGGACACGGTGGGCGTACTCCTCCATCGGGGTCCGCGGTTCCAGGTGCTTGGCGTTGGGACGGACCGGGGCGACGACCTCCCGGAAGCCGCGGGCGCGGGCGTTGTCACGCATGGCCGACAGCATCACCGCGGACAGGCCGCTGCCCTGGGCGTGCGGGGCGACGGAGACCGAGATCGCGCTGACGGTGTCGGGGCGGACACCACGGCGCAGGTCGGAGAAAGCCCATATGAGGATCGCGTCCCAGCCGTTCGCGGGCAGTCGGCCCCGGCCCTCGGCGTCCAGGGCGAAGGGCACGCTGAACGCGTTCGCGACGACCTCGCCCTGCTCGTCCTCGGCGAACAGGACGTACTCCGGGAGTTCGGTGGCGATCCGCGGGAAGTGCGCGGCGCCCACCAGGTCCTGGATCACGAACTCCGGCCAGCTGTCCGCCATCCCGACGACCCGCTCCAGCATGTCGGGGCGGTCGGCGAGGCTCGATATCTTCGGCTGCATGTGGTCACGGTAGGAGCGAAGTGGCAGGTCCGGAAGCGAATTAGGGCTTTCCGGGCCGCGCTCAACCGCCGCACTGCCTCAGCATCATCCGCTTGTCGGCCACCGTGACGGGGAGGTCGTACTTCAGCGACACCTGGGCGAAGCGCACCGAGTAGGAGCAGCGGATCCGCCTGTTCGGGGGCAGCCAGGCCGCAGGACCGGAGTCGCCCTTCGCGCTGTTGGTGGGCCCGTCCACCGGGACGAGGTTGAGCGGATCGTTCGCGATGGCCTCCCGCTTGTCCTTCGTCCAGCGGGAGGCCCCCATCTGCCAGTCGTAGGACAGCGGCATGACGTGGTCTATCTGGACCTTCATCGCCCGGGACTTGGTCCACTCGATGTCCTTCCCGGTGTACGGGTCGTGCAGCGTCATCGACATGACGACGCAGTCCGAGCCCGACCGGAAGCGCAGGTCCTCTCCGTCGCGTTTCAGGAGGTCGTTCCGCGAGTCGCACCCGTTGCGGGCGAAGGGCACGTCAGCCGGCGCCGAGTCCATCCAGGCGTAGCCGAACTCGTCGCGTTCGTAACCCGTCCGCGGGCCACGCCCCTTCGTCGCGACCTTCTCGATCATGGCCCGCGCCCTGGCCTTGTCCGCCGAGGACGTGATCGCCGCCAGGCCCGGCTTCGTACCGTCCGGGTTGTCCAACGGGCTCACGGCCCGGCCGTTGCCGGGGGCCGGGACGCCGGAGCCGGAGGGTCCGCCGTCCGCGGGCGGGGTCAGGCCCTCGCAGCCGGTCAGTGCCGAACCGGCGAACACCATCGCGGCAGCCAGTACCGCCCCGCCCCTCAGACGCGCCACCGTGCGCCCCTCCCCTGCTTGCTGATCTGATCCGACCCCGCCTGGGCCGCCTGCACTGGCCCCACGGTAGCGAGCTGGAGGTCCAGACCACAGCGGATCTAAACAGGCATTCTTCGCATGTCGCGCGTATGGTCGGTTTGAGTCACGTCTGGAGGGAGCTCTTCATGGGCATCTTCGACAAGTTCAAGAGCCAAGGGCGGCACAAGGCCAGGAAGGGCTCGGACGGCGCGGAACAGCGGATGAACGAGAAGACCGGCGGCAGGTACGAGGACCAGATCGACGCCGGGCAGCAGCAGGTCGAGGGCTCGCTCGGAATGGACCGCGACCGGGACCGGCCCGAGCAGCGGTAGGGCCTCCCCCGGGCCGAGGCCGTCCGCGGGCGGCGGGCGGAGACCCTGCGCGAGGCCGGCGGCGGGTGCCGCGCCGTCGCCGTCGCGGTCGCATACGGCCGACGGCCTGACGGGGCCTCAACAGGCCAGGCCGGATTGCCTCCTGACGGGGCGCGCCCCGTCAGGACCAGCCCGCCCCGTCAGGACCGGCGCGTCAGGACCCCAGCACCGACGTCAGGAACTCCCCGACCCACGCCAGCAACTCCCGCCCGACCAGCGGCTTCCCGCCCACCTTCGCGGTCTTCGGGCGCGGCACCAGGACCTGGTGCACCGTCGGCTTGATGACGACACCCGGGTAGAGCCGCTTGACCCGCAGCTCCTGCGACTCGCGCAACTCCACCGGCGCGAAGCGGATGTTGGTGCCCTGCAGAACGATCTCGCCGACGCCGCACGCGCGCGCGAGCATCCGAAGACCGGCGACGAGCAGCAGGTTCTCCACCGGCTCGGGCAGTTTGCCGTAGCGGTCGACGAGCTCCTCGCGGACGGCCTTGACGTCCTCCTCCGAGTTCGCCGAGGCGATCGCGCGGTACGCCTGGAGCCTGAGCCGCTCGCCCGGCGCGTAGTCGTGCGGGACGTGCGCGTCGACGGGGAGTTCGATCTTGACCTCGAGCGGCGGCTCCTCCTCGATCTCGCCGGTCTCCAGCTGGCGCCGGTAGTCGGCGACGGCCTCACCGACCATCCGCACGTACAGGTCGAAGCCGACGCCCGCGATGTGGCCGGACTGCTCGCCGCCGAGCAGGTTGCCCGCGCCGCGGATCTCCAGGTCCTTCATCGCCACGTACATGCCCGCGCCCATCTCCGTGTGCTGGGCGATCGTGGCGAGACGCTCGTGCGCGGTCTCCGTCAGGGGCTTCTCCGGCGGGTAGAGGAAGTAGGCGTAGCCGCGCTCGCGGCTGCGGCCGACCCGGCCGCGCAGCTGGTGCAGCTGGGACAGACCGAAGGTGTCGCCGCGCTCCACGATGAGGGTGTTCGCGTTGGAGATGTCGATGCCGGACTCCACGATGGTCGTGGACACCAGCACGTCGAACTTCTTCTCCCAGAAGTCGACGACGACCTGCTCCAGCGCCGACTCCGACATCTGCCCGTGCGCGGTGGCGATGCGCGCCTCCGGGACGATCTCGCGCAGCCGGGCCGCGGCCCGGTCGATCGACTCGACACGGTTGTGGATGTAGAAGACCTGGCCCTCGCGCAGCAGTTCACGGCGGATGGCCGCGCCGATCTGCTTCTCCTCGTACGGGCCGACGAAGGTCAGCACCGGGTGCCGTTCCTCCGGCGGGGTGGTGATGGTCGACATCTCGCGGATGCCGGTGACCGCCATCTCCAGGGTGCGCGGGATGGGCGTGGCCGACATGGTCAGCACGTCGACGTTGGCCCGGAGCTTCTTCAGCTGCTCCTTGTGCTCGACGCCGAAGCGCTGCTCCTCGTCGACGATGACCAGGCCCAGGTCCTTGAACTTGGTCTCGGACGAGAACAGGCGGTGCGTGCCGATGACGATGTCGACCGAGCCCTCGCGCAGGCCCTCCAGGACCGCCTTGGCCTCGGTGTCGGTCTGGAAGCGGGACAGGGCCTTCACGTTGACCGGGAACTGGGCGTACCGCTCGCTGAACGTCCCGAAGTGCTGCTGCACCAGCAGGGTCGTGGGCACCAGGACGGCCACCTGCTTGCCGTCCTGGACGGCCTTGAAGGCGGCCCGGACCGCGATCTCGGTCTTGCCGTAACCGACGTCGCCGCAGATCAGGCGGTCCATCGGGACCGTCTTCTCCATGTCCTCCTTGACCTCGGCGATGGTGGTGAGCTGGTCGGGCGTCTCCGCGTAGGGGAAGGCGTCCTCCAGCTCCCGCTGCCACGGGGTGTCCGCCCCGAACGCGTGCCCGGGGGCCGCCATGCGCGCGCTGTACAGCTTGATGAGGTCGGCGGCGATCTCCTTGACGGCCTTCTTCGCGCGGGCCTTCGTCTTCGTCCAGTCGGCGCCGCCGAGGCGGTGCAGGGTGGGGGCCTCGCCGCCGACGTACTTGGTGATCTGCTCCAGCTGGTCGGTGGGGATGTAGAGGCGGTCGCCGGGCTGGCCGCGCTTGGCGGGCGCGTACTCGACGACCAGGTACTCGCGGGTGGCGCCCTGCACGGTGCGCTGCACCATCTCGATGTAGCGGCCCACGCCGTGCTGCTCGTGGACGATGTAGTCGCCCGCCTCCAGGGTGAGCGGGTCGATGGTCTTGCGGCGGCGGGCCGGCATCCGGGCGCCTTCGCGGCCCGCGGCCCTCTGCCCGGACAGGTCGGTCTCGGTCAGGACGGCGAGTCCGAGGGCCGGGTCGACGAAGCCGTGCTCGATCGAGCCGCACGCCACGTGCACGACCGACGGGGAGATCTCGGCGAGGTCCGCGTCGAGGCGGGCGGCGATGCCCTCGCCGCCGAGCACCTCGACGGTACGGGCCGCCGGGCCGTGCCCCTCGGTGACGAACACCGCGCGCCAGCCGTCGGCGAGCCAGCCCTTGGTGTCGGCGAGGGCCTTGGCGGTGTCGCCGCGGTAGGTCTCCGGGGCGTGCATCCCCAGCTTCAGGGTGTCCCCCGCCGCGCCGGCGGCATAGGTCTCCGTGAGGTCTTCGTCCGCGGCGAACGGCGACACCGACCACCACATCATGTCCAGCTCGCGGGCCCGGTCACGGACGTCGGCGATGGACCACAGGGAGGCCGCGCCGACGTCGATGGGCGCCTCGCCCCCGCCCGCGGTGGCCGCCCAGGAGGCCTGGAGGAACTCCTGCGAGGTGGCCACCAGGTCCGAGGCGCGCGTGCGGACCCGCTCCGGGTCGCAGACGACGGCCATGGCGCCCTTGGGCAGCACGTCGAGCAGCAGCTCCATGTCGTCGACCAGGACGGGCGCGAGGGACTCCATGCCCTCGACGGCGATGCCCTCGGCGATCTTGCCGAGGAGTTCGCCCAGCTCGGGGTGGTCCTCGGCCAGGGCACGCGCGCGGGCGCGGACGTCGTCGGTGAGCAGCAGTTCGCGGCACGGCGGCGCCCACAGGCCGTGCTCGGCGATCTCCAGGGAGCGCTGGTCGGCGACCTTGAAGTAGCGGATCTCCTCGACGTCGTCGCCCCAGAACTCGATGCGCAGGGGGTGTTCCTCGGTGGGCGGGAACACGTCGAGGATGCCGCCGCGGACAGCGAACTCGCCGCGTTTCTCCACGAGCTCCACGCGCGCGTACGCGGCGGCCGCGAGGGCCTCGACGATCTCGCCCAGGTCGGCGCTCTGCCCCGTCCTCAGGGAGACCGGCTCCAGGTCGCCGAGGCCCTTGACCTGCGGCTGGAGTACGGACCGCACGGGCGCCACCACGACGGAGACGGGGCCGGTCTCCGGGTCGTCGGGGCGGGGGTGGGCCAGGCGGCGCAGCACGGCCAGGCGGCGGCCGACGGTGTCGCTGCGGGGGCTGAGCCGCTCGTGCGGGAGCGTCTCCCAGGACGGGTACTCCACGACACCCTCCGGCGGGAGGAGGGAGCGCAGGGCCGCTGCCAGGTCCTCCGCCTCCCGGCCCGTCGCCGTCACCGCCAGCACCGGGCGGCCCGTGTCGCGGGCCAGGGCGGCGACCGCGAAGGGGCGGGCCGCCGGGGGGCCGACGAGGTCGACGTGCATGCGGTTGCCGTCCGCGGCCGCGCTGATCGCTTCGGCGAGGGCGGCGTCCTTGACTACGGCGTCGAGCAGACCGTGCAGGCTCATTCGGGGCTTTCCGTCCAGGGGTCCAGAGGGGTGGGCAACACGACGGGCCCGACGCGCGCCGCGGGCCGGGGGTCTCCAGCGTACGACGACGCGCGGCGGTGCGGCGGGGGCTGTGGACAACGTTCGTTTCCGCCCGAGGGCCGCCCAATCTTCACAACGTCACCCCCACCCGCTGTTTTCGCCGCGGCATGATCGTCCACCGAAGCGGCGGTACCCCCCACCCACAAGGCACGGCATGCCTCCCCCCACACTTCAGCGGTCACGGCCTCACATACCGACGCCGGTCGCCCAGCCCGCGGGCGGCCGGCGTCCCTTACCCGCGCGATGGGGCCCCTGGGCCCTGGCGGCCGTTCTCTTCGCCGCCTACGCGACCGTCTCCGTCGGCCGTTACCGGCACCTGGCCACCTCCTCCTGGGACCTGGGCATCTTCGAGCAGGTGGTGCGCGCCTACGCGCATCTGCGTGCGCCGGTGTCCGACCTGAAAGGGCCGGGGTTCAGCATCCTGGGTGACCACTTCAGCCCGGTGACGGCCGTGCTCGCGCCGGTGTACCGGCTCTTCCCGTCGCCGGTCACGCTGCTGGTCGCGCAGGCCGCGCTCTTCGCGCTGTCCGCCGTACCGGTCACCCGCGCCGCCTCCCGGCTCCTCGGCCCCCGCCGCGGGCTCGCGCTCGGCCTCGCCTACGGACTGTCCTGGGGCGTCCAGCGCGCCGTCGACTTCGACTTCCACGAGATCTGCTTCGCCGTCCCGCTGATCGCCTTCTCGCTGGAGGCCCTTCTGGCGGGCCGGCGGCGGGCGGCGCTGTGCTGGGCGCTTCCCCTGGTGCTGGTGAAGGAGGACCTGGGGCTGACGCTGGCCGCGATCGCGTTCGTCGTCGCCTGGCGGGCCCGCGGATCGTCGCGGCGGACGGTCGTGTACGCGCTCGGCGTCGCGGTGCTCGGCGTGGTGACGGCGGTGCTGGTCCTCACTGTCGTCATCCCGTCGTTCAACACCTCCGGCACCTACGACTACTGGAACAAGGTCAGCGTGTCGGGCGGGCCCCTCGACGGCCTCGGCACCAAGCTCCAGACCCTCGCCTGGCTGCTGATCCCCACCACCGGGCTGCTCGCCCTGCGTTCCCCGCTGCTGCTGGTCGCGCTGCCGACGCTCGGCTGGCGCTTCCTGTCGGGCGACGAGCACTACTGGGGCACCGACTGGCACTACAGCGCGGTGCTGATGCCGGTCGTCTTCCTGGCTCTCGCCGACGCCCTGCCGGCCGCGCGCCGCTCCGGGAGCGCGTGGCTGCGCTCGTACGCCGCCCAGCTTCCGGCCGCGGTGGCCGCGGCGGCACTGGCGCTGACCACCTCGCTGCCACTGGCGCAGCTCACACGGGCCGAGGTGTACCGGAAACCCGCGGCGGTGTCCGACGTCGAGCGGCTGCTGGCCGGGATCCCCGACGACGCCACCGTCGAGGCCGACATCGGCCCGGTCAGCCGCCTGACCTCGCGCTGCCGGGTCTTCTGGCTCGGCGGAACACAGGGCGTCACACCGGAGTACATCGCCCTGGAGAACGTCGACGGCCGGTACCGCGACCCCGTGGGCCACGCCCGGCAGCTGCACCCCCGCGCCGAGTACGCCGTCATGGGCGAGGCGAGCGGGTACCTGGTCCTGGAGCGACAGCACGAGCGACGGCTCGAGCGGCGGTGAGTGCCGCACGGCGCCGGGCCCGCCCCGGAGGCCAGTGACCTCCGGGGCGGGCCCCGTCCCCCGCAACCCCCGTGTGCGGTGGTCCTCGGGCGGGCGGCTACTCGGTCGCGATCGCGTTCAGGACGTTCATCCGGCCCGCCCGGAACGCCGGGACCAGTGCCGCGAACAGCCCCACGAACGCCGAGCCGATGAAGACGCCGATGATGGTCGGCCAGGGGATGTCCAGGACTCCCAGGCCCTCCAGGGCGAGCAGTTGCTGTGCGGTGGCGCCCCAGCCCATGCCCAGCCCGAGGCCCAGCAGGGCGCCGAAGAGGGCGATGACGACGGACTCCATGCGGATCATGCGGCGCAGCTGGCGGCGGGAGAGGCCGATCGCCCGCATCAGGCCGATCTCCCGGGTGCGCTCCACCACCGACAGGGCCAGGGTGTTCACGACGCCGAGGACGGCGACGATGATCGCCAGGGCCAGCAGGCCGTAGATCATGTTGAGCAGCTGGCCGATCTGGTCCTTCAGGGCGTCCTTGTAGTCGGTCTGGTCGCGCACGATGTACTGCGGGTAGTCGTGCAGCGCCGACTTCAGGGACTTGTAGGCGGCGTCCTGCTGCCCCTCCTTCGCGCTGGCGAAGAGCAGCGTGTCCAGCGGCATCTTGTCGGCCGGGACGTACTTGGCCATGGTGTCGATGGACGTGTACATCGCGCCCGCGTCGATCACGACGTCACTGCTGGTGATCGCCCGGACCGTCAGGTCGGCCGCACGGCCGTCCCGGAAGGCGACCTTGATCTTGGAGCCGAGGCTGATGCCGTGGTCCTCGGCGAACTTCTCGTGCACGGACATCGAGTCGGGCCGGTAGGCGTCGGGGAGCTTGCCGGCGACGGTCTCGGTGCGCAGGTCGGTCGCGTACGACGGGTCGGCCGCCGTGATCGCCGTGTCCTTGAGCGTCTTGCCGTCGGGGGTGGTGAAGTCGGCCTTGGTCCACTTGTACTCGGTGATCCGCTCCACGTCCGGCGCGGACTTCGCGGCCTCGACCGCCTTGGGCGTGATCAGCTGGCCGCGGTCGGACTGGATGATGAAGTCCGTGCCGACGGTCTTGTCGAGCTGGTCGGTGGCGGACGCCACCATGGAGGAGCCGACCACGGACAGGCACGCCACCAGCGCGAGGCCGATCATCAGCGCGGCGCCGGTCGCGCCGGTGCGGCGCGGGTTGCGCAGGGCGTTGCGCTCGGCCATGCGGCCCACGGGACCGAACATCCGCAGCAGGACGGCACCGAGGACACGGACCACACCTCCGGCCAGCAGCGGTCCGATGACGACGAAGCCGATCAGCGACAGCACCACACCGAGGCCGAGCCACAGCGAGCCCTCCTTGGCGTTGTCGGCCGCCGCCGCCAGGTAGAGGCCGAAGCCGCCGGCCCCCGTGAGGACGGTGCCGATCGCGGCACGGATCCAGCCGGACCTGGCGTCGGCGGGGGCGCCCGCGTCGCGCAGGGCGGCCATCGGGGAGATCTTCCCCGCGCGCCGGGCGGGCAGGTAGGCGGCCAGGACGGTGACGATCACGCCGAGGACGAGGCCGACGACGGGGGTCGTCCAGGCCACGGTCAGGTCGGCGGTGGACAGTTCCATGCCCATCTGGCCCATGAGCTTCATCAGGCCGACCGCGAGGCCGACACCGGCGCCCACGCCGAGCACCGACCCGACGAGGCCGAGCAGCAGCGCCTCGGCGAGCACCGAGCGGTTGACCTGCTTGCGGGAGGAGCCGATGGCCCGCATCAGGCCGATCTCCCGGGTGCGCTGGGCGACCAGCATGGAGAAGGTGTTGATGATCAGGAAGATGCCGACGAGGAAGGCGATCCCGGCGAAGCCGAGCATCGCGTACTTCATGACGTTCATGAAGCCCTCGACTTCCTTCTGGTTGGCGTCGGCGGTCTCCTTGGCCGTCTGCACCTTGTAGCCGCCGCCGAGTTCGGCCGTGACGTTCTTCTTCAACTGTGCGTCGCTGACCCCGGCGGCAGCGGTGACGTTGACGTTGGTGTAGACGCCGGTCTCACCGACCAGGGCCTGCTGTGCGGTCTTCGTGTCGAGGTAGAAGATCGCGGCGCCGGGATTGGTAACGGTGAAGTCGACGATGCCGGAGATCTTCGCGGTGTGGGTGCCGACCGCGCTGATCACGCCGATCTCGTCGCCGAGCTTCAGATCGTGCTTGTCGGCGGTGTCGGCGTCGACCATGATCTGGTCGGCGCTCCTGGGAGCCGCACCGGAGGTGATGTCCATGGTGCGGGCCTCGTTGGCGTTCCAGCCGCCGACGATGGTCGGCGCGCCGCTGGAGGGCGACAGGTTGTCCTTGTCGGCGTCGACGACCGTCACCGAGCTGGAGAACACCGCGCCCTCGGCGGACTTCACGCCCTGCGTCTTGCGGACCTCGCCGAGCACGGAGGCCGGCATGACCGGCGGCTTGCCGTTGTCGGCGGTCGTCTCACCGGTGTCGGAGGCGCCCTTGGCGCTCACCGTGACGTCCGAGGAGGTAGCCGCGAAGAGCTTGTCGAACGTGGTCGACATGGTGTCCGTGAAGACGAGCGTCCCGCAGACGAAGGCCACCGACAGCAGGACGGCGATCGCGGAGAGCGCCATGCGTCCCTTGTGCGCGAGGAAGTTGCGCATCGATGTCTTCACGACGGTCATGACGTACGCCCCCGGGCGTCGAAGTCCTTCATGCGGTCCAGGACCGCCTCGGCGGTCGGCTTGTGCATCTCGTCGACGATCCGGCCGTCGGCGAGGTACAGCACACGGTCCGCGTACGACGCGGCGACCGGGTCGTGGGTGACCATCACGATGGTCTGGCCCAGCTCGTCGACGGACCGGCGCAGGAAGCCGAGCACCTCGGCGCCGGCGCGCGAGTCGAGGTTTCCGGTCGGCTCGTCCCCGAAGATGATCTCGGGCCGGGCCGCCAGCGCCCGCGCCACGGCGACGCGCTGCTGCTGGCCGCCGGAGAGCTGGGTGGGCCGGTGCTTGAGCCGCTCGGCCAGCCCGACGGTCTCGACGACCCGCGCCAGCCACTGCTTGTCGGGCTTGCGGCCCGCGATGTCCATGGGCAGCGTGATGTTCTCAATGGCGTTCAGTGTCGGCAGCAGGTTGAAGGCCTGGAAGATGAACCCGATGCGGTCCCGGCGCAGTTGGGTGAGCTTCTTGTCCTTCAGGCCGGTGATCTCGGTGTCGTCGAGGTAGATCTGCCCGCCGGTGACGGTGTCGAGCCCGGCGAGGCAGTGCATGAGCGTGGACTTGCCGGACCCCGAGGGACCCATGATCGCGGTGAACTGGCCGCGTGCGATGTCCACGTCGACGTGATCGAGGGCGACGACACGGGTCTCACCGGACCCGTACGCCTTCACGACCTGCCGGGCCCGCGCGGCAACGGCCGTACGCCCTCCAGTACCCCCGTGCCTGGGAATGGTCACAGCCGATGTCACGGTATGTCTCCTATGTCGGTCAGCAGATGATGCAGACGGTCGCCCTGTCGACAGCCGCTGTTCGTGAGGCCGGATGACGGAACCCGTCCGACGTGTCTCAGTCTTCCGGCGGGGAGGGGCCCCGCGCCCTGGTGCGCAGCGCAGTCTTTTCCTGTGGAAAACCCCACCCCCGCCGGTGTGCACAACCGCCCCCCGGCGGCGTAAAGCCAGGTTAAGGACGACCCCCGCCGCGTCTCGTCCTCCGGCGGTACGAACCCTCCCCAGGTCGTAGTACGGAGGTACCCCTAGGGGCAGTCCACCGAAGGGTGGAGACGGTCTCAGGGTTCGCTCCACCCGACGGCCCGTTCAGCCTCCACCCTGCCGCGACGTCAGGGTCAAGCGGGACACATCCGGGTGGCGGTTAGGTGCAAGGGGCAGGCAGAAGCGACGGGCTGCCGCTCCCGGCGCCGTCCGGTCAGGGCAGCCGGACGGAGACCTCGGGATGCGAGGGTGACGGCCCGTCGAACAGCGGCTGGGAAACCCCCTTCAGCTGCAGATCGAAGAAGGCGACGACGTACGCCCTCGTGAGGGCCGCCGAGCGCTCGAACGGGAGGGAAGCGGTATCGGGGATACCGACCAGTTCCCCGAGGAGGGGCACGTCGGTGGGCCGCGGAGCGCGCCCAGGTCCGCACCCCGCTGATGGTCTCGGGCGGCACGGTGGCGTCCGGGGCCCTCGCCTCCAGCACCATGCGGGCCTCTTCGGCGGTCATGTAGGGGGCCCGTGGTCCGGCCGTTCCGGGCCGGGCCGGGTAGTACATCGACACCATCAACTGGCGTGCGCCGGCGGACGGTACCCAGGGGTCCGGGCGGTCGGCGTCGACGAGGTGGAGCGTGTCACGGCCGACGGTGTGCGGGCCGGTGGGACGGGGCAGTTCGGCGCGGGCATCCGACGGCGGTGCGTCTAATGGGGTCGCCCTGGCATCGGGGAGCAACGGCGCGGTCGACGCCGGTCCCGCGGTGACGACCGGCAACGACAGGGCGAGCGCGAGCACGGCGGCGGCAGCGGCCCGGCCGGGGGCTCCGTTCATTTCCATGCCGTGGACGGTAGGCGGCGGCCCGCAATCCGGCATCGGCTCAGGGTGGCACGGCGTGTAGTCCCCTGGACCGACGGACCCGGCCGCCCCTACGACCGCGATCGGGCGCCCATATCCTGTGCCCCATGGTGAAGTTGGAGCGCCTTCGGGCCGACCATGCCGACGAGCTGCTGGCCTTCGAGCGGGAGAACCGCGCGTACTTCGCCCGTTCCGTACCGGACCGCGGGGACGCGTACTTCACGCCGGCGGGGTTCGCCGAGCGCCATCGCGCCCTGCTGGAGGAGCAGCACGCGCGCGTGTGCCACTTCCATGTCGTCCTGGACGACGACGGCACCCTGATCGGCCGCGTGAACCTGATCGACGTTCAGGACGGCCGCGCCGAAGTCGGTTATCGCGTGGGCGAACGCGCTGCGGGCCGGGGCGTGGCGACGGCGGCTGTCGCCGACGTGTGCCGGCTGGCTGCCGGCGAGTACGGGCTGAACGCCCTCACGGCGGTCACCACGCTCGGCAACCTCGCTTCCATGGCCGTCCTGACCCGCAACGGCTTCACGCACGTGGCGGACACGATCGTGGGCGGCGACCCGGGCGTCCGTTACGTCCGGCACCTCGGACACTGACAGGGCGGGACCGGCCGTTCAGGTCCAAGTTAACGCGGGTAACACCGGTGGTGGAAAAGGTAAGCGCATACCGACCAATCAGTTTGGCGAAACCCTCGCGCGGCACCAGTACTCCGAAGTAACGTGCGTGGCCGCCCTCCCCCACCTCCCTGCGGTCCGCCGCACCGGAACCTGCCCTCGCAAGGAGCACCGGGATGTCCTACGACCCGCCGCCGCCCTACCGCCCCTACCCACCACCCGATTCGTCCCCCTCCTACGACACCTACCCCTGGGCGCCGCAGCCGGAGCCCGAACCGGCCGGGAGGCGGCCCCAGCGCCATGCGGCGCTCGGGCACCACAGCGACCTGCGGACCCTGCGCAGCGCCTACCGCTGGCAGCGGCGCGTGGCCACACTCACGGCACTCGGGTACTTCGTCCTGTTCCTGCTCCTGTCGGCGTTCGCGCCCTCCTTCATGACGGGCACCGTCACCGACGGCCTGCCCACCGGCCTGCTGCTCGCGCTCCTCCAGGTCCCCGTCACCTGGCTGGCGATCGCCCTCTACGAGCACACCGCCCGCCTCCGTGTCGACCCCATCGCGGACCGGATACGCAAGCAGGCCGAGCTGGACGCCAGGCGGGAGGGGACCCGGTGACCACCGAGTTCAGCGGCAACGCCCAGGCGATGTCCCTGGTCGGCTTCTCCGCCGTCGCCACGATCACGCTGCTGCTGTGCGTGATGACGGGCCCGGACCGGGACGACCTCGACGAGTTCTACACCGGCTACAGCTCCCTGTCCCCCATGCGCAACGGCCTGGCGATCGCCGGCGACTACATCTCCGCCGCGACCGTCCTCGGCACCGGCGGCGTGATCGCCCTGTTCGGCTACGACGGGACCGTCCTGGCCCTCAGTACCGCCCTGTCACTGATGCTGCTGATGTTCCTGCTGGCCGAACCGCTGCGCAACGCGGGCCGGTTCACCATGGGCGACGCGCTGACCCGCCGGATGCCGGGACGCGGCGCCCGCATCGCGGCCTGTGCGGTGACCCTGGCGGCGCTGCTGCCGCTGATGCTGGTGCAGTTGGCGGGCACCGGGCAGCTGATGGCGTTCATCCTCGGCTTCTCCGGCGAATCGCTGCAGACCGGCTGCATCATCGGCGTGGGCGCGCTGATGATCAGCTACGCGGCGATCGGCGGCATGAAGGGCACCGCCCTCATCCAGATCCTCAAGATGGTGATGCTGCTCGGTTCCGGCCTCGTGGTCGCCGTACTGATCCTGAACCGCTTCGACTGGGATCCGGGGGCCCTGTTCACCGCGGCCGCCGACAACAGCGGCGTGGGCTCGGCGTTCCTCTCCTCGGGCCTACAGTTCGCGGGCGGGCCCAGCCCCGAGCTGGACATGATCACCGCACAGCTGACGGTGGTCCTCGGCGGCGGCGTCCTGCCGCACGTCACCATGCGCATGTACACCGCCTCCAGCGCCCGGCAGGTACGGCGTTCGATGTCCTGGGCGGTGTCCGGCGTGGCCCTGTTCGTCCTCGTCATCACGGTCGTCGGCTTCGGCGCGACCGCCCTGGTCGGGCGAGCGGTCATCGCACAGGTCGACCCGCAGGGCAACACGGCCTATCTGCTGGGTTCCCAGGCGGTGTTCGGCGCGGACGTGTCGGCGGCGGAGACCTTCCTGTTCACGACGGTCACCACGGCGGTCTTCCTCACGCTGCTCGCCTCCGTCGCCGGGATGATCCTCGCCTGCGCCAACTCCCTCGCGCACGACGTCTTCGCGGCCCGGGTCCAGGAGATGTCCGCGCGCCGGGAGATGACGCTGGCCCGGCTCTCGGCACTGGCGGTGGGCATCCCGGCGATCCTCCTGGCCACCCAGGTACAGCACCACAGCCTGCAGCCCCTGGTGACGCTGTCGTTCTGCCTGGGCGCCTCGGCCATCGCACCCGCGCTGGTCTACAGCCTCTTCTGGCGCCGCTACACCCGAACGGGCCTGCTCAGCACCCTCATCGGCGGCTCGCTGGCCGTCCTGCTGCTGATGCCCGGCACCAACCTGGTCTCCGGATCACCCGTCTCGGCGTTCCCCGACGCCGACTTCAACTGGTTCCCGTTCACCACCACCGGCCTGGTCTCCATCCCCTTGGGCTTCGCCTGCGGCTGGCTGGGCACGCTGGCCTCCGGCCGCCGGAAGTCGGAGGAACAGCGCCACGAGTACGAGGCGGTGGAGAGCTTGATCCTCGCGGGGGCGGTACGCAGGAACCGCTGACGGCAACGACCCCGGCCGGCGGCGCCCCCGAGTCCGCCCCGGGCACGACAGGGCACGGCAGCCGACGGCATGCCGTGCCCTGACTCCGCCCTGGTGGGACCTCGCCGCCCACCACACGTCACTCCGCCGTCTGCCCCGCCCACAACGACAGGCTGGCGTGGATGCGGTCGATGTGCGCGCGTACGTCGTCCGCGTGCCGGGCGTGCTCGCGGAGCAGGCGTTCCGTCTCGCGTTCGACGGCCGCCGCCCGCTCATGGGCCTCGGCGACCACTTCGGCGGCCCGCACCCGGGCCTCTTCCTGCCGGTCCCGGGCCGAGATCTCCGCGTCGGTGAGGGCCTGCTGCGCCTCGGACAGTGCCCGCTCGGCGCGTGCCTCCGCCTCCGCGCACCGCGCGTCCAGCTCCGCCACCCGGGCGGCCTCCTGCTGCTCCGCCTCGGCCCACCGCTCGGCGCGTTCCTTGTCCCGCTCTGCCAGCATCCCGGAGGTGCGCAGCCGCATCTCACGCAGCGCGCCCAGCGCCTCGCTCCGCTGCCCCTTCGCCTCGCTCCGGGCCGCGAGCAGGATCTCGTCGGCCTCGGCGCGCGCCGCGAGGAGCAGCTGCCGGGCACGTTCGTCGGCGTCGGCGGCCACGGAGTCGGCTTGCGCCTGCGCGGACTCGCGCACCTCGGCCGCGGCCGCACGCGCCTCGTTCACGCACTGCCACGCCTCCTGGCGCGCCCTCTCCCTCACGGCCTCGGCCTCCTCCTGACCGAGTTCGAAGAGCCGCCTGGCCTGCTCGCCGAGCGACTCGTAGGTCTGCGGCGGCAGCTGCGCCACGACCTCCCGCAGCTGTTCCAGCTCCGCGTCCATCTGCCGGGCGAGCACCGTCAGCCGGGCAGCCCGCTCCCAGGCCGCGTCACGACCTGCCGAGAGGGCCCCCACGTACTCGTCGACCTGCTGGGGACGGTAGCCGCGCCCCCGCACGGCCACGAAGCCGTGCGGAGACGCCGATGAGCTGCTCAACCTGGGGCCCCTCTCCACCACACCGACACGAAGTCGAGTACGAAACGGGATGATTCAGTACATCTTGGTGGATCGGGCGGAAGTGTTCATAACGCGACACTCCGCACCGGGGTCACGGTGAAGCGGCAGACCACCTCGCCCCACAGCGCATCCGGCGAAGAAAGCCCGGCACGAAGAAGCCGGGCCCGGTCGCGTACGAGCGACCGAACCCGGCTCCCAGGGACACGTCAGCGACAGCGCGTCACAGCAGTCCGTCCCACATCTGCTCCAGCAGCACCGACCACCAGCTCTCCGGCGACCCGAGCGCCGCCGGGTCCAGCGCGGCCAGCTGCGCCTGGAAGTCGACCGTCCAACGGCCCGCCTGCTCCTGGTTCAGACCGAACCTGAGCCGCCACATCCGCCCGAGCAGCGCCAGGCAGCGCGCGAACTCCGGCAGCCCCGTGTTCACGAACTGCGGCGGTACGGACGCCCCGCCCGGCCCCGCCTCCACCGGTACGGCGACGATGTTGGCCGTGCCGTACTGCACACAGATCGCCTTGCCGAAGTCACTGCCCATCACCAGGTAGGAACCCGCGTCCGGAGCCGGCTGCACACCACGCTCGGCCGCCAGCTCCGCCAGCGTCGGAACCGGCCGCCCCGGCTGGGCCTGCGCCCAGAAGAAGGGACCCATGTCCATCGGCAGACCGGCCACCACCAGCGTGTGCGCCACGACCGGCGGCACACCCTGCCGGGACACGGCGGCCTGCTCGAACCGGAACACACCCGGCCCGAACGCGGCGCCCATCTCCTGCGCGACGCCCTCCGGCGGAATCGGCGGCACCGCCTGCACCGGCGGCAACGGCGCCCGCACCGGGGCCGGACGCGCCGGGCCGTCCGCCACCTGGTGCAACTCCCCCTGATGAGCCAGCAGTTGCTGCATACCCTGCTGCCGACTCGCGTGGTCCGTGCCGTACGGCGCGATGGACGTGATCCGCGCCTGCGGCCACTGCTCCCGGATCATCCGCGCGCAGTACGCGCCCGGCAGCTCACACGACTCCAGCTCGGTGTGCAGCTCCAGCACCTGGTCCGGGGGCACGTTCATAGCCCGCAGCTCGTGGAAGATCTGCCACTCCGGGTGCGGCGTACCCGGCGCCGAACGCCGGATCAGCTGCTGCTCGGAACCGTCCTGCGCGCGGTAGCGCAGCACGGCCTGGTAACCGGGACCGACCGTCGGCTGCCCGGCGGGCTGCTGGGGATAGCCGTACGCCGGTGGCTGCCCCGGGGCGGGCTGACCGGGCGGCGGCATCGCGCCGGGAGGCATCGCACCCGGCGGCACCGCTCCCGGCATCGCGCCGGGCGGCATCGACGGAGGCCCCCCGGGCACACCAGGAGCACCCGGGGCGCCCGGGGCGCCCGGGGCGGCGGGTGGTGCGCCCGGGGCCTGCGGCGGCGGAGGCACGCCAGGGCCGCCCGCCGGAGGCGCGGCCAGCACGGTCTCCGCGTGGTGCACGGGACCCGCACCGGCGCCGGGCACCCCAGGAGCGGCAGCGGCACCGGGCGGGTTCGGGGCACCGGGCGGCTGGGGCGCGCCCGGCGCACCGTGAGCCCCCGGAGGCCCGGGAGGCGCAGGAGGCGGAGGTGCGCCCGGGCCCGGCCGACCGGAGTCGCCGAACATCGTGGCCGCGTGATGGACCCCGCCGGGAGGCGTGCCCCCAGGCGCACCGGGCGGGTTCGGAACACCGGGAGGACCGGGCGGCTGCTGAGGAGGCTGCGGCGCACCGGGAGGACCGGGCGGCTGCTGAGGAGGCATCGGCATACCCGCGCCCTGCGAGCTTCCCGCGCCCGCGGAGCCCCCAGGAGCACCCTGTCCCCCGACACCACCAGGACCACCGGAACCACCGGGCCCGCCCGGCCCCTCGCCGCCCGGCCCCCCGGGACCCGCAGGCCCCTCCGGACCCACCGCCGACACAAGCTGCGTGGGCACATAACCGCCCGCCGGAGTACCCGGAGCCCCGGGCCCCGACGGCGGAAGCGGACTGCCCGGGCGCGCACCCGGCGTCCCCGGGGCACCCGGCGGAGGCGGCGTGGCCGGATCCGTACCCCGCCGACTCGGCGGCGGCGCCGCCTTGCCGGTGGCGGCATCGGCGATGTCCCCGGCATTCGGGGCGGGCGCCGACGTACTCCCCGGCGCACCCTGCGGATAGCCGTACGGCTGCCCACCCCCCGGCGCAGGCGGAGGAGTGCTGCCCTGCGGCGCACCACCGGGCGGCCCACCCGGCACACCGCCGGGAGGCGTCCCCGGCACACCACCGGGAGGCGTCCCCGGCCCGCCGGGAGCGGCTCCTCCCGGCCCCTGCGGATAGCCGTAGCCCGGACCAGGCGCGGGCGGAACCGCACCCGGCGCCGGAGCAGCAGCTCCCGCCGCACCAGCAGCACTCACACCGCCCGCGCCCGGCGCACCACCCGGCGCACCCCCCTGGACGCTCGGATCCTCGATCGCCGGCGAGACCGCCGTCGGCGGAAGCTGACTGCCCCCCGACATCAGCGTCGTCCTGGCGTCCGGCGGCACCGTCGGCGGCGTGTCATCGTCGGCCTCACCCAACGGCGGCGCGAAAACCGTCGCGGGCAGCGGCACCGAACGGTCGTCACCCGCATCCGCGTTGGTGTCCGTACCGGCCCAGGGCGTCGCCCCGTCAGGCACACCCGGCGCCCCCTCACCGGAGCCGCCAGCCGGCCCGGAACCACTCCCCCCGGCAGCCGGCCACGACGCGCCACTCCCGGACACGGCATCACCACCCCGCCGATCCGGAATCCCCATCTTGTCCGCGGCATCCTGCAACCACTCCGGCGGAGTCAACAGGAACGACGTCTGGTTCAGATCCACCCGCGCGGGAGGCGCCGCAGCCGGCTCCTCCACCCCGTCCGGACGGCCGTACTCCTCCTCGTACCGACGAATCACCTCACCCACCGGCAGACCGGGCCACAGCGTCGCCTCGCCACTGTCACGCGCGATCACCAGCCGCTGCGCGCCCCCGTCCGACCGCGGCCCGTCCGCACGGTCCTCGGCCCACACCACGAACCCGAGGTCGAACTCCCGCACCCGCACCTCACGATGCTGGTACGCCGGCAGATCCCCGTTGATCCACTCTTCCGCGCGCTCCTGCGCCTGCGCGAAGGTCACCATCGCCGACGTCACTCCCCCACAACCGAAGACGACACCGCGCCCACCGGCATTACACGCGCGAACCCACCGTCCACCATCAAGTTCGCCACCGTCTCCAACTCCGGCGGATTACCGGCCAGCCGGGACAGGAACACATCGAAATCGTCCCCGCACGGCAGCAGCAACCGCTCCACCCGCTCCGCCGGCGGCAGCGACGGATCCACATCCCGCGCGTCGTCGTACGCGCAGAACCACACCGACCCGATCCGGTCACCCCTCACCTTCACGGCCAGCAAACCGCCCTGGACGAAGCCGACCCCCAAATAATCCTTGGTCAGATGGTCACGCAGACACTTGTTCACATACACCAGGTCATTGACCGCCGCCTCGTCCCGCACCGTGAAGAACGGCTGATCGACCAGCAACCCCAACTCCGCGTCCAGCGCGGCCCCCACCGGCGCACAACCCCCCGCCGCCTTCAGAAACGACCGGTACGCACCCGGCAACCGGTAGCCGAGATCCTCCTCGACCCCCTGCACCTGCGACTCCGTCACCGCCACACCCGACTTCGGCAACCCGAAATGCGCCGGACGCGTCTCCTGCAACGGCCGCGTGCCCCGCTTGCCATGATCGACCCCCGACGTGGCCACACCCCCGTGATGCCGCAGCAACGCCTTCACCTCGACCGGAACCAACTCCAGCCGCCGCGTCCCCACCACGTGGTGCCACGTCCAGCCATGCGGCGTCGCCACCGCCGGCACCGTGTCCCACAGCTCATGCCCGGACCCCGCCAACGCCGAATTCGCCGACACGTAGTCCGTCAGCCGCAACTCGTCGACACCGAAACCCTCCGGCGGCTCCGCGATCTCCGCAGCCGCACGCGCGTAAGGCGAGAAGTCGGGGTAACCACGCCCGTCGACCCGCACCCCCCTCGGATGACGGGCCGCCCGGACCGGGTCCGGAAAATGCACGACCTGCCCGGCATAGGCCGCGTTCGGCGGCGCGGCTTGCTGCCCGAGCCGACCTGTCGTCATGGCGGTTGCCCCCTGCGGCACTCTGTACGACCCGTACTGACCACCTTCGGCGCACTACGACCCGTATCGACTGTCACGTCTGCTGTCCCACGACCCCACGGATCACCCTCCGGTTCACTGCATCGAACCCCGAACGGATCACCGCATCACCCGCGGTGCCGACAGCCTATGCGGTACGACCACACCGGTCACCGGCACCGGCCGACGCCCCCTCCGCTTCCGTGACCAGGCGTCACCCCACCGTCACGACACACCCCGGAACGGGCGTGTCATCCCGCCCCAGCTTCCGCACCAGCCACGCCATTTGGCAGTCTGTGACCCCCGGGGGGATGCACGGAGGGGAATACGATCATGAACGCGACGCAGACAGGACCACACACCGGCAGGTCCGCCGACCCACGACACGGCGACCCGAGAAGCGGCGACCCCCGCATCGGCTGGAGCACCACCGAAACGGCCCACGCCCCCGTCCTCCGCCACCGCCGCGACGGCATCCTCCCCACCATCGCCGCCGCCCTCTCCGTCCGCGGCACCACACTCACCGGCACCGCCGCCCGCGGCGACACACCCCCCGCCCTCCACCCCCTCGTCCAGGACTTCCTCGACACCCTCACCAGCGCCCAACGCGACCGCTTCACCGGCCGCTGCGCCGAAACCATCCTCATCTCACGCCACATCGCCGCCGCCGACGCCGCCCGCAGCAAACGCGCCGCCCGCAAACCCATGACCAACGGCGAGGCCCGCAAAGCCCTCAAGCAGGCCAAACTCACCGCCCGCCGCATCCGCGAGGACGGCGACCCCCTCCACGGCAGCTTCGCCGCCCCCTGCCGCGCCTGCACCGCGCTCAGCGCCCACTTCGGCGTCCGCATAGTCGACCCGGCGGACCGAAACAGCTGACGCCACGCACCACCCCACAACACCCGGCACGCGGCCGCACAGCTCACGCCACCCCATGGCCTCACCCCACGGCCTCACTCCATGGCCTCGACGAGACGAAGGGCAGATGCACACCGACCGCACCTCCACCACCCGCTTCGCCGTCCCCGTCGACGCCGCCCTGCGCGCCGCCGGCTGGCAACCCGGACGCTGGGACATCAAACAAGCCGAGATCTGGGCCGACGCCCTCCGCGACCACACCTCACCCGCCGGCCACCGCCACAGCGTCTTCCCCGCCGCCGTCGAAGCCTGGGCCGAATTCGGCGGACTCCACATCAACCCCACCGGCCCCGGCCGCCAGGTCGCCCCCGCCACCTTCCACCTGGACCCCCTGCACGGCCTCCACATGGCCCGCACCCTCGGCGACCTCGGCCGCGCCCTCGGCACCCAGGTCTGCCCCCTCGGCGCCGAAACCGACAACCAGGCCCTCCTCGCCATCGACACCGACGGCCGCGTCTACACCCTCGACCACACCGGCGACTGGTACCTCGGACCCGACATCGACCAAGCCCTCTCCACCCTCATCGCCGGCACCGAACCCACCCGCCTGACAGCCGGCTGACAACAACCACCGCCCCGACGGCTACGACGCCGGAATCACCGCCGACACCCGAAAACCCCCCGCATCCGTCGGCCCCGACACAAACACCCCGCCCAACGCCGAAACCCGCTCCCTCATCCCCACCAGCCCGTTCCCCCCGGACGGCAACCGAGCCGACG
Source organism: Streptomyces sp. NRRL S-455 (assembly GCF_000717875.1). Classification (GTDB taxonomy): domain Bacteria; phylum Actinomycetota; class Actinomycetes; order Streptomycetales; family Streptomycetaceae; genus Streptomyces. The sequence continues at coordinate 65,512 of NZ_JOCT01000015.1, forward strand.
CCGCCGCCTCCTCAGGCGGCTCGTTCTCCACCTGCATCGCGATCTCCGACACCCGGTGCGCCACCCGCACATACGTCTTCGCCCCCGCCGCGTGCTTGTGGACGTTCGTCAACGCCTCCTGCACCACCCGATACGCCGTCTGCTCCACCTCAGGCGCATACGACCGCACATCCCCCTCCACCGACAGCGCCACCACCATCCCCGCAGCAGCCGACTGCCCCACCAACTCCTCGATCTCCGCCAGACACGGCCCCTCGTCATCAACCACCCGCGAAGCCGCCGCCGCAGCGGCCACCCCCACCGCCGCCAACGGCACCGAAGCGGCCCGCTCCCGCCGCTCCTCCCCACCACTGCGCAGCACCCCGAGCATCTCCCGCAACTCGGTCAACGCCTGCCGCCCCATGTCCCCCACCAGCGCGGCATTCCTCACCGCCTTCTCCGGATCCTTCCGCGCCACCGCCTGCAGCGCCGCCGCATGCACCACCATCAGACTCACCCGATGCGCCACCACGTCGTGCATCTCCCGGGCGATCCGCGTCCGCTCCTCGTTCCGGGCCCACTCCGCCCGCTCCTCCGCACGCTCGGCCAGCAACTGAAGCTCCCGCTCCAGACTGTCCGCACGCTCGCGCAGACTCTCCATCAACCGCCGCCGGGCACCCACGTACAGACCGAGCAGCACGGGCGGCGCCGTGAACCCCAGCGACATCGTGATGGCGGCGAACGGCACGAACCAGTCCCCCAGCTCCAGATCGCCCCGCGCCATGTCCTGCTGCGTCTTCACGAACGTCACGATGAGCGTCCCCACCAGCGACATCCCCGCCAACGAGGCGATGATCCGCCGGGGCAGCTCGGCCGCGGCGAGCGTGTACAGGCCGACCATGCTCATCACCAGGCCCATCTGGGCGGGCGTGATGGCGATCGACACCAGAACCACCGCGATCGGCCACCGCCGCCGCACGAGCAGCACCGCACCGGCGAGCCACCCGAAGACCACCCCCGCCGCCACCGGGATCCCCGCGTCCCGGGCGAACGGAACGCCCTCCAGCGCGCACTCCAGCGCCGACACCACGGCCAGACTCACATCGAACACGGCACTGCGCCGTCTGGCCCACCACCACGGCCCTCCCCGGGCCGTCACATGGTCTTCCCCCGTCGCGGTCATGCCCTCCAGCCTACGGGCGCCCACCGCCGCTTTTCCGGTGAGTTTCCCGGACTGGCCTGCACCACACTCCGTGACCGTTCGGACGCAATACCACCCGATATCCCTCGAACTGCTGAATCGCTCACCGTTCGACCCCGGAGGCCTCCATTCCGCCCGGACGGTATGCGTATGACACATGCGCCAGGCAAATACGCCGACTTCGAGGGGCTGCGGGAGCGGGCGGTGGCGTTGCGGCGCGCAGGCCTCAGCCGGCGCCAGATCCGCGACCGACTGCACGTGGACAACAACGACATCCTCAACCGACTCCTGGAGGGGGAACCACCACCGGCCTGGACGAAGCGCCCCAACGCGAAGGACGACCTCAGGGAGAAGGCGAGGGAGCTCCGACTCCAGGGCTGGACCTACGACCAGATCCAGGTGGAGCTGGGGTGCTCGAAGAGTTCGATCTCACTGTGGGTGCGGGACCTGCCGAAGCCGGAGCGCAAGCGGACGCCAGAGGAGGCAGCTGCAATCGCGAGGCGCGGCTGGGAGGTCACCATGCGCCTGCGCGACGAAGAGCGACAGCGCACCAAGGAGGCCGCCAAGCAAGCGGTCGGCGCACTGTCAGCGCGCGAACTGTTCCTCCTGGGTGTCGGCCTCTATTGGGCCGAAGGCAGCAAGGACAAGCCCTACGACCGCCGCGAAAACGTCTGCTTCGTCAACAGCGACCCCGGGATGGTCGAGGTGTTCCTGGCCTGGCTCAACCTGCTGGGGGTAGAACGGGACCGACTCCGGTTCACCGTGATGATCCACGAGTCGGCCGACGTGTCGGGCGCCGAGAGGTACTGGGCCAACCTCGTCGACGCCCCCGAGACCGCGTTCAACAAGACGACACTGAAGAGGCACAACCCGAAGACCCGCCGCAAGAACATCGGCGATAGCTATCGGGGTTGCCTGGTCATCAAAGTCCTGAAGGGTGCCGATCTGTACCGTCGCATCGAGGGCTCCTGGTACGGCATAGTGGAGTCCGCACGCAAGGCCGATCAATGAAATCGGACATAGCGTGCACTCCATCCCGGATCGTCTAAGGGTAGGACAAACGGTTTTGGTCCGTTGAATGAGGGTTCGAATCCTTCTCCGGGAGCTCACAGCACACACCAGCCCGGTTCGGGGCCTGACCGATCACCCCGCGGCCAGACCCCACACCCCCACCCCCCACAAAACCCCCCGGTATCCTGCGGATGTCACCCCACCCCATCCACAGCCGAAGGGCATCCCGTGAGCGCCAACCGCCCGGCAGCCGTCGTCGTTCTTGCAGCGGGTGAGGGCACCCGCATGAAGTCGGCCACACCCAAGGTCCTGCACGAGCTCTGCGGTCGCAGTCTCGTGGGTCACGTACTCGCCGCCGCGGGTGAGCTGAACCCCGAGCACCTGGTCGTCGTGGTCGGCCACGCACGGGAGAAGGTCACCGCGCACCTCGGTGAGATCGCCCCTGACGTCCGTACCGCCGTGCAGGCCGAGCAGAACGGCACCGGGCACGCCGTACGGATGGGGCTGGAGGAGCTCGGCGGGTCCGTCGACGGGACGGTCGTCGTCGTGTGCGGGGACACTCCCCTGCTGACCGGCGCGACGCTGCAGGCCCTCGCCGCCACGCACTCGGCCGACGGCAACGCGGTCACCGTGCTGACCGCCGAGGTGCCGGACGCGACGGGATACGGCCGGATCGTGCGGGACGAGGCCACCGGCGCTGTGACCGCCATCGTGGAGCACAAGGACGCCACCGATGCCCAGCGGTCGATCCGGGAGATCAACTCGGGTGTGTTCGCGTTCGACGGTCAGCTGCTCGCCGACGCGCTGAAGAAGGTGCGGACGGACAACAGTCAGGGCGAGGAGTATCTGACCGACGTGCTCGGGATCCTGCGTGAGGCCGGGCACCGGGTCGGGGCCTCGGTGGCCGGCGACCACCGTGAGATCGCGGGGATCAACAACCGTGTGCAGCTCTCCGAGGCCCGCCGGATCCTGAACGACCGGCTGCTGACGGAGGCCATGCTGGCCGGTGTGACCGTGATCGATCCCGCGACCACCTGGGTCGACGTCGCCGTGACGTTCGAGCAGGACGTCGTCGTGCACCCGGGTACGCAGCTGCACGGTGCCACGCATCTCGCCGAGGGTGCGGAGGTGGGGCCCAGCTGCCGGCTGACCGATACTCGCGTGGGTGCGGGGGCGCGTGTGGACAACACGGTGGCCGTGAGTGCCGAGGTGGGTGCCGGGGCGAGTGTGGGGCCGTACGCGTATCTGCGTCCGGGGACGCGGCTCGGTGCCGGGGGCAAGATCGGGACGTACGTGGAGACGAAGAACGCCACGATCGGTGAGGGCACCAAGGTGCCGCATCTCTCCTACGTCGGGGACGCGACGATCGGTGAGCAGACGAACATCGGTGCGGCGAGTGTCTTCGTGAACTACGACGGTCAGGAGAAGCACCACACGACGATCGGTTCTCACTGCCGGACGGGTTCGGACAACATGTTTGTGGCGCCTGTCACGGTGGGGGACGGTGCTTACACGGCCGCCGGGTCGGTGATCACGAAGGATGTGCCGCCCGGTTCGCTGGCCGTGGCCCGTGGTCAGCAGCGGAATATCGCGGGTTGGGTGGCTCGGAAGCGTCCGGGGAGCGCGGCGGCGAAGGCGGCCGAGGCGGCTTCCCGGGAGTCGGCCGAGGAGGGCTGACCGGAAACCGGTGCCTCAAACACGGCGTACGGTGATAAGTGCATGCCCGCACCCCCACCAGCTGAGACAGCCTCTCGCAAGCCGGCTGAGAGGTCTTTCGAGCTGCGACACCTCTGAGGAGAAAGTGCTGTGACCGGGATCAAGACGACCGGCGAGAAGAAGTTGATGTTCTTCTCCGGCCGCGCCCACCCCGAGCTTGCCGAGGAGGTCGCCCAGCAGTTGGGTGTCGGGGTTGTCCCGACGAAGGCCTTCGACTTCGCGAACGGCGAGATCTATGTGCGTTATCAGGAGTCGGCGCGTGGCGCCGACTGCTTCCTGATCCAGAGCCACACGGCTCCTATCAATAAGTGGATCATGGAGCAGTTGATCATGATCGACGCGCTGAAGCGTGCGTCGGCCCGGTCCATCACGGTCATCGTGCCGTTCTACGGTTACGCGCGGCAGGACAAGAAGCACCGGGGGCGTGAACCGATCTCGGCGCGTCTGATCGCGGACATGATGAAGACCGCGGGTGCGGACCGGATTCTGACCGTGGATCTGCACACGGACCAGATTCAGGGCTTCTTCGACGGTCCGGTGGACCATCTGTTCGCGTTGCCGCTGCTGGCGGACTACGTGGGGCGGAAGGTGGACCGGGAGAAGCTGACGGTGGTGTCGCCGGACGCGGGCCGGGTGCGGGTGGCGGACCGTTGGTGTGACCGGCTGGGTGCGCCGCTGGCGATCGTGCACAAGCGCCGGGACAAGGATGTCGCGAATCAGGTCACCGTCCACGAGGTCGTGGGTGAGGTGAAGGGTCGCGTGTGTGTCCTGGTGGACGACATGATCGACACGGGTGGGACGATCTGTGCCGCGGCGGACGCGTTGTTCGCGCACGGTGCGGAGGACGTCATAGTGACGGCGACGCACGGTGTGCTGTCGGGTCCGGCTGCGGACCGGTTGAAGAACTCGCGGGTGAGTGAGTTCGTGTTCACGAACACGCTGCCGACGCCGTCGGAGCTGAGCCGGGATCTGGACAAGATTTCGGTGCTGTCGATCGCGCCGACGATCGCGAGTGCGGTGCGTGAGGTGTTCGAGGACGGTTCGGTGACGAGCCTGTTCGACGAGCAGTAGGGGTTCCTGGTGGGGCTTCTGTAGATCGTTTTGGGTGCGGCCTTCCTTGCCGAGTAGACTGCTGCAGTTGCTCGGCGAGGGAGGCCGTTTCCCGTTGTGGGATGCGGTGGTCCGTTATCGACGCGCTCTTCGTAGCAGGCCGTTCGTGGCCGGGTGACCACGTCCGTTTTCTGACTTCGAGGAGTGATCATGTCCGAGGTGAAGATCGCCGCCGAGACGCGCACCGAGTTCGGTAAGGGTGCCGCGCGCCGTATCCGTCGTGAGGACAAGGTTCCCGGCGTGCTGTACGGGCACGGTGAGCAGCCGGTGCACGTGACCCTGCCGGGTCACGCGCTGCTGATGGCGCTGCGTACCCCGAACGTGCTGATCGCGTTGGACATCGACGGCAAGTCGAACGAGCTGGCGATTCCGAAGGCCGTGCAGCGTGACCCGCTGAAGGGCTTCCTGGAGCACGTGGACCTGCTGCTGGTGAAGCGCGGCGAGCAGGTCAACGTCGACATCTACGTGCAGACCGAGGGTGAGCTGGCCCCGGGCGGCAACCTGCTGGAGCACGTGCTGAACGCGCTGCCGGTGCAGGCCGAGGCCACCCACATCCCCGAGTCGGTGACTGTCTCCGTCGAGGGTCTGTCGGCGGGTGACTCGATCCTCGCGAAGGACATCCCGCTGCCGAAGGGCACGACGCTGGCGGTCGAGGAGGACACGGTCGTTCTTCAGGTCCTGGCCGCGCAGGCCGAGGAGGCTGAGGGCGAGGAGGCCGCTGAGGAAGAGGCCGCCGAGGCCTGATCCTCTGCGTCGTCGTTTCGTCGGCCGCTGTTCCCGTGCGGGGCAGCGGCCGACGCGTATGAAGGAGACATGGACGTGACGACCGATGCCGCTGCTCCGTGGCTGATCGTGGGGCTGGGTAATCCGGGGGCGGAGTACGCGGGGAACCGGCACAACGTGGGTTTCATGGTGGCTGATCTGCTGGCGGGCCGGGTCGGGGGGAGGTTCAAGCGGGCCGGGCGGGCGCAGGCGCAGGTGGTCGAGGGGCGGATCGGGCCGCCGGGGCCGTTGAACCGGCGGGTGATCGTGGCGAAGCCGATGTCGTACATGAATCTGTCGGGTGGGCCGGTGAGCGCGTTGCGGGACTTCTACAAGGTGCCGGTGGCGCATGTGGTGGCGGTTCATGACGAGTTGGACATCGATTACGGGACGTTGCGACTGAAGCTGGGGGGCGGGGACAACGGGCACAACGGGTTGAAGTCGATGACGAAGGCGTTCGGGTCGGACTATCACCGGGTGCGGTTCGGGATCGGGCGTCCGCCGGGGCGGATGCCGGTGGCGGACTTCGTGCTGAGGGATTTCTCGTCGGCGGAGCGCAAGGAGCTGGACTACTTCGTGGACCGGGCGGCTGATGCGGTGGAGTGTCTGGTGATCGAAGGGCTGGAGCGGGCGCAGGGTACGTATAACTCCTGATTTGTCACCCGTCGAGGTTGACGGGTGGTTCAGGCATGGCCAATGATCCCGGCCATGCCTGCCCTCGCCATGTCCTCTCGTCAGGCCTCGTCCGTCGCGCTGCGGTTCGGGCGGTTCGTGGCGATGGGCACGGTCGCGGTGCTGATTCTGGTCGCGGGTGTGTGGGCGTCGTGGGGTACGGCGCAGCACGTGATGCTGACGAAGGGCCGGGAGCGGGGCGCGGTGGAGGTGGCGCGGTGTGGGGCGGAGACGTGCTGGGGCCGGTACGCGCCGTTGTCGGAGGGTTCGCAGCCGCGGGCGCGGGTGGTGCTGGAGAAGTCGGTCGCGGTGGAGCGGGGCCGGACCTACACGGTGGTGCTGAAGCCCGGGAGTGATGACGCGGTGCGTTCGGGGCCGGCGGGGGTCCTGTATTCGTGGATTCCGCTGGGTGGTGCGTTGTTGCTGGCGTCGGTCGTGGTGGCGGGTGGTTTGCTGCGGACGCGGGCGGCGTGGGTGATGGCGTTGTCGGGGGTGGCGTTGCTGACGGCCGCGTTCGTGACCGTCTGAGGGGTTTCCGCGTTCTCTCCTTTTGTGGAGGGACGAGTGTTGTGCGTTCGTGATTGACGTGTCGGCGGACGAGGCTGGATGCTGAGCCGCCCCCTCCACATCTTCTCGCTCACTTCTCGAAGATGGACGTACCGCCCATGCGCAACCTGTCCCGTTCCGGCGCTGTCTGCGCCGCCGCTTCCGCGGTTCTCCTGCTTGCTCCGGCCGCCCATGCGGCCCCTCCCGGTGACAACGGCACGGTCAAGATCCATGACGCCTCGACGGGCGAGGAGCTGCGCCGCAATGAGCCGCATGTGTGCACCTTCTACCTGGACGCTTTCGGTTTCGACGGCGGTCAGCAGGTCGACTGGCGTATCGATGCCATCCCTCCGAGTGAGAACAAGGGGGAGACCGTGAAGACCGGCGCGCTGGCGCTGGACGACGAGGGTCACGGCCGCAGCGAGGACCTGTCGCTGCCCGACGGGCACTACAAGCTGTTCTGGAAGTTCGACGGTGAGAAGGGCGCCGCCAAGCACAAGGTGTTCTGGACGGACTGCGAGGACGAGGAGGAGCCCAGTGCGACGCCGTCCGGGTCGGCTTCCGCTTCCGTGTCGCCTTCGTCAGGGGCGTCCGGGACGCCGTCCGGTGAGCCGGGGGTGTCGGCGTCGGCGAGTTCGCCGGCCGGCGGGGGTGTGTCGGCGTCCTCGTCGCCGTCCTCGTCGCCGCGGGGTGGTGCCGAGGGTGATCTCGCGGAGACGGGTAGCGGGGCTCCGGTGGGTCTGCTGTCCGGTGTGGCGGCGGCGCTGGTCGCGTTCGGTGGGTTCCTGGCGTTCCGTCGCCGCAGGCCGGGCCGCGGCTGACCCTGCATAACGGCCGTGCCCCCGAACCTGTACGGGTTCGGGGGCACGGTCGTGTCCGGGGAAGGGTTCAGCCGGTGTTGCGCAGGCCGGCTGCGACGCCGTTGACGGTGAGGAGCAGGGCGCGGGCGAGCAGCGGGTCGGGGGTCTGGCCTGCTGCGGCCGCGTCGCGCTGCCGCTTGAGCAGGGCGACCTGGAGGTAGGAGATGGGGTCGAGGTAGGCGTCGCGGATGGCGAAGGTCTGCTTGAGGGCGGGCGCGGCGTCCAGCAGTTCGTTCTCGCCGGTGACGCGGAGGACCTCGGTGACGGTCAGTTCGTGTTCGGTCTTGATGGTGTCGAAGACGTGCTTGAGCTCGTCGGGGACGAGGGTGTCGACGTAGTGCTGGGCGATCCGCAGGTCGGTCTTGGCGAGGGTCATCTCGACGTTGGAGATGAAGTTGCGGAAGAAGTGCCACTGCTGGTGCATCTCGTCGAGGACGGTGTCGAGGCCGGCTTCGCGCAGGGCCTTGAGGCCGGAGCCGACGCCGAACCAGCCGGGGACGATCTGCCGGGACTGGGTCCAGCCGAACACCCAGGGGATGGCGCGCAGGCCGTCGAGCGAGACGCCGGAGCCGGGGCGGCGGGAGGGCCGGGAGCCCAGGTGGAGGTCGGCGAGCTGGTCCACCGGTGTCGACGCGAGGAAGTACGTCGGCAGGTCGGGGTCCTCGACGAGGCGGCGGTAGGCGGCGTGGGCGGCGTCGGAGACGACGTCCATGGCGGCGTCCCAGCGGGCGAGGGCCTCGGTGGACTGGCGGGGTGCGGTGTGCAGGGCGGAGGCCTGGAGGGTGGCCGCGACGGTGAGTTCGAGGTTCTCCCGGGCCAGGGACGGGATGAGGTACTTGTCGGAGATGACCTCGCCCTGTTCGGTGACCTTGATCTCGCCTTCGAGGGTGCCCCAGGGCTGGGCGAGGATGGCGTCGTGGGTGGGGCCGCCGCCGCGGCCGACGGTGCCGCCGCGGCCGTGGAAGAGGCGGAGGCGGACGCCGTAGCGGTGGGCGACGTCGCGCAGGCGGCGCTGGGCGCGGTGGATCTCCCACTGGCTGGTGGTGATGCCGCCGAACTTGGAGGAGTCGGAGTAGCCGAGCATGACTTCCTGGACGTCGCCCCGGAGCGCGACGAGGCGCCGGTAGGACGGGTCGGAGAGCATGTCCTCGAGGATGGTGTCGGCGGCCTTGAGCTCGTCGGTGGTTTCCAGCAGCGGGACGATGCCGATCTTGGCCCAGCCGGCGTGGAGGTCGATGAGGCCGGCTTCGCGGGCGAGGACGGCGGCGGCGAAGACGTCGTCGGCGCCCTGGCACATGGAGATGATGTAGGACTCGATGACTTCGGGTCCGAAGACTTCGAGGGCCTTCTTCACGGTCTCGAAGACGCCGAGGGTCTTCTCGCCGGGCGCGTCGACGGGTGCGGGGGTGGGGGCGAGGGGCCTGCGGGACCTGAGTTCCTTGGCGAGGAGCTTGGCGCGGTAGTCGCGGGGCATGTCGGCGTAGCGCCAGGATTCCTCGCCGAGGCGGTCGAACAGCTGACCGAGGGCGTGGTGGTGGGCGTCGGCGTGTTCGCGGACGTCCATGGTGGCGAGCTGGAGGCCGAAGGCGGCGAGGGTGCGGATGGTGCGGGCGAGGCGGCCGTCGGCGAAGAGGCCGCCGCGGTGTTCGCGCAGGGAGGTCTGGATGACCCGCAGGTCGTTGATCAGTTCGCTGGTGCCGAGGTAGTCGCGGCCGGGCTGGTGTGCGGTGCCCTTGGCGAGGCGCTGCTTGGTGTTCTCCAGCTTCTGCCGGATGCAGGTGGCCTTGAGCCGGTAGGGCTCCTCGGCGTTGAGGCGCTTGTAGCGGGGGCTGATCTCGGGGAGGTTCTCCAGGTCGGCCTGGAGGGAGGTGAGCAGTTCCTCGGTGGCGCCGGCGTAGCGGATGGAGTTGGAGAGGAAGCCGCGGAGTTCGTCGATGGTCTCCAGGGCGTCGTTGATGCCGTGTTCGTGCTGGAGGATCAGGACGTCCCAGGTGACCTGGGGGGTGACGTTGGGGTTGCCGTCGCGGTCGCCGCCGATCCAGGTGCCGAAGGTGAGGGGGCGGGTGTCGTCGGGGAGCTTGACGCCGACGCGTTCCAGTTCGGCGGTGAGGTCTTCGAGGACGTCTCCGACGGCGCCGGCGTGGAGTTCGTCGAGGTAGTAGATGGCGTTGCGGGCCTCGTCGGCGGGCTCGGGGCGGACGACGCGGAGTTCGTCGGTCTGCCAGACGAGGTCGATGTTCTCGGCGAGGCGGATGTCGATGCGGCGGCGGTCGGACTCGATGACGGGGGTGTCGAGGAGTGCGGCGACGCGCCGGAGCTTGTTCAGGACGGACCGGCGTGCGGCTTCGGTGGGGTGGGCCGTGAAGACGGGGCGGACGTTGAGGTTGCGGACCGTCTCGCGCAGGTGTTCGGGGTCGGCGTCCTTGAGCCGGTCGGCCGTGCGGGTGAGGAGTCCGCCCTCGGCGGCGCGGCGGGCGCGCAGCTCGCGGCCGCGGTGGACCTGCTCGGTGACGTTGGCCAGGTGGAAGTAGGTGGAGAAGGCGCGGACCAGCTTGGCCGCGGTCTCCAGTTCGGTGCCGCGCAGCAGCTCGGCGGCGGCCTCGCCGTCCTCTCGGGTGAGGCGGCGGACCTTCTCGACGAGGTCCAGGAGCTCGGGGCCTTCCTGCCGGACGAGGGTCTCACCGAGGAGGTCACCCAGTCGGCGGATGTCGGCACGCAGCTCACTGCTCGTCGTCGTGGTCTGGTCGTCGGCACTGCTCACAGGTGCGGCTCCTTGCAGTGTTGAAGCTCGTCTGGGAGGGGAACCCGGACGGCGTCTCGCGCGGCGGGTGCCGCATGCGGGCCGGACATCCGGGAAGAAATCAGAGCGGACCGCGCTGTCCGACCGACTACAGGATAGGTGTCGACCCGGACGCGCAGGCTCGTGGGCTCTTGTCGCCGGGCGACGCGCTGACATACTTACGATGCCGTAGGTTACGGAACCGTAGGAACGTCCGATCGGTTCCTCGTGACCCGGCTACCCCTTCTCCATCCACATACCCCCCAGGGGACGCGTATGACCAGTAGTTCCGACGTGATCCAGGACGCCCCGAAGGCGCCCGATCAGGCCACCGACGCCGCAGCGGCACCCGCCACGCTGGGCGGCGAGCAGAAGCGGTCCATCGAACAGATCGCCCTCCTCCTCTTCATCACCGTCCCGTTCCTAGCGCTGCTGGCTGCCGTGCCGCTGGCGTGGGGCTGGGGCGTGAGCTGGCTGGACCTCGGTCTGCTGGTCTTCTTCTACTTCCTCGGGTGCCACGGCATCACGATCGGTTTCCACCGTCACTTCACGCACGGTTCCTTCAAGGCCAAGCGGCCTCTGAAGATCGCGCTGGCGATCGCGGGGTCGATGGCGGTCGAGGGTCCGCTGGTGCGCTGGGTGGCCGATCACCGCAAGCATCACAAGTTCTCCGACGCGGAGGGCGACCCGCACTCGCCGTGGCGGTTCGGCGAGACGCTCCCGGCCCTGATGAAGGGCCTGTGGTGGGCCCACATCGGATGGATGTTCGACGAGGAGCAGACGCCGCAGGACAAGTACGCCCCGGACCTGATCAAGGACAGGACGCTCCGCGCCATCTCCCGCCAGTTCGTCCTGTGGACGGTGGTGTCCCTCCTCCTCCCGGCGCTGATCGGCGGTCTGGTCACGATGTCCTGGTGGGGCGCGTTCACGGCGTTCTTCTGGGGTTCGCTCGTCCGGGTGGCTCTGCTGCACCACGTGACGTGGTCGATCAACTCGATCTGCCACGCGGTCGGCAAGCGCCCCTTCAAGTCGCGGGACCGTTCGGGCAACGTGTGGTGGCTGGCGGTCCTGTCCTGCGGCGAGTCCTGGCACAACCTGCACCACGCCGACCCGACGTCCGCGCGGCACGGCGTGATGCACGGCCAGCTCGATTCGAGCGCCCGCCTGATCCGCTGGTTCGAGATGCTGGGCTGGGCCTACGACGTGCGCTGGCCGTCACGCTCGCGTATCGATTCGCGCCGTAACACCGGGGAAGACGGCTCCCGGCACGGGAAGGAACCCGTCAAGGCGGCATGATGGTCGCTGTGGCGACCGACTCGAGCAGCACCCCCAGCAATGACAAGCCGCGGCGAGTGCGCCGCACCCGGATGACCGGTGCCGAGCGCCGCCAGCAGCTGCTGGAGATCGGTCGCACGCTCTTCGCGGCGAAGGGTTTCGAGGCCACGTCGGTGGAGGAGATCGCGGCGAAGGCCGGGGTCTCCAAACCGGTGGTCTACGAGCACTTCGGCGGCAAGGAGGGCCTGTACGCGGTGGTCGTGGACCGCGAGATGCGCCGCCTGCTGGACATGGTCACCAGCTCGCTCACCGCCGGTCACCCCCGCGAACTGTGCGAACAGGCCGCCTTCGCCCTGCTGGACTACATCGAGGAGTACACGGACGGTTTCCGCATCCTGGTCCGCGACTCCCCCATCCCCCAGTCGACCGGCTCCTTCGCCTCGTTGATCTCGGACATCGCCACCCAGGTGGAGGACATCCTGGGACGCGAGTTCAAGAGCCGCGGCTTCGACCCCAAGCTGGCCCCGCTGTACGCCCAGGCCCTGGTCGGCATGGTCGCGCTGACCGGCCAGTGGTGGCTGGACGTCCGCAAGCCGAAGAAGGCCGAGGTGGCCGCTCACCTGGTGAACCTGGCGTGGCACGGGCTGGACGGGCTGGAGGCGAAGCCGCATCTGATAGGGCGCCGCAAGAGCTGAAGCCAGTTGAAGCGTAAAGCTTTAAGTCACGAGATTAACCTTGTGGCATCATGCGCGCATGACTGAGATTCCGATCAGCTCCGCCCGTTCCCAGCTCGGCGACCTGGTCCGGCGCGCGGCCCACAGCCGCGAGACCATCGCCATCACCGACCACGGTCACGTGGCCGCGCTGCTCGTGTCTCCGCAGGTGATAGAGGATCTCGAAGACGCCCTGGCCATCGCGGACTATCAGCGGCGCAAGGCGGAGGGCACGCTCGGAGAGGGCATTCCGCACGAAGAGGTCGGACGCATGCTGGGGCTGCGTCCGTGACCTACCGCATCATCTGGGAGCCGAACGCCACGAACGCGGCGGTGCGCTTCCTCAAGGACGACCCGACCGGCCTCGCCGCCGTATACGAGGCCGTCGACGCACTCGCCGAAACTCCGCGTCCCGCCGCCTCCACCCCTTACGGCTGGGACTTCCGCCGACTCCGCGTCGGCGACTACCGCGTCCTCTACGCCATCGACGACGACGTGATCCACATCCTCGTCACCCACCTGGGCCGCACCACCTGACCACCGGTCACCCCCGTTTCGTCGCCACCGCGAACACCCGGCGGAACGGAAACGGGGTGCCGTGCGCCCCCGCCGGATAGGCCTCGCGCAGGGCGGTCCGGTACTCGGCGACAAAGCCGTCCCGCGCCTCGGGATCGTCGGCGAGGGCGTTCAGCACAGGCCGCAGCCCGGTCCCCTTCACCCAGTCGAGCACGGGGTCCTCGCCCTGGAGCAGATGGATGTACGTCGTCTCCCACACGTCGGCCGCGCAGCCGAGGGCCGTCAGCCGCTCGTGGTAGGCCTCGGGCGCGAGGACGGCGTCGGCATGGCGCAGGGTGCCGGCGAGCCGGTCGCGCCAGCGGGGCGACTCGGCGAGCTCGCGCATCAGCCGGTGGCTGGGGGCGTCGAAGTTCCCGGGCACCTGGAAGGCGAGGGCGCCGCCGGGTTTCAGCCCGGCCATCCAGTCGGCGAACCGCTCGGCGTGCCCCGGCACCCACTGGAGCGTGGCGTTGCTGACGATCAGGTCGAACGGCTCCTCGGGGGCCCACGTCCGCACGTCGGCGTGGGCGAAGTCGAGGCGCCCGCCACCGGCCGTCGGCCCCTCGTGATCCACATGGGCCTTGTCGAGCATCTCGGCCGAGTTGTCGTAGCCGGTGATGCGGGCGGTGGGCCACCGATCAGCGAGCAGCGTGGTGACGTTGCCGGGGCCGCACCCGAGGTCGGCGATGCGGGGATGGCCTGCGGGCGGCCGTGCGGGCAGGTCGGGGACGCGGGCGAGGAGGTCGGCGAAGGGGCGGGCGCGGTGGCCCGCGTGGCGCAGGTACTGGGCGGGGTCCCAGGTGGGGGCGGCTGCGGGCATGGGTCCTCCTGGTGTCCTGATGATGACCGTACGGGACGCGCACTCAGCGTGATCCGGCAAGTATCTCGATGTCAAGAATATGGACGTCAAGAGACTCTACGTCGACACAACCCTTACACTGATCGCCATGGAGGACGAGGTCGACCGGCTGGTCGCAGCATGGCGCCGGGAGCGCCCGGACCTCGACGTGGAACCGCTCGAGGTGCTCAGCCGAGTGAGCAGGCTGGCCCGGCATCTCGACCGGGCACGCCGGCTGGCCTTCTCGGAGCACGGCCTGGAGCCGTGGGAGTTCGACGTCCTGACCGCGCTGCGCCGCGCGGGCACGCCGTACCAGCTCTCGCCGGGACAGCTCCTCACCCAGACCCTGGTCACGTCGGGCACGATGACGAACCGCATCGACCGTCTGGCGAAGAAGGGCCTGGTGGAGCGCCTCCCCGACCCCAGCGACCGCAGGGGCGTCCTGGTCCGTCTGACGGACGAGGGCAGGGACCGCGCGGACCAGGCCCTGGCGGGTCTGCTGGACCAGGAGCGCGCGATCCTCGCGGAACTCTCCCGCGCCCAGCGGGGCGAACTGGCGGGGCTGCTACGCCAGCTGACCGCCCCGTTCGACAACATCCCCGGCTAGGTCGACGGGCCCGACCCCGGCCCGCCGGGCGAGGGCGACGGCGGCGAGGGTCGAGTGCACGCCGAGCTTGCCGAGAACGTTCTGCATGTGCGTCCGCACGGTGTGCGGCGACAGATACAGCCGCTCGGCGACGGCCTTCCTCCCCAGCCCCGCCACCATGCACCGCAGCACTTCCCGCTCCCGCGGCGTCAGCGACTCCACGAGCCGCTCGCTCTCGGTACGGTGCTTGCGCGCGGCGGTCAGCTCCCGCAGCACTCCGGTCAGCAGGGCGGGCGGCAGATGGGTCTCGTCCCGCAGCACCCCGCGGATCACGGTGAGCAGCCGGGACAGGGAACAGTCCTTGGCGACCCACCCGGAGGCCCCGGCCTGCAGGGCCAGCGCCGCCCGCCGGGGATCGTCCTTCTCCGCGAGCACGACGACCCGTACGTTCGGCTGTGCGGACCGCACCCCCGTGACGAGGGATATCCCGTCGACGAGCCCGTCCTCGTTGCCCTCTCGCACGGGTACGGCCGGCCGGGCGCCCGGCACCTTGCCGCCCAGGTCGGCGTCGACGAGCAGCACGTCGTACCGTCGCCCCTCGGCGACCGCACGCTCCAGGCTGCGCAGCGCGGCGGGGCCGCTGCCGGCCGCGGAGACGTCGACGTCGGGCTCGGCGGCCAGGGCTGCCGCGAGTGACTCGGCGAAGATGCGATGGTCGTCGACGACCAGGACTCGGATGCGAACCACGAAACCCCCTTCCCCGTGCTCACGTAGAGCAGGGGATACCCCATCGTCGGAAGTCGACACCGCGGGCACGACGCCGGAGTGCCCAGACCCGCGGCGTCTGTCCGTCCGTCCTCGCCGCAGCCTGACCGGGTCGCCGCAGCCGCACGGCCGCCGCCGCGCAGAAACCGCTACCCCCACCCCGGGCGTCGTACCCGGCTGTCTCGCCCCCTGATCGGCACCGGCCCCCACCGGTGCTGTTCATCAGAGTACGGCCGGGGGCCGGGAGCGGAAGGTTATTTGCAGAACTGACCGTCCTGCCCGTTTATGGTGTGCCGCATGTTCCGTCTTGAGACAGAAGTCGACAAGGCCCGACGTGATCTGCTCCGCACACGCCTGCGAGACACGAACACCGCCGCCTCTCCGGTCCTGCGCGCCCTGCGCGGAACACCCGCCGAGCGGGACGTGCCGTTGCACGTGTGGGCTGTGAACGACACGGACGACGACCTGGCGGGCGGCCTCGTCGGATACACCTGGGCGACGTGGCTCCATGTCACCTACCTGTGGGTCGACGAACGTCACCGCGGCAGGGGCCTCGGCGCGCATCTCCTGGCGGAGGCGGAACGCGTCGCGTCGGAGACCCGTGGCTGCCGCGCGGCCCGCCTGGAGACGTGGGAGTTCCAGGCACCGCGGTTCTACGAGAAGCAGGGGTACGAGGTGGTGTGCGCGATTCCCGACTACCCGCCGGGAATCACGGAGTACGCGCTGACGAAGCGGCTGGCCTGACCTGACGGTCGGAACTCGGCCGGCGCGTCCGCGGTGCTGTCGAGTCAGCGCACCCGGCGCGCCCCCGCCGAAGGCACCGCCTCGAAGACCCGTGGGGTCTTGAAGCCCGCCGCCGCGAAGGCCTCCGTCACCGCCTTGGTGATCGCGTCCACGTCCGTCTCCTCCGCCAGGACGATCGCCGAGCCGCCGAAGCCGCCGCCGGTCATGCGGGCGCCGAGGGCGCCGGAGGTGAGGGCGGTGTCGACGACCAGGTCGAGTTCGGGGCAGGAGATGCGGAAGTCGTCCCGGAGCGAGGCATGGCCCTCGACCAGGATCGGGCCGATCGCGCGGGTGTCGTCGCCCGACTCCAGCAGGGACACCACGCGTTCGACGCGCTCGTCCTCCGTGACCACGTGGCGGACCAGGCGGCGGACCTCCTCGTCGTCGCCGAGGCGGGCGAGGGCCGCGTCCAGGTCGTCGTAGGCGATGTCCCGGAGCGCGGTCACGCCCAGCAGGGCGGCGCCCTTCTCGCAGCCCGCGCGGCGCTTGCCGTACTCGCCCTCGCTGTGGGAGTGCTTGACCTGGGTGTCGACCACGAGGAGGCGCATGCCCTCGGCCGCCAGGTCGAAGGGGATCTGCTTCTGGGAGAGGTCGCGGGTGTCGAGGAACAGGGCGTGGCCCTGCTCGCAGCACGCCGACGCCGTCTGGTCCATGATGCCGACCGGGGCGCCGACGTAGACGTTCTCCGCACGCTGGCAGAGGCGGGCCAGTTGCCAGCCCCGCAGGCCGAGGGAGAAGAGGTCGTTCAGGGCCAGTGCGACCACGACCTCCAGGGCCGCGGACGACGACAGGCCCGCGCCCGAGGGGACCGTGGAGGACAGGTGGATGTCCGCGCCGGTGACGGCGTGGCCGGCCTCGCGCAGGGCCCAGACGACGCCCGCCGGGTACGCCGTCCAGTTCTTGTCCGACTCGGGGGACAGGTCGTCGAGGCGGAGTTCGCTCACCCCGCCGTCGACGTCCGCCGAGTGCAGGCGCAGTACGCCGTCCTCGCGGCGCGACACCGCCGCCACCGCCGTGTGCGGCAGGGCGAACGGCATGACGAAGCCGTCGTTGTAGTCGGTGTGTTCGCCGATGAGGTTGACGCGGCCCGGTGCCGCCCACACCCCGTGCGGCTCGGCGCCGTACAGCTCGCTGAACCGTGCGGCGACCGTCTCCGCCACAGCCTCGCTCATGCCTGTCCCCTGACCTTCCGTGCGTTCTAGTTGCCGCGCCGCTGCGCGAAGTCCCACGCGTCCGCGACGATTCCCGCGAGGTCCGCGCGGGACGGGTTCCAGCCCAGCTTCTCGCGGGCCGTGGCGGCCGATGCCACCAGGACCGCCGGGTCGCCGCCACGGCGGGGAGCGACCACTTCCGGGATCGGGTGGCCGGTCACGCGGCGGACGGTCTCGATGACCTCGCGGACCGAGAAGCCGTTGCCGTTGCCGAGGTTGCAGATGAGGTGCTCGCCGGGGGT
Source organism: Streptomyces sp. NRRL S-455 (assembly GCF_000717875.1). Classification (GTDB taxonomy): domain Bacteria; phylum Actinomycetota; class Actinomycetes; order Streptomycetales; family Streptomycetaceae; genus Streptomyces. The sequence goes on from NZ_JOCT01000015.1 coordinate 83,116, forward strand.
GGCCGCCCTCAGGGCGAGCAGGTGGGCCTCGGCGAGGTCCGCGACGTGGATGTAGTCGCGTACGCAGGTGCCGTCCGGCGTGGGGTAGTCGTCGCCGAAGACGGAGATCGTCTCGCGCGTGCCCTGGGCGACCTGGAGGACGAGCGGGATCAGGTGGGACTCGGGGTCGTGGCGCTCGCCGTACTCGCCGTATGCCCCGGCCACGTTGAAGTAGCGGAGCGAGACCGCGCCGAGGCCGTGGGCCGCCGCCTCGCCGGTGATCATGTGGTCGACCGCGAGCTTGGAGGCGCCGTACGGGTTGGTCGGGGAGGTCGGCGCCGACTCGACGATCGGGACCTCCTCCGGCTCGCCGTAGGTCGCCGCCGTGGAGGAGAAGACGAGCGTGCGGACGTCCGCCTCGCGCATCGCCGCCAGCAGGGCCATGGTGCCGCCGACGTTGTTGTCCCAGTACTTCTCCGGCTTCACGACCGACTCGCCGACCTGTGAGAACGCGGCGAAGTGCAGGACGCCGTCGTACGAGGAGTCCAGCCATTTGGCGGCGTCACGGATGTCGCCCTCGATGAAGCCGGCGCCCTCCGGGACCCCCTCACGGAAACCCGTGGTGAGGTTGTCGAGGACGACGACCTCGTGGCCTGCCTCCAGCAGGTGCTGGGCGACGACGCTGCCGACGTAGCCCGCGCCGCCCGTCACCAGGTACTTCCCGCTCATGAACTCGCTACCTCTCGCAGTCGCTCGGCCGCGCGCTCCGGCGGCACGTCGTTGATGAACACGTTCATGCCGGACTCGGAACCCGCGAGAAACTTCAGCTTGCCGGAAGTGCGGCGAATGGTGAAAAGCTCGAGGTGGAGGGCGAAGTCCTCACGCACGACCCCGTCGAACTCCTCCAGCGCGCCGAACGGGGCCTGGTGCCAGGCCGCGATGTACGGCGTCGGGGGCTCACCTTCACCGAAGATCCGGTCGAAGCGCCTCAAGAGTTCCAGATATACCTTGGGGAATTCTGTGCGCGCGGCCTCGTCCAGGCCGAGCAGGTCGGGCACACGGCGCTTGGGGTACAGGTGGACCTCGTACGGCCAGTGCGCCGCATAGGGCACGAATGCCACCCAGTGTTCACCCTCCAGGATGACCCGCTCGTCGGCGAGTTCACGCTCCAGGACGGCGTCGAAGAGGTTCTCCCCGCCCGTCATCTCCTTGTGGGTCGCGACGGAACGGAGCATCAGCGCGGTGCGCGGGGTGGTGAAGGGGTAGGCGTAGATCTGCCCGTGCGGGTGCTGGAGGGTCACGCCGATCTCGGCACCCCGGTTCTCGAAGCAGAACACCTGCTCGACGGAGGGGAGGTGGGACAGCTCCGACGTGCGGTCCGTCCACGCCTCCAGCACCAGGCGTGCCTGCTCCTCGGAGAGACCGGCGAAGGACGCGTTGTGGTCGGACGTGAAGCAGACGACCTCACAGCGGCCCGAGTCGCCGGCCAGCGAGGGGAAACGGTTCTCGAAGACGACGACGTCGTACGACGAGTCCGGGATCTCGCTCAGCCGGTCACCCTCGGACGGGCACAGCGGGCACTCGTCGGCCGGCGGGTGGTAGGTGCGGCCCTGGCGGTGCGAGGCGATGGCGACGGAGTCGCCGAGCAGGGGGTCGCGGCGGATCTCGGACGTGGTGACGGTGCGGTCCAGCGGGCGGCGGTCGGCCGCGTCCCGCACGCTGTCGTCACGCAGGTCGTAGTAGATGAGCTCACGACCGTCGGCCAGCCGGGTCGAGGTCTTCTTCACGCCGGACTCCTCATCCTTCAAACATAACTCAACATATCAAAACATCACTCCCCTCAAGCGTCAACATCACAATCAAACAAAGAGCATCAGCAGACGTGTTCAGTCACTGAACGCGGAGGCGTAGATTCCGCGAGGTATCGGTTCGCGCGACAAAGCGAGGGCTCATGCACACCCCCACCGCTCCCACGGCCTCCACGTACCTGGCGGCCGAGCTGCGTCTCCCCACGAACTGGCTCGACTACACGATCCTCGGCATCTACTTCGTCGTCGTCCTCGGCATCGGCTTCGCCGCCCGGCGCTCGGTGAAGACCAGCCTCGACTTCTTCCTCTCCGGCCGCTCCCTGCCCGCCTGGGTCACCGGTCTCGCCTTCATCGCCGCCAACCTGGGCGCCACCGAGATCCTGGGCATGGCCGCCAACAGCGCGCAGTACGGCGTCTACACCACCCACTGGTACTGGATCGGCGCCATCCCGGCCATGGTCTTCCTCGGCCTGGTGATGATGCCCTTCTACTACGGCTCCAAGGTCCGCTCGGTCCCCGAGTTCCTGCTGCTGCGCTTCGACCGGGCGGCGCACCTGCTCAGCTCGGTCCTCTTCGCCTTCGCCGCCATCCTCATCGCCGGCGTCAACCTCTACGCCCTGGCCATCGTCGTCGAGGCGCTGCTGGGCTGGCCGGAATGGGTGGCGATCGTCGTCGCCGGCTTCTTCGTCCTCGCCTACATCACCCTCGGCGGCCTGTCCTCGGCCATCTACAACGAGGTCCTGCAGTTCTTCGTCATCCTGGCGGCGCTCATCCCCATCTCCGTCCTCGGCCTGAAGAAGGTCGGCGGCTGGGACGGCCTGTCCGACTCCCTCACCGAGAGCCGCGGCGCCGACTTCATGACCGCCTGGGGCGGCACGGGCATCGGCAGCGACAACCCGCTGGGCGCGAACTGGCTGACGATCGTCCTCGGCCTCGGTTTCGTCCTGTCCTTCGGCTACTGGACGACGAACTTCGCCGAGGTGCAGCGCGCCCTGTCCGCGAAGAACCTCTCGGCGGCGCAGCGGACCCCGCTCATCGCCGCGTTCCCGAAGATCTTCATCGTGTTCCTGGTGATGATCCCGGGCCTGGTCGCCGCGGTCCTGGTCCCGAAGATCGGCACCTCCGGCTCCGACCTGCAGTACAACGACGCCATCCCGTACCTGATGGAACAGCTCCTGCCCAACGGCGTGCTGGGCATCGCCGTGACCGGCCTTCTCGCGGCGTTCATGGCGGGCATGGCGGCGAACGTGTCGTCGTTCAACACGGTGTTCACGTCGGACATCTGGGCGAAGTACGTCGTCAGGGGCCGGCAGGACGCGTACTACGTGCGCTTCGGCCGCCTCATCACGGCGATCGGCGTCCTGGCCTCCATCGGCACGGCGTTCCTGGCGCGGTCCTTCTCGAACATCATGGCCTACCTGCAGACCCTGTTCTCCTTCTTCAACGTGCCGATGTTCGTCGTCTTCATCATCGGCATGTTCTGGAAGCGGGCGTCCATGAAGTCGGGCTTCTGGGGACTGCTCGTGGGCACCACCGCCGCGATGGTCAACTACTTCGTCCTCTACAAGCAGGACATCGTCGACATCCCCACCGACCAGGGCGCCAACTTCGTCTCGGCGATCGCCGGGTTCGTCGCCGGCGCGGTCGTCATGGTGGCGGTGTCGCTCTTCACCGCGCCGAAGCCGGAGGAGGAGCTGCAGGGGCTGGTGTACGGCACGACCTCGCCCGGCATGGCGGAGCCGCCGGCTCCCGGGGACGAGGCCTGGTACCGCAAACCGGCGCTGCTGGGCTGGGGCGCGGTCGTGCTGGCTGCGGCCTGCTACATCCCGTTCTCGTTCTGACCGTTCCCGCTCTTATCGAGGGAGGATTGACAGATGTCCGAGCACTACTCCGACAAGGACGTACAACGGGAAGTCACCGACCTGGAGGGCAAGTCGGCGACGGCCGCGCGGCTGTTCGACATCCGGCGGATCATCGGCGGGCTGTTCGTGGTCTACGGCGTCATCGTCACGATCGCCGGCTTCACGGCGTCCGACGCCGACATCGACAAGGCGGAGGGCGTCAACATCAACCTGTGGACCGGGTTGGGGATGCTGTTGCTGGGCTTGTTCTTCCTGGCCTGGCTGAAGCTGCGACCGGCGGCTCCGCCGCCGCCGGGTGTGGTGCCGGAGGATGAAACGAGGGGGTGACGGCGCTCCCGGGGTTGCGTACTGGCGTCTGTGCGCCTTTGACGACGACGGTCAGCCGATACTGCCGGACCGGCCGATGTGCACCTCGGCCCAGACGGTCAGTCCGCGACCGCTCTGCCGGGCGCCCCAGCGGGCGGCGAGGGCGTCAGTGATCAGCAACCCACGGCCCCGTTCCTCCTCCGGGCTCCGTGGAAGGGGCGGCGGCGCGGGAATGGGAACCGCCGCACTGCGGCCGCCCTCGTCGGTCACGCTGATCGTGAATGTCTCGGCGGCGAGGGCCCAGGCAACAGTGATCGTGTGGCCGCCGCCGTGCTCCAGGGCGTTCGCGACGAGTTCGCCGGTGATCGACTCCAGTTCGTCCGCCGCGCCCTGGGGCAGGCTCCACGCCCGGGCCGTATCCCGCACGTGGCGCCGGGCGGCGGGTGCGGAGGCGAGGTCGTAGCCGGGGAGGGTGAGCAGACCGTGAGCCCGGAGTCGGGGTGAGCGGTACGTCAGTACGTCGACCTCGCCCGAGAGCGCCGGGACCGCAGGCGTTCCGTCGTACAGGCCCGGCTCGTCCGCTCCGAGTCGAGCGCCTCGCGACCTGGCGATGAGCAGGGCGTCGGAGAGTGCGTCGGCCAACTGGCCGGTAAGTGTGCCGAGTTCGCCCGCCTGCACCCCTCCCTGCGCCAACAGGCTGCGTGTCCGGCCGAGGAGCCGCTCCGCGAGCCCGAGCTGCATGCTTTCGACTCGGTCGGCAAGCCGGGAGGCGGGGCCGTCGCCGTCCGTGAAGAGGAGGCAGGGCTGGCCCTGGGTGCCGGTCCAGGGCAGGACTCGTACACGGTTCACTTCGTCGCTCATGACGCCTCCCCGAGACGGACGTGGATGTCGGGGCGGTCGAAGTCGACGCCGCTCGCGGTGAGGTAGGGGCGGACGAGGCGGGTTGCGGAACCGTCGATGGGCTCGTACCACGCCCGGACGGTAGGGGCGATGGCGGGACGGGAAGGGGTGAAGGCCTCGCGCGAGGAGACCACCGGATGTCGCATCGCGTGCGGCTGACCAGCATGGTGGCCGACCCGACGGAGCCAAGAGGCGATGTGCTGCACAACTCTTCTCATGCTCTCACTCTCCTGTGATCGATCGAGGACTACACGGGAAGCCTTCCATGGGATTCCCATAGAAAGGGACCCTGCCAGGAGAGTTCGTCAGTGTGGGTGACAGGCTTCGAATCCGCGTCCGAGGCCGCCCAACAACTCATAAGGTCAGCGCCGTTGACCGAGAGAAGCCGATCGGAGCAGTGCCCTCCGTGGCAGAAGGGATCTGGCATGACCGCCACGCAGACAGGCCCTGCCGGACGCATGCAGATCGCACGAGGCCTGGTCTCGCTGCGCGAGCGATGCGGACTTACACAGACTCAAGTCGCTGAGCGCGCAGGCGTCAGCACCACAACTGTCAGCCGGTACGAGGCGTGGCAGGACCGCGCCCGCATTCGATGGGCCACCGTCAAGGCGCTGGCAGACGCCTGCGAAGCCACGGCTCAGGAACGTGACGCCCTCGTGGCCATCGCCAAGTCACAGGCGGATGGCTGGTGGGTCGGCAACAGCGCAGTGCCGGGGTGGATGGACCCGCTCGTGTCCTTCGAGCAGGAAGCGGCATATGAGCACGTGTTCGCGAACACCGTCATCCCCGGGCTGCTCCAGACCCAGGAGTACGCTCTCGCCATCCATGAGGCCCGTGAAGTGCGCAGCTCGAACGACACCATCGAGCTGATGGTCGAAGCGCGGATGAAACGCCAGGACATCCTGCAGCGGCAACCGGCACTGCATCTGTGGGCTGTCCTGGACGAGGCAGTACTGCACAGGACAGTCGGTGACAACAACATCATGAACCGGCAGCTCGAGCACCTTCACAAGGCAGCCCTGAGCCCGAACATCGACGTCCAGATTCTGCCGTTCAGCGCGGGCGCACACGCCGCCGGCGCCGGGCACTTCGTGATCCTCGGGCGGGACGACGAACGGGAGCCTCTCAACTCGATGGCCGTCGTGTACATCGAGATGCGCCGCCGCGGGCTGTATCTCGACGACGCAGAGGACGTAGGGGCCTACAAGTTGACTTTCGACTACCTTCGCTCGCAGGCCGCGGACACGACCTCCTCGCTGCGGCTGATCGCCGGAGCGAGACAGGAGCTGTCCTCATGAGCGACATAGCGACTCCCCCGAACGAACCGACGGCTGTTGCGTGGTTCAAGAGCAGCCACAGTGGCGGCGAAGGCAACGAATGCGTGGAGATCGCCCACCTCCGAACGGGGGTGGTTCTCCGGGACTCGAAGCTTCCCGGCGGGAGCACACTCACCGTCTCGACCGGAGCCTTCGCCGTATTCATCGCGGGTGTGGCAAAGGGCAAGCGCGGCGCCTCGCTGCCCAAGACATGAGTGTGGGTGTGCTCGCTACTTTCGACTTGGAGACTAGGCAACGGCCAGCGTGTGGGCGGAACCTGCCTCCGCCCACACGCTGGCCTGTCACTAATTGTCGACCATGTGCTCCAACTCACTCACGATGAACTCACCGTAGTTGAGAGCCTCGCCGATTTCCCCAAGTCTCTCGTACCGGCTCGGTGTCAGAAAGTGCTTCTCGCGCAATGGCAGGGAGAGTAATTTGCTGGACAGGGCTTTGAGGAAGAAGCGGAAGGCGAGATCCGGCGTGCAGCGACGAGCGCAAACGGTCAGCGCCTCCACACTGTCCGCACCGATACTGTCTCCGTACTTTCGGATCTCTTCCACGATCTCGTCGACTAGACCGAAGCCGTCCTCCAGGTCGCCCCCGGAGAGTCGACCGTGCATGTGGTTCTCCAGCCAGCGGTCGCACTCGCGGATGACCGTCCGCATCCAAACAGGCGGAGAGGCGGAGGCGGGGCTGCGTCCGAAGCGAAACGCATCCTTCTCGCCCGCGGACAGCCACAGCACTGCGATCTGGTCCGGCGTAAGCGTGTCGAGAAGGAGTCGGGCATCCCTACGCACCAACAGGACGGTTTCCGGATCCAGATCGTCTACGAACTGGTTGGCGACCACTTCCGCTTCGTCCGAAGCATCGAGCGGCCAATCCTGGTGAAAGAAGTCCACCAACCAGGTGAGTCCGAACGTGAAGTCCGTGGAACGGCTCGTCACAGTTCCTCACCCTCCTTAGGACGGGAACGCGGTATAGACGTAATAGCCATACTTATGCCCCTGTGCTCGCTTGAGGATGATCGTGTAGCCGTTGCCAGCGTCAGTGACGGTCCTTCCGTCCGGGTGATACACCTTTCCGAGGGAGTTCCTCGCCCCGAACGTCCCTCTCAGCACCTTCTGTTGGTCCTTTCCGCGAAGCCACTTGGTGATCTCCGCCGCCTTGCTGGCGAGGGCATAGTCCACGACCTGCTGAGCAGTCTGCAAGTCGACGAACACGCTGTTCCGCGACTGCTTTTGGGCGGCCAACGCGAACGCATCCACCGGCTCGACGTTCACGTGTTCGTTCAAGACGTGAGCCTGACCGGGGAACCTCTGCGCGTCGGCCACGAGGTCACTGCAGTTGTGAACCAGGACGGGAACGCTGCCCGCCAGGACATAGAAGGTGTGCAGGTCGGCGACGGTGAGGTCGTAAACCCTCTGATCCGTCAGACCTCGCCGGTCGTGCAGCGCAGTAACGGCCCGGATCGTCCCGTCCCGCGTACGGAGTCTATCTCCCACCCGCAGGTCGGACGCCACTGTCCAGCCATGGCCGACGACATAGAAGCGATGGCCCGCCGTGCTGGAGACGTGGCTGCCTCCGGACACGGTGATGTCCACCAGACGAGCGGTGTCGTGCTGGTACGTGCTGATCACTTGCTCTGGACGCAGGTCACCGGTCGTGGGGTCAGTGGCCAGTACCTTGTCGCTCTGGCGGACGTCGCTGATCGCCCTGCGGCTGCCATCCGCCATCAGTACCTGGGTGTCGCCTGGGAAGCTGTTGACCGTGCAAGAGGTACGAAGGTCCTCGTACGCGTTCACCGTTCGCTGGACCTCGGCCAGTGTCACCGGGTCCACGTCGAGCTCCTTCAGTGCCTTGAACGCGTCCCCCACCCCGACGCCCGTGTGCATGGCAGCGTCCAGGGCACGGATCGCATCGACGACCTTCTCGATTGCCTTGCCCGGGACGAAGTTGGACGCGGCCCAGGCGCAGCCGCTGGCGCTGCCGTGCCAGCAGTCCAGGAAGTCCTGGACCAGCAGTGCTTTCCCGATCTTGAGATAGGTGCCGACAAGACCCTTGAAGATGTCGGCCTGAGTGAAGGTGCGGGTCACCTTCTTGGTCAGGTCGTTGAAGGGTTGTGAACCGAGGAAGACGGTGGCGGAGGCAGGGCAACCTGCCGCACTGGCCGCGACATCTGGGTTGGTGCACAGGTAGAAGTCGACCGTCGCGCTGAACCTGTACGTGTAAGTGACCGTGCAACTCGTGCCAAAACCGGGCGGAAGCTCGCAGGGGTTGTCCTGTTTGGCGTCGGTGACTTCAATGCTGTCCTCGTCGAGGACGAAGAAGGTACCGCCGATCCCCGTCCCAGCCCCTGACGCAACCTGCTTGTTGGCCTGCTTCCGCTCTGCGGACTCCGCTGCTTCCTGGGCTTCCTTGGCATACCTCTCCGCGTCCTTGGCCGCTTCCTCGGCCTCGGTCGCCGCGGCGTCGGCGCGGTTGGCCGCTGCGCGGGCGTCCTTGGCGGCCTCTTCGGCTGCCGCGGCGGCCGAGCGGGCGGCTTCGGCGTCGAGGGCTGCCTGGTCGGCCGAGTCGCGGGCGTTCTTGGCGTGGTTCTCGGCGCGGCCGGCTGCCTGGTCGGCGGCTTGGGCGTCCTTGGTGGCCTGGCGGTTGTATTCGACGGTACGGGCCAGGGAGGCGGCTGCCTTGGACGCGGCCTTGGCGGCGTCGGCGGCGTAGCCGAGGGCGTCCTTGGCGTAGGTGCGGGCGGTCGCGGCGTGTGCGGCGGCGTTGGCGGCGTGTTGGTAGGCGGCCTTGGTGTCGCCCTTCGCCTGGTCGGCGAGGTTCTTGGCGGCTGAGGCTTCGGCCGCCGCGTTCTTGGCGTGGGCGTCGGCTACGGCCTTCTGCTGTTCGGCGATCGTCTTGGACGCCTGGCCGGTGAGGACCACCAGGCCGGCGGCCGAGTCGGTGTCGATGTACGGGGAGCCGAGCTGGATGGCGTCGTTGGCGGGCTTGGCGACCTGCGCGGCGGCCTTGCCTGCGTCCACGGCGGCCTGGGCGGTGACGTGGGCGAAGCCCGCGGCCTTCGCCGAGGCGACCAGGGCCTTGGTGGCTTCCTTGTTCGCCGCGTCCGCGTGGGACTTGGCGGTCTTGGCCTGCTTCTCCGCCTCGTCGGCCATCTCGACGGCCGTCTTGGCTTCGGAAGAGGCGTGCTCGGAGGCGTCGATGGCTTCGGCGGCGGCGCTCGTCGCGGTCTTCACGGCGGCGTCGGACTTCAGCTTCGCGGCCTGGGCGTCGTCCGCGTGGGCGCGGGAGCGTTTGGCCGCCGCCTCTGCGCGCGTGGCTGCAGCGTCGGCGTCTGCTGCGGCCTTTGTCGCGGCGTCCGCTTCGGAACGGGCCCTGGTGGCGGCTGCCTCGGCGTCGTCTGCGTGCCCGGCGGCGGCGTCGGCCGCCGCTCTGGCCTCCTGGGCGTTGCTGTCGGATTCGTGAGCCTGGGCGTACGCCTCCTTGGCGTCGGCCTTGGCGCGGGCGGCGTCAGCCTTCTGCTCGGCGTCCCACGCGTCGTCCCGCAGTTCGCGGGCCTTGTCGCGGGCCTTCACGGCGGCGTTCTTCTTCTCGACCGCCGTGCCCTCGGCCGCTTCCGCCTTGGCCTTGGCATCCTCGGCCTTCGTCGCCTCGGCTTCGGCGTTCTTCCTGTGCTGGGCGGCCTCGGCCTGCTTGGCCGCGGCCTTCTGCTTCTCCGCCTCGGCCGTCTTCTCCTCGGCCTCGGCGGCCAGGCGCTTGGCGTGGGCCTCGGCGGCGGCCGCCTTGGCGTCACCCTCGGCCTTCAGGGCCTCGGCGAGCTTGGCCTCCGCGGTCTCCTTGTCCTTCTTGGCGTTGTCGCGGTGCAGCTTCGCTGCGTCGGCCGCGGCTTTCGCCTGGGACTCGGCCATCGCTGCGGCGGCCTTGCGGAACTCCGCCTTCGACTGGGCCGCCTGGGCGAGGGCGCGTTGTGCGATGGTCGCGCTGTCACCGGCGGAGGCGCGGGTGGCGGCCTCGGCGGTCTCGCCGGCCTTCACCAGCGCTTCCAACGCGGCTGCGGCGCCCTTGGTGACCTGGGCCTTCTGCTGGCCGACCAGCAGGCCACGGCCGCGCGGGGCACCGGCCTTGTCAGCGATGGCGTATGCGGCCTTCTGCGCGATGTCACTGGCGGTGGCGTGCTTCTGCGCCGCGGCCGACTGGGCCTTGAGGACGTCGAGCTGCTTCTTCGCCTGAGTCTGTGCCGCCGCGAGGTTCTTCTTGGCCTGGTCGAACTGCGCCTTGTCCGGGTAGAACTGGCTGTCCGTGCCGCTGTGGCCCTTGGGGACGATCCTGAACTTCTGCGGGTTCGTGCCGTTGCACCCCCACAGCCAGGCGTCGTGGCTGTTGTCGAACTTGTTCAGGTCCAGGCACTTGTCCGTGGCGACGTTGCGCAACTCGCTGACGGCGCGAAGATCGAACTTCCATTCCTGCGCCTTGCTGTCGTTGCACGCCCAGATCTGGATTTTCGTGCCGTTCGCAGGATCACTGTTCTGGGCGTCCAGGCACTTCTGAGACTTGATGTTGACGAGGTTGTAGCTGTCATTGGAAGAACTGATCAGCCGCCATTGCTGCGCCATGGAGTCGTGGCAGGTATAGATCTGTACCGGGGTGCCTGAGGTGGTGTTACCGCCCTGTACGTCCAGGCACTTGCCCTTGGCCGCCTCGACCTGGATGACCGTGTGGGAGTCGCCGATCCAGCCCGCACCGCCGGGAGCCCAGTAGTCCTGCCAACGGACCAGACGGTCGGCGACCCATGAGTGCCCCAGCAGGTCCCCCAACGCCTTCGCACCACTCGCGAGAGCATGGGTGGCGTCCTTGCCGGCCTTCAGGATCTGGTTGCGCTGGACCGCCTGCGAGCTGATCTCCCGCTGCCACTCCGAAGCGGCCGTGTCGGCCATGCCGCCCCAGACCGTGTTCGGGTCGATCGGATCCCGCCAGGCGCACGACGCGTACCTGGTCTTCAGATCCTCGACTGCGATCCGGTGTTCCGCTGTACCGGGCTCAGGCGCGGTGCGGGGAAACCCGCCGGAGGACAGGAACAGGCGGGCGTCATCGGCGCCCTTGCCGTCGAAGGTGTCGAACAGCCCTTCAAAAGCCCGTCGTTCCTCGTACTGCCGCTGCCACTCACCAGGAGGCAGATCGGGATCGTAGGGCTTCTCGCCGTAGAGCGGAGTACCCAGATCGGTGACGGCCTTCAGGGTCTTCGCATCGGCCTTGGGGGTGGGGTCCTCGTAGAAGTCGCCCTCGTCCTTCCAGAATTTGTCGGCGACCCAAGAGGTCAGTCCGGTCTGTGCATAGAAGTCGTCCTCCTCACTGCCGATCGAGCCGGGAGGGTCTTGCCAGTCGGCCAACGAGTCGAAGCCGCCCGGCTGCTCCAGCCCGTCGAGCGGCTTGCCCCACTCCCCAAGCCGGCTGTTGAGGGCGTCGAGCTCCTTCCAGGCCGCGTCCTGGTCCCGCTGGTACGCCACGGCCAGCGGGGTGTCCTCCCAGTAGTCCCGGTTGGCCAGCGCGTGCAGCTTGTCCGGCGGCTGGTTGAGTCCGTCCTGCGCGGTCGCGGCCATGGACGACCCACCCAGGCGCAGCACCTCCGCCATCAGGCACTGGTCCTGCCGCAGCTGCTCGGCCGCCGTGTCGTCGGACCAGTGGGACGAGCCGCTCGCCGGTGCGGCTGCCTTCGTGCCGGTGAGCCGATTCAGCACGTCTGGCTGGACGGCCAGGCCGGCCAGTACGGCCACGGCCGCCGCGGATGTGACGACAGACGTCAGGAAACGGGGTCTGCCCCGTCTGGGCGTGAAACGGGTTCTGGGCAGGAAGGGCCCCGGTCTTGGGCGCAAGAAAGCATCTCCTCGTCGCAAAGGAAGGCGCCCGGGGAAGCCCGTCAGCAGAGGCGAAGGAGGCACGTGCCGAACCGGCGATGCCCAGGCATGCCGGTGGGCCCCTCCCCGTGGCGACGATGTCCCCCCGGTCGCCGGATGAAGCGCACTGTGGAGGAGTGGTCAGCTCCGCCGGGCGCGCGACGATCACTTTAGGTACATGCGTTCGAGTCGACCAGGGCATTTCTTCGGAGCCTGAGCAGCATGGCGCGAAAGGAGCCATGGGGCTTCACTGGTCAGGCAGGCGCAAGCACCCGCGACACCTGTGGGTTTACTGTGCGCTTCTCGTGAACACACAGTGGATCCGGGTGCCGCGCGGGACTGAGATCGGCCAGAACCCGCCTACCGCATGCGGTTGGCCTACCGTCGGTCAGGCCTCCGGCCCCCGGTCCCGGGTCACCGGGCCCGCCCGGTCCAGCAAGCCCGTCCGCGCGGCCAGCGCCGCCGCCTCCAGGCGCGAGCCGACGCCGAGTTTCATCAAGACCCGCTGGACGTGCGTGCGGGCCGTCGACGGGGCGATGCCCATGCCCGCCGCGATCAGGCGAGTGTCCTCGCCGTCGGCCACCCGGACCAGGACCTCCACCTCCCTCGGTGTGAGCATCTGGAGCAACCGCTGGCCCTCGTCGTCCGGTTGGGCCGCGGGGTTGAGCAGCTCGCTGAACGCGCCCTGGAGCAGTTGCGGCGCCACCGCCGCCTCTCCGGCACGGGCCTTCATGATCGCCCGCTCGACTCCCTCTATGCGCTCATCGTGCCGGACGTAGCCCGACGCTCCCGCCGCGAACGCCGCCGCGATACCGCGCGGGCTGGGTACCGGTCCCAGGACCAGCACGGCCACTTGCGGACGCTCCTGCTTGATCCGGACCACCGGGTCGAAGATGCCCGGCTCAGCCGGTGTGGCCGTCCCCAGCAGGCACACCTCCGGCGCCCGTGTGATCACCAGCTCCGCCGCCCCGGCGGCCGGCGCCGCCGCGGCCAGCACCCGGTGCCCCCGCAGCTTCAATGCCGAGGCCAACGCCTCGGCCAGCAAACGGTGGTCGTCGACCACCATGAGCCGCACTCCCATCGAGCAACCCCCCAGTCACCCCAGACCCCCAGATGGAAGCCCCCCCGGCTCCCGCCTTCATGCCCCCGGAAGCTACACGCTTGTTCGACGTTGCGCTCCCCTACCGGCGAGAATCGCCCCGATCATCGGAATTCCTCTCACGGGAGGTTGACCGAGCCGTACGCGGACGGCCCCGACCCTGTTCAGGGACGGGGCCGTACCGGCACCCATTCGATCAGCGAGCAGTCATCGATCGATCAGCTCGTGCCGAAGCCCACCGCCAAGTACTGCTTCTCGGTCGTACTGCCGGCCCGGTTGCTGGCGAACACCTTGGACATGAACAGGTGCCCGTCGGCGAACAGGAGCTCGGAATAGTCCGGCGACATGCTGGTCTCCACCCTGCGCACGGTGACCGTCGACGGGTTCTCCAGCAGTTTCGTCTGCTTGAAGCTGCCCCCGTCGATGCTCACGATCTGTCCGCCCTTGTCGTACGGCGGCCGCTTGTACGCGATCAGATTCCCGCCGTCCATGCGCAGCGGCGAGATCCGGTAGCCGTCACCCGCGTCCGCCCGCTGCCCGGTCTGCTTGCCGGTGGCGAGGTCGAAGGCGACGATCTCGTTGGTCCGCTTGTACCTGCGGTCGCCGCTGTGCTCCTCGGTCGGGATGTACAGCCGGTCGTTGCCGACGGCCAGCTGGTTGCAGTACTCGATGCGGGTGATGCCCTCGCAGCGGGCCGCGAACTGCTCGCCCGGCGCTGCAATGCGCGTGCGCAGCTTTCCGGTCCTGTTGTCGATGGAGAAGAAGTCCGAGATGCCGCTGCCGTCGCCCGCGGAGTCACCGACGTCGGCGGCCACGACGAGCGGGTTGGTCGACACGATGCTCGCGTACTCGATGCCCTGCGCCATCTTGTACTCCGAGATCACCTTCCCGGACTTCGGGTCGATGGTCTGGATGTGCAGCTGCCGCTGCTGGTACGAACCGCACTTGCGCACCGCGACGAGCTTCTCGCCGCCGCCGTACCCGGCGTCGAAGCAGGAATCGTTGGGCTTCGGGCTCCACAGGAGCTTGCCCGAGACGTCGTAGGCCGCGCCGCCCCTGAGGCTGCCGACGGCGACGGTGCCACCGCTGATCGTCACGTTGTCGAAGCTGATCGGCCGGTCACCGGTCTTGGCGGTCCTGGTCCAGAGCTTCGTGCCCTCGTCCAGGTCGAGCAGAGCGACCTGGCTGCACCCGTGCGAGGGGTCGGCCTTGGTGGGCATCGCGGGCTGGTGGAGGACCGCCGTCAGGCCGTCGTCGGTGACGTGGCGGCTGGCCTGGCAGACCGGGCCGGGCAGCTTGATCGTCCACAGCCTGGAGCCCTTGTCGCGGTCGTAACCGTTGATCTCGGCGACGCCGCTCTTGACGTACGCCTTGTCGGTGAGCCACGAGCCGGCGACGACGACCGTGCTGTCGTTCTTCACCTCGGGCGCCGGGACCTGGAAGAGGACCTTGGAGGCGGGGTCGGCCGGTGCCTTCTCCTTGCCGGAGGTGGTGCCGCCGGTGCCGTCGCTGCCGTCGTCCGTGCCGCCGGTGCCGCCGCTGGAACCGGCGGTGTCGTCCTTCTTGCCGTCGCCCTTGGAGGAGTACCAGACACCGCCGCCGATGATCAGGGCGATCGCCACGACCGCGGAGACGATGATGGCCACCTGCGCGTTGAACTTCTTGCCGCCGCCGGGCTGTCCGGGGTGTCCGGGCTGCGGATGGAGCGGCATGGCCGGCTGCGGATAGCCGTACCCGGGCTGCTGCCCGTAGGGACCGGGCTGACCGTAGGGCCCCGGCTGTTGACCGTACGGACCGGGCTGCTGACCGTACGGACCGGGCTGCTGACCGTAGGGACTGGGTTGCTGACCCGGGTAGCCGTAACCGGCCGGAGCCTGTGGAGGCTGAGGGGGCTGTGGAGCGGCCTGCGGAGCGGCCTGCGGGTAGCCGTACCCCGGCTCCGGGGCCTTGGCCAGGTTCGGTCCGCCCGCGGGCGGGGCCTGCGGGGGCTGGTCCGGGGGCGGCCCGAAGCCTCCCCCGGATGGGGGCTGCTGAGGAGGCGGAGGAGGCGGCTGGGTCATGGCGTGAGCACCTCGAGAAGGGGAACGGGCGGCGACGGCCGAGCAGGAGGAGAGGGAGGGGAGGGAGGAGGAAGCGTCACTTGCCGTAGGCGAGCATCAACTTCTCCTTCGTGGCGTCGTTTCCGCTCAGTCGGGTCGTCGAGATGTAGAAGCGCCCGTCGACCCAGTCGACGTCCTTGGAGAAGAAGCCGTTCTCGATGTCCGCCGCGCCCTGCGGGTTCTGCAGCAGCTTGACCGGCTTGTGGCTGCCGCCGCCGGTCGGAATGGACACGACCTGGCCGCCCGCGTCGTACGAGGGCTGGACGTAGGCGATGAGCTTGTCGCCCTCGACCTTCATCGGCAGCATCGACTCGTCGGCCGGGGACTTCACGCGCCACTTCTCCTTGCCGTCGGCGAGGTTGACCGCGACGATCTCGTTGGCGCCGGTGGTCGCCTCGGTCGGCAGGTAGAGCGTGGTGTCGTCGGCGGCGACGCCGCGGCAGCCCTGGAGGTCGCGCTCGAGGACGGCCCAGCCGCACTCGGGGGCGAAGTCCTCGTCGAAGCCGACCTGCGACTTGAACTTGCCGCCGGAGGTGAAGGTGGAGATGTTCCAGGCCTTCTTGTCCTTGTTGGTGCTGTAGACGACCAGCGGACTCACCGAGTAGGTGCGCGCGACCCGCCAGCCCTTGTCGAACTTCTGGGTCCACTCGACCTTGCCGGTGCGCGGGTTGAGCTGCTGCACCTCGTCGTGCTCGTCGTCGGTGCCGACGCCGCAGGAGGAGACCGCGATCAGCTTCTCGCCGCCGGCGAACGCGGCGGGGAAGCAGGACTCGCCGTAGCGCTTCTTGTCGAAGAGCTTGTCGCCGTCGGTGATGTCGTACGCCGTGCCGGACTGGGAGCGGCCCACCATCAGCGTCTTGCCGGTGACGGACAGTTCGACGGAGAGCGAGGAGTCGAACAGGGCGCCGTCGGCGACCTCCTGCTTCCAGCCCTTGTCGCCGGTGTCGAGGTCGATCTCCTGCAGCTGGTTGCACTTGGCGCGGCTGCTGCTTCCGCTCATGTACGCGACGACGATCTTGCCGTCGGAGGTCTGCCGCGGGGTCGTCGCGCAGATCTTCTGCGGGAAGGCGATCGGGTCCCAGGCCGGCTTGCCGTCACCGGCGTTGTAGCCGACGAGCTGCTTGTACGCCGCCTTCACCGCGGTCTTGTCGGTGATCCACATGCCGGGGGCCTCGGCGCCGGAGCCGGGCGCGTCGGGCGCGTCCTTGTACCAGAGGACCTTGGCCTCGCCGGCCTGGCGGCCCTCGTTGAGGCTCTCCGGGTCCGCGCCACCGTCGCCGTCACCAGGGCCGACCGGGTCGGCGGTGCCCGGCTTGCCGTCGTCGCTCTGCCGGGCGACCGGCTTCTTCCTGCCCTTGCCGCCCTCGTCGCCGGTGACCGCCCACACGGTGCCCCCGACGACGAGCAGTGCGGCGACGGCCGCGCCGATGATCAGGGCGGGCTTGCCCTTGAAGGGGTTGCCCGAGCCGCCCCCCGGCGGGGTGCCGGGCGCGCCCGGGTACTGCGGCTGCGACGGGTAGCCGTACCCGGGCTGCCCGTACGGGCCCGGCTGCTGCGGCTGGCCATAGGGGCCGGGCTGCTGCGGCTGGGCGTACGGGCCGGAGTTGTACGGACCCGGCTGTCCCGGCTGCCCGTACGGCCCGGGCTGCTGCGGGTAGCCGTACCCGGGCTGCGGCGGGCCCTGCGGGGGCGGCGGGGTCTGGGGCGGGCCCTGCGGCGGTGGCGGGGTCTGCGGTGCTCCGAAACCACCACCGTGCGGCGGCTGGTCCTGCGGTGCGCCGAAGCCACCGTGCGGCGGCTGACCGGGCGGCTGGGTCATCAGCGGTTCCCCCGTTCGATCACTGATTTTTAGCCATGCCCTGAGGTACGAGACGCACTCAGAGTCGTTTCATAAAGTTCTAAGACGACTCTTTGTATCACCACGTTCCGACAGCGCAACGGGCCGATCACCCCTGTTCCCAAGGGAGGACCGGCCCGTGACGCCCTCGTTATGCGCCTTCACGCGCCCTTCACGCGTCCTCGGCGAGTTCCAGCCACCGCATCTCCAACTCCTCGCGCTGACCGGCCAACTCGCGCAGCTCGGCGTCGAGTTCGGCGACCTTCGCGAAGTCCGTTGCGTTCTCGGCGATCTGGGTGTGCAGCTTGGCCTCCCGCTCGGAGACCTTGTCGAGCTGCCGCTCGATCTTCTGCAGTTCCTTCTTGGCGGCGCGCTGGTCGGCGGCGCTCTTCTCCGGGGCGGCGGTCTGCTGCTGGGCTGCGGCGGGGGCCGAGGCGGCCGCGGCCTCCTCCATACGCTGCCTGCGCTCCAGGTACTCGTCGATACCGCGCGGCAGCATCCGCAGGGTGCCGTCGCCGAGCAGGGCGAACACCCGGTCGGTGGTGCGCTCGACGAAGAACCGGTCGTGGGAGATGACGATCATGGAGCCTGGCCAGCCGTCGAGGACGTCCTCCAGCTGGGTCAGCGTCTCGATGTCGAGGTCGTTGGTGGGCTCGTCGAGGAAGAGGACGTTGGGCTCGTCCATGAGCAGCCGCAGCAGCTGCAGCCGGCGCCGCTCACCGCCGGACAGGTCACCGACCGGCGTCCACTGCTTCTCCTTGCCGAAGCCGAACATCTCGCACAGCTGACCGGCGGTCATCTCGCGCCCCTTGCCGAGGTCGACGCGTTCGCGCACCTGCTGCACGGCCTCCAGCACGCGCGTGCTCGCGTCGAGTTCGGCGACCTCCTGGGAGAGGTAGGCCAGCTTCACGGTCTTGCCGACGCGGACGCGCCCGCCGACGGGCTGTGCCTCGCCGTCGGTCCGGGCGGCCTCGGCCATGGCCCGCAACAGGGACGTCTTCCCGGCGCCGTTGACGCCGACAAGACCGATCCGGTCGCCCGGCCCGAGCTGCCAGGTGACGTGCTTGAGGAGGACCTTGGGGCCCGCCTGGACGGTGATGTCCTCCAGGTCGAAGACGGTCTTGCCGAGCCGCGAGGACGCGAACTTCATCAGTTCGCTGCTGTCCCGGGGCGGCGGTACGTCCTTGATGAGCTCGTTGGCGGCCTCGACGCGGAAGCGCGGCTTGGACGTACGGGCGGGCGCTCCGCGGCGCAGCCAGGCCAGCTCCTTGCGGACCAGGTTCTGCCGCTTGGCCTCCTCGGTGGCGGCGATGCGCTCGCGCTCGGCCCGGGCGAAGACGTAGTCGGAGTAGCCGCCCTCGTACTCGTAGACCGTGCCGCGCTGGACGTCCCACATGCGGGTGCACACCTGGTCCAGGAACCAGCGGTCGTGGGTGACGCAGACGAGGGCCGAGCGGCGGTTCTGCAGATGCCGGGCGAGCCAGGCGATGCCCTCGACGTCGAGGTGGTTGGTGGGCTCGTCGAGGACGAGCAGGTCCTGCTCCTCGATGAGCAGCTTGGCGAGCGCGATACGGCGCCGCTCACCGCCGGACAGCGGCCCGATGACGGTGTCGAGCCCCTTGGGGAACCCCGGCAGGTCGAGCCCGCCGAAGAGGCCGGTCAGCACGTCCCTGACCTTGGCGTCGCCCGCCCACTCGTGGTCGGCCATGTCGCCGATGACCTCGTGGCGGACGGTGGCCTCCGGGTCGAGGGAGTCGTGCTGGGTGAGCACGCCGAGGCGCAGTCCGCCGGAGTGCGTGACGCGCCCGGTGTCGGCGTCCTCCTGCTTGGCGAGCATCCGGATCAGCGTGGTCTTGCCGTCGCCGTTACGGCCGACGACGCCGATGCGATCCCCCTCGGAGACGCCGAGGGAGACGCCGTCGAGCAGGGCGCGGGTGCCGTACACCTTGCTGACGTTCTCGACATTGACCAGGTTGACGGCCATTGCTCTCCTACCCAGGGGGGATCGATCAGCCTCCCAGCGTAATGGCCGCTGTTCGGTGGCCGATCCCCCGGCAGGTCAGCGGGCCGCGCGCGGACCTCGGCGACAAGGTCGTGCATGACCTGGCCGGGGCAGGTCGCTACGCCCCGAGTACCGTCGCCCCCGCTGCCGGGCCGGAGGCCGTGCGGACCGTGCGGCAGGTGCCGGAGGCCACCAGTGCCTGTGCCACCGCCGCCGCCGACTCCGGGTCGCGGACGAGGAACGCCGTGGTCGGGCCGGAGCCGGAGACCAGGGCGGTGAGGGCGCCGGCGGCGCGGCCGGTGGCGAGGGTCCCGGCGAGTTCCGGGAAGAGGGAGAGGGCGGCGGGCTGGAGGTCGTTGGAGACGGCGGCGGCAAGCGCGTCCGGGTCGCCCTTGGCGAGGGCGGCGAGGAGTTCCTGGGAGGCGACGGGCTCCGGGATGTCCGTGCCCTCGCCGAGCCGGTCGAACTCTCGGAACACGGCCGGGGTGGACAGACCTCGGCCGGCCATCGCGAACACCCAGTGGAAGGTGCCGCCGACCTCCAGGGGCGTCAGCTGCTCGCCCCGCCCGATGCCGAGGGCCGCCCCGCCGACCAGGCTGAACGGCACGTCACTGCCCAACTCGGCACAGATGTCGAGGAGTTCCTCGCGGGAGGCACCGGTCTTCCACAGCGCGTCGCAGGCCACCAGGGCGCCGGCGCCGTCGGCGCTGCCGCCCGCCATGCCGCCGGCGACGGGGATGTCCTTTGCGATGTGGATGTGGACGCCGGGCGTACGGCCGTATCGCTCGGCGAGCGCCTCGGCCGCCCGTGCGGCCAGGTTCGTACGGTCCAGGGGGACCTGGTCGGCGTCAGGGCCCTCACAGGTGACGCGGAGTTCGTCGGCCGGGGTGACGGTGACCTCGTCGTGGAGGCCGACGGCGAGGAAGACGTTGGCGAGGGGGTGGAAGCCGTCCGGGCGGGCGGCGCCCACCGCCAGCTGGACGTTGACCTTGGCGGGGACGCGGACCGTGACGCTCACGCGGGCTCCTTCTCCTCGTGCCGGTTCGCCTTGTGCTCGGCGATACGCGCGAACTCTTCCACGGTCAGCGACTCTCCCCGGGCCTGCGGGGAGACCCCGGCGGCGACCAGGGCCGCCTCGGCGGCGGCGGCGGACCCGGCCCAGCCGGCGAGCGCGGCCCGCAGCGTCTTGCGGCGCTGGGCGAACGCCGCGTCGACCACCGCGAACACCTCGGTCTTCGAGGCCGTCGTCTTCAGCGGCTCGGTCCGGCGGACCAGGGAGACCAGTCCGCTGTCGACGTTGGGCGCCGGCCAGAAGACGTTCCGGCCGATGGCGCCGGCCCGCTTGACCTCGGCGTACCAGTTGGCCTTCACGGAGGGGACGCCGTACACCTTCGAGCCGGGCGGGGCGGCGAGCCGGTCGGCGACCTCCGCCTGGACCATGACGAGGGTGCGCTCGATGGTCGGGAAGGTGTCGAGCATGTGCAGCAGCACCGGGACGGCCACGTTGTAAGGGAGGTTGGCGACCAGCGCGGTCGGGGCGGGGCCCGGCAGTTCGGCCACGTGCATGGCGTCGGAGTGCACGAGGGCGAAGCGGTCGGCGCGCTCGGGCATGCGGGCCGTGATGGTCGCGGGCAGTGCGGCGGCGAGCACGTCGTCGATCTCGACGGCGGTGACGCGGTCGGCGACCTCCAGCAGCGCGAGGGTGAGGGACCCGAGCCCCGGGCCGACCTCGACGACGACGTCGTCGGGGCGGACCTGTGCGGTGCGGACGATGCGGCGGACGGTGTTCGCGTCGATCACGAAGTTCTGGCCGCGTTGCTTGGTGGGGCGTACGCCGAGGGCTGCCGCCAGTTCGCGGACGTCGGCGGGGCCGAGGAGGGCGTCGGGGGTGGGGCTGGTCACGGGGACAAGGGTACGGGGGGTTTCGCCGGGTGAGTTTCCTGGTGCTCGGGGACGGGGGTGAGGGCGGGGCGTTGCGCAGCCCGGCTTCGCGGGGTGCCGCTGCGCCCACCCTCCCCCAAGCTCTCGGCTTCGCTCGAGCAGGGGGGACCCCCATCGCCCCAGCGGCACGACTGCCCACAGCTGGGCGGGGTGGGTGCCCGCAGCTAGGCGGCGGAGGTCAGCAGTTCTGCTGTCAGCCTCGCAAGCGGCTGCCGCAGTGCGGCCACGGGCTCGCGCCCCGTCGCACGTACAGCTTCTTCGCGCGGTACGTCTGTTCCGCCGCCGGGGCGTCCTGCGGGCGGCCCCGGCCGCCGAGGTCCTGCCAGGTCCGGGTGTCGAACTGGTACAGGCCGCCGTAGGTGCCCGAGGAGTCGACCGCGTCGGGGCGGCCGCCGGACTCGCAGGCGGCGAGGCCCTGCCAGTCGAGGTGGTCGGCGCCCTGCACGGAGGCCGGTCGCGGTTGGGTGCCGACCTTCACCAGCTGCGGGCGGGGTGCGCGCACCATCTCGGAGCTGATGCGGCGCGGCTTCTGCCTGACGCCGTTGACGGTGCGCACGGAGTAGGTCACGCGGCGCAGGCCGGGCTCTCCCGCCTGTTCGACGACCTCCGTGCCGCGGAACAGGGTCGGGTCCTCGGTCCGCTGTACCTGGAACGGGATCGGCTCGTCGCGGACCTCCTTGCCGCCGGTGATCCGCAGCACCGTGACGGTCTGCCCGTCGCGCGGGAAGCTTCCCTGCGGGACCGACGTGGTGTCCTGGCCGCGCAGGGTGATGCCGGCCTCCTCGACCGCGTCCCGCACGGTCGCCGCGTTGGTGCGGACGGTGCGGGCCCGGCCGTCCGCCATGACGGTGACCGTGCGCTCGGTCCGCACGTCCAGCGCGAGGCCCTCACGGCCGATCCGCCGGGAACGCGAGGCGGAGACGTACGCGCCCTCCTGGCGCACCCCCAGTTGTCTGAGCGCCCCGGCCACCGTGCGCGCCGTCGTCCACACCACACGCCGGTGGCCGTCGAGGGTCAGCCGTACGGGCCGGGCGTAGCGCACGGCGACCTCGTCGCCACTGGCGATCTTCTCGTCCGGTCCGGGCGCGACCACGTCGTGGGCGCCGACCTCGACGCCTTCCTCGGCCAGCAGCTCGGTGACGTCGTCGGCGAAGGTGTGCAGCGTGCGGGCCTTGCCGTCCACGCTCAGCTCGATCGCCTTGTCCTTGGCGACGAACGCCGTGGTGCCGCCCGCCAGGAAGGCGACGACCAGGGCCTGGGGAAGCAGCCGGCGGATGGAGCCGTCGCCCGGGCGCTCGACGTACCGAGTTCTGCGCCGGCGTGCGGACCTGCGGTGGGAGCCGGTACGAGCCCCAGTGCGCGATCCGGCACGCGCCTCGGCACGCGCTTCGGCGCGTGATCCGGGACGTGGCTCCGGACGCGGCTCCATACGGAGGTCCGGACGTGGCTCCATACGGAGGTCCGGACGCGGATCCATACGGAGGTCCGGACGTGGCTCCATACGGAGGTCCGGACGCGGATCCATACGGAGGTCCGGACGCGGGTCCCTGCGCGGCTCGGGGGCTCCTGGCCGGGCATGGCCGGGCAGGGGCGACACCTCGTAGGCGGGCCGGTAGGTGTCCTCGTGGAGGCCGGGTCCGCCGTAGCCGAAGGTCTCGGCGTGGTGCGGGTGGGCCGGCGGCACGTGGTGACCGCCGTACACCGGGTCGGGGAAGGCCGGACCGTACGTCTCGTACGTCTCGTAGTGCGGGTTGCTCACGCCGACGCGCTCCAGGGGCCGGAGGGGGTCCAGAGGGGTCCGGATCAGGCCCCCAGAACCTAGCGGAGCGGTCGTCACTCTCCAAAGCGACGCGACTACGCACAGTCGTGCGGTGGGGTCGGAGGGGTCGGCCGAAGGTCAGTAGCCGAAGGCGCGCGCCGTGTTCGCGGCGAGGGCGGTCGCCAGGGTGTCCTCGTCGGCACCGCGCACGTCGGCCATGGCCCGCACGGTGAGCGGCACGAGGTACGGGGCGTTGGGGCGCCCGCGGTACGGCGCCGGTGTGAGGAAGGGCGCGTCCGTCTCGACGAGGAGCAGCTCCAGTGGGGCCACCGCCACCGCGTCCCGCAGGTTCTGGGCGTTCTTGAAGGTGACGTTGCCGGCGAAGGACATGAAGTAGCCGGCGCTCGCGCAGATCTCCGCCATCTCGGCGTCGCCGGAGTAGCAGTGGAAGACGGTCCGCTCGGGGGCGCCCTCCTCCTTCAGGACGCGCAGGACATCCGCGTGGGCCTCGCGGTCGTGGATGACCAGGGCCTTGCCGTGCCGCTTGGCGATCTCGATGTGGGCGCGGAAGGACATCTCCTGCGCGTCCTTGCCCTCGGGCCCGGTGCGGAAGTAGTCCAGGCCCGTCTCACCGACGCCCTTGACCTGCTCCAGCGCGGCCAGCCGGTCGATCTCGGCGAGCGCGTCGTCCAGTGCGGCCCGGCCGCCCGGTTCGCGCGCGCCCTGCCGGGACCAGCCGTCCGGGTCGCCGTGGACGATGCGCGGGGCCTCGTTCGGGTGCAGGGCGACCGTCGCGTGGACGGCCTCGTACGCCGCCGCCGTCTCGGCGGCCCACCGGGACCCCTTCAGGTCGCAGCCGACCTGCACGACCGTGGTCACTCCGACCGACGCCGCCTTCGCCAGCGCCTCCTCGACCGTTCCGGACTGCATGTCCAGGTGGGTGTGGGAGTCGGCGACCGGCACCCGGAGGGGTTCCGGGAGCGGGGGCGCGGCGTGCTTGTCGGAGTCGTTGGAAGGCATGCCCCGATCCTACGAAAGCCCGGTCCCCCGAAAGGGCGACGCCCTCCCCGATGGGGGGAGGGCCGGGGAGGGCGTCGACAAGGGGAGCCGGACGGGTCAGCTCGCCTTGCGCTGGAAGGGGTGGAGCAGGTCGGACAGGTGCCAGTGGTGGTGCTCGCGCCGCTCCTGCCCGGTCTCCGCCTCTGCCGTCGGGGCCTCCACCGGCCCGGCGGGCGGCGGCACCCGCTGCGGCCGGTGCGCAGCGTCCCGCGCCGACGCCACCCGCCCGGGCCGCATGATCCGCACGAGGTGACCGTCGCAGTTGTGGCACGTGGGCTTGCTCAGTGGGGAGGGCACGACCTTGCCGTCCGCGACATAGAGGACGAACTCGTGCCCCGCGGCGTCTATGTGGTGCTCTATCTCGTACGACTGCTCCCAGCCGTGCCCGCAGCGCATGCAGGCGAAGGAGTACGACTCGTGAACGACGGCGTTCGCACCGGCGCGGAGCCCGGTCAGCCCTGCGATCTCACTCATGCCAGCTCCTGTTCCGCTGTGGCGTGAGGACGATTCCGTCCCCGCGACCCAGTGGACTCCTCAGCCGGCCGCACGGCAGCAGACCTGCTCGACTGTTGGCGCCGATTTGGGTGTTCCTTGCCCCGGGCCCCCTCCTGCTTTGCCCACCCATGGGGCGCACGCTCATCCGACATGCGCCCTGCTCAGAGGGGTGTTCGCGCCCCTCGTGTCAGCCGGCGTTCTTCGCGGCGACCACCGCGTCGAACACGACCCTCTTGGGCACCCCGGCCTCCTGCGCGACCGCGGCGATGGCTTCCTTGCGCCGCTCCCCCGCCTCCTCCCGCACCCGGACCCGACGCACCAGTTCCTCGGGCCCGACATCCTCGGCCCCTGGCTCCGGCGCCCCCTCCACCACGACGGTGATCTCCCCGCGCACACCGTCCGCGGCCCACGCGGCGAGCTCGGCCAGCCCGCCCCGCCGGACCTCCTCGTACGTCTTGGTCAGCTCCCGGCACACCGCGGCCCGCCGCTCCGCCCCGAACACCTCGGCCATGGCCGCGAGCGTGTCGTCGAGCCGGTGCGGGGCCTCGAAGTACACGAGTGTGCGCCGCTCACCGGCCACCTCCCGCAGCCGCCCGAGCCGCTCCCCGGCCTTGCGGGGCAGGAACCCCTCGAAGCAGAACCGGTCGACGGGCAGCCCCGACAACGCGAGCGCGGTGAGCACGGCGGACGGCCCGGGCACGGCGGTCACCCGCACGTCCCTCTCGACCGCGGCCGCCACCAGCCGGTACCCGGGGTCGGACACGGACGGCATCCCGGCGTCCGTGACGAGCAGCACACGCGCGCCGCCCACCAGTTCCTCGACCAGTTCCGGCGTACGGGCGGACTCGTTGCCCTCGAAGTAGGACACCACCCGCCCCTTGGGCGTGACGCCCAGCGCCTGGGTCAGCCGCCGCAGCCGGCGCGTGTCCTCGGCGGCGACGAGGTCGGCTCCGGCCAGTTCCTCGGCGAGCCGGGGCGGGGCGTCGGAGATGTCGCCGATGGGGGTGCCTGCGAGTACGAGGGTTCCGGTCACGCCCCCATCCTCCCAGGGGCACAGCGCCCGGACTCCTCCCAGGGGCGGAGGATGCGGACGCATACCGGCCATGCACGGGACTCACACAGAACGGTTCCCTACGATGGCGCGGTGACCAGTACCGCGTCCTCGACGGACACCCGGCAGGGCCAGGCGACGCACGAGCGGCGGCCGCCCTGGCAGCAGCGGCTGCGCCGCTTCGGCTACCAGGGGCAGCCCAGAAGCGACGCCGGTGACGTGCGTGCCCGCCTGGTGCCGCCGTACACCGAGCCCGGCCCGCGCCTGTGGGCGGCGCTCGGCATCCCGCACACGCTCGCGGCGCGGCTGGTGCGCTGGTCGGGCTGGATCGGCCCGCTGCTGGTCACGCTGCTGGCGGGCGTCCTGCGGTTCTGGAACCTGGGCAACCCGAAGGCGGTGATATTCGACGAGACGTACTACGCGAAGGACGCGTGGGCGCTCGTCCACCGCGGTTTCGAAGTCAACTGGGACAAGAAGGCCAACGATCTGGTCCTCTCGTCCGGCGGGGACGTCCCCATCCCGGCGGAAGCGGCGTACGTCGTGCACCCGCCGGTCGGCAAGTACGTCATCGGGCTCGGCGAGCTGCTGTTCGGCTTCGATCCGTTCGGCTGGCGGTTCATGACGGCGCTGCTCGGCACGCTCTCCGTGCTGCTGCTGTGCCGGATCGGCCGGCGGCTGTTCCGCTCCACCTTCCTGGGCTGTCTTGCGGGCGCGCTGATGGCGGTGGACGGCCTGCACTTCGTCATGAGCCGCACGGCGCTGCTCGACGGCGTGCTGATGTTCTTCGTGCTGGCCGCGTTCGGCTGTCTGCTGATCGACCGGGACAGGACCCGGGGGATACTCGCCGCGGCGCTCCCGGTGGACGCGGACGGCCGGGTCCGTCCCGACCGGCACATCGCCGAGACGGCCCGTCTGGGCCTGCGCCCCTGGCGCTGGGCGGCGGGCCTGATGCTGGGTCTGGCCTTCGCCACGAAGTGGAACGGCCTCTACATCCTGGCCGCGTTCTGCCTGATGACGGTCCTGTGGGACGTCGGCTCACGCCGGGTCGCCGGTGCCCGGCACCCTTACGCGGCGGTGCTCAAGCGGGACACGGGTCTGGCGTTCCTCGCCACGGTCCCGGTCGCGATCGTCACCTACGTCCTCTCCTGGACCGGCTGGATCCTCTCCTCCACGGACGGCTCCGGCGGCTACTTCCGCAACTGGGCGGCGACCGCCGGCAAGGGCGGCGACTGGACCTTCCTGCCCGACTGGCTGCGCAGCCTGTGGCACTACGAGCACCAGGTGTACGAGTTCCACGTCGGCCTGTCCTCACCGCACACGTACCAGTCCAACCCGTGGAGCTGGCTGGTCCTGGGCCGCCCGGTGTCCTACTTCTACGAGTCCCCGGCGCCCGGCCGGAAGGGCTGCCCGGCGGACGCGGGCGAGAAGTGCGCCAGCGAGGTCCTCGCCCTCGGCACGCCGCTGCTGTGGTGGGTCGCCTGCTTCGCGGTCCTCTACGTCCTGTGGCGCTGGCTGTTCCGCCGCGACTGGCGGGCGGGCGCCATCGCCTGCGGCATCGCGGCCGGCTATCTGCCCTGGTTCATGTACCAGGAGCGGACGATCTTCTTCTTCTACGCCATCGTCTTTCTGCCGTTCCTGTGCCTGGCGGTGGCGATGCTCCTCGGCGCGATCATCGGCCCGCCGCGTTCCTCCGACACCCGCCGCGTCGTGGGCGCCACGGCAGCGGGTGTCCTGGTCCTGCTGATCAGCTGGAACTTCATCTATTTCTGGCCGCTGTACACCGGTCAGGCCATCCCGATCGACGACTGGCGGGCGCGGATGTGGCTGGACACATGGGTGTGATCTGTGTTCGGTCAAAAATCGAAACGCCCGTCCCGGTGGTAACCGCTTGCGCATAGAGTGCTCCGGGGATCGAGCTTTCTGAACGCGTTCAAGGGAGCGCGGAGAGCTCAACGGGGAGGGGCCGACCGATGGGCAAGGGGGTCAAGGCCGCCGTCATAGGCGGCGTGTTCGCGGTGATGGTCGGCGGGGCCGGGTACGGGGCCTACAACATCGTGAGCGCGTTGAGCGGCGACGGGGGCACGAGCGGGGTGGCCGCGGAGAAGAAGTCGGGGCCGCCCGGCGAGGACGAGGTCAAGGAGACCACGGCCAAGTTCTTCGCGGCCTGGGAGGAGGGCGCGCCCGGGAAGGCGGCGTCGTACACGAACAACGACGCGGCCGCCGACGCGCTGCTGTCCGCGTTCGCCGACGACGCGCACATCACCGACGTGAAGATCACGCCGGGCGCGGCGAACGGAACGACCGTGCCGTACACGGTGAAGGCGAAGGTCGCCTACGGCGGGAAGTCGGAGCCGATCGGCTACAAGAGCGAGCTGACGGTCGTGCGCGGTCTCACCACCGGTCGGGCGCTGATCGACTGGCAGCCCTCCGTCGTGCACCCCGGGCTGAAGAAGGACGACACGCTCGTCACGGAGCAGTCGGCCAGCCCTCCCATCGAGGCCGTCGGCCGCGACGGCTCGGTGCTCACGAAGGAGAAGTACCCCTCCCTCGGCCCGGTCCTGGACGCGCTGCGGGAGAAGTACGGCGAGAAGGCCGGCGGCACGCCCGGCATCGAGCTCGTCATCCGGCACACCGCGGGGAACGCCCCCGACACCCCGCTGCTGACCCTCGCCGAGGGCAAGGCGGGCAAGCTCGAGACGACCATCAGCCCGAGCGCTCAGACGGCGGCCGAGAAGGCGGTCAAGCGGTTCGCCCAGTCGTCGGTGGTGGCCGTCAAGCCGAGCACCGGCGAGGTGCTGGCCGTGGCGAACAACCGTACGGACGGCTTCAACGCGGCCTTCGAGGGCCAGGCCGCCCCCGGCTCCACCATGAAGATCATCACCGCCGCGATGCTGATCGACAACGGCGTGACCTCGATGAACGACCCGGCGCCCTGCCCGGACACCGCCGTGTGGCAGAGCCAGACGTTCAAGAACCTGACGGGCATGAAGCCCAACGAGAACGCCACGCTCGCCAACAGCTTCATGCGGTCCTGCAACACCGCCTTCATCAAGCTCATCGACGAGAAGCCGCTCACGGACACCTCGCTGACCCAGGAGGCCGAGGAGCGATTCGGGCTCGGGCAGGACAACTGGAAGACCGGCGTCGTCTCCTTCGACGGCAGCGTCCCCGCCGTCGGCGGCCCGGACCGGGCGGCGGGCGCCATCGGGCAGGGCCAGGTCCAGATGAGCCCGCTGAACATGGCCTCGGTGACCGCGACCGCGATCACCGGCGCCTTCCGCCAGCCCTACCTCGTCTCGCCGGAACTGGACGACCGGCAGCTCGCCCGGGCCGAGGGCCTGAAGGCGGGCACCGCCGCCCAGCTGAAGCAGATGATGCGGCTCACCGCCACCCAGGGCACCGCCGTGGAGGCCATGCGGGGACTCGGCGGTGACGTCGGCGCCAAGACCGGGTCCGCCGAGGTCGACGGCAACGCCAAGTCCAACAGCTGGTTCACCGGGTTCCGGGGCGACATCGCCGCGGCGGCCATGACCGAGGAAGGCGGGCACGGCGGCGACGCGGCCGGTCCGATTGTCGCAGCCGTGCTACGAACGGGTGGCTGATCTCACCCGGGCCGGAAGGGACTCTAGGGTGGTGGCCGTCGTTGGGACGGCTGGGGCCTGTACCGGGAGGCAGGAACAGGCCCTGAGGGCAACGGGGACCCTGGAGATTCGCGGAGGAAAGAACAGCAGTGGGCAACAGAAGGCGCGTCGCCGAGCGACGGAACACGAAGCCCGTCCTGATCGGCGGGGTGATCGCCGTGGTCGTCGTCGGCGCCGGCTTCGGCGCCTACGCGCTGACCGGCGGCGGCGCGACGGCCGACGACGGTTCCCGGGCCGCGTCCGCCGACCAGAAGCCCGAGGTGAAGACCGGGCCGCTGTCGCCGGCCGAGGTCACCACCACCGCGCGCACCTTCCTCACCGCCTGGCAGTCGGGGAAGGTCCCGCAGGCCGCCGCGGCCACCGACGACTCGGCCGCGGCGAAGCGGCTGCTCACCGGCTACACCAAGGACGCCCGCATCAAGGACGTCACCCTCACCCCGGGCAAGCCGACGGGTGACAAGGTGCCGTTCACCGTCAAGGCCACGGTGTCGTACAAGGACACCGAGAAGCCGCTGGCGTACAACAGCGCGCTGACCATCGTCCGCCGCACCAGCGACGGAAAGCCGCTGGTCGACTGGCACTCCGCCGTCGTCCACCCGGACCTGAAGGACGGCGACACGCTGGTCACCGGCGAGGCGGGCACGCCCCCGGTCAAGGCCCTCGACCGGGACGGCGGCGAACTGACCAAGCAGAAGTACGCCTCGCTCGGCCCGGTCCTGGACGGGCTGCGCGAGAAGTACGGCAAGGAGGCCGGCGGCAAGGCCGGCATCGAGCTCCGGGTCGTGCGCGGGAAAGCCGCCAAGGCGAAGGACCTGTCCGACAAGACCCTGCTGGAGCTGAGCGAGGGCACGCCCGGCACGGTGAAGACCACCCTCGACCCTGGCCTGCAGGCCGCCGCCGAGCAGCAGGTCGCGAAGAAGGCCCGGTCGTCGGTGGCCGTGGTGCGGGTCTCGACCGGCGAGATCCTGGCCGCCGCCAACGCCTCGCCCGGCTTCAACACCGCCCTCCAGGGCTCCCTCGCCCCCGGCTCCACGATGAAGGTGATCACGGCGTCGATGCTGCTCGAGAAGGGCCTGGCGTCGGCGGACAAGAAGCACCCGTGCCCGAAGTACTTCACGTACGGGCACTGGAAGTTCCAGAACCTCGACAAGTTCGAGATCAAGGACGGCACCTTCAAGGCGAGCTTCGCCCGCTCCTGCAACACGGCCTTCATCAGCCAGGCGCCGAAACTCAAGGACGACGACCTGACCAAGCATGCCCAGCAGGTCTACGGCCTCGGCCTGAACAACTGGGCGATCGGGGTGCCGTCGTTCGACGGCGCGGTGCCGGTGCAGTCGGCGGCCCAGATGGGCGCCTCGCTGATCGGGCAGGGCGGGGTCCGGATGAACCCGCTGAACATGGCGTCGGTGTCGGCGACGGTCAAGTCCGGCACCTTCCACCAGCCGTACCTGGTCTCCCCGGACGTGGACGGGCGCAAGCTCGCGACGGCCTCGCGCACCATGTCGGCGGGCACCCTGTCCCAGATGCGGGAACTGATGTCGTACACGGCCGCCGCCGGCACGGCCGCCGAGGCGATGGCCGGGGTCAGCGGTGACGTCGGCGCGAAGACCGGTTCCGCCGAGGTCGACGGCCAGAAGAAGCCGAACGGCTGGTTCACGGCCTACCGCGGCGACCTGGCCGCCGCGGGCGTGGTCCAGCAGGGCGGCCACGGCGGCTCGACGGCCGGGCCGATCGTCGCGGCGCTGCTGAAGGCGGGCGGCTGACCAGGGGGCTCAGGCCCCCTCAGTGCGTCACCGGTTCCGCGGCGGCCATGTACGTCCGCCGCAGGAACCGCAGCAGTGCCTGCCGCTCGAACTGCACCACCAGCACGCCCTCCGGGGAGTGGAACTCCACGACGGCCTGCACCCGCCCGCAGGGCCACACCCGCACCTCGCCGCTGCCGGTGGGAAATCGCAGCCCCTCCTCCAGCAGCTCGCGGTCGAAGGTCCACTCGCGCGCCCCGGCCCCGGGCAGACCGATGCGCACCGAGCGGGGATCCCGCTCGGGGTCGTACCGCAGCGTGACGGGGATCGCCTCCAGCTCGTCGACCAGCGGGACGGCAACGTCCGTGACGACGTGGGCTCGGGCGTACTGCTCGACTACGGACATCGGACGGCCCCTTCACCGTGCGCCATCAGCGTGGAAACTGTGCGTCCACGCCCTCTCCAATGTCGCATATTTTCTGGATTGCGGTATTCGGGCCGGACATATCACGGGTGAGATAAAACGAGCGACCCGCTCTTGCATATCGTTCGCATCAAGCCACATCATCGAACGGTGCATGTACCTGACGGATTCATCAACGCGCCCACCTCCGCCGCCACCGGCGTGATCGCCGCGGGCGCCGTCGCCGTGAGCCTGCGCGGCGCACGCCGCGAACTCGACGAGCGCACCGCCCCGCTGGCCGGGCTGGTGGCGGCGTTCATCTTCGCCGTGCAGATGCTGAACTTCCCCGTCGCGGCGGGGACCAGTGGCCACCTGCTCGGCGGCGCGCTCGCCGCGATACTCGTCGGACCCTTCACCGGGGTCCTGTGCGTCTCTGTCGTCCTGCTCATGCAGGGAATCCTCTTCGCGGACGGCGGCCTGACCGCGCTCGGCGTGAACATCACCAACATGGCGATCGTCACCGTGGTCGTCGCCTACGCCCTCTTCCGCGGTCTGGTGAAGCTGCTGCCGCGCACCCGCCGCTCGGTCACCGCCGCCTCCTTCGCCGCGGCTCTGATCTCCGTCCCGGCCTCCGCCCTCGCCTTCACCCTGATGTACGCCGTCGGCGGCACCACCGACGTACCGATCGGCAAGGTCGCCACCGCCATGGTCGGCGTGCATCTACTCATCGGCATCGGCGAGGCCGTGATCACCTCACTGACCGTCGGCGCGGTCATCGCCGTACGCCCGGACCTGGTGTACGGAGCCCGCGGCCTGACACAGAAGCTCAAGCTGCGGGTGAACGGCGAACTCGTCGACGCGCCCGACGCGGAACCCGAGCCCGCCCCCGTGGCCGCCCGGGCCTCGCACCGCAAGGTCTGGGCCGCGGGCCTGGTCACCTCCCTCGTCCTGGCCGGTTTCGTCAGCTTCTACGCCTCCGCCGCCCCGGACGGCCTGGAGAAGGTCGCCGGCGACCACGGCATCGACAAGAAGGCCGAGGAGCACGCCGTGGCCGGCTCCCCGCTCGCCGACTACGGCGTCAAGGACATCGACGACGCCCGCCTGTCCGGGGGTCTGGCGGGCGTCATCGGCGTCGGGGTCACGGTCGTCGCGGGCACCGGTGTGTTCTGGGCCGTGCGCCGCCGCCGCTCGGACGACACGTCCCCGTCGGAGACGACGAGCACCATAGGGAGCACGTCGGGCACCTCCAGCACGACCGGCACGTCGAGCACCTCGGGCGTCTGACATGGGAGCCGGGCACGCGCACAAGCTCTACCGGCACGGGCACTCACCCGTGCACGCCCTGCCGCCGCACACCAAACTCGCCGCCGTGTTCGCCTTCGTGGTGGTCGTGGTGTCGACGCCCCGCGAGGCGATGTGGGCGTTCGGGCTGTACGCGGTGCTGCTGGCGGTCGTGGCGTACGTCGCGCGCGTGCCAGCCGGGTTCCTGCTCGGACGGCTGCTGATCGAGGTGCCGTTCGTCGCGTTCGCGGTGCTGATGCCGTTCGTGGCGGAGGGCGAGCGGGTCGACGTCCTCGGCATGTCCCTGAGCGTGAACGGCCTGTGGGGCGCCTGGAACGTCCTCGCCAAGGGCACACTGGGCGTCGCGTCCTCCGTCCTGCTGGCCGCCACCACCGAACTCCGTGAGCTGCTGCTCGGCCTCCAGCGCCTGAGGCTCCCGCCCCTGCTCGTACAGATCGCGTCCTTCATGATCCGCTACGGCGACGTCATCACGGACGAGATGCGGCGCATGCGGATCGCCCGGGAGTCGCGCGGCTTCGAGGCGAGGGGCGTGAAGCACTGGGGCGTGCTCGCCAAGTCCGCGGGCGCCCTGTTCATCCGCTCCTACGAGCGCGGCGAACGCGTGCACCTGGCCATGGTCAGCCGCGGGTACGCCGGTTCGATGCCGGTCATCGACGAGGTGACCGCGTCCCGGGCGCAGTGGTCGTACGCCCTCGCACTCCCGGTGTCCGCGCTCGCCGTGTGTCTGCTGGGATGGACGCTGTGACTGCTTCCCTCGAGGTCTCGGGCCTCGCCTTCGCCTACCCCGACGGGCACCAGGCCCTGTTCGGCGTCGACTTCTCCATCGCGCGCGGCGAGCGGGTCGCGCTGCTCGGGCCGAACGGCGCCGGGAAGACGACCCTCGTGCTGCACCTCAACGGCATCCTGACCGGCGGCACCGGCTCGGTGAGGGTGGCCGGGCTGCCCGTCGGAAGGCAGCACATGGCCGAGATCCGGCGCCGGGTCGGCATCGTCTTCCAGGATCCGGACGACCAGCTCTTCATGCCGACCGTCCGGGAGGACGTGGCGTTCGGGCCGGCGGCGGCCGGACTGAAGGGGCCGGAGCTCGAGGAGCGCGTGGACCGGGCGCTGGAGCGGGTCGGCATGGCGGAGTTCAAGGACCGCCCGCCGCACCATCTCTCCTTCGGCCAGCGCCGCCGGGTGGCCGTAGCGACCGTCCTGGCGATGGAGCCGGAGATCCTCGTCCTCGACGAGCCCTCCTCCAACCTGGACCCGGCCTCCCGCCGTGAACTGGCCGACATCCTCCGCTCCCTCGACGTGACCGTGCTGATGGTCACGCACGACCTGCCCTACGCCCTGGAGCTGTGCCCGCGCTCCCTGGTCCTCAGCGAGGGCGTGATCGCCGCGGACGGCCCGACCGGCGACCTGCTCTCGGACGAGGAGCTGATGAGCGCCCACCGACTGGAGTTGCCGTTCGGCTTTGATCCGCGTTCCGTGCCGGCCGCTCCGGCCCGTCCGTGAACAATGGGCGCGTGACCGACGAGGAGACTGAGGCCTCAACTCTGCTGGACGAGCAGCTGTGCTTCGCGCTGTACGCCGCCCAGCGCGCGGTGACGTCCGCGTACCGCCCCCTCCTCGACGAGCTGGGCCTCACCTACCCCCAGTACCTGGTCCTGCTGGTCCTCTGGGAGCGGGGCGAGACCCCGGTCAAGGAGCTGGCGGCCGCGCTGCGGCTCGACTACGGCACGGTGTCGCCGCTGCTCAAGCGGCTGGAGGCGGCGGGTCTCGTACGGCGCGAGAGGTCAGCGCGGGACGAGCGGTCGGTGCTCGTGGCGCCGACCGGACGCGGGGAGGAGCTCCGGGAGCGGGCCGGGAGGGTGCCCGGCACGCTGCTCGCGGCGACCGGGCTCGACGGCGGGGAGGCCGCGCGGCTCCGCGAGGAGCTGTGGCGGCTGGCGGAGCGGGCCGAGTCGGCGGCGGAACGGGCTCGCTGAGCAGGCAGGGCTTGGCCGCCCTGGTGTTACCCCCGGTTGCATCCCCCTGCCTGTGAAAGGTCGGTTACCGGTCAGTACCTTGTGCACGATGTGTTTGTGCGCACTTGTTTCACGGGGGAGGACCGCATGACTGACGGACCCGCCGTCGGCACCCGCCCGACGAAGATCATGTACGTCGCCGAGGCCACCGCCCACGGCGGCCGCGAGGGCTATGTCACCAGCCAGGACGGCCAACTCGATCTCAAGGTCGCGATGCCCCCGCAGCTGGGCGGCGACGGCAACGGCACCAACCCGGAACAGCTCTTCGCGGCCGGCTACAGCTCCTGCTTCCACAACGCCCTGATCCTCGTCGGCAACCGAGAGGGGTACGACCTGACCGGCTCCACGGTCTCCGCGAAGGTCGGCATCGGCCCCAACAAGCAGCGCGGCTACGGCCTCGCGGTCGCCCTGAGCGTCTCCCTCCCGGTCGTCGACCCCGACCTCGCGACCAGGCTGGTGGACGCGGCCCACGAGGTCTGCCCGTACTCCAACGCGACCCGCGGGAACATCGACGTGACCATCCTGCTTGGGTGAGAGGGAGCACCACGAGCACACGGGCAGCACAGCGAGACGAGGAGTACGGGCGTGGACGTGCACGGCACAGTGGCCGAGGGCTTCGAGCCGGTCAGGGAAGCGTTCGTCCGGAACTTCGAGTCGCTCGGGGAGCGGGGCGCCGCGGTCGCCGTCTACCGGGACGGGCAACGGGTCGTCGACCTGTGGGCCGGCACCAGGGACGTCGACGGCACGGCTCCCTGGGAGCGCGGCACCGCCCAGGTCGTGCGCTCGGCCACGAAGGGCGTCGCCGCCGCCGTCCTCCTGCTGCTGCACCAGCGCGGACTGCTGGACCTGGACGCGCCGGTGAGCCACTACTGGCCCGAGTTCAAGGCGCGGGGCAAGGAGCGGGTGCTGGTCCGGCACGTCCTGAACCACCGGGCCGGGCTGCCGGTCCTGGACCGTCCCCTCACCCCGCAGGAGGCCCTCGACCCGCTACGGGGACCCGAGGCCGTCGCCGCGCAGGCCCCCGTCTGGGAGCCCGGCACCGACCACGGCTACCACGCGCTGACCTACGGCTGGCTGGTGGACGAACTGGTGCGGCGCGTGACCGGGCAGGGCACCGGCGAGTGGCTCGCGTCGCAGCTCACCGGCCCGCTGGGCCTGGACCTCTGGCTCGGACTGCCGGACGCCGAGGCCGGCCGGGTCGGACGCGCGGGCCGCGTCGAGACTCCCGAGCCGACCGGAGGACTGCGCGCCCGCCCGAAGCGCTCGGTCACCGAGGCCTACCAGGACCCCGCGTCCCTGACCCGCCGGGCCTTCGCGGCGATCACGCCCTTCCCGGAGCAGAACGACCCGGCGTACCGCGCGGCAGCCCTCCCCGCGACCAACGCCATAGCGACGGCGGACGGACTGGCCCGCTTCTACGCGACACTGATCGGCGACACGGCCGGCGCCGCACGCCTCTTCACACCGGAGACCGTCGAAATGGCCCGGTCCGAGGAGTCGGCGGGCCCCGACCGGGTCCTGGTGGTCGGCACCCGCTTCGGCCTCGGCTACATGCTGCACGGCAGCGCCTCCCCCTTCCTCACCCCGGGCTCCTTCGGCCACCCGGGCCGGGGCGGCGCCCTCGGCTTCGCCGACCCGGACACCGGGATCGCGTTCGGCTATGTCACCAACGGCTTCCGCAAGACGGTGACGGCTGATCCGCGGGCGCAGGGGCTGGTACGGGCGGTAGGGCGGGCCATCGGTCTCTGAGGCGGCTCCAGAGGGTGCCTCCCCTGGGAAAGGAGGTGCCTCTCCCAGGAAGCTAGACGTGGATCGGATGGGACGTCCGTCCGGACGCCTGGTCGATCTCCTCGTGGGCCTTGGTCAGCAACTGCATGGCGAGCTCGTTGAGCGCCCGGGCCCCGGCGATCTCCTCCCCCACTCTGGGCTGATTGACGTCGGTCCGATGCCGGCTCGCGTGCCCGTGCGCCCGTACCTCGGTGCCGTCGGGCAGCCGGACCATCGCGACCGCCCGGGTGTGCTGGTCGTCCTCCCTGAACTCCATCTCGACGTGCCATCCCACTGCGCTGTGCATCATGAGGATCACCTCCGGAAGACCTAGTTCCAGGGTGCTCCTCGGGAGGGGCGAGCGCACCCGCCCTGCCTACTTCGCGTGCAGCATCAGCCCGATTCCGACGGCGAGCAGTCCGGCCGCGGCGATCCTCGGCGCCCCGAACGGCTCCTTGAAGAAGACGGCCCCGATGGCGGCGCCGACGATGACGGACGACTCGCGCAGGGCGGCGATGGGCGCGAGTTCGGCCTTGGTCTGGGCCCACAGCACGAGGGCGTAGGCGGCGACGCAGAGAGCGGCCCCGGCCAGCCCGATCCCCGCGAACGGCCGGAGGACAGCCAGGGTCTCCCCCTTCCAGCGGCTCACCGCGTAGGCGGGGATCACGCACCCCTGGACCGCCATCAGCCAGGCGCTGTACCCGAGGGAGGACCCGGAGGCGCGCACGCCGAGTCCGTCGACGACCGTGTACGCCGCTATCGTCAGCCCGGTCGCCAGGGCCGCACCGATCGCCGCCCAGTCGGGCCGGTGCCCGCGCAGCCCCCACAGGGCGACGCCGGTCAGCCCCGCGCAGGACAGGGCGACACCGGCGGCGGCCCACCCGTCGGGCACCTCGTGCGCGAAGACCGCGGCCAGCACGGTCACGACCAGCGGTGCGGCGCCGCGCGCGATGGGATAGGCCTGCCCGAAGTCCCCCAGCCGGAAGGACTTCATCAGCAGCGCGAAGTAGGCGATGTGGATGACGGCGGAGGCGAGCAGATAGGGCCACGCCCGGGCCTCGGGAAACCCCGCGAAGGGCGCCATGGCCAGCCCGATGACCAGCCCACCGCCCGAGATGAGCGCGAATCCGGCCAGCTTGTCGGTGATCTTGTGGGCGATGGCGTTCCAGCTGGCGTGCGTGACAGCGGCGAGCAGGACGGCGGCAGTGACCAGCGGCGTCACGTGGTGCGCTCGCGCACGTCCACGAGGGTGCCGCCGGCGTGGGCTACGAGGGCCTCGGGCGCCATGGGGAAGACGGAGTACGGCGTCCCGGCGGCGGCCCAGACGACGTCGTGCGCGAGCAGCGACCGATCGGCGAGAACCCGGGTCCTGGTCCTATGCCCGAAGGGCGGCACGCCGCCGATGGCGTACCCGGTGGTCTCCCGCACGACAGCGGCCTTGGCCCGCGTGACCTTGTCCACACCGAGTTCCTTCCGCACGAGCTCGACGTCGACCCGTGAGGCCCCGTCCATGAGCACCAACACGGGCACGCCGTCCGCCGCGAAGATCAGCGACTTGCAGATCTGGCTCAGCTCACACCCGAGAGCGGCGGCGGCCTCGGCGGCGGTGCGGGTGGCTTCGGGGAACCGGCGGATGAGCGGAGTGACCTCGTCGATCCCGAGCTCCCGAAGGGCTTCGACGAAACGGGGATGCGCTCCGGAGTTGTCGGCGTCAGTGGCGGCTGTCGTCGTCATGGGGGCACGGTAGCGGTGGGTGTATCGGGCACGCGAGCGGGTTGGAGGGGAGCGGGACGACAAAGGGGGGTCTGCCGTGGAGCGTTCGGGCACCCCCGACACGCATCAGTCCAGGTACGCGGAGTCCGTAGTGGCCGAAACAGGGCGTCAGGACGCCAGGGCGCGAGGAAGGGGTGCCCCGCGCGAGGCACCCCTTCCGTTCAGCGCGCGACGTCAGGCGTCGTAGTCCTGGTCGAAGCGGTCCTCCTGCTCGCGCTCCCGCTCACGGTCACGGTCACGCTGCGGGTGCTGCGAGGGCTCCATGTCCTCGTCGCGCCGACGGCCCCGGCCCTGCATCTGCTCGCGGGCCTGGTCGGCCTTCTGCCGGGCCTGGTTCTGCCACTGCTCGGACTTCTCCTGGAACTGGTCCTTCATGCCCATGTGGGTTCACTCCCGTTGGGGGTGAGGGGATTTGGCTCGATCAGATTCACATGGGCCGTGACCGTACGCATGTCGATCAGTCACGCAGCGTAGCCCGTTGCTGCTCATCGGCTGCTCCGCCCGCCCCGACGAGGCCCGTGCGCATGCCCGTCAGCCGGTCAGCGAACCTCCGCATCTCCCGCTGCCCCACTGTCCCGATGACCGCCGGCAGGTATCCGCGCACGCCCTGCATCCCGCGCAGCCACCACTGCCCGTACACATGGCTGGAGCGCCGCTCGATCCCGGCCACGAGCCGGTCCACCGCCGGCCCCAGCGGATAGGTCTTGCTGGACGGCCAGGGCAGCCGCTGCCTCAACTCCCGCATGACGTCGTCCTGGTCGGCCCCGCGCACCATGTCGGTGTCGGTCCACGACAGGTAGCCGACGCCGACCTTCACGCCCCGGTGCCCGACCTCGGCGCGCAGGCTGTGCGCGTACGCCTCCACGCCGGACTTGGACGCGCAGTACGCGGTCATCATGGGCGCCGGCGTGATCGCGGCGAGGGACGCGATCTGGAGCAGGTAGCCCCGGCTCCGCAGCAGCGACGGCAGGAAGGCGCGGGCGGTCACCGCCGAGCCGATCAGGTTGACCTCGATCACCCGCCGCCAGGACTCCGGGTCGGAGTCGGTGAACGGCCCGCCGGTGGCGACACCGGCGTTGGCGACGACGATGTCGACCCTGCCGAAGCGCTCCTTCACCTCTCGGGCGACCCGGGCCATCGCCTCGTGGTCGGTGACGTCGGCGTGCCAGTGGTCGCTGTCGCTGTGCAGCCGCCCGGAGACCTGCTTGAGCGCGTCCGGCTCCAGCCCGACCAGCGCCACCTTCACGCCGCGCGCGGAGAGCTTGCGGGCGAGCAACTCCCCGACGCCGCGCGCCGCCCCGGTCACCACGGCGACCCTGCCCTCGAGGCTGACCCTGCTCATGCGCTCTCCTCGGAGACGACCTGGTTGTGCTGGACGTGTGCGTGGACGAGGTCCCGTATCTTCCCGGTGACCAGTTCGGGCGCCTCGACCGGTGTCATGTGGCCGATGCCGGGCAGTTCGGTGAGCCCGGTGCAGTGCGGCAGCGCGGCGGCCAGGGCCCGGGCCTGTACCGGCGGGGTCAGCCGGTCCGCCGTGCCGACGATCACGGCGGTCGGCACGTTCAGTTCCCGCACGCCGTGGTCGAGGTCGAGCAGGTCCAGCACGTGCGACCAGCTGGAGCGGACCTGGCGGGGGCAGGCGTGCACGATGTGGGCGGATGCCTCGACCATGTGCGGGGCTGAACCGGGGCCCATCGTCCCGTACTTGAGGATGCGGCGGGCCAGAGGTGTGACCGGGCCGAGCGGGGCCCGGGAGCCGAGGATCCGCCGGGTCAGCCAGGTGCGCAGCCGTCCGGGGCGCATGGGTACGACGGTGGAGGCGGCGACCAGTTGCGAACTGCCCGTGCTGCACAGCAGGACGGCGGCGGCGTGCGCGCGGAAGGCGGCTCTCCCGGAGGCCACCATCACGGTCATGCCGCCCATGGAGTGCCCGGCGACGACGGCCTGTTCGCCCGGGGCGAGGGTGGCGGTGAGGACCGCCTCCAGGTCGTCGGCGAGCGCGTCGGCGCTGCAGGCGGGGCTCGCGGGGCTGCGTCCGTGGCCGCGCTGGTCGTAGACGATGACCCGGTGATCGGTGGCCAGTTCGCGGATCTGTGCCGCCCAGAAGACGGTGGAGCAGGTCCAGCCGTGGGCGAGGACCACGGCGGGGGCGTCGTCGGGTCCGTGCACCTCTACGTGCAGCCGGGCTCCGTCGGCGGAGACGGCGGTCAGTTCGCGCGCGGGGGCGGGCGGGGCGTAGGGGCCGGAGTCCACGTGGAGGAGGCGGCTCACCCGTCCACCCCGGCCTTCGCGGCGGCCTTCGCGGCGGCCGCTTCGGACGCTGCTTCCGAGGCCGTTTCGGAGCGTTTCCTCTCCACGGGAGCTCGCAGAACGTCGTACTCGGTGAGATCGACGCGCCGTGTGGCCCGCCGGAACTCGCCGGTCGTGCCGGGCCAGATGGTGGTGTTGCGGCCGCTGGCATCGAGGTACCAGCTGGTGCAGCCGCCGGTGTTCCACACGGTGCGCTTCATGCGTTCCTGCACCCGGTGGTTCCAGGCGCGTACGGCGCCGGGCCGGGCGTCGAGGGCGACCCGGCCCCCGAGGACGTCGAGTTGGCGGACGAAGTCGGCCAGGTAGTTCAGCTGGGACTCGATCATGAGGATCATCGAGGAGTTCCCGAGGCCGGTGTTGGGCCCGATGATCGACAGCCAGTTGGGGAAGCCGGCCGCTGAGGCGCCGCGCAGGGCCTCCATGCCGCCCTTCCAGGTCTCGGCGAGGGTGCGTCCGTCGGCACCCACGACGCGCTCGGCGATGGGCATGTCGGTGACGTGGAACCCGGTGCCGAACACGATCGCGTCCACCTCGGCGGAACTGCCGTCGGCGGCGACGAGGGTGGAGCCACGGACCTCGGCCAGCCCGCTCGCGACCACGTCCACGTTGGGCTGCGCGAGCGCCGGGTAGTAGTCGCTGGACAGCAGGATCCGCTTGCAGCCGATGCGGTAGCCGGGGGTGAGTTTCGCCCGAAGGGCCGGGTCCTTGACCGAGCGGGCCATGTGGCGCCGGGCCAGGTCCTCGACGAGGCCGAGCTGCTTCGGGTACTTGGTGAACGCCTGGACCTGCAACTCCCGGATCCCCCACAGCAGTCCGCGCCTGAGCTGCGCGGTGAGGGGCAGCTGCCGGTGCAGCCACCGCTCGGCGTCGCTGATGTTCCGGTCGACGCGGGGCAGGACCCACGGCGGGGTCCGCTGGAAGAGGGTCAGGTGCGAGACCTCGGGCTGGACGGCGGGCACGATCTGGGCGGCCGAGGCGCCGGTCCCCACCATGGCGACGCGCTTGCCGCGCAGGTCGTAGTCGTGGTCCCAGCGGGCCGAGTGGAAGACCTTGCCCGGGAAGGAGTCCAGTCCCGGGAGGTCCGGGATCTTCGGGTCGGACAGCGGCCCGGTGGCCGACACGACGATGTCCGCCGACAGGCTCCCGCTGCTGGTCTCGATGTCCCAGCGCAGCCGTTCGCCGTTCCAGGTCATCCGCTTCACCTCCGAGTCGAAGCGGATGTGCGGGCGGAGCCGGAACGCGTCCGTCACGTGCTCCAGATAGGCGCGGATGTGGTCCTGCCCCGAGAAGGTGCGAGGCCAGTCGGGATGGGGCGCGAAGGAGAACGAGTACAGATGCGACGGCACGTCACATCGGCACCCCGGGTAGTCGTTGTCCCGCCAGGTGCCGCCGACGCTGCTCGCCCGCTCCAGGACGACGAAGTCGGTGACGCCCTCGCGGCGCAGCCGCACGGCGGCCCCGAGCCCGCCGAACCCGGAACCGACCACCGCGACCCGCACATGCTCGCGTTCGTGTTCGCGTTCGCCCATGCCGACACCTCCACACCCACCACGAGAACCGCGCCAGTGAACACTGGCGCAATGGGAGAGTAGGGCAAGGGGGTACTGATGGGTAGGGGGCGGGACGCGGAAGTTACCCGCGGTACGCCTTAGGGTTCCCAGGTGGCCGAGAAGCGTGAATACCGCATGGAAGAGCTGGCCCGCCTGGCCGGGATCACGGTGCGCACCCTGCGCTTCTACCGCGAACGCAAACTGATCCCGCCACCCCGCCGCGAGGGCCGTATCGCCTGGTACGACGACACCCACCTGGCCCGGCTGCGCACCATCACCGCCCTGCTGGAACGCGGCCACACCCTCAGCGGCATCGCGGAACTGGCGGAGGCCTTCGACCACGGCCGGGACGTCGGGGACCTGCTCGGCGTCGGCGCCCCGACCGAGGAGGAGCCGGTCCACCTCACCCCCGAGGAACTCGCCGACCACTTCGCCGGCGAGGCCACCCCCGAGAATCTCGCCGCCGCGATGGAGCTCGGCTACCTCGGCACCGACGGCGGCGAGATCGTCCACATCAGCCGCCGCCTGCTGGACGTCTCCTCGGCCCTGGTCCACGAGGGCATCCCCCTCGCCGAGGTCCTCGACGCGGCCAAGCGGGTCCGCGCCCACGCCGACGCCCTGGCCGAACTCTTCACGGACCTGGTCCTGCGCCACGCCTCCCCCGAGGACCTCCCCCGCTTGCGCCCCCTGGCGCGGAGCGTGGTGGAGGCGGAGCTGTCGCTGGCGCTGGACCGGCGGATGCGCAGGCCGTGACCCTCTACCGGTCGTAGACCACGGTCACCGGCGCGTGATCGGACCACCGCTCGGCATGCGTGGCGGCCCGCTCCACGAACCCCTTGACCGCCCGCCCGGCGAGCCCGGGGGTCGCGACGTGCAGGTCGATGCGCCATCCCGTGTCGTTGTCAAAGGCCCGCCCCCGATACGACCACCACGAGTACGGCCCCTCGACTTCGGGGTGCAGGGCGCGCACGACGTCGACATAGCCGCCGTCGGCCGGGTCGAAGACGCGGGACAGCCACTCCCGTTCCTCGGGCAGGAAGCCGGAGTTCTTGGTGTTGCCGCGCCAGTTCTTCAGGTCCGCCTGCTGGTGGGCGATGTTCCAGTCGCCGCAGACGAGCACCTCACGGCCGTCGGCGGCGGCCCGCTCACGGAGCCCCTTCAGGTAGGCGAGGAACTCGCCCATGAAGCGCTCCTTCTCGTCCTGCCGTTCGGTGCCGACCTCGCCCGAGGGCAGATAGAGGGAGGCGACGGTGACGCCGGGCAGGTCGACCTCCACGTACCGCCCGCTGCCGTCGAACTCCTCCGACCCGAAACCGATCCGGACCCGGTCGGGCTCACGCCGGCTGTACAGCGACACCCCGGCCCGCCCCTTGGCGGCGGCCGGCGCGTGCACCACATGCCACCCTTCGGGGGCGCGGACCTGCGCGGGCAACTGCTCCGGCTCCGCACGCACCTCCTGAAGGCACAGCACATCGGCTTCCGTCCGCGCGAGCCACTCCACGAAGCCCTTCTTCGCGGCGGCACGCAGCCCGTTCACATTCACACAGGTCACAGTGAGCACCCCGGCACGATACCGGCACCCTGGACCTGGTCCAGTTCCGGACCGACCCCACCACCGCTCCCCCATGAGCTGACATACGGTACACAGCATGCATATACGCCGGGTCTCCTTCGACCACCCCGACGCCGTGAAACTGAACGACCAGGTCCAGGCCGAGTACGCCGTCCGCTACGGCGACGACGGCGACGCCACCGTCATGGCCGCGTCGGACTTCGAACCGCCCCACGGCATCTACCTGATCGCGTACGACGAGCACGGCAGCCCCGTCGCCTCGGGCGGCTGGCGCACCCAGGACGCGAACGACGAGGGCAACCTGGACGGCGACGCCGAGCTCAAGCGCATGTACGTGATCGAGCAGATGCGCGGCCGGGGCCTCGCCCGCCGCATCCTGGCCGCCCTGGAGGAGGACGCCCGGATGGCCGGCCGCGTCCGCATGGTCCTGGAGACGGGACTCAAGCAGCCCGAGGCCATAGCCCTGTACACGTCCAGCGGCTACGAGCCGTGCGCCAAGTTCGGCTACTACCGCCACTACGACGACAGCCGCTGCTTCGCGAAGGGCCTGTGACGCGCCGCTGATGGCATGGCCGGGCCCCGGTCCGGGGGTCCGGTCCCGAAGAGCTGAGGTTCACTTCTCCCGGGTGAAGCGGACGTCGAGGCCGCAGGGTACGTCCGGGTCGTTGGTGGCACAGAGGGTGTTGCCGCCGTCGACGACGGCCAAGTCCAGCATGCAGTTCCGGTCCCAGTATTCGCGTGCCAGGCCGAGGCCGATCCAGGAGCCCGACTCCGCCGTCTTGGACATGTGACTTCCGTTGGCGTCGTCGACGAAGAATCCCCAACCGCCGGCTGATGTACCGCCGGGACAGTCGGCCTCGGCGAGCCCCTTGGAGTCGAGGCCGGACGCCGTGAATTGCCGGTCGGAGGAGAAGGAGATCTTTTCGCCGTCCGGCCCCTTCCACTGTCCGACGACTCGATCCGCAGGAACCTTCGCCGTGTCTTCAGTGGCACACGCGGTGAGCAGCAGGAGTGGAGCCACTGCGGCACCGATCCAGCGAGCGGGCAACACCGGGCTATT
The DNA here is from genome assembly GCF_000717875.1 of Streptomyces sp. NRRL S-455. GTDB lineage: Bacteria > Actinomycetota > Actinomycetes > Streptomycetales > Streptomycetaceae > Streptomyces. Next base: position 127,659 of record NZ_JOCT01000015.1, read on the forward strand.
GAACACGCGTTCATCCTAGGAGTTCGGCCGTGCCGGTACCGCCTGAATGTTCGGCGGGGACATCCAGACGGTGACGGCGGCACAGGCCGAACTCCTCCGCGGGCGGCCGTCGTGTGTGGGTCCTGATCCACGACCTGCTGCACACCCGGCGTGACGGGGCCTGGCACCTGAAGAGCAGCAGCTACCCCAAACTCCGCCTGGCTGCACAGTGGTTGACCGACCAGTGCCGCATGGCCGGCCTCACCATCCGCCACGACGAAGCGGGCCCCCGCGGCCTGCGGGTCCTGCACGCCATCAAGCGACCAGCGCACCGGCACCCAAGCCCCGGAAACGACGAAGATCCCGACCGATCATGAAGATCGACGGGATCTCGTCAACCGCTCTCGAGCGAACTCAAGAACGACCGTGCGTGGACCTGAGGGGATTTGAACCCCTGGCCCCCTCGATGCGAACGAGGTGCGCTACCGGACTGCGCCACAGGCCCTTGCAACGAGTGAAACTGTAGCACCCCGATCGGGCTGCTTGGAAATCCGTTCCCCAGGGGTGGCCACCTGCGGTTTCGCGGGTCTACTCGTTGGCGGCCCGGGGCCGGTCCCCGTCCTCGTACTGGTCGAACAGCGGCGTGCGGCCGCGCTCTCGTGCTCGCCGTGCGGAGGCCGCACGACGGGCATCCCCCCGCCCGTCGTCGTCCGCGCTCTCCGGCAGGCGGGGGTCCGCCCCGGCCGGATCCGCGGCGTCGGCCTCCACCTGCTCGGCGTCCGGTGCGACCGTGCTCGACCGCGCCGAGCTCCAGGTGTCGGGTGCCCCGAGGTCCACGTCGCTGGTGGCCCGGGGGGCGACGGGTGCGGTCACGTAGGTCGGCAGGGGCACCGGCACCGGCTCCCAGCTGTCGCCCTGCCCCGGCCGCCGCTGCCGCTCACGCTGCTGGTCGACCCACTCGGCGTGGTCGGTCTGCTCGACGAGTGCGCGCCGGTCCGCCGCGAGGGCCGACAGGCCGGGGTCGGTGACCGGCTCGGGTCCCTCCTCCGGTTCGTCGGCCTGCTCGTCGGTGGAGGCACGCCGGCGGGGCTGGCGCTGCCGTTCCCGCAGCCGCTGGGCGGCGGCCTCGGCCCGGCGGCGGTCCATCAGATAGGTGAAGCGGCGGCGCTCCTGGGCGCGCAGGTACGCGATGTACACGCTGAGCAGGACGGCGGGCACGCCGGGGGCCCACAGGAACGCGAGGCCTCCGACCGCCGCGACGATCGCGCCCAGGGTGAAGGCGAGGAACAGCATGGTGGTGGTGCGCCGGCGGCGCGCGAGCACCTTCGAGCGCTGGGCTCGCGCTGCGGCCGCCCGGGCCGCTTGCGGCGACGGGCCGCGCCGGGCGGCGGGCACCCGGCCCCGCCCGCGTTCGGAATCAGCGTCTTCCGGTGCGGGCGCCTGGCGGGCCGGGCGCTCGGAGGCGGGAGACGGTACCGGCGCCTGGGTCTGCGGACGGGTCTTGGACACGGCGAAGGCCCGGACGTCCACCGAGTCGGTGACGGCGTCCAGGTCGTCGGCGTCCGGCTCCCCCTCGTCGGTGGAGCGCGCCCGCAGGTCCCTGGCGTATCGGCGCTCCATCCCCGCCCGTCCGGACAGCAGCCGGATGGCAGTGCTGAAGCGTTCCGTCGGACGGGCCTCGTTCAGCTCGTCCTGCCTACGGAGCCACATCGGCACCAAGTAGGCGGCCCAGGCCCCGACAATGACTGCGTAGATGAGGCCGCTGCTGCTCACGTCTCACACCGTAGAGGGGTTTGCGTGAGGCCATCTGCCAATTGGGCCGGTGTGTCGCACGATCTGGCTGATATTTCGAACTTTTTTTGCGACCGATGTGATCAGCAGACCATCGAGGGCGGGAATTCAATGCCCTGAGTCGGTCACCAGTCGATCATTTTCGAACATTTATTCAATTACCGGGGTGGTGCCGCATACCCGGATTACTCTGCGACCGTGCCCGGTGCCAGCGCCGCAGCACCCCGTCCGGCACCTCTTCCACCGTGAGCGCGAAGACCAGGTGGTCGCGCCAGGCTCCGTCGATGTGGAGATAACGGGGCCGAAGGCCCTCCTCACGGAATCCGAGTTTCTCCACCACCCGGCGGCTGGGTCCGTTCTCGGGGCGAATGCAGACCTCGATGCGGTGCAGTCCGACGGTGCGGAAACAGTGGTCCACGACGAGCGCCACCGCCGTCGGCATCACACCGCGCCCGGCCACCGCCTCGTCCACCCAGTAACCGATATGTCCCGAACACATCGAGCCCCAGGTGATCCCCGCGACCGTCAACTGCCCGACCAGCCGCCCCTGGTACTCGATGACGAAGGGCAGCATCCGGCCCGCGTTCGCCTCCGACCTCAGGTGGCGGACCATCTGGCGGAAGGTCGGACGGTGCGCCATCGGCCCGCCGGGCGCGGGCGGCGGAATGGTCGCTTCCCAGGGGCGCAGCCAGTCGCGGTTGCGCCGGTTGACCTCGCGCCACGCCCGCTGGTCGCGCAGCTTTATCGGCCTGAGGACGATGTCGCCGTCCACCAGCTCGACGGGCCAGGATGAGCCGTTCAGCTCGCACCCCCACTGCCGGGTCTGGGGTGGTCGCCGCCGCGGAGCTGCTCGACGGCATGGATGAGCAGGGGTTCCAGGACGGCGAGGCCGTCCTTCACGCCGCCGCTGGAGCCGGGCAGGTTGACGATCAGTGTCCCGCCGGCCACTCCGGCCAGGCCCCGGGAGAGCGCCGCGGTCGGCACCTTCTCCCGGCCGAACGCCCGGATGGCCTCGGCGATGCCGGGCACCTCGTGGTCGATCACCCGGCGCGTCGCCTCGGGGGTGCGGTCGGTCGGCGAGATGCCCGTGCCGCCGGTGGTGATGATCGCGTCGTAGCCGGCCTCGACGCCGGCGCGCAGGGCCGCCTCCACCGGGTCCCCGTCGGGGACGACCTGCGGGCCGTCGACCTCGAAGCCGAGGCCTTCCAGGCCGCGGGCGATCAGCGGACCGCCCTTGTCCTCGTAGATCCCGGCGGCGGCCCGGTTGGACGCGGTCACGACGAGAGCGCGGTATGTCATGCCCTGCTCCAGTCGCCCGACTTGCCGCCCGTCTTCTCCTCCACCCGCACGTCCGTGATGACCGCTCCCTTGTCGACCGCCTTGACCATGTCGATCACGGTGAGCGCGGCGACGGAGACCGCGGTGAGGGCCTCCATCTCGACGCCCGTGCGGTCCGTGGTCTTCACCGTGGCCAGGATCTCCACCGCGTCGTCCGCGACCGACAGGTCCAGTTTCACACCGGACACCGACAACGGGTGACAGAGCGGGATCAGGTCGGGGGTGCGCTTGGCGCCCATGATCCCGGCGATCCGCGCGGTCGCGAGGGCGTCGCCCTTGGGGACGCCCTCGCCGCGCAGCAGTTCGATCACGCGGGGCGAGACGAGGACGCGTCCGCTGGCGCGGGCGGTACGCGCGGTCACGTCCTTCTCCGACACGTCGACCATGCGGGCGGCGCCCGCCTCGTCGATGTGTGTCAGCCGGTCCTGCGTGCGGCCGTCCTGCGGGGGTGGGTCCTGCGTGCTCATGCTGTGTGGCGCTCCCGGTCCGGGCCCGTCGCGGTGCGGCGCACGGGCCTGCTGTGCGCGACACGGTACCGCCAACCAGGGCCTATCGGCCGAGCAGGACCACCTCGACCTGGGTGCCGGGCTCGACGGACTCGGTGTCCTCGGGGACGACGATGAGGGCGTCCGCGTGGGCGAGGGCCGCGACCAGGTGGGATCCTGCGCCGCCGACCGGGGTCACCCGTCCGTCCGCGTAGGCGCCGCGCAGGAACTGGCGGCGGCCCTTCGGGCTGGTCAGAGCCTTGTCGGCGGTCAGGGTCGCCCGGGTCGTCGGGCGGTGGACGTCGTCCAGGCCCATGAGGGTGCGGATCGCGGGGCGGACGAACAGCTCGAACGAGACGTACGACGACACCGGGTTGCCGGGCAGGGCCAGCAGCGGGGTGTGGTCGGGGCCGATGGAGCCGAAGCCCTGGGGCTTGCCGGGCTGCATGGCGAGCTTGCGGAACTCCACTCCGCTGCCGGGCTCGTCCTCGTCGCCGACGTGGGACAGCGCCTCCTTGACGACGTCGTAGGCGCCGACGCTCACGCCACCCGTCGTGACCATCAGGTCGGCGCGGACCAGCTGGTCCTCGATGGTGGAGCGCAGGGTGTCGGCGTCGTCGGCGACGGCGCCCACGCGGTAGGCGATGGCGCCGGCGTCGCGGGCGGCGGCGGTGAGGGCGAAGCTGTTGGAGTCGTAGATCTGACCGGTGCGCAGTTCCTCGTCGGGCTGGACGAGTTCGCTGCCGGTGGAGAGCACCACCACGCGTGGGCGGGGGCGTACGCGCACGGTGCCGCGGCCGATCGCGGCGAGCAGGGCGATCTGGGGCGGGCCGAGGACGGTGCCGGCCTCCAGGGCGCGGTCGCCGGCCTTCACGTCGCTGCCCTGGGCGCGGACGTGGGCGCGGGCCTCGGCCGGGCGGTACACGTGCACGTGCCCGGTGGCGCCCTCGGGGCCGAGGGTGCGGGCGCGCATGCCGCGCACCGGGCCCTCGCCGAGCCCGCCGTCGGTCCACTCCACGGGCACGACCGTCTCGGCGCCGGGCGGCAACGGGGCGCCGGTCATGATGCGGGCGGCCTGGCCGGGGCCCACGTGGAGCGGCTCGGCGTGACCGGCCGCGACGTCCCCGACGACCTCCAGGGCCGCCGGGAACTCCTCGCTCGCGCCCGCCACGTCCGCGACCCGCACCGCGTACCCGTCCATGCTGCTGTTGTCGAACGGCGGCAGGGACACCGGCACGGTGATGTCGTCGACCAGAACGCAGCCCTGGGCGTCGAGCAGGTTGAGCTCGATGGGCTCGAGGGGGCGGACGGTGGCGAGGATGTCCTCCAGGTGCTCGTCCACCGACCAGAGGTGGTCGGGGCCCGAGTGGTCCTGGCCCGTGACGTGGGGCGCGGCGCTGCTCAACGTGTTACATCTCCTCGGCTACGTAACTGCGAAGCCAGGTCCGGAAGTCCGGGCCCAGGTCTTCACGTTCGCACGCGAGGCGGACGATGGCACGCAGGTAGTCGCCGCGGTCGCCGGTGTCATAGCGGCGGCCCTTGAAGACGACGCCGTGCACCGGGCCGCCGATCTTCTCGTCCGCGGCGAGCTGCTGGAGGGCGTCGGTGAGCTGGATCTCGCCGCCGCGGCCGGGCTCGGTCTTGCGCAGGATGTCGAAGATGTTCGGGTCGAGGACGTAACGGCCGATGATCGCGTAGTTGGACGGGGCGTCGGCCGGGTCGGGCTTCTCGACGAGGCCGCTGACCTTGACGACGTCGCTGTCCTCGGTCGTCTCGACGGCCGCGCAGCCGTAGAGGTGGATCTGCTCCGGGGCGACCTCCATCAGCGCGACGACGCTGCCGCCGCGCTGCTCCTGGACCTCGACCATGCGCTTGAGCAGGGGGTCGCGGGGGTCGATCAGGTCGTCGCCGAGGAGGACCGCGAAGGGCTCGTCGCCCACGTGCGGGGCGGCGCAGAGGACGGCGTGGCCGAGGCCCCTGGGGTCGCCCTGGCGGACGTAGTGGATCATCGCGAGGTCGCTGGACTCCTGCACCTTGGCGAGGCGCTTCTCGTCGCCCTTCTTCTCGAGGGCGGACTCCAGCTCGTAGTTGCGGTCGAAGTGGTCCTCGAGGGGGCGCTTGTTGCGGCCCGTCACCATGAGGACGTCGTCGAGACCCGCGGCGACGGCCTCCTCGACCACGTACTGGATCGCCGGCTTGTCGACGACCGGCAGCATCTCCTTGGGAGTGGCTTTGGTGGCCGGCAGGAACCGGGTGCCGAGGCCTGCTGCGGGAATGACAGCCTTGCTGATCCGAGGGTGCGACTGAGTCATGCCCGCCACCATATCCGGTGCCTTTGGACGGAATCTGCGACTCCGGTTCATAGGCGCTCATATGAGCGTATTAACACGGTACGGGAGCAACCCTTGAGTCACATCGGACGTCCGGACGAGTCTGACAAGCGGAGTTTGCGACGGGAGTTCCTCACGGTGAGGAACAGGTTGACGGCGGATGACCTGCGGGAAACCTCGGCCGCGCTGGCCGGGCGGGCGCTTGAGCTGCCCGAGTTGGCGCGGGCCGGCACGGTGGCGGCGTACGTCTCCGTGGGGAGTGAACCGGGAACGCTCGCGCTGCTGGACGCGCTACGCGCCCGGGGCGTGCGCGTCCTGCTTCCGGTCCTGCTGCCCGACAACGACCTGGACTGGGGCCGCTATGAGGGTGAGGGCTCGCTCGGGCGTGTCCAACACGGCGGCCGGATGGCCCTCTTCGAGCCCTCGGGCGAGCGCCTCGGTCCGGACGCCGTGACCACCGCGGACGCCGTGCTGCTGCCGGGGCTGGCGGTCGACGCGCGCGGCATGCGGCTGGGGCGCGGCGGAGGCAGTTACGACCGTGTGCTGGCGCGTCTGGAACGGGCGGGAGCACATCCAGCGCTGGTGGTGCTGCTGTACGACTCGGAGGTCGTCGAGCGCGTCCCGGAGGAGCCGCACGACCGGCCGGTGCACGCGGTGGTGACCCCTTCGGGAGTGCGGCGGTTCCGGCAGCGGGCCGACTGACGCGGAACGGCCCTCCACTGGGTGTGTGGAGGGCCGTTCTGTCAGTTCTGCCAATTCTTGTCAGTTCTGCCAGTTCTTGTCAGTGGCTCACGGTTTGAGCACCAGCTTGTCGGTCGCGCTGTCCTCTACCGCCTTGTCCGAGTAGGACCACGGCAGCAGCTCACCGTCGGCCCACTTGTCCGTCTGGTCGACGTAGTGGGCGCTGTAGGCGTGCCCGGAGGCGCCGGTGAGGTTGATCCAGCGTGATTTGTCGAGGTCGCCGAGGTTCACGACCATCCGCATGGACGGCACCCACACGACCCCGAAGCCGCCGGCGGCGTTCCAGCCGGTCGCGTTGACCGACGCCTCGCCACCGCTCAGCTCCCACGGACCGCGGTTGAGGGCGTACTGAAGGAAACCGGGGCCCTCGGTGCCGAGGGTCTGGTTCTTCAGGAACAGGCGGTGCAGCCGGCCCCAGCTCCAGCTGTCGATGTCCTTGCCGAGCTTGGCGGTCAGCTCCCAGCGGGCGTCGACCATGGCGCGCTTGAACAGCTGGTCACGGTTGACGGCCCCCTCGCGGGTGCCCACCTCGGGCGTCTTCCACCAGTCGTTGTCCGGCTGCTCCATCAGCTTGCGGACCACCTCGAACCAGCGGTCGCCACCGTCCGGCTGCGCCTGGTCGGGGGCGCGCTCGCCGCACTCGCGCACCTTCTCGGCCTCGTCGGCGGGGCCGGTGGTGTTGATCGGGTCGACCATGAGGCACTGGCCCCTGGGCCGCAGCTCCTTGGGCAGCTTGTTGCCGAAGGCGAGCTTGAGGATGTTGCGCCAGACCGCGTTGAAGTAGGCGGCCGCGGCCGAGTCGGCGTCCTGGGTGTAGTCCCAGCCCTCGAGGAGCTTCTGCGCCTGGCGGACGTCCTTGCTCTCGGGGTCGATCTTCAGCAGCGTGGGCACCAGCAGCCGGGCGATCTCGCTGCTGTTGTCGAGCTGCATCTGGCGCATGTCGTCCGTCGAGATCTTGCCGCCGTCCTTGATCTTCGACTGGATCAGGTCGGTGATCCGCTGGCTGCGCGTGCCGTAGCCCCAGTCCGTGGTGAGCGTGTAGGGGTACTTGTCCGGGTCGATCGCGGCCTGGTTGGCGGTGACGATGTAGCCGCGCTCCGGGTTGTACTCGTAGGGCAGCGCGTCCTGGTCGATGTAGCCGGTCCAGCGGTACTTCGGGTCCCAGCCGGGGGCCGGGACGGAGCCGTCGTCGTCCTCGGAACGGGTGGGGATCTTCCCCGGCAGCGTGTAGCCGATGTTGTCGTCGGTGTCCGCGTAGATCAGGTTCTGCGAGGGCACCTCGAACAGCGCGGCGGCCTTGCGGAAGTCCGTCCAGTCCTTCGCCCTGTTCATGGCGAAGACGGCGTCCATGGTGGTGCCCGGGTCGAGCGCGGTCCAGCGCAGCGCGACGCCGTAGCCGTCGCCCCGGTCGGGTGCGGCGGTGTCGACGGTGGCCTTCTTGCCGACCTTCACGAGCTCGTCGGCGCGGTCGGACAGCAGGGGCATCCCGTCCTCGGTCTGCCGTACGACGATCTTCTTGGGCGAGCCGCCGGCGACCTTGATGGTCTCCTCGCGCGTCTCGAAGGGCTTGACCTCGCCGTCGTACTGGTAGCCGTTGCCGGTGATCTTCTCCAGGTAGAGGTCGGTGACGTCGACGCCGGAGTTGGTCATGCCCCAGGCGATGTCCTGGTTGTGACCGATTATCACGCCCGGCATGCCGGCGAAGGTGTAGCCGCTGACGTCGTACTGGCACGCGCTGGAGACGCTGCGGCAGTGCAGGCCCATCTGGTACCAGACGGACGGCAGCGAGGGCGACAGGTGCGGGTCGTTGGCCAGCAGGGGCTTGCCGGTGATGGTGTGCTTGCCGCGGACGACCCAGGAGTTGGAGCCGATGCCGTCGCCGTTCACACCGACGGCCGGCGGGAGGTCGTCCAGGACCTTGGTGAGGCCGGTGAGCTGGCTCTGGAGACCGGCGGTGCCGGAGGAGCCCGAGGTGCCGGTGGAGCCCGAGGTGCCGGTGGAGCCCGAGGTGCCCGTGGAGCCCGAGACGCCGGCGGTTCCGCCGGTACCGCTCGCGCCGCTCGCCGTGCCGCCCTGTTCGAAGGTGCCGGTCAGCTCGCTGTACTGGCCCTCCTGGACGATCGCCTTGTTCCGGCCGGACGGGTACTCCGGGTACAGGTCGGCGATCTGCTTCGGGCCGAGGCGGCTGGTCAGCAGGGCGCGGTCGATCTCGTCCTGCATGTTGCCGCGCAGGTCCCAGGCCATCGCCTTCAGCCAGGAGATCGAGTCGACCGGGGTCCACTTCTGCGGCTTGTAGTCGTTGGTGAACCCGAGCGCCGCGTACTCCAGGGAGATGTCCTCGCCGTCCTTGCCCTGGAGGTAGGAGTTGACCCCCTGGGCGTAGGCCTGCAGGTACTTCTTCGTGGCGTCCGACAGCTTGGTGTCGTACTCCCGCTTGGCGACCCGGTCCCAGCCCAGCGTGCGCAGGAACTCGTCGTTGTCGACCTGGCTCTCGCCGAACATCTCCGACAGGCGTCCGGCGGCCATGTGGCGGCGGACGTCCATCTCGTAGAACCGGTCCTGCGCCTGGACGTAGCCCTGCGCCATGAAGAGGTCCGCGTCGGAGGAGGCATAGATCTGGGGAATGCCGTAGTTGTCGCGTTTGACCTCGACGGGTCCCGAGAGGCCCTTGAGCTGGAGGGTGCCCTTGGTCTGCGGGAAGGAGGCCCGGACGGTGCTGACGGACCAGTACGCCCCGAAGGCGACGCCGCCGATGAGGGCCAGCACCAGGAGGAGCACGACCAGACGGGCTTTGCGCCCCTTTCTCCTGCCGGTTTTGCCGGGCTGCTGACCCGTGGAGGCGGTGGTGTCGGTGGGCATCGCTGTCCTTGCTGTCCTAACGCGAGCGGCAGGTTCGGCTGTGCTTTTAACTGAGCGCTGGAGCAACGATAGGCGCAGGGCCTTCCGCCCCTTGACGCGGAGTCGGGAACAAGTACGGACGAACGTTCGATCTCAGCCTCGGAAGCGTCAAGAAATCGTCAAGAGTTAGGTAAGGTAACGAAGTAGTTGGCGCGGTGCGTCACAGCTTCATGTGCGATGTACGTGAGCTCACGCGCGCGTGCGCGGGAGCCAGGGAAGGATTCGGCCGCTGACTGTTCACCACCTCAACCAGCTCCTGCTCGTCTGCTCGCTCGTCCTGCTCGTCGCCGTCGCAGCGGTACGGATCTCCTCGCGCAGCGGGCTCCCCAGCCTGCTCGTCTACCTGGGGATCGGCGTCGCCATGGGTCAGGACGGCGTGGGCGGCATCCACTTCGACAACGCCGAGCTGACCCAGGTCATCGGATACGCGGCCCTGGTCGTGATCCTGGCCGAAGGTGGTCTGGGCACGAAGTGGAAGGAGATCGAGCCCGTCATGCCGGCCGCCACGGCACTGGCGCTGGCCGGTGTCGCGGTGAGCGTCGGGGTCACGGCGACGGGCGCGCACTACCTGATCGGGCTGGAGTGGCGGCAGGCACTCATCATCGGGGCGGTCGTCTCCTCGACGGACGCGGCGGCCGTGTTCTCGGTGCTGCGCAAGATCCCTCTCCCCACGCGCGTGAAGGGCACGCTGGAGGCGGAGTCCGGCTTCAACGACGCCCCGGTGGTCATCCTCGTGGTGTCCCTGTCCACGGCGGGCCCGGTCGATCCCTGGTACGTGCTGCTGGGCGTGATCCTGCTGGAGCTGGCCATCGGCGCGGCCATCGGACTCGCCGTCGGCTGGCTGGGCTCCTTGGGCCTCAGGCACGTGGCGCTGCCCGCCTCCGGCCTCTACCCGATCGCCGTCATGGCGATCGCCGTGGTGGCGTACGCCGCGGGCGCGCTGGCCCACGGAAGCGGCTTCCTCGCGGTCTACCTCGCCGCGATGGTGATGGGCAACGCCCGGCTGCCGCACTGGCCGGCCACCCGCGGCTTCGCCGACGGGCTCGGCTGGATGGCCCAGATCGGCATGTTCGTCCTGCTCGGTCTGCTGGTGACGCCGCACGAGCTCGGCGACGACATCGTGCCCGCGCTGGTCATCGGGCTGGTGCTGACCATGGTGGCGCGTCCGCTGAGCGTGGTGTTCTGCCTGACGCCGTTCCGGGTCCCGTGGCAGGAGCAGGCCCTGATGTCCTGGGCGGGGCTGCGCGGGGCCGTGCCCATCATCCTGGCGACCATCCCCATGGTGGAGGGCGTGGAGGCCAGCCGCCGGATCTTCAACATCGTCTTCATCCTGGTCGTCGTCTACACCCTGGTGCAGGGGCCGACGCTGCCGTGGCTGGGCCGCAAGCTGCGCCTGGGCGACGGTTCGGAGGCCGCCGACCTCGGCATCGAGTCGGCCCCGCTGGAGCGGCTGCGCGGACACCTGCTGTCCGTGGCGATCCCCGAGGGGTCGAAGATGCACGGCGTGGAGGTGGCCGAGCTGCGTCTGCCGCACGGGGCCGCCGTGACGCTCATCGTGCGCGAAAAGGAATCGTTCGTCCCGCTGCCCACGACGGTGCTGCAACGCGGCGACGAGCTCCTCGTGATCGCCACCGACCCCGTGCGGGACGCGGCGGAGAGCCGGCTGCGCGCGGTGGGCCGCGGCGGCAAGCTGGCCAGCTGGCTGGGGACGGACGGGGCAAGTCGTTAAGGGCTGGTTTCGTACTTTTCACACCCCGGCTTTCACAGGTGACGGGCTGCATGGTGCTCCCTTTCACAGGCAGTTCCACCCTGACGCCTGTACGATGAAGGCGTCACCCAAGATCGAACCAACTCTGCCTGACGCAGAGCTGGCGCGACCGTATGGCGGTCGGGTCGCCCCTCCTCACCGGGCCCCGGCATCTACCGCAGTTCCGCGCAAGAGGACAGCTCTCGGCGCCGCCCGCTGACGGGCCGCGCTACCAGGCGGCAGAAAGGCACGGGCCGTGGCGTCCACGGTCACCTCGAAGAAGTCGCGGAACCCGAAGACTGCGGAGAACCCGAAGACTGCGGAGAACCCGACGACTGCGGAGAGCTCGCAGGGTTCGGACAATCCGACGGCTTCCGCCCGCCCCGGATACGGCCGGCTGCTGAGCACTCGCGGCGCCTGGACGTTCCTGCTCCCCGGCTTCGCGGCACGCCAGCCGTTCGCGATGCTGACGCTCTCCATCGTGCTGCTGGTGCAGCACACCACCGGCTCGTACGGAGCGGCGGGCGCCGTCGCGGCCGTCACCGGTGTCTCCATGGCCCTGTTCGCGCCCTACAGCGGCCGCCTCGCCGACCGCTACGGGCAGCGGGCCGTGCTGGTCCCCGGGGTGCTGCTGCACGCGGTGTCCGGGCTGACGCTGACAGCGCTGGCCCTGGCCCACGCCCCCCTGTGGGCCCTGTTCGCGGCGGCCGTCCCGACCGGCGCCTCGGTGCCGCAGGTCGGGCCCATGGTGCGGGCCCGCTGGGGCGTGAAGCTCAAGGACTCACCGCTGATGACCACCGCGGCGGCCTTCGAGTCGGTCACGGACGAACTGACCTTCGTCGTGGGCCCGCTGCTGGCCACCGCCCTGTGCACGGCCGTCGACCCGGCCGCCGGACTGGTGACCGAGGCGTCCCTGACGCTGCTCGGCGGCCTGCTCTTCGCCGCGCAGAAGAGCACCCAGCCCTCGGTGTCGGGCGGCGGCCACACGCGCGTGGAGCACGTCTCCGCGTTGCGTGTCCCCGGCGTGCGGGTGCTGATCGTGACCTTCCTGGGCATCGGCTCCGTCTTCGGCGGCATGCAGGTCTCGCTGGCCGCGTTCACCGAGTCGATCGGCGAACCGGGCCTGAACGGCGTGCTCTACGGCGTCTTCGCCGCGGGCAACATGCTCTCCGGCCTCGTCTGCGGCGCGATCGCCTGGAAGGCGGCCCCGCAGCGACGCCTGGTCGTCGGCTACACGGCCCTGGCGCTCACCGCCTCGGGACTGTGGGCCGCCCACTCCGTCCTGGTCCTCGGCGGCCTCGGCCTGCTGGTCGGCATGTGCATCGCGCCCGCCCTGATCACCGGCTACACCCTCGTCGAGGACCTGGTCCCGGCCGGTGCCCGGACCGAGGCCTTCACCTGGCTGACCGGCGCGGTGGCGCTCGGCCAGGCGGCCGCTGTCACGGTCGCCGGGCAACTGGAGGACCGCCTCTGGGACGGCGCCGGTTTCCTGGTGCCGATGGGCGGCACCGTGCTCGCCCTGGTGACCCTGCTGGCCCTGCGTTCCCGGCTGGTGTCCCGCGCGCACGGCCGCACCGTCGCACGTGGTGTGGGTCACCGCGTGCCGGTGGCAGTGGACTGATCGGCCGGAATACGTCACTATGGATCGTCGTTAGCACTCATCGAGTGAGAGTGCCAGGAGGAAGACAGTGCCCACCTACCAGTACCAGTGCACCGAATGCGGCGAGGGCCTCGAGGCGGTGCAGAAGTTCACCGACGACGCCCTCACCGAGTGCCCCAGCTGCAAGGGCCGCCTGAAGAAGGTGTTCTCGGCGGTCGGCATTGTCTTCAAGGGCTCCGGCTTCTACCGGAACGACAGCCGCGGCTCCTCGTCGAGCAGCTCCGCGGCGTCGTCGAAGTCGTCGAGCACGTCGTCGTCCGACTCCGGCTCGTCGAGCTCCGCTTCGAGCGCTTCGAGCTCGTCGTCGAGCACCGGCAGCTCCACCAGCAGCAGCACCACCGCCGCGTAAGGCCTGATTCTTACGGGACCCTGTCGCCTTCCGGCGACGGGGTCCTCGGCGTTTCCGCCTGCGGTTAGGGTGCGGGCATGGAGAACAAGGCGAACGTGGCGGACTCGGCGGGCTCGGGCTCGGCGGACCAGGGGGGCGCCGGGATCGGCGTCATCGGCGGCTCCGGGTTCTACTCCTTCCTCGAGGACGTGACCGAGGTCCAGGTCGACACCCCGTACGGGTCCCCCAGCGACTCCCTCTTCATCGGTGACGTCGCCGGCCGTCGGGTCGCCTTCCTGCCCCGGCACGGACGGGGCCACCACCTGCCGCCGCACCGGATCAACTACCGAGCCAACCTGTGGGCGCTGCGGTCGGTCGGCGTACGCCAGGTGCTGGCCCCGTGCGCGGTGGGCGGTCTGCGTCCCGAGTACGGGCCGGGCACCCTGCTGGTGCCGGACCAGCTGGTCGACCGCACCAAGTCCCGGGCGAACACCTACTTCGACGGGCTGCCGCTGCCCGACGGCTCGGTGCCGAACGTGGTGCACGTGTCGCTGGCCGACCCCTACTGTCCCGCCGGGCGCGCGGTCGCGCTGAAGGCGGCCCGCGGCAAGGACTGGGAGCCGGTGGACGGCGGCACCCTGGTCGTCGTCGAGGGGCCGCGCTTCTCCACCCGTGCGGAATCGTTGTGGCACCAGGCGCAGGGCTGGTCGGTGGTGGGCATGACCGGCCATCCCGAGGCGGCGCTCGCCCGTGAGCTGGAGCTCTGCTACACGTCCCTGACCCTGGTCACCGACCTGGACGCCGGTGCCGAGACCGGGGAGGGCGTCTCGCACGACGAGGTGCTGCGGGTGTTCGCGGCGAACGTGGACCGGCTGCGGGGGGTGCTGTTCGACGCGGTGGCGGGGTTGCCGGCGGAGGCGGAGCGGGACTGTCTGTGCGCCGGAGCGCTGGGCGGGATGGATCCGGGGTTCGCGTTGCCGTAGGAGCGGATGTCGACATCTCGCGCCGGCGGTCAGCCGCCGTGGAGTCCCCACTCGTCGAGACTGGTCACCATCGGGCGCGCAGCACGCCGTCGCTGTCCGGCAGGACGGCGCAGAGCAGCGGGTGGCGTTCGTCGAGGGACAGGGGCAGGACGCAGGCCGCTCGCGCATCGGCCACTTGAGTGGCGAGTTCCTGGTACTCGGTGTCGTCGACGATCGCGTGACTGATCGTCCCTTCCTGCGCCTCCCAGACGAACTCCACGGATCCCTCCCCGGGCAGGGCGGCAAGAACCGCGCCTACGTCCGGGGTCAGATCGGGCCAGACGGTCAGCAGGGCGCGCGGGCCGAGACCGGCGCGGACCGTGTCGAGGTTCTTCGGCGTGAGGCGGTGCCAGCGTGCGGCGTTGCGGACGCAGGTCTCTTCGAGGAGCAACGTCTGCCGCGAGGCGAGCATGGTGCGCACGCGCGTCCAGAAGTCCTCGTCGGCCGGCTCCGTCACCTCCGCTTCGTCGAACTCGGCCGCATAGGGCGAGGCCGTCAGCGGTTCCGGGAAGAGGCCGAGTTCCCGCGTACGGGCCACGGCGTCCGCGCAGGGCCGGTCGGTGCCCACGTACACATACTGGTCCCACCCGACGTGCATGGTGAACACATCCCCCGCCTCCAGCCGGCACCAGGCGCCCTGGTCGCGGAGCATGGCCCGGACCAGCTCCAGGGCGACCGGAAGGGAGACTTCGCTCCCGTCGTGGTAGCCGGTGAGGTCGGGCGGGAAGAGCCCGACGAGGCCGTGCCCCTCGACCGGCGGCTCCACGCCGAAGTGGACGAAGCCGGTGACCGCAGGGTCGCGGATCTCCAGCCGGTCGATGCCCGAGGCCTCCGCGAAGGCGGTGATCGCCGCCAGGTACGCCGCTTCGACAGGTCCGTGGTCGCTGACTGTGTCCTCGGCGCCGGTGTAGTGGCCGTGCTCATCGCGGTCGGCGGGGTCGTACTTGGTGATCCGGTGCACGAAGGACGGCGGCACGCTGCTCCTTGGACGGGCGGAAGGGACGGGCGGAAGGGGTGCCAGCGTAGTTTCCGGTCCCGATTCCGTCGTGGGGAGGTGGTCGGTCCCACACTGTCTCAGGCCGGACCGGAAGTGGTCGTTCGGGTGAGGGAGTTGTCCACAGGCCGGTGGTAGGTCCACAGGCCTGAGCGGGATGTGGGGCGAGGCCTCATCGTGGGGAGCGCAAGCCGGTCCCTCGTCGCAGGTGGTGGTCCTCATGTCCTTCGCTCGCTCTTCGCTCGCGCCCTCCGCTTCGTTCGCGCCCTCCGCTTCGGCCGTGTCCTCCTCTCCTTCCTGGTCGGCCGCCCCGTGCCCGCCCGGCCCCGAGGTGCCGGCGACGCGTGAGGTGCCGCGGTTCGATCCGGTCCGGGTGCGCGGCCGCTCCCGGGCGGGACGGCTCGTGCGGAACCGGCGGCGGGCCCTGGCCGCCGGGCTCGCGGTCACCGCGACGGCGCTGGTGGCGGCGGGACCGCGCGACGCCGACGGGGCCCGTGGTCATCCCCGGGTGCGGCCTCCCGGGCACGCGGCCTCTCTGTCCGGGGAGCATCCCGCTCGGACGCGTCGCGCGCCGGGTGCGGTGACGGCCCCGGTCCGGATCGCCGACGCGGCCACCGTGCGGCTGTTGCGGCCCGGTGACCGGGTCGACGTCATCGCCGCCGAGGAGACGGCGGCGGGTGGTGACGCGCGGATGGTCGCGCGCGGGGCCCGGGTGACGAAAGTGCCGGAGCCTCTGGAGGACGCGACCGACAGCGGGGCGCTGGTCGTGCTGTCGGTGCCGCGTACCACCGCCGCCCGGCTCGCCGGGGCGAGTGCCACGGCCCGATTGGCGGTGACGTTGTGGTGATTGCGTGCATGATCGCGTCAAGGCCCTCGTTCGTGGGGCCTGACTCCCCCGTTCGGCGCAGCGGTGACGTAGGTTGCGGAGCGTTTTGTTCCACAGGCTGTGCGTGCGAGGAGGGGCCCCGAGGTGAGCGAGAAGAAGGAGCCGAGTGTCTGGGAGGGCTTCAAGGCCTTCCTGATGCGCGGGAACGTCGTCGATCTGGCGGTGGCGGTGGTGATCGGCGCCGCGTTCACCAACATCGTCAACGCCGTGGTGAAGGGGATCATCAACCCGGTCGTCGGGGCCATCGGGACGAAGAACCTCGACCACTACAGTTCGTGCCTGAGCTCGACGTGCGAGGGCGAGCAGGGCATCCAGATCCTGTGGGGCTCCGTCCTCGGCGCGGCCCTGAGCTTCGTGATCACCGCGGCGGTCGTCTACTTCCTGATGGTCCTGCCCATGGCGAAGTACCTGGCCCGGCTGGAGGCCCGCCGCAAGGCGAAGGAGGGCACGCAGGAGGTCATCGAGGTGACCGAGCTGGAGGTGCTCAAGGAGATCCGCGACGCGCTGGTCGCACAGCGCGGCTCCGGGCAGGACCGCCTGTAGCGCGGCTCCTTCAGAGGTGGTGGGGCGGCTTCTCGTCGAGGAAGCGCCTGAGGTCGGCCGCGCTGCCGCCGGAGTCTGTGCGCTCGCCCCAGCCTCGGTCGGTGTCGTCGGAGGACTGCTGGTCGAGCGGGTCGTCGAAGACCAGCGCGGGCTTCGGCGCGCGCGGCTCGGGCTCGGGGGCGGTGCTCATACCTCCAGGGTACGGTCGCGGAGAAAATCCCCCCGCCCTTGGCCCGCGCCCCAGCACTCCAGCGCTCCCGCACCCCCGCGCCCCCGCACCGCCCGGCCAGACCGGGCGGGCTGACGGCGCCGACCGGCTGACCGCGCCCGCCGGGGCCCCCGTTGGTCAAGACTGTGCACCATGACAGTTGACGCTCGGGTGGACGCTCTGACGGATGTCGCCGGCCTGCGGGTGGGGCACGCGACACGCACCGGCGACGGTTGGCTGACCGGCACCACGGTGGTGCTCGCCCCGGAGGGCGGGGCCGTGGCCGCCGTGGACGTGCGGGGTGGTGGTCCCGGCACCAAGGAGACGGACGCGCTTGACCCGCGCAACGTGGTGCGGAAGGTCGAGGCGGTCGTGCTGACCGGCGGCAGCGCGTACGGACTCGACGCGGCGTCGGGTGTGATGGCCTGGCTGGAGGAACAGGGGCGCGGGATCCGGGTCGGGGTGGATCCGGCGCACGTCGTGCCGGTGGTGCCCGCCGCCTGTGTCTTCGACCTGGGGCGGGGCGGCGACTTCCGGGCCCGGCCGGACGCGGCCACCGGCCGCGCGGCCGTGGAGGCGGCCGCGGCGAGCGAGCCCGGAGCACCGGTGCCTGAAGGGTGTGTGGGCGCCGGCACGGGGGCGGTGGCCGGAGTCGTGAAGGGCGGTGTCGGCAGCGCGAGCACCGTGCTCGGCTCGGGGATCACGGTGGCCGCGCTGGTGGTCGCCAACGCGGCGGGGGCGGTGATGGATCCGGAGACGGGGGTGCTGTACGGGGAGTTGTTCCAGGGGCGGGTGGAGTACCCGGAGGCGAGGGTCCACGAGGCCGCGCGGCGGCGTCTCGCCGAGACCGCGGCGCGGAGCGCGTCTCCGCCGCTCAACACCACGCTCGCGGTGGTCGCCACGGACGCGGAGCTGTCGAAGGCGCAGGCGCAGAAGCTGGCCGGCACGGCGCACGACGGCATCGCCCGCGCGGTGCGGCCGGTGCATCTCCTCAACGACGGGGACACGGTGTTCGCCCTGGCGACGGGCGACCGCGCCCTGGACGCGGCGAACCCGCTGGCCCTCAACGAGATCCTCGCGGCCGGCGCGGACGTCGTGACCCGCGCCATCGTCCGGGCCGTACGCGCCGCGCGGCCGGTCGACGGTCCGGGCGGGGCATGGCCGGCGTACGAGGAGTTGTACGAGGGCAGCTGAACCGGCGGACGGGAACAGCCACTTCCACAATCAGGCCGGACAATGTCCGGCCCTTGTAACGGTGATGTCGTGGCCGGCGGTCGGACGCAACCCGACCGGCCGCCTGGCCCCTCTTCCCTCACGTACTGGAGCGGATCACGCACATCACACCAACTGGGGGAAGCCCGTGACAACGCCGGACATTGCAGCGCGGCGCACACTGGGGGCCTGTGCCGCCCTGATGGTCGGCGCCCTGACGCTCACCGCCTGCGGGGGCAGCGCCAACGCCGAGGACGACGGCAAGGGCGGTGACGGCTCGGCCAAGACGTCCGTCGCCAAGATCGCCATTTCGGCGAAGGACGGTTCGGCCGGCGCTTCCATCAACGCGACCGGTGTGAAGGTCAGCGGCGGGAAGCTGACCGAGGTGAAGATGACGGTGGCGGACGACGGTCAGGCCGTGCCCGGCTCGGTCTCGGCCGACGGCAAGTCCTGGAAGCCGAAGGAGCAGCTGGAGCGCGGGACGAAGTACCGGATATCGGCGACCGCGAAGGACACCGAGGGCCGTACGGCCGCCGCCAACTCCGTCTTCACCACGGTGACGTCGGCGAACAGCTTCATCGGGACGTACACACCGGACAACGGCACCACGGTCGGTGTGGGCATGCCGGTGTCGTTCACCTTCGACAAGGCCATCACCGACCGGAAGGCCGTGCAGTCGGGGATCACGGTCACGTCCAGCAGTGGGCAGAAGGTCGTCGGGCACTGGTTCAACGGGCAGCGGCTGGACTTCCGGCCCGAGGAGTACTGGAAGGCCGGCTCCAAGGTCACCATGAAGATCGACCTGGACGGGGTCGAGGGTGCGAACGGCGTCTACGGGGTGCAGAAGAAGACGGTGACCTTCACCGTCGGGCGCTCGCAGGTGTCCACGGTCGACGCCGGCACGCAGACCATGACGGTCGTGCGGGACGGCAAGACCCTGAAGACGGTCCCGATCTCGGCGGGCAGCCCGGAGCACACCACGTACAACGGGCAGATGGTGATCTCCGAGAAGTTCGTGCAGACGCGGATGAACAGCCGGACGGTCGGACTGGGCGGTGAGTACGACATCCCGGACGTGCCGCACGCGATGCGTCTGACGACGTCGGGCACGTTCATCCACGGCAACTACTGGTACAACAAGGGCAATCCGCCCTTCGGCCGCCAGGGCACCAGCCACGGCTGCGTCGGCCTCGCCGATGTCCGGGGCGCCCAGGGCAGCACGTCCGCCAAATGGTTCTACGACAACTCGCTCATCGGGGACGTGGTGATCGTCAAGAACTCGCCCGACAAGACGGTGTCGCCGGACAACGGGCTCAACGGCTGGAACATGGCGTGGAGCCAGTGGGTCGCGGGCAGCGCCTCCTGAGAGGCTGAACGACGGGCCCAACTGGGGTTTTTGGCGGACAGAACGGGCCGCGCGGGAACTTTTCGCGCGGCCCGAGCGTTTTCCTGGACGTACGTTTTCTCGGTTCCCGGACATGATGTCCGACCGAGGGGCTACGGTATGCACCCACAAGGTGACATGCAGCAACGCCGGGAGAAACCTTGAGCGTTCCGTACGAGACGGCAGCGTACGAACCCCACGACTCGCCCGAGTCTCCGGAGGAGCACCTCGCGCGACTCCTCGGCCGCGCCCTGAACTCCTTCGAGTTGCCCGACGAGACGCTGGGGCGGCTCGACTGCGCGCTGGCGCACGACGGTTCGCTGCACTCCGCGCACCACAGCGCCGGCCTGCACCGGGAGACCTACCGGCACACCTGGCTGCTCGCCGACGGCTCGGCGCTGACGCTCTGGGAGCTCGTCCACAACACCGCGGCGGGCAGTGAACCGCAGCACGAGGTGTATGTCGACGAGGAGGAGCTGCGCGCCGCCACCGCGCGCCTGCCGCTGCCGCCGGACGCCCCGGACTTCGAGCTGCCGGTGACGGTGCAGCTGTCCCCCGTCCCCGCGCCCCGGCACGCCTACGCCGGGGTCGACTCGGCGGACCACGCGCGCCGTTTACTGCGCCGGGCGGAGAACGCGGACCGGCCGGGCGCGGACACGGCGGCCCTGCTGGCCACGGCGTCGGGTCACCAGATCACCCAGGCTTTCGGCCGTCCGTGCCGCGCGGGCCGGGCGGGGCTGGGTTTCTCGCTCTACGAGCACGCGTTCCTGCTGCGCGACGGCAGGGAACTCTCCCTCTGGGAGGTGGAGCACACGGCGACGCCGGACGGGCGGCACATGTGCGAGGTGTACGTCAGCGAGGACGCGGCGCGCGAGGCGATGGAGCGGCGCGCGGCGCAGCTGTCCTAGATTCCTCCGCCGCCGAGCTGACGCGCCAGCTCGGCGAAGGCGTCTCTCTCCTCGGGGGTCAGTTCCACGGACTCCGACCGGGAGCCCGTCTGCCGCTGCTGCGGGAGGGCGGGGAGAGGGTGGTGGCCTTCGGGCCACCGGGAGACGTGCTCGGGCATGCGCCCAGTAGACACCACGGCCCGGGACCTCGGTCCCGGGCCGTGACTTTCGTGATCTATCTCGCAGGTGGCATGAACGGTTCACATGCCACGAATGGGGTGGTCCGCAGGCCTTACGCCGCCACCGGGTGCTTCTTCTCCGCAGCGGATGCCGCGGTGCCCTCGGACGCGGTGGTGGCGCCCGGGGCCGGCTTGCGCATGCCCTTCAGGACGACCACCAGAGCCGTCGTGACGCAGACGCCCGCGGCGATGGCGACCAGGTAGAGCAGCGGGTTGCCGATCAGCGGGACCACGAAGATGCCGCCGTGCGGGGCCCGCAGGGTGGCGCCGAAGGCCATCGACAGGGCACCGGTGATCGCGCCGCCCACCATGGAGGCCGGGATGACGCGCAGCGGGTCGGCCGCGGCGAACGGGATCGCGCCCTCGGAGATGAAGGAGGCGCCGAGCACCCAGGCGGCCTTGCCGTTCTCGCGCTCGGTCTGGTTGAAGAGCTTGCCGCGGATCGTGGTGGCCAGGGCCATGGCCAGCGGAGGCACCATGCCGGCCGCCATGACCGCCGCCATGATCTTCATCGCCGAGTCGCTGGGGCTGGCCACCGCGATACCGGCCGTGGCGAAGGTGTAGGCGACCTTGTTGACGGGGCCGCCGAGGTCGAAGCACATCATCAGGCCGAGGAGGGCGCCGAGCAGGATGGCGTTGCTGCCGGACAGGCCGTTCAGCCAGTCGGTCATGCCCTTCTGCGCCTCGGCGATGGGCTTGCCGATGACGACGAACATCAGGAACCCGACGATCGCCGAGGAGATCAGCGGGATCACCACCACCGGCATGATGCCGCGCAGCGCCGCCGGGACGTTCACCTTCTGGATCGCCATCACCACGCCACCGGCGATCAGACCGGCCGCGAGACCGCCGAGGAAGCCCGCGTTGATGTTGAAGGCGATCATGCCGCCGACGAACCCGGGGACGATGCCGGGCCGGTCGGCCATGCCGTAGGCGATGTAACCGGCGAGGACCGGGACGAGGAAGCCGAAGGCGACACCGCCGATCTGGAAGAGCAGGGCCGCCCAGCTGTCGGCCTGCGTCCAGAGGAAGTGCTCCATCACCGACGGGGCCTTGTCGACCTTGTAGCCGCCGATCGCGAAGCCCAGGGCGATCAGCAGACCGCCCGCCGCGACGAACGGCACCATGTAACTGACGCCGGACATCAGCCACTTGCGCAGCTTGGTGCCGTAGCCCTCGCCGGATTCGCCGCCGCGTTCCACCGGGGTGGCCGGGGCGGAGCCGGAGGTGACCTCGCCGCGGGCGGCCTTCTCGCGGACCTCGGCGATGAGTTCGGCGGGGCGGTTGATGCCCGCCTTCACTCCGACGTCGACGGTGGGCTTGCCGGCGAACCGCTCCTTCTCGCGTACGGGCACGTCGTGGGCGAAGATCACGGCGTCCGCCGCCGCGATGACCGCCGGGTCGAGCCGGGTGAAGCCGGCCGAGCCCTGGGGCTCGACGGTGACCTCGACGCCCGCCTCGCGGCCGGCGTTCTCCAGGGACTCGGCCGCCATGTAGGTGTGGGCGATGCCGGTGGGGCAGGAGGTGACGGCGACGATGCGGAACGGCTGCTCCTGCGCCGGGGCGGTGTCGTCGGTGACCGTGGCGGCGGCGGGAGAGGCCGCTCCCGCCGACGCCACGGTGTTCTCGGAACCCGCTTCGGCGGGCGTTTCGGCGGGTGCTTCGGCGGGCGTTTCGGCCTCGTCGGGTGCGTCGCCTCGGATCAGCGCCGCCGCGGCCGCCGCGTCGCCCACCGCGCGCAGGGCGTCGGTGAACTCCGCGTTCATCAGCTGCCGGGCCAGCGACGACAGGATCGTCAGATGGGCGTCGTCGGCACCGGCCGGTGCGGCGATCAGGAAGATCAGGTCGGCGGGGCCGTCGGCCGCGCCGAAGTCGATGCCGTTCGCGCTGCGGCCGAAGGCGAGCGTCGGCTCGGTGACGTGCTCGCTGCGGCAGTGCGGGATGCCGATGCCGCCGTCGAGGCCGGTCGGCATCTGGGCCTCGCGGGCGGCCACGTCGGCGAGGAAGCCGTCCAGGTCGGTCACCCGGCCCAGGGCCACCATGCGCTCGGCGAGGGCACGCGCCGCCGCTTCCTTGCTGTCGGCGGACAGGTCGAGATCGACCAGGTCCGCGGTGATCATGTCGCTCATCGCGGGCTCCTTAGCACGCGTATCGCCCGGGCAGTGGGGTGGGCGGGGGTGGGGACGGGGGTGCGG